>NZ_JAGQEH010000001.1:0-421824 GCF_018101095.1 Paenibacillus sp. Marseille-P2973
ATATTACAACCATCACAGGTATCAATGGGGATTAAAAAAGATGACCCCTGTTCAGTACAGGAATCATCTATTGTCTGTTGCCTAAGCCTTCTCTTTTTTAAGTGTCCTTGACAAGGGTACCAGTTTAATCACCTCGGCGGTGCTTTTTTTTATATTCGTGGAATTCCCGTTGCCTTATAGCGCTGCAGCTGTATCCAAGGCGACTTCCATCATCTGGTTAAAGGTGGTTTGCCGTTCTTCCGAAGTGGTCTCCTCACCGGTAAGCAAATGATCGCTAACAGTCAGAATAGTCAGCGCATTGACTCCATACTTGGCGGCAAGAGTATATAGTGCGGTCGTCTCCATCTCTACGCCAAGCACGCCGTATTTCATCAGCAGTTGAGTTACGGTCGTATCGTCCCTATAAAACATGTCCGAACTAAAAATATTCCCGACATGCAGCTTCAATCCTTTTTCCACCCCGCGGTCATAAGCCGCTTTCAAGAGCGGGAAGCTCGCAATCGGAGCGAAGTCGAAGCCGCCGAACACATGACGGTTCATGCTGGAATCGGTGCAGGAAGCTTGAGCCAGAATAACGTCGCGGACATGGACATGCTCCTGCATGCCGCCGCATGTGCCGACGCGAATCAGGTTCTTCACTCCGTAATCCCGAATCAGTTCATTCGCATAAATCGAAATGGACGGAATTCCCATCCCGCTGCCTTGCACAGAGATTCTTTTCCCTTGATAGGTGCCCGTGAATCCAAGCATCCCCCGGACTTCGTTATAACAAATCACGTCGCTTAAATACGTTTCGGCAATATACTTGGCCCGGAGCGGATCCCCCGGTAAAAGAATAGTTTCTGCGATCTCGCCTGGTTTGGCTGCAATATGTACGCTCATGTTATGATCTCCTTCTGTTTTAGATGGCGAATCTACTTCTAGTATATAAGATGTCCTCTTTCCTTGCGAGTATATCCGGTCATTGACGCTGAAAAATCCCCTTCACAAACCGCCGCTTATTGCGACGATCTGCTTAAAGGGGATCCTGTAAAATTTGTGCTATTGCGCGATCTGGTCGCGAATGCTCTGCAAAATTTTCTTCTCCAGCCGCGATACCTGTACTTGCGAGATACCAAGCCGGTTGGCAACTTCGGATTGAGTCTGGTCGCGATAATACCGCAAATATACGATCAGCCTTTCCCTTTCCGATAATCCGTCGATCGCTTCATGGAGCGCCAATTTATCGAACCAGCGTTCCTGCGACTCGTCGGCGATTTGATCCATCAGCGTGATCGGATCCCCATCATTTTCAAATACGGTCTCATGAATGGACGCCGGCGGCTTGTTCGCCTCCTGGGCAAACACGACGTCTTCCGGGGTGACTCCCAGCTCTGCGGCCACTTCCTTTACGGTAGGAAGCCGATTCAATAGCTTGGACAGCTCATCTTTCTTTTTGCGTACCTTATTCGCCATTTCTTTGAGCGAGCGACTTACCTTAAGGGTACCATCGTCACGCAAAAAGCGCTGGATTTCACCGATAATCATCGGAACCGCATAGGTTGAAAATTTCACGTCATAGCTGAGATCGAACTTATCGACCGATTTCAGCAGTCCGATACATCCGATCTGAAACAAATCTTCAGGCTCGTAACCCCGGTTCATAAAACGCTGCACGACTGACCAAACCAGCCGGATGTTGCAGTTTACAAGCCGGTCTCTGGCCGCGGAATCCCCGTTCTGGCTCAGAGCAATCAACCGCTTCACTTCCGTGTCGTCCAAATACTCTCTCGAGGCTTGCTTCACTTCGGCATCCATAGCTCCAACCCCTAATTGTACAAAGCTTTCTTAGATACAATCCTCTTCTTCATCCGGATGGAAGTACCCCCGCCCATCTCGCTGGTGACATCAAATTCATCCATAAAATTCTCCATGATCGTGAAACCCATGCCGGACCGCTCCAGCTCCGGTTTCGACGTAAACAACGGCTGCTTGGCTAACTCCAGATCTTCGATCCCCCTGCCCTTGTCTTCCACCACGAGAGTCACCGTATCGCCTTCGATAGACGCGGAGATCGTAACGATACCTTCCGGATCTTCGTCATATCCATGAATAATGGAATTGGTGACCGCTTCGGAGACCACCGTCTTCAAATCGGTGATTTCATCCATGGTCGGATCCAATTGAGACACAAAGGCAGCGACAGTCACGCGGGCGAACGATTCATTCTCCGACTTAGCGGCAAATTGCAGCGTCATGAAATTGCGGTCGGTCTGACTCATAGGGCGACCTCCAATTCCGAAAGAGCGGTGCTCTCGTTCTCGTAGACGGACATGATCTTGAACAGACCTGACATCTCAAGCAGCCGGTAGACCGGCGGATTTACCCCGCAAACGACCATACGGCCGCCCTTTTGTTTAATCAGCTTGTATCTGCCCAAAATCACTCCGATGCCCGAGCTGTCCATAAACTGCAAAGACTCGAGGCTGAGAACAAGATGGCGGCAGATCCCGCGGCCGATCTCTTCATCCAAAGTCATTCGGACATCGTCCGCCGTATGGTGATCCAGCTCTCCGACTAAACGAACTACAAGTGTTTCCCGGTGTCTTTCCATTTCCATTTTCAAATTCACGTCTGTTCACTCTCCTCCCTGACATGAACACAACAATTCTACAACCCGGTTGTGGATTCCTCCCCTGTGACAAAACTAGAAGAAAACCGCTACGAATCTACAAAAAACAAATGAGAGGCCGTTCGTTTAAACATGGTCCACCAGCCGGCCTTTTTGACGTCGGAAGCCGCCTTCAGTTCAAATTCCGTCAGCGCTTGCCCGTTCTGATAGACAACCAGCTTGCCGATAACTTGCCCCTGTTTAACCGGTGCGGCCAGTTTCTCCGGTGCTTCCAGCTTTTGCGTAATCGAACCCGGCTCGGTTCCCTTCTTGATGAGTACGCTCATCGTCTTGGAAGCAGCGAGTTCCAATTGGGAGGTTTCTCCCTTTGTCACTTTAACCTTGCCGATAATTTCGCCTGCCTTGTAGATCGGATGCAGGGCATATTGGGAAAATGCATAGTCGAACATAGCGGATACTTCGCTGTTCCGTGTCTTCGTGTTCGGTTCCCCGAGAACTACGGCTATCAACCGGAGTCCGTCCCGTTTGGCGGTTGCCGCCAGACAAAATTTAGCCTCCGAAGTATACCCGGTTTTCAGACCGTCCGCCCCGCTATAAAACCGGACCAGCTTATTCGTATTCACCAGCCAGAACGGTTTCTCGGATTGTTTACGGAGGTAGTCCTGATAGGAACCGGTATACTTGGTGATGCCCTCGTATTTCAGCAGCTCCCTGCTCATCATGGCAATGTCATGCGCGGACGAATAATGATTGTCCGCCGGCAATCCGTTGCAATTGGAGAAATGGGTGTCTTTCAGCCCAAGCTCCTTCACCTTGTCGTTCATCATCTGAACGAACGCCTTTTCCGTACCGGCGATCTTCTCGGCAAGCGCGACTGACGCATCATTACCGGAAGCCATCGCTACGCCTTTTAACAATTCATCGACCGTCATTTCTTCGCCGGGCTCCAGAAAGATCTGCGAACCGCCCATAGAGGAAGCATATTCGCTTGCCATAACTTTGTCGGTCATCTTCAGCTTGCCCTTATCAATGGCCTCCATCGTAAGCAGCATCGTCATGATCTTGGTAATGCTGGCCGGTGGCAGCTGTTCATGACTCTTTTTCTCGTAGATTACCGTCCCCGTATCCGCATCGATTAAAACGGCGGATAGGGCGTTCCCGGCCAATGCGATCTCGTCTGCCGCGACTTCCTCATGCGGTCCTCCGTGATTGGCAAACCCGGTGGCAGGCCAAAACTGGAACGCGAGAATCAATGCTGTAAATCCAATTAACAACCGCTTTTTCAACATTAGTCCCCCTTTTCAATAAAAATCAGGATTCTGCTAACCTAGTATGGGCTAATTCTTGTCATATTATTCCTGATAGGGATCATTAAAGAGTTTAGTTGAACGAAAGGGGAGCTAGCGAGAGAAATTAAGATGGGTTCAACCGCCTATGTATTAAAATTTGCATAAAAAAAGGCGCAGGAGTAACTTCACTCCCGCACCTTTGTATCCACGAACCTGTGTTGCTTAAAGCCCCTTATTCCGCTAAAATCTCCGAACGCCTTCCGGCGTTACCAACGCAAACACTAGCGGTCTGCGAGGCACCTTGTCTTCGGATATTCCGTAAGCTTCTCTCACCTTACTGCTCGCCTCTTCCAGACGACTCTCGTACGGAGTATTCAAGTGAAGAACCGCCAGCACTTCGCCGACCTCGACCGGATCGCCGATTTTCTTGCGAAGCGTAAGGCCTGCCGCCAAATCGATCACCGAATCCTTGGTCTCCCTACCAGCTCCGAGGAGCATCGCCGCAATGCCGATTTCTTCAGCTTGAATCGACTCGACGAAGCCGCCTTTCTCGGCCTTCACTTCCACTTGAAGCTCAGCCTGTGGCAATAGTTCGGGGTTCTCGATTTGCGTGATATCCCCGCCTTGGGCTTCTACCAGCATTTTCAGTCTGTCCAGCGCGGTTCCGCTGGCCAGCTTCTCCTGAAGGATCGCCCGTGCAGCTTCTTCCGTCTCTGCCTTGCCGCCAAGAACGAGCATATGGGAGGCGAGAATCAGACAAACTTCCTCCAAGTCCTTCGGCCCTTCTCCGCGCAGCGTCGCAATCGCTTCCTGAATTTCGAGCGCATTGCCGATCGCATAGCCAAGCGGCTGATCCATATCGCTGATGACAGCGATGGTGCTGCGTCCAACCTGGGTGCCGATATCGACCATAGCTTTGGCCAGCCGGATCGAATCGTCCAGCGTTTTCATGAACGCGCCGCTGCCGGTCTTGACATCAAGCACAATCGCATCCGCACCCGCAGCGATTTTCTTGCTCATGACCGAACTGGCGATCAGCGGAATTGAATCCACTGTAGCCGTTACATCGCGCAGGCCGTACAGCTTCTTGTCGGCAGGAGTCATATTTCCGCTTTGCCCGACCACGGAAAGACCGATCTCGTTCACCTGGCGGAAAAACTGCTCCTGCCCCAGTTCCACGGAGAAGCCGCTAATCGCCTCCAGCTTGTCGATCGTGCCCCCGGTATGACCGAGACCCCGGCCTGACATTTTGGCGACCGGTACCCCGGCTGCCGCCACAAGGGGACCAATGACGATCGTTGTCTTATCCCCAACACCACCGGTCGAATGCTTATCAACCTTGATTCCATGAATGGAACTGAGGTCGATCATGTCTCCGGACGCGGCCATGGACAGCGTTAAATCGGCGGTTTCCCGAGCGCTCATCCCTTGATAGTAAACGGCCATTGCCCAGGCTGCCATTTGATAATCCGGGATTTCTCCGTTACTGTAGCCTTTGACCAGGTAACCGATCTCTTCGCCGCTTAGCTCTTGGCCGTCTCTCTTTTTGCGGATCAGATCAACTGCTCTCATCTTCATCTTCACCTCCCGTAATTACATTGCAGGAATAATCGCGAGCACCAGGCTCAGGAATTTCTCCCGGACACGGTCTGTAGTTTCCATAACTTCGTCATGGGACAGAGGCTGGTCCAAAATTCCCGACGCCATATTGCTGATGCAAGAAATTCCAAGCACCTCGAGGCCCGCATGTCTTGCAACGATAACTTCCGATACCGTCGACATGCCGACCGCGTCACCACCTAAAGTGCGCAGCATACGGATTTCAGCCGGAGTTTCGTACGATGGGCCAAGCAACCCCACATAAACGCCTTCCTGAAGTGGAACCCCGTTCTGCTCCGCCGTTTTACGGGCCAATTCCCGCAGTCTGCGGCTATAGGCTTGCGACATGTCAGGGAAACGAGGACCCAGTTCATTATCGTTTTGTCCAATGAGCGGGCTGGTCCCCGTCAAATTAATATGATCCGAGATCAGCATGAGATCGCCCGGCTGGAAGGACGTGTTAATCCCGCCCGCTGCATTCGTAACCAACAGCGTCTGCACCCCGAGTTCTTTCATAACCCGGACTGGAAAAGCCGTCAATTCCGGGCCGTATCCTTCATACATATGGAAACGGCCTTTCATTAGAACAACTGGAGTTCCGTTTAAGGTGCCGATCATCAATTCACCGGCATGTCCCTCCACGGTGGACTGAGGGAAATAAGGGATTTCGTGGTAAGGAATGCTTGTTGCTTCTTCAATATGGTCCGCAAGCACGCCAAGCCCCGATCCGAGGATCAGCCCTACTTTTGGAGTGGTTTTCGTTTTTGAGCGGATATAATCCGCAGCTTCCCGTATCATGCCAATCGTGAGTATCGTAGTCATCGTCATCTCTCCCGTTTCTTATTTCAATAGCTGCAAAAAGCTCTTTCCGTGCTCGCTGGCATGTACGCCGAAATTATCGGCGATCGTCGCCGCCAAATCCGCATAGGTCGCTCTGACGCCAAGGCTTCCCGGTGCGGACAACCCTTTTCCGTAAACGAGCAACGGCACATATTCACGTGTATGATCGGTGCCGGAGTGCGTTGGGTCATTCCCATGGTCCGCCGTAATAACGAGCAGATCGCGTTCGCCGACTTGCGCCAGCAAATCCGGAACCGAAGCGTCAAACTCCTCCAGCGCCCGCGCATAACCTTCCGGATCGCGGCGGTGCCCGTACAAGGAATCAAAGTCGACAAGATTCGTAAACAGCAAGCCGTTGAACGATTCGCCCATTAGGCGAATCGTCTCGTCGATACCATGTCTGTTGCTCTTCGTCGGATAGGAAGCGGTGATGCCTTCGCCGGAGAAAATATCATTGATTTTCCCAACGGAGATCACATCCTTGTCCGCATTTTTCAAAGCGTTCAGGACAGTCGGTTCAGGCGGGCTTACCGCATAATCATGACGGTTTGGCGTCCGCTTGAAAGCTCCCGGCTCTCCGACAAAAGGCCGCGCGATGACGCGTCCAACCGAGTGCTCCGGCTCGAGCGTCAACCGGCGGGCAATTTCGCACGCCCGGTACAATTCCTCCAGCGGAATGATCTCTTCATGGGCTGCGATCTGAAACACGCTGTCTGCGGAGGTATAGACAATCCACGCTCCCGTTTTCATATGCTCTTCGCCGAGCTCGTCCAAAATTTCCGTTCCCGAAGCCGGCTTGTTTCCGATCATTTTCCGGCCCGTTTCCTGTTCAAACCGAGCAACCAGATCGCGCGGGAAACCGTTCGGATACGTTTGGAACGGAGTTTCGATCTTAAGGCCCATCAGTTCCCAATGGCCTGTCATCGTGTCCTTGCCGGACGAAACCTCAGCCATTTTCCCAAAATAGGCCGCCGGTTGCTCCGCCGGAGCAAGTCCGGGAAGTTCCGCTATATTTCCGAGGCCGAGTTTCTGCATATTGGGCAGACGAGTGCCGGGCACCTTCTCCAGAATGTGACCCAGGGTATGGGAACCCTTGTCCCCGAATTTATCAGCATCGGGCAGTTCCCCGATACCTACGCTGTCCAGCACAATCACGGTAATTTTATCGAAGCCGTTCTCATTATGCATGTCTTTCACTCCTTCAATCTTTGCTTGTTAGTTATCCCTGCTTGTCCCAAATCCATTCTCTTTCCCGGCTTATTGCGATGTTGACGATTGACCGGTCCAAGCTTCAACGCTGCCCTTGGCTCTTGGATGAAATTGATCATAAACCGTTTTGATATTGGGACGGGTATGATTAAGGTACATCTGGATCGTGGCAAGATCGGCATGTCCGAGCATCTCCTGCACCGAACGAACATCCGCCCCGCCTTCAAGCAAATGGACAGCGAACGAGTGCCGCAGCGTATGCGGCGTAATTTCTTTGGATATCCCCGCCGCAACGCCGTACTTCTTAATCACCTTCCAAAAGCCCTGCCGACTCATCTTCCCTCCGGAACGGTTTGGAAACAAGGGGTCTTGCGGTCCGCTCGGGCCTAAGCCAGGCCGGACCTCGCGCAAATATCGGCCCACCCAATCCACGGTCACTATTCCAAATGGCAAGATACGTTCTTTGCCTGTATCCCCTGAGCAGCGTAAGAAGCGGACATTCGTATCGATATCTTCCATATTCAGCGAGATCAGTTCGCTCACCCGGACTCCGGTAGCATACAACAATTCAAGCATGGCTTTATCCCTAAGCCCTAGTGGGTGATTGCAGTCCGGCATACGGAGCAGCAGCTCCGTTTCTTCCACCGTTAGCACAGCCGGCAGACTTTTGTCGAATTTCGGCATTTTAACTGTAATAAGTGGATCTTGATCAATGACCCGCTCTTGGAGAAGATACTGAAAAAAGGCCTTCAACGCCACGGAAATCCTCGTAATCGTTGCCGGGGCCTTGCCCTCTTCCCGAAGCGCGGAGAAATAGAGCAGAATTCCCGCTCTGGTAACTTCCCGTAAATCTTCGGTTTCCTTGTCGTGCAAATAGTCCAGAAACTGGCGTATGTCACGTTTATAGCTTTCCAGTGTCGAGTTGCTTAAATCTTTTTGCCCGGCCAAATATGAAATAAAAGAGGCTGCATATCGTTCTATGTTCAGCGCCTCCTTTCGTAACGTCGAATGATGTCTTACCCGTGGCACTCTATTGTTCAATTCCACACATGATCTCATTTCCCTGCTGCCAAAGTCGCTATTCCCCGTACCAAAAAAACAGGATTAACCGTTCTGCCATCGTTTCCGCTTCATGGCCCTCCGCACTCCCGGCAAGGAACACTTTAACGGCGGATCCGTCCGGTACCCGGTATTTATCCAAGGGATAAACATACGCATCAAGTAATCCCAGACCTTTATATAAAGTATAGGCCAATGCGACAAAAACGAGCAAATATTTCAGAGTTCTCAGCATTCTGCGAACCGAGATAACCATAACTCTCCCTCTTTCTTTACCCATTTTCCTATCATTGCAATAGGAGCCTGGACACTATTTGTAACAGTATATAAAGAGAGCTAGGTGTATATGCAGGTTTTGAAGATCCCTCGAGCACGTTAAAAAAAGCCCCTAACGGTCCGGCCGTTCGGAGCTTGCATTCATGTTATTATGATTTCTTGCCGCCGTTACCCGGCTGATCCCCGTTCTTGTCTTTGCAACGGTAGCAAATGCCTTGAAAATCCAAACGATGATCAAGCACCGTAAAATTGAATTCCTTCTCCAGCCGTTCCTCTAATGGACCCAGCCAGTCTTCACGGATTTCGTCCATCGCCCCGCATTGCACGCAAATCAAGTGATGGTGGTGATGCTTGGTCGTATCGGTACGCAGGTCATATCTGGCAACCCCGTCCCCAAAGTTAATCTTCTCAACCACATGAAGCTCGCTAAGCAGCTCCAGCGTCCGGTATACGGTAGCCAGGCCAATCTCGGGAGCCTTATCCTTTACCAGCATGAATACATCTTCCGCGCTGAGATGGTCATCTTCATTTTCTAGCAGAACTCGAACCGTGGCTTCCCGTTGGGGCGTCAATTTATAACCGTGGGATTGCAGCTGCTGTTTAATTTTATCGATCTTTGCTTCCATGTTCTCCCCCCCAGGATTGCCGCAACTTGCGCTATAAATCACTTCTTTCATTATAGGGGGTCCGAATCAACAAAGTCAAACATTTACTGGAGCCTGCGCCGGATGTAAAGCTGGTCCAAGCCGAAGCTAGGAAAATAAATTTGGCAAAAGAAGTTTCTCTATGAATTACTTCACTGCAAGATTCTTAATCTTGCACATCTTTTCAATAGAATCACTACTATATTTGGCATCCTCTCCCGATTTATGATCTTTATGTAAATGATTTATTTCAAAATAATAGAAGGAGGGATTTGAAGTTTTATGGTATCGCTTACATTGGAATTTAGTCAGTAAAAATGTAAATAAGGGTGGTGATGGAATTTAGTGTTGGAGTTAAGCTGCAAAGTTATTTTAAATATGAAAGGAGAATAACATCGTGAAAAGCCAAAGAGTCTTTATCGCGTGGGTTTGCATCGTAACTATGCTTGCCGGATCGTTCCTTGTCTCTTTAGGGTCACCCGCTTCTGTTCACGCAGCAGGCGGCCCCAATTTGGCCGCAGGCAAACCGGTGGCTGAATCCGGACATGCCGATGTATATGCTGCGTCCAATGTAACTGACGGTAACTCAGGTACGTACTGGGAGAGCACGAACAATGCCTTTCCGCAATGGGTACAGGTCGATCTTGGCAACACAATCCGAATTGACCAAGTTGTACTTAAACTTCCGGCCGGATGGGAGAGCCGTTCGCAAACCCTGTCCGTACAAGGCAGCACAGACGGAACAAGCTTCACGGATCTTAAGCCAGCGGCCAGCTATACGTTCGATCCAAACAGCGGGAATAAGTCGACCGTCGATTTCCCGGCAACCGACACACGCTACGTGCGGATCAGCGTAACCGCCAATACCGGCTGGCCGGCGGCGCAGCTCTCCGAACTGGAAGTCTACGGAGCTTTGCAAGCCGAGGCATCGGTTATTCCGGGCAAGATCGAAGCGGAAAACTACAGCGGGATGAACGGAATTGAAACCGAGCCTACCGGGGATAGCGGCGGCGGCCTTAATGTGGGATGGATCCACACCGGCGATTGGCTGGACTATAATGTAAACGTGCAAACCGCAGGTATCTACACCGTTGAGTATCGGGTAGCCAGTAACTCAGGCACGGGTGAGATTCAACTCCAAACCGGCGGAACGACGCTAGCTACCACAGCGATCCCGAACACCGGAGGCTGGCAAAATTGGCAAACCGTTACGGCCACCGTGGCGCTTGGTGCCGGGCCGCAAACGCTTCGCATTTATGCCAGCGGATACGATTTCAATATTAACTGGATCAATTTCACACCGGGCGGAACCCCCGCCGATAATCAGCCACCGACGGCTCCATCCAATCTCGCTTACACACAACCAACTTCGGAAACTGTTCAACTCTCCTGGAGCCCGGCTACCGACAATGTCGGCGTTACCGGATATGACATATTCGCAAACAACCAGCTCCGCGTCAGCGTCAACGCTTCTACGCTGACGTATACGGACCAGCAACCTCCAAACGCGACTGTCACCTATTACGTAATCGCCAAAGATGCCGCAGGCAACGCATCCTCTCCAAGCAACTCAGTAACGCGCAACGGGTCGGACAGCGGCACTGAGAAGAACCTTGCTATCGGCAAGCCGATTACCGCCTCTTCCTCCACCTTCACCTTTGTGGCGGCCAATGCCAACGACAACGATACAAGCACTTATTGGGAAGGCAGCGGACATCCAAGCACACTTACCGTAGACCTTGGAGCCAATGCCAATGTGAGTAAGATCGTAATCAAGCTCAATCCCGCCAGCTCATGGTCAACGCGCACACAGAGTATTCAAGTCCTTGGACATGCTCAAAATTCCACGACTTTCAATAATCTGGTCTCCTCTGCTTCATATACATTTAATCCTGCTTCGCAAAATACAGTGACGATTCCCGTCAATGCGACGGCGAGCAGCCTGCAACTCCGGTTTACGGCCAATTCCGGAGCTCCAGCCGGACAAGTCGCCGAATTCCAGATCTTCGGTACACCGGCTCCAAACCCGGATCTAACAGTCAACGGCATCTCCTGGTCCCCTGCTTCTCCGAGTGAAACCGACGGCATTACGCTGCAAGCCACCGTCCAAAATATCGGTACAGCGGCCGCCTCGGCAACAGATGTGAACTTTTATCTGGACGGCTCCTTGGCCGGAACGGCTTCCGTCGGCCCGCTCGCCGCGGGGGCATCTACCGTTGTCTCTGCCAACGTCGGACCCCGGAACGCCGGTTCATATGAAGTGATCGCCAAAGCAGACGAAGGCAACGTCGTCGTCGAGATCGATAACACGAATAATAATTACACCCATTCCTCCCCGCTCGTAGTCGGTTCGGTTCAAAGCTCCGATTTGATCGGAACAACTTCATGGACACCGAGCAATCCAAGCGCGGGCAACACCGTTACCTTCTCCGTGAACCTCAAAAACCAAGGGAATATCGCTTCCGCCAGCGGAGCCCACAGCATTACAACCGTATTAAAGAACGGAGCGGGCAATACGGTTCAAACTTTTAACGGGGCCTATAACGGGGTTCTGGCTGCGGGAGCGTCCGCCAACGTCGCAATGGGCACCTGGACTGCCGTCAACGGCAGCTATACGGTGACAACAACGATCGCGAGCGATGCAAACGAAGCGGCCATCAAGCAAAGTAATAATATCGGCACGGCCAGTTTATATTCCGGTCGAGGTGCGAATATGCCGTTTACCATCCTTGAAGCAGAAGTCTCCTCGAACGACACAAACGGGACAAGACTGGCTCCGAACTTTACGCCGGGCGACTTTGCCGGGGAGGCTTCCGGGCGATCAGCCGTTTATCTGGATGCCCCTGGTGAATATGTGGAATTTACGCTCACCTCACCGGCTAACGCCTTCGTTCTTCGTAACGCCGTCGCGGAAAACACGACCGGAACGATCAGCATTTATGCAGACGGCATCGACAAAGGAAACTTTACCGTCACATCGAAATTCTCCTATCTCTACGCAACCCCCAGCACGCTTGGGGATCTCGGATACAAAAATTCAGGCTCCAAAGCTTACTGGCTCTACGAAGATGCCCAGTTGCTGCTTGATCAGGTCTATCCGGCCGGGACCAAAATCAAAATCCAGAAGGACGCCGGCGATGTCCCATGGATTTATGTGGATATGATCGAAACGGAAAACGTCGCCCCGCCGGCTTCAAATCCGGATCCGGACAAATACGTCCAGGTTTCCGGGACGAAATCCATTGAGCAGGCGCTGAACGAATTCCGGCAAGATCCCGGCAAGAAAGGAATTTTCATTCCGGCCGGCGAATGGACGATTTCATCAAAAATCTTTTTATACGGTCGAGCTACTGAAATCATTGGCGCTGGTCCTTGGCATACAAAGCTGACAGCTCCTCAGAATCAAACAAACACCGATGTCGGTTTTAATATTAGCTCCGCCGCCAACGGATCTACCATCAAGAATCTGTCCGCTTGGGGCAATTATATCTACAGGGTAGACGGACCGGGCAAATTCATTGACGGGAATGGCATGCAGAACGTTACCATCGATAACGTCTGGGCCGAGCATTTCGTTTGTCTCTATTGGGGAGTGAATTCTTCACATAATACTTTTAAAAACAACCGGATTAAAAATATGTTCGCCGACGGCATCAATATGACAAACGGATCTTCTTACAATATTATCGATAACAACTATGCCCGGGGAACCGGGGACGATTCCTTTGCCTTATTTAGCGCGGTCGATGCAGGCGGCTCGTACAATGTCGGCAATAAATATACTAATCTCACAGCCACAAACGTCAGACGCGCGGCAGCTTTTGCCGTTTATGGCGGTCAAGATAACCTGTTCCAAAACTTGTACGGCGCGGATACGCTGACATACCCCGGCGTTACCATCAGCAGCTTGAGCTTCGGTTATAATACGTTAGGGTTTGGGGCGCTGGATACTGTCATCGACGGAGTGACCTTAGACCGTACCGGCGGGGATTTCTGGACCAGCAACGGAGCCGATGACAAAATAAACGATTACCAAAACTTCGGAGCCATCTGGTTCCATGGCGGCGACAGAGACCTTAAGAACATCCTTGTAAAAAATGTGGACATCAACAATCCGGTATACTTCGGGCTGATGTTCCAGTCCAAGGCTCCGGAAAACCTCCAGATGCAAAATATCCGCCTGGAGAATATCACGATCAATAACCCGACCCGCTATGGCATTAAACTGGTAGCCAAGGCGGAAGACGGGCAAGGACCGGCGGTAGGGTCAGCGAGCTTCACCAATGTAAAAATCAATAATCCGGGGATTACGGCGATTTACGGTGAAAACAAGAGCCCTAATTTCAACGTAATCAGAGTGTCAGGGAATAACTGGTGATTTATTAATTTGGCTCTGTTAAAGTTTAATGTTGATATGACTTATAAAAATGGAAGTTCCCAATTTGCGGAACTTCCATTTCTATAATATTTGCTAGTTAAACTAACGAACCCTTTTACTTTAAGTGTAATTGTTCACAAGATATTAAATAATTATATCTATTTTTTTTCAATCGCCATACGCAAGTTCGAGATAACTCCAATAAGCAATACTAACGAACAAACGATTTTTTCAAAAGGTGTTCCAAACAATTGTTGTATAAATCCAAAAGACCAAAGTACAACAAAAAACCAACATATAACGGTTATTTCTCTTTTGTATTTATATAGTTTAATTCTACCAACAATCAACGTAAAAACTACACCAATAATAGAAATAACGATATTTATAAAAGATATTGGTAGCTGTTCAGCGAATGATTCAGACCTTCCACCATTAACCCATGTGAATGGAATACTTTTGCTTAGAATAAGAAAGTGGATTAAGATAGTCAAAGAGTAAAAAATAATTCCCATAAATACAGCAGTTTTCAAATTAATTTTCCTGAGTTTTTCTAAAATAAAATCACCTCATTTTCTTCCCGTTACAATTTTATTAATCCAGTAATTTACTATTCCTTATTTCTCTTACCGTCTGACAGGTAACAGAAAGTAAGATTTCAGTCTCTTCCGCCAAACCGGCGGAAGGGACTTTCTTATGTGCGGCGCATATAGGCGCGTACTGTCAGCGGTGCGAAGACGACCACGATGGCGGCGGCGCTAACGAGAGAAAGGATGAACTCCGTGCCGATTATACCGGTATTGGCCAGTTCACGGACAGCGCTGACAAGGTGCGAAATCGGGTTGATCTGCACGAACCACTGGAGCCAATTCGGCATGGTTTCCACTGGTACGAAAGCGTTGGAAAGAAACGTGAGCGGGAACAGTACCATCATGGAAATCCCCTGCACGCTTGCAGCCGTACGAGCGATGACGCCGAAAAAGGCAAAAATCCAGCTGACTGCCCATGCACAAACAATAACTAGTAAAGCGGCGATAACGATGAATCCAAAACCGCCCTCGGGACTATAGCCCATGAGATACCCCATAACAAAGGTAAGAACGGTGGCAATCGCATAGCGAATTGTATCTGCGAGTAAGGCCCCCGCCAATGGTGCTATACGGGCGATCGGCAGCGATTTGAACCGGTCGAACACGCCTTTGTCCATATCCTCGCGAAGCTGAACGCCTGTGACGATCGAGGTGCTGATGACCGTCTGCACCAGAATCCCCGGGATGATAATCGGCAAGTAACTTTGTACATCTCCTGAGATGGCGCCGCCAAATATATACGTAAACATTAGAGTAAAAAGAATGGGCTGAAGTGTCACGTCAAACAACTGCTCGGGTGTGCGGCGGATCTTCAAGAGCCCCCGATAGGCCATCGTCAACGAATTACGAAGCGCCTGACCGAAACTTGAGTGATTTTTTAATGGACGCCCGGTATTTTTCATGATCGATGCTTGCTTCATACTCTTACTTCCTCCGCTCTTTTCGATGGTTCTGAAGTTTGTGGACCGATGTTGTTCTCGTTTCCACCTTGACCCGTGATCGTCAGAAATACTTCGTCCAAGGTCGGCTTTTGCACACTAATTTCGGTTAGCCGTATTCCCCGGTTACGAAGAGCTACCAGCAGGTCGGTCACTTGATCGGGATCCGTCAAAGGCGACGTAATCTTGCCGGCTTCCGCCGTTACACTGGCTCGAACATCAAGCACCTGTTCCACAATTTCACGGGCATAGGCGATATCCTGTTCCTGATCGATCCGCAGATGGAGCGCCGAGGTGCCGACGGATGCTTTCAAATCATCCACCGTACCCTCTGCAACAACCTGTCCCCGATCGATCACCGCGATGCGGTCTGCCAGTTGGTCCGCTTCATCGAGGTATTGCGTGGTGAGAAGCACGGTCGATCCTGTGTCCACCAAACGGCGGATCGTATCCCACATTTGCGAACGCGTTCGCGGGTCCAGCCCAGTCGTCGGTTCGTCCAGGAAAATGAGCGGAGGTTGCGCGATGAGACTGGCCGCCAAATCGAGCCGACGGCGCATGCCTCCCGAGAAATGCTTCAGCGGACGTTTCGCCGCTTCGGTCAGACCGAATTCCTCCAGCAGATCACTCGCCTTGCGCCGGGCTTCCGCACTCCCCAGTCCGAGCAATCGTGAAAAGATAATCAGGTTCTCGGTGGCGCTTAACGACTCATCAACCGAAGCGTATTGACCCGTTACCCCGATGAGCTGCCGTACGATATGCGACTCCTTCACGACATCGTGTCCGAAGATACGTGCCTCCCCGGTATCCGGACGCAGCAATGTCGCTAACATGCGAATCGTCGTTGTTTTACCCGCTCCATTCGGACCTAGCACACCGTAAATCGAACCGGCGCGAACGTTCAAGTCAACACCGTCCACAGCGCGGTTGTCACCGAACAGTTTTACAAGCCCCCGAGCTTCGACTGCCCACTCGTCGTTATGTTTTTTGTTCATCCCCACATCTCCAATCCGAATTTATGCTTGAAACAATAACCCGCAAATTTAAACTGAATTTAAACAGGTTCGTGTTCGTATGTTTGAATTATATGGCTTCATAGCCAGCCCCTAAAACCTTCCGGAGGCGGTATTCGGGTCGGTCTGCAGACGGAAAACGTCGGCGTGTATCGTTGAGAATCTTGAGGGAAACAGGCGAATAGCCTCAAATAATTAAAGAAGGCTGCCGAGATTATCTCGACAGCCTGTAAGTGACACTTCATCCACTCTATAGTCAATTCATAAACACAAAAACCTCTCCTGAAAATTGCTAAACAATGATAATGTATTGATGTATGTAGTTTATCGAGGAGGGGTTAGAATGCATTTAAAGAAATACCTTATACTCATAGCGCCATTTCTGATTTTAACATTCATTCTATTCTTCACTCTTTCATATGAAAAAAGGTTTTATGCCTTTATTCCTGTTTTTGCATTTTGGATAACATACTACACCTGGATTTATATTGAGAAAAAAAGAAAAGACGGAGGGAAATGATCAACAGTGAATTATAGACTAGCCACTTCCAATGACTATGAAGATATATTAAAACTGTGGGAAAAGTCGGTGTTTGCAACTCATGATTTTGTTAAATTTGAGGATTTGCAAGATATAAAAGAAGAAATCCCTTCGTATTTACCTCATCTTGACGTGCTGATTTGGTATATCGATGATTTAACCATTGGATTTTCATCCATTAACAACCATCATCTTGAAATGTTATTTTTGGATCCTGATGAAATTGGAAAAGGATATGGAACCCAAATCCTAAGAAAACTTATCAATGACTTCAAAGTAGAATCTGTTGATGTAAATAAGGACAATGAGCAAGCAAAAAGATTTTATCTTAAACATGGATTTATTGTTGTAAGCGAAGATGAAACTGATAGTTCAGGCCGGCCGTATCCTATTCTTCATTTAAAGTTGAAAGAAAAAAATGCTTCTGAAAGTGAAAGTTCACTTCGGAAGCATTCTTGATTCTGAGTATTCGCCGTAAATTCGATTTTTTCATGATTTTTTTTAATCTGGAAGTGCAGTCAAGTCCTGATATACCAGCACTTACAATGCATTCTGCCCGATCATCGGCGTAACCCACGCCATCATCGTTGGGGTAACCCAGGTTTCAAAAGAAGAAACCGCCATAAGCACCGCCGCCATGGTCAGCGTCAGACCGGTATAAGACAGGAACGGACGTGAGACGTTCCCGTTACGGTGGAGCAGCACCCTGCTGCGGATGATCCCCAGAGAAAAGCTCACGGCGGCCACACTGCTGATCAGCAGGGCCGGGATGACGATCAGATTATGCGGAGCGACGGAGACCAGCGCGAACAGCAGCCCTTTCCATGTATATTGGCCGACCAGGCATCCTACGGTAAAACCGATCAACACGCCTTTCAGAAAATCCAGAATCAGAATGCCCGGCAGACCGATCACGGAAAGCCCGAGCAGCCAGATCAAACCGAGCCATTTCAAGTGCAAACCGGCTACTTCCCAGTAGGTTTGAGGCATAAAGCCTTCTCCCCCTTCGTTCACCGATACGAAAAAGTTGCCTAAATAACGGGATAAATCCTGCTGCTGCTCCAACGTCAGCGCATTTACCATCAACGCTCCAAATACGACTCCCATTAAAAATAGTACGCCGACAAATATATAGAGCGGTGTTTGATCCTTTAGAGTGTGGCGGATAGGTTGAAGCATACGGTAGGCCCCCTGTCTTGTTCACGATTAAGCTTATACTAATCTATGAACAAGCCTTATTTGGTATGCTATATTTCCGTCACTTCTGCGTTTTGGAGACTTTGCCGTAAATTCCGCCGCCGCCCGATTCAAGCTGAAGCTTACCGGAGCGTGCCGCAGCGATTTTACCGGCCAATTCCTCGCCGACAACGCCGGCAAGAGCGGTCTCAGGTACCTGGTGCAAAATGTTCATCTCCGTGCCAAAAGACTTCAGCAAGAGCTCCAGCTTGGCCGGACCCAAACCGGGGATGAACTCAAGCGGCACCTGGTAATGGTATGCCGGGCGATGGCTCGGCACTTGCGGCGCAGTGCGGTCTGCGATCGAGATGATCCGGTCCAGCACGCCTCGGACGAGCTTCGGACTTCCGCAATAAGGGCAGCGCTCGACGGCCGTTTCCGATTCGTCAATAATGTAGCTGCAACCCCCGCAATAAGTTCTATGGTATTTCCCCAGCCGGGGATTCAGTCCATAATTTCCGGCAACCTTTCTGCCCTCGGCGCCTTTTAGCGCCTTTTCGAATTCCCTGTAGTTCGGCTCCCGCAGGATCAGCTCGTTGTATTCCCGCCCGATTTTACCAAGCGAATGGGCATCCGAATTGGTCAGAATCGTATAGTTGTCCAGTTCGCTGATCCATCCCGCCATCTCGTGGTCTGCACTAAGGCCAAGTTCAACGGCGCTGATCAGATCCGGGTCAAGCACATGGTCCAACCGGGGAGCACAGCTGCCATAAATACTCCGATGAGGCGTGAAAATATGCGCCGGAATCACCATACCGCCTCTGGCATATACCTCTTCCTGCAAAACCTTGGCCGGAGCGTATACCCGCTGGGAGCTGAGCGTAATATTTTTCATTCTTTTCTCCAGCCAGCCGGTAAAGGAAGTCATTGTGTCAAGATCCGGGAAGAACACCAGCAAATGGGCCGGCCCCATGCCGGGTTCGCGAATTTCCAACTCACTGCCGAGCAAAATGGTAGTTCCTTTGTAAGCAATCCCGCCCTCTTGTAATTCCTCCATTTCTCCGGTTTGCAGGCTTAACCTGATATCCTCCTGAACCCCCGGTGAGTGGCAGTCGATAATACCGACCAGATTGATCCCTTTACGATCCGCCGCCTCCTTTGCGATATTCGCAAACGTCAAATCCCGGCTTCCGCTTATTTTGACCGGCGCCCCTTGTCCGGTTCTTCCGATATGAATGTGCAGGTCCGCGAAAAAGGACGACAGTTCGCTATTCATCATCGTCATTTCCGTCCTTGCTCCGTTGTTTGTGCAAGCTGAAGCTGCCAGATATATGCCGCCAAAATCGTTTTGGCATCGGCAATCCGGCCTTCCGCTATATACTGCTGCACCTCATCGAACGAGGCTTCGATAACCTCCAGAAACTCGTCCTCATCCGGTGTCATTTCTCCTGCCGTCAAATCCTCAGCCACATACAAATGGATGATCTCGTCCGCGAAACCCGGAGAGGTATAAAAAGAATGCAATTTCGTAATTTTACCGCACCGGTATCCCGTCTCTTCTTGCAGTTCCCGTTTTGCCGCCTCCATGGGATCTTCATCTTTCTCCAGCTTGCCCGCCGGAATCTCCAATTCGCAGCGAGCCATCGCCTGCCGATACTGGTCCACAAGCAGCAACCGTCCATCCTTCACCGCCAGTACGGCCACGGCCCCCGGATGGCGCACTATTTCGCGCTTCGCCTCTGTTCCGTCAGGCAGTTCTACCGTATCGATTTGCAAAGAAATCACTTTACCGCTGAATACCGGCTCGGTGGAGATTGTTTTTTCCTGCAATTTCTCGTTTGTCATTTCAAATCATCCTCCCTGTCATAACTTGTCCGTTTCGAACATATGGTGTTATTATACCAAACCTGCAGAAAAGGAGCAGTTCCATGAAAAGTCATTTTTCCAGCAATGTGATGACCGCAAGAGGCAAAGCCTGGCAAGTTCGAATTCTACTGTCCCAATGGAAAAAAGAAGCTGGCGGAAGCACTAAAGTCAAAGACTTCATTCAACTGCATAGCTCCGGCTTAAAATAAATCGACTTGAATCGACAACATTAGTGTTCAAACGATATACAGATGGTTAATGGTTAAAGGGGTGAATTTGAAGTCTATGTGGAAAGACGAAGAAACAAATCATTCGGTTTCCGTTTCGCTTGGTGACGATATATCTTTTCTAAATTTGGAGCACCTCATCCGTTGCGGAGAGCATAAACAAGCCTTAGATACAATTCTGGAATGGAAAAACAACGATCGGCCATTCTCCGAAGAATTTGCGGAATCATTGGAGCAGCTTTCGCTTTTGGCCCGTTTATGCCTGGGAGATGTCTCCGTCCAGTCCTTGCCTCATTCCGGAGCCAACACCTACGAATTAATCTCCGCCCTCATTCAGCGTTCCGTCCAGCTGGGTCTGTTGGATCTTGCAGACGAATTAGCCGGAGGTAACGATACATACGATACTTACCAACATTGCGAATTAATTATCTCACTATATACTGAAGGTTACGTGGAACGAGCAAAGTCCAAGTTAATGCAGCTGAATGCTACAATGTTGAAGGAGGCACAACCTCCCTTTACACGTCCCGCTTATATTTTGGGTGAAATACTGCATGACGAAGGTCGATTCGAGGAAGCTGCCGCCATCTTTGAACGGCTTGCCGAACAATTTCCGGATTTGGCAAAGGCACGTTTTGCCGCAAGCTCATGCTATTTACATACGACGATGCACCGACTAATGGGACGCATAGAACTTTATCGCCCCGGAGAAGAAGAACAGCTCAGGATTGAGAAGTATTTGAACGATATTTCCGAGGCCCTGAACATTGTTCACAGTACGAATTGGCATACAAGCTGGAGCCCCGCTCAAAGCCGGAACCTCCCTCCTCAGCCGTCTAAAGTTATTCATTAGCGAAATACAATAGGTTAAATCATAACAGCCGCCAATCAGCGAATAGCTAACTGGCGGCTGTTTGTAACTTAAATGAAGCGATTCATTAATTGACTTTCAGGGACTGAGCGACAATTTCCAAAGCATATTCAGCCACTTTTACAATGTCGGCAGCTTTGATCCGCTCTTCGGTGGTGTGGATATTTTCGTATCCGACCGCCAGGTTGACGGTTGGAATGCCGAAACCGTTAAATACATTGGCATCGCTGCCGCCGCCAGAAATGAAGGTGCTGCCTGACAGCCCAAGCTGAACGGCCGCTTTTTTCGCCAGAACGACTACATCGTCGTCATCGTTAAAGTGGAATGCCGGATAGGCAAGATCGCTGCTGAATTCAAATTTCGTTCCATACTCCCGGCAGACCGCTTCAACCGCTTCCTTCATGCTCTCGATCTGCTTGTTGATTTTCTCAAGCGAGGTGCTCCGGGCTTCCGCATACAGTTTAACGTAATCCGGAACGATATTCGTCTCGCCCCCGCCTTCGAATTTTCCGATATTCGCGGTTGTCGTCTCATCGATCCGCCCCAAATTCATTCTGGCAATCGCTTTGCCCGCTACCTGGATCGCGCTGATGCCATCCTCCGGATTTACGCCGGCATGCGCCGATTTGCCGTAAATCTCAATATCGATTTGTGCGCGGGTTGGCGCCCCGATGCAAATGGAACCCACTTCCCCATTGGAATCGATCGCGAAGCCGTACTTCGCATCCAGCTGGCCGGCATCCATCGCTCTGGAACCGGTGAGCGCGGACTCTTCTCCTACTGTAATGACGAATTGAATTTGTCCATGCGGCAGATTGTTCTCCCGCAGCACCTGAATAACTTCAAGCAAAGCCGCAACTCCCGCTTTATCGTCCGATCCGAGAATGGTCGTACCGTCGCTGCGGATCCATCCGTCTTCGCTTACGATTGGTTTGATTCCGTTTCCTGGAGCTACCGTGTCCATATGGCAGGTAAACAAAAAGGGAGCTGCGGAAGATCCCGAATCTCCGCTAGCTTTCAGTGTTGCAATCAGGTTCCCTGCCGCGTGGCCGGTCCGGGATGCGGAGTCATCCTCCACAACATCAAGCCCAAGCTCCGTGAACTTGGCTTTCAGCATGTCCGCAATTTGACGCTCATGTTTGGTTTCGCTATCGATTTGCACCAGTTCCAGAAACTGGGCAATCACTCTGTCCTTGTTGATCACTGGACTTTCCTCACTTTCATTTTTACGATAAAATAAGATAGACTGTTCAAAATCAATCCAAGAAGGAGTTATATACATTATGCAAAGAAAGTGGCTTAAAGTCGTTGTATATTTAATGCTGTTCGCGATGGTAGCTTCTACACTACTTGCTTTATTGGAACCTATTTTCCTTCGCTAAACCAGGTTTAAAGATCCGGAATAGCCAAACAGGTCATTAAAATAAGGGACAATCCCCTCTGCGGCCTGCTCTACCGTGAAATTACGTCCGGTAACATCCTCCAGGGAAGTAACGCCGTATTCCTGAATGCCACACGGGATTATTCCCCGAAACCCTTCTTCCTGAATCCCCTGCTTGACGTTAAAGGCAAAGCCATGACTCGTTATAAACCCTTTGCGGTGGCGGCATTTATTGAATTTCACGCCGATAGCGCAAATTTTTTCGTCCCCGACCCAGACGCCGGTATATTCCGGCTTTCTTGATCCTTTAATTCCGTATGCTCCCAAGTAATCAATGATAACCTGTTCCAGGTCCCGCAAGTACCCGTGCAGGTCAAGCCCTTTACTGCTGTCGAGCCACAGTAACGGATAACCGACAAGTTGACCGGGACCGTGGTATGTAATATCCCCGCCCCGGTCGATTTCAAACAGGGAAATGCCCCGTTCGCGAAGCTGGTCGGGCCCAAGGAGCAAATGCTCGGGATGCCGCTGCGAGCCGATCGTATAGGTCGGCGGATGCTGAAGAAGCAGCAGGTGTTCCTCCTGCTGCTGTTCATCCATCGCTTTTACAATTTGCTTTTGCTTGTCCCAAGCTTCCCCGTATTCCATTTCTCCGATATATGAGATGCTAATGGATTTCGTCATGCTGATTTTGTCCTCCAAATCAATAGACTTGAGTGTCCAGGGAGTAGCTCTCCATATTATCTTTAACCCGCTGCATAAAACGTCCGCAAATGACGCCGTCCAGAATCCGGTGATCCAGCGACAGGCACAAGTTGGCCATCGAGCGAACCGCGATCATATCGTTGATGACGACCGGCTTTTTCACAATGGATTCAAAAGTCAGAATCGCAGCTTGCGGGTAATTGATGATCGGCTGGGTCAAAATAGATCCGAAGGATCCGGTATTGTTCACGGTAAAGGTACCGCCTTGCATATCGTCCAGCTTCAGCTTACCGGCACGCACCTTGGTGGCAAGCTCATCGATTTCACGAGCCAGACCTGCGATGTTCTTCTGATCCGCTTTCTTGATAACCGGCGTCAGCACGGAATCTTCCGTACCTACAGCCAGAGAAATATTAATGTCCCGCTTCACGATAATTTTGTCAACGGCCCATACCGAATTCATGATCGGATAATCTTTGATGGCGCTGACTACCGCTTTAAGCAAAAAGGCGAGGTAGGTCAGGTTGACGCCTTCCTTTTTCTTGAACTCGTCTTTAATTTTGTTCCGCAGTTGGACCAGATTGGTCACGTCGACCTCGATCATCATCCAGCCATGAGGAATTTCCGAGACGCTTTGGCGCATCCGGGTTGCGATCGTATTGCGGATCGGGGTTACGTCGATAAAATACTCCGAGCGGTCCCCGCCCTCTACCTCGATCGTCGGAATCCGCGGCGTTTCGGTCAAATGCAGACCGGAATGGCGGACAGGCTCGAAGGCTGCGCGGCTCAAGTCCGCTGAAATGCCGCCGGGACTGGACGTCGGTACGGCAGGTTGCTGAGCTTGAGGCTGTTGAGCCGAAACGGATTGCGCTTGCTGCGTCGGCGCTTGCGCCACAGGGGCCGAAGATCCGGCTCCGCCGTTTTCGAGATAATTCAATACGTCTTTCCGTGTAATGCGGCCGCCCAAACCGGTTCCCGGTACGTTGCGCAAATCAATGTTATGCTCCGCGGCCATCGTTTGTACGGCCGGAGAGTAACGGCTCCGTTGCGACTGATCCGAGGATGCCGAAGCAGTTGACGCAGCAGCCGGGGTTCTAGCCGCTGTCTGAGAATGGCCTCCTGCAGCAGTTGAAGGAGCGGAGTCCGCAGACTCCGTTTCAATCCGGCAAATGACCGTACCGACCGAAATCTCCTGGCCTTCCTCCGCAAGCAATTCGCCCATGATACCGTCCAGAGTGGACGGAATCTCGGCATTAACTTTATCCGTGATGACTTCACAGATCGGTTCATATTGTTCTACTCTGTCGCCCGGCTTCTTCAACCATTTGCCGATTGTAGCCGATACAAGCGATTCCGCAAGCTGCGGCATAAGGACATCGGTTAATTGTTTATTGGATGACATATTTACTCACTCCCATTTGTTAAAAAAGCGCCAATTGCGTCATAGCTTCTTTAACTTTATCCTTGCTCAGCATAAAGAATTTTTCCATCGGCGGACTGATAGGCATCGCCGGTACGTCCGGACCGCAAAGTCTTTGGATCGGCGCATCCAGCTCGAACAGGCACTCTTCGGAGATGATCGCCGCCACTTCGGCGCCGACGCCGCCCGTTTTATTGTCCT
Source organism: Paenibacillus sp. Marseille-P2973 (assembly GCF_018101095.1). NCBI lineage: Bacteria > Bacillati > Bacillota > Bacilli > Caryophanales > Paenibacillaceae > Paenibacillus > Paenibacillus sp. Marseille-P2973. Next base: position 24,835 of record NZ_JAGQEH010000001.1, read on the forward strand.
CATGAACAATAAGTACCTTGCCAGTCTTGCGAGCGGCTGCAATAATCGCTTCGCGGTCGAGCGGCTGGATCGTGCGAAGATCCAGAATGTGAGCGCTGATTCCTTGCTCGGCTTCCAGCTCAGTTGCTGCCTGCATCGCAAAGTGCAACGGCAAACTATAGCCGATCACCGTGATATCAGTACCTTCGCGTAATACATTTGCTTTACCGATCGGCACGATGTAGTCGTCTTCCGGTACGTCTTCCTTAATCAGCTTGTAGCACTTTTTATTCTCAAAGAACAGGACCGGATCCGGATCCCGGACAGCCGCTTTAAGTAATCCTTTGGCATCGTAGGCCGAATAAGGAGCGACGATCTTCAATCCCGGTGTCCCGAAAAAGATCGACTCCGGACACTGCGAGTGGTACAACCCGCCGAATATCCCGCCGCCGATCGGTGCGCGGACCACGACAGGGCAGTTCCAATCGTTATTGGAGCGATAACGGATTTTGGCCGCTTCGCTAATAATCTGATTTGTAGCCGGAAGCATGAAATCGGAGTACTGCATTTCGGCAATCGGCTTCATGCCGTACATCGCGGCACCGATGGCCACGCCGGCAATGGCCGATTCCGCAAGCGGAGTATCCATCACGCGCAGTTCACCGAACTGTTCCTGTAACCCTTTGGTGGTCGTAAATACGCCGCCTTTTACACCGACGTCTTCCCCAAGTACAAATACGTTCTCGTCCCGCTCCATTTCTTCCTTCATCGCGAGACGGATCGCATCGATATATTCCATTACCGGCATGATTAAACCTCCCCTTCGCTGGCATACACATGCAGGAGCGTATCTTCCGGTTTCGGAAACGGAGCCAATTCGGCCGATTCGATCGCTTCTTTAAGCTGTTGGGAAATCTCCCTGCTCAGCGCCTCATCCTGTTCTTCACTCCACAAGCCATTTTCCACCAAATACTGCTTCATCTTCGGAATCCCGTCTTTTCTCCAGTTCTCATCGACTTCTTCCTTCGTCCGGTAAGCCAGATCGTTATCGGAAGTAGAGTGAGGTGAAAGCCGGTACATCATCGCTTCGATCAAGGTTGGCCCTTCGCCGCGGACAGCACGTTCACGCGCTTCTTTAACGACTCTGTACACTTCGAGCGCATCGTTACCGTCGACGCGGATTCCCGGGAATCCATAACCTAGCGCACGGTCGGACACTTTACCGCCGAGCTGCTTCTTGATCGGTACGGAAATCGCGTATTGGTTGTTTTCACACATGAAAATGACCGGCAGCTTCTGTACCCCGGCAAAATTCAAGCCTTCGTGGAAATCTCCTTGATTGCTGGAGCCTTCTCCAAAGGTTACATAAGATACGATGTCTTTCTTCTGCATTTTGGCAGCCAGCGCGATTCCGACCGCATGTGGTACTTGCGTTGTTACCGGACTCGACCCGGTTACGATCCGAAGCCGCTTGGAACCGAAATGGCCCGGCATCTGACGGCCGCCGCTATTCGGATCATCCGCCTTGGCAAACGCCGACAGCATCAATTCCTTTAGACTCATGCCGACAGTAAGCACAAAGCCGTAATCGCGGTAATATGGCAAAAAATAGTCCCGTTCACGGTCAAGCGCAAACGCCGCAGCTACCTGCGCCGTTTCCTGTCCGATACCGGAGACGTGAAAGTTAATCTTGCCCGCCCGCTGCAGCAACAAATTCCGTTCATCGAATTTCCGCGCGAGCAGCATATATTTGTACATGTCGACCACTTCGGCATCCGACAATCCGAGCTGCTCATGTTTTGGCTGAGTTTTAATTGAACTTTTTGCATTCATGGGAGTTACCTCCTTTAATTGGCACCCTCGCCTGATTTTAATCTCATCTTAAAACCTGGTACTAAGACTTGGGTTAACCTTATTATAATCCCTTTCGGCCTAAAAAGAAAATATAATAGTTACATCAAAGGGATAATGAGCGTCCTTCCACTGCGAGCGCCGCTTCTCCGATAATTTCGGAAAGCGAAGGATGGGCAAATACCGCTTGTCCGATTTCCCAAGGCGTCGCATCCAGCAATTGTGCCAGAGCTGCCTGTGCGATCAATTCGGTTGCATGTGCACCGATGATTTGAACGCCGACAAGATCATTGGTGACGGCATCGGCCACGATTTTTACGAAGCCTTCGCGCTCTCCCTGCACCAGCGCTTTACCGATAGCTGAAAAAGGTACTTTGGCGGTTTTCACTTCCCGGCCTTGCTGCTTGGCTTCCTTCTCGGTAATTCCTACGGATGCAACTTCCGGACGCGTATACACGCAGCGCGGTACCTGGTATGCCTCATAGGCGTGGGATGCTTCGCCAGCCAAGTGGTTCACGGCGACCAGACCTTCGTGACTGGCCGCATGCGCAAGCTGCAGCCCCCCGATGCAATCGCCGATCGCGTAAATATGCGGCTCCGTCGTCTGCATATGCTCGTTGACACGGATGAAGCCTTGCTGCAGGCCGATATCGGTGTTTTCGAGTCCGATATTTTCCACGTTGGCCTGCCGGCCTACCGACACCAGCAGCTTGTCCCCTTGCAGGATAGTCACATCATCCCCGCGCTGCGCGGAAATATGTACGAGGCCGTCCTTCACTTCGTACGAATCAGTCAATACTTTAACTCCGGTCATCACCGTAACTCCGCGCTTTTGCAGCTGTTTCTGCAGCTCGCGTGCCACCTCTTCGTCCTCGGCCGGGAGCAGTTGATCCGCCGCTTCAACGACCGTGACCTGAACGCCAAAATCATTTAGCAGGGATGCCCATTCTACGCCGATCACTCCTCCGCCGACAATCAGCATCGATTCCGGAAGCTCCTCCATGGACAAAGCTTCATCGCTGCTAAGGATATGCTTGCCGTCCGGGATCAAGCCGGGAAGGAAACGAGGCCGGGAACCTGTGGCGATGATCAGATTGGCCGGAACTACGGTCTCCATTTCGCCGTCACTCAGTTCAACCGCCACGGCTCCGCTCTTGGGCGAGAAGATCGAAGGTCCGATAACCCGGCCTTTCCCTTGGAGAACCTGGATTTTATTTTTACGCATCAAATATTGAACGCCTTTATGTAGCTGATCGACGATTCCCTGTTTTCTCTCCTGCACTTTCGGGAATACCAGAGTAACGCCGCTCGTCTCAATTCCGAAACTGGCGCTATCTTTCATCTGGGCATAAAGCTCCGCGCTTCTAAGCAGCGCCTTGCTTGGAATACAGCCCCGGTGCAGGCAGGTTCCGCCAAGCTTGTCCTGTTCTATAATCACGACTTCCTTGCCAAGCTGGGCCGCGCGGATCGCCGCGATATAACCTCCGGTTCCGCCGCCGAGTACCGCCACATCGCATGAAATAGTCATAATTTACACTCCACCATTCTTATTGAATAATAATCTTTTACCATTGTACCTTGTTTTTAGCCTAATACAAATAAGCTCCTAAATGGACAGAATTTAAAGAAAACGGTATGATAATAAAAATAAGTTTTGACGAAAGGAAGTAGCCTGATCCGATGAAACTGATGATCTCCAGGTTTATCGCCGTCATCATTTTGGTCATCCCCGGCATCGCCGCCATGACCGGCTTTTTAAAGATGAAGGACGCTTTGTTTATATATATGTCCGATCATGGAGACGATACTCTCTCCGCCGTTACGTTCGACTGGTTGAACTTTACGGTCGGCCTGCTGCTGTTTGCAGTCGGTATCGGATTTCTTGGAGGCTGGATTTTCTTCAGGGACCGCAAGCGGAATTATGTCGGACCTAGAAAAAAAGCCCGCAAGCAGGCTGCAGAAACACGGCCCTGAATTGCCGGTTGAATGAATCTTAAGTCTAGCTGAACGAGCCGTAAGGAGTGGGACATGCTATCTTTTGTACTGACATTAAAACGCCTGCTCAGCGGCCTGCGTCATTCGTTCAAGAAGCATCATTTTCAAGTGCTGATCTTCCTGATCGCAGCCACTTTGTTATCGGGTACCTTATTCTATGTTAAAGTGGAACATCTACCTTGGCTCGACGCCCTTTATTTCTGTGTAGTTACCCTGACTACAGTCGGCCATCCCGAATTTGTCCCTCAAACCTCGCTTGGAAAAGTATTCACGATGGTTTACGTGTTCGCAGGTATCGGTCTTACCTTTGGCACGATCTTCGAAATTGCGGCCGGGATTATGTTCCCGCGAACGGGAGGTCAACGCGGACTTCGAACGAAAGACGACCCAACGGAACAGGAACCGGACAAAGCCGGCAATTAAAAAATCTTTCCCGCGCAATTTCGTGGGAAAGATTTTTTTTAGATGTCAGAATGTATAAACTTCGTAGCATTAGCTGCCTGATATCGCAAGAACAACTTCCGCTAAACGCGGTCTGGCTTCCGTGAAAGTACATCGATAGACGTTTTTCTTATGATGGTTTCGCCTTATTCATACAAGGCGTCTCTCAGCTTGCTGGACATTCTCGGGCTGCTCCCTGCGGAAAGCCGGAGAATTGTTTTACGCAGCCTGACATTCTCCGCATTCAGGCTTTGCGTCTTTTCAATAAGCTCCTTAATCAGGTCCTGCTCTTCTTTGTTTAAAGCGGGATGCTGCAATAACTCCAGATGGGGACCCAAGTTCAAATCGTTGTTGTCCGGCATCTTATCCCCTCCTCAATCTCTGGCTCAAAACATGTTCATTGTACCACGTACAATTGTTTATATAAACCACAGATAACGGGGCGTATCGCGGACATACCGGTTGTAAGTTTCTCCAAAGGTTTGCTTCAAATGTCTTTCTTCCTGAATGATCAGCAGATGGAAGAAGAACAAATTGCTGACACCGACTATAAGCGCGAGCAGGTTTGGGTACATCATCATGAAGCCGATAAACATCAGGTCGAAGCCGGTAAAAGCCGGGTTTCTGCTATAACGGTATATGCCGTTCGTTACAAGTGACGTTTCGGTGGATTTATCGATGCCAACGCGCCAGGATGTTTTCATATATAACATCGCTGCGATAAAGACGCACAAACCGATACCAGCCACGATAACCCCCATCCATCCGACAGGACGGGCAAATGGGATGGAACGATAAGTCCCGATTCCCAAGCTATTCAAGAACCATAAGATCGCCCAACAAAACGATGATATTTTGACGGCCGTTTCTACGATCACAGTAGCAGGCGGCTTGTTTCCTTTGCCCAATACATTGGCGGTAATCCGATTTTTTCTGGATAACAGAACGAGTTTCATGAAATAACTTATAACAAAAGTAAAAAATAGAATTAGACTGTTCACGTCTTTGATATCCATTTCCTTCATCTCCTACACCAGCAGTGGTGAATGGCGAATCAACGGGGTTTCAATTTGAACCGTGGCGTGAGTAATCCGATATTGCTCCTCCAACATCGATATTGCTTCTTGTAGTATCCTTTGCTGATCCTCTTGCTCACCGATCACTAAATGGCAGCTAAGAGAATCCATGCCCGAAGTAATCGACCAAATATGCAAATCGTGAACCTCTTGGACACCCATAATTCGCTCCAAATCTTCCTTGACCTTGTTCTGGTCGATGGATGCCGGCACTCCTTCCATCAGCACGTGCAGCGACTGGGCTATGACGCCCCATGCCCCTTTAAGAATCAACAATGCGACAAGAACACTTATGATCGGATCAAAAATATACCAGCCGAAAGCCCACATTACGATACCGCCCAAGATAGCCCCCACAGATCCCAGCGCATCACCCAGGACGTGCAAATAAGCACTCCGGTAGTTGATATTTCCTTTAACATCGCCTTTCTTAAGCAGCGCCCAGGCACTGGCCAGATTTGCAGCCAAACCGATAAAGGCAATCAGCATCATAGGCCCGGTGGACACAGTCGGCGGATCGAAAAATCTGCCGTAGGCTTCCCTGATGATAAAACCGGCGATGATGAACAATGTAATCCCGTTTAGCAGAGCGGCGAGAATCTCGGTTCTGTAATAACCGAAGCTTCTCCGGGAAGATGCCGGGCGTGCGGCAAACCAGATCGCAATAAGACTTAACACCAGAGAACTGGCATCGCTGAGCATATGACCGGAGTCGGAGAGTAAGGCCAAGCTGTTGGTAATCAACCCTCCAAAAAACTCCAGAACAGCTATCGAGGCCGTAATTAGCAGTGCAATGAGAATGCCTTTCTTGTTGCCCGATCTTGCTGAATGATGATCTCCGTGATGATGTCCATGAGCATGGCTGTGAGAATGACCATGGGAATGGTTATGATGGCCATGATTGTGCTCATGATTTTTATGATTATGCATGTCCTTCGCCTCCCTCATCACAATTGGCATGCTCGATCGCTTGACTTAACAACGAAATAACATGATCATCATCGCAGCTATAATACATCGTATTCGCGGATCTTCTGAATTTCACAAGCCGCAAATTCCGCAAAAAGCTTAGTTGGTGAGATACGGCGGATTGCGATAACCCCAAAACCTCAGTCATGTGCGTAACGGAGCACTCTTCCTCCGACAGTAGGTATAGAATCCGGATACGCGTCGGATCGGCCAATGCTTTAAAAATCGTCGATACGCTGTCAATGGTAGTGTCCGTTAAAAAAGAATGCGTATTTTTATCCATCATGAATCACTCCTGAATTCGTATATGAGCATATGCTCATATATAGAATAGTCTTAACGGTATATATTGTCAATGCTTAAATAATAAAAAATCTCCTCTACTGGTTGAGTAAGCCTTAACCAATAAAGGAGATTCACAGCTAAAAATACGGCATGCAACATGATATTGATATCTGTATGCAAAGTCGTTCTGGATGTCTGCATCATTTTAACCCGTTATTCCTTATCCCTTTTGGGGATCGGATCCTTTCACGACACCTTATGCTCAATTCTCAGCTTATCAGCCACCATCGCGATGAACTCGGAGTTCGTCGGTTTGGATTTGCTGATGTTGATCGTATATCCGAAAAGATGGCTAATGGAGTCGATATTGCCGCGCGTCCAAGCGACTTCGATCGCGTGGCGAATGGCGCGTTCGACGCGGGATGGTGTCGTTTTGAACTTTTCTGCGATCGCCGGATACAAGGTTTTTGTAATAGCCCCCAAAATTTCGATGTTATTGTAGACCATCGTTATAGCTTCGCGCAAATACTGATATCCCTTAATATGTGCAGGAACTCCGATTTCATGAATGATTGACGTAATATTTGCATCCAGATTCTTTCCTTTTCCTAACGGCACCACATTGGATTTCGTAAATGGCGTGGATGTAGTTCCACTGGACGTCTGTACGCCGACAAGTTGGCGAATCCTGTTAGCCAGAACTTCCATATCAAATGGTTTGAGGATGTAATACGATGCCCCGAGCTGGACGGCACGTTGTGTGATATTCTCCTGGCCGAAAGCGGTCAACATAATGATTTTCGGCTGCGGGTTCAGATTAAGGTCGCGCAAACGCTCCAGTACACCGAGTCCATCCAAATGCGGCATGATGATGTCCAAAATCAACACGTCCGGAACTTTAGGAGCATTGTCGATCATCTCCAGCACTTCTTCACCATTGTAAGCAATCCCCGAGATGACCATATCGTCCTGCCCCGAAATATATTCCGCGAGCAAATTTGTAAATTCCCGATTATCATCCGCCAATAACACTTCAATTTTCTGCACCGACTTTTGTCCTCCTTAAGTAAAATGATTAAGTATTTTTATTTTCTCTTCTTCCAGAATAAGGATTCGACACGCAAAAGTAAATTCCTTCTGTCGAAAATTATTTTTCTTTATTTTTTTATTATGTTGATATATAATGATACATTTATTTACACAATTTTATCTGATTCATTTTTATTCGACAAAAACCATCGTCCAATCCGATTTAAAGCAAAAATCTTAAGGCGATTAACCCGCCTTAAGATTTTGGGAAGAGCTCTCCTGATTTCCTTGTAAAATGCCGGCATCTTGAAGCATCCATTCAATAAAGCATCCGTAACCGGAACGCGGATCGTTGACAAAAACATGAGTTACCGCGCCGATTAACTTACCGTTTTGAATAATCGGGCTGCCGCTCATTCCTTGGACAATCCCGCCGGTCTTATCGATCAGTTTAGGATCGGTAATTCTAAGCACGATCCCTTTGGTCTCCGGGGCATTTTGCTTAGATACATGAACGATTTCGACCTTGAATCTTTCCACCTTTTGCCCTTCGACGACCGTCAAAATTTCAGCCGGACCCTCTTTGACCTCTTCCGAGAAGGCAACCGGAATTGGCGCTTGATACACACTATGGTCCGGGTTCTGCCCCATCTTCCCGAAAATGCCGAAATGCGTGTTGCGCTCAATATTCCCCAATGTCTTTCCTTCCTTAACGAAATGTGCGCGTTTTTCACCAGGCTCGCCGCTTTCGCTCTTGGAAATCGAGGTTACGCTCGATTGAAGGATTTCTCCGCTGCCCACGACAATCGGAGTTTGGGTATTCATATCCGTAATAATATGTCCCAGGGCCCCGTATACGCCCTGATCCGGCGCATAAAACGTCAACGTGCCGACACCGGCCGCCGAATCCCGAATGTACAGACCCATTCTCCAGGCACGGTCCTGCCCGTCAAACGCGGGGGTCAACGACGTGTTAAACGATTTTCCGCCCCGCTTATAAGTGATTTTCATCGGTTTGTTTGCTTTTCCCGCTTTTCCGGCAATTTCGGCAACATCTTTAACGTCCTTTAATTGAACGCCGTCAATGTGCGTAATTAAATCGCCGACCTGCAATCCGGCGGCTTCACCCGGGGAAACTCTCCGGTTATTGTCATTCACTTGGTGATGGCCGACAATCAAGATTCCGGCCGATTTCACTTTGACGCCGATGGTTTGACCGCCGGGGATGACTTTCAAATCGGGAATTACATTAACCTTTACGGTTTTGAGGGGGATTTGACCGAATAATTTCATGCGAAGCTTGGCTTCTCCGCTGTGTAAGGACGATAAGTTTAGCGGGTCTCCTAAGGATACCTTCATGGTCGGCACCGCTTGACCGTTCAGCATGACGACGTCGGGCCGATCTACACTGACACTTGCCTGTACCGGCAAAGCAAGATGGATTTGCCGGCCCTGCCCTTGAAACAAACGAAGTTCATCGGGCAGTTGCGGTAGGCGGCCTTCAGCCGCGGAGGTACCAAGAAAACAAAAGAAGAAGGCAAATAAAAGGCCGAGCAGTCTTTTCCTGAGGTTCGGGTTCAACGGCTTTCACGCTCCCTTAGCTTCTTTCGCTTGACGAAAAGGTGGTCGCCAATTGCGTACCTATAAGATACCCCGGGTCAGGCCTTTTATTACTGTCAATCATTGTCCCGGCACACCACTTCCCTTTAAACCGGGAACTTCTGCGCCTTGGCCAAATTCAGCATTTCCTGGGCATGATGCTTCGTTTTTTCCGTAATTTCTACGCCTCCGAGCATGCGGGCCAGCTCCATTACCCGCTCTTCTTCCGAAAGCTGTTCAACACGGGTCATCGTCCGGCCTTCCTCGACAACCTTCTCGATCAGATACTGTTGATCCGCCATGCAAGCCACTTGCGGTAAATGCGTGATGGAGAACACCTGGCATGTCTGAGACAAACGGTACAGCTTCTCTGCGATCGACTGAGCCGCACGCCCGCTGACACCGGTATCCACTTCGTCAAATATAAGTACAGGCACCTCGTCATGCCTTGCAAAAATGCTTTTGAGCGCCAGCATAATCCGCGACAGCTCTCCTCCGGAGGCAATTTTGCTTAACGGCCGGAGCGGCTCGCCCGGATTCGGGGAAATCAGAAACTCAGCGTTGTCGATCCCTTGCTTGCCCGGACGCAACTTCTGACCATTCCATTCAATACCGTGAGGATCTTCATTCCAAGCCAACTTCACTTGGAGGGAAGTTCTGCCCATTTGCAGGTCCTTCAGCTCGTTCTCAATCTGACCGGCTAATTCTTCGGCTTTTCTTGCGCGGACCTCGCTTAATTCAACTGCCTTTTCCATCAATCCTGTAAGCAGCTTTTCCCGACGGAGTTGAAGCTGTTCCAAAAGTTCGTCTTTATTTTCAAGTGTATCCGTTTCTCGCCGGATTTTATCGTAATATTCCAAAATTCCTTCCACGCTGTCCCCGTATTTGCGGCGTAAGGTGGAGATCATATTCAGCCGGTCTTCCACTTCTTCCAGTCTTTCGGGATTAAATTCGATGTTCTCGCGGTAAGACCGTAAACTGAACGAAGCATCCTCCAGCTGATAATAAGCGGATTGAAGCTGCTCAAGCAGCGGATTAACCTGTTTGCTGTCGTAAGACGCAACCTCGTTTAACCGCGAGATCGCCTTGGCTACCGCCTCAAGCCCCTGAGCTCCGTACAACATGTCATAGGCCTGAGAGATGGAATCCATCATTTTCTCGCTATGGGATAGTCTGACCTTTTCTTCCGAAAGCAATTCATCTTCTCCGAGTTTTAAACCCGCCGCAGAAATTTCCTCCAGCTGAAAACGATACAGATCCAGCATCTGCAATGCCTGCTGGCTCGTATTACGGAGCTCATTCCATTCCTTGTTTACTTTAACGAAACCCGAATAAGCTTCCTGGTATTGCGCTTTAACGGGCCCGATCTCATTCGCTCCGTAGGCATCCAGAAGCTCAAGATGGCGTTCGGGACGGAGCAGGGTTTGGTGTTCATGCTGTCCGTGTAAATTAATAAGGCTTTCCCCGATTTGACGGAGCATCGTTAAATTAACGAGCTGTCCATTGATTCTGGCCGTGCTTTTCCCTTGGGCACTGATTTCCCGCCGGATGATCAGCGACTCGGCAGGGTCGCCCCCGATGCCGAACTCTGCCAGAGTGGCCCAAACAGAGTGGCCTTCAGGCAAGTCAAATGAAGCCTCCATTTCGGCCTTATCGCAGCCGTAACGGATCAAATCCGAGGAACCGCGACCGCCGGCAATAAGCCCGAGAGCATCAATTATGATCGATTTACCGGCGCCCGTCTCCCCGGTCAATACATGAAACCCCGGATGGAACGTAATATCCACCGCTTCAACCACAGCCAAATTACGTATACTTAAATGGACCAGCACGCAACGACAACTCCCTTCGAACGCAAAAATATAGAAGGTACTACTTATGAAATGAAGTTCATGATCTGTTTGATCACGAACTGACTGTATTCCTCATCCCGGCAAATCATCAGGATCGTATCATCCCCGCATATCGTACCGAGCAAATCCGGCCATTCCATATTGTCGAGCAGGACGGCGACCGAGTTGGCTGTCCCTGGAAGGCATTTCACGACGACAAGATTGCCGGTATGATCGATATGAACAAAGCTGTCGACCAAAGCGCGTTGGAGCTTCTGAACCGGATTGTACCGCTGTGCGGTTGGCATGGAATACTTATATCTGCCGTCATCCGTCGGAACCTTGATCAGCATAAGCTCTTTAATATCCCTGGACACCGTGGCTTGGGTTACTTGAAAACCCGCATTCCTTAGCGCTTCGACCAGCTCGTCCTGGGTTTCTATTTCCTTGTTTGCTATAATCTCACGTATTTTGATATGTCTTTGACCCTTCATAACGTCCTCCATGGCCCTTCATGGGCTGATTCGTCTTCATCTTCGTCTGTCGTTAAGGCAATTTCTTTGAGGGTTCCCTGCTCACTATCCACATACAGCAATCCCGCACACTCGGGATACAGCAGCAGATAAGGTAACAGATCTCTTCGGAGGCCGCTGCCTGTCCATTCGATGGGCAATCGTTCCCGCGCGGTTCTTACCAGATAGAATTCCCCATCTTTGACCGCGATATAGTCGATAAACAATCGGCTATGGAGAATTTGGCCATCCACTTTAAAAGCAAGCGGTACCTTCAGCTTGTCACTGACCACCTCATAACCGGCTGTCTCCAGCACATCTACGGCCGGATGCTCCACAATCTCCTCGTTCATCATGAATCCGATCCCTGAGCGCAAAGTAAACGGCTTGCGGACCCATGAGCGGAAACCGCGATAGCCGAGATACAGCGCGATCCCCGCAATGACAACCATCAGCAGACCGTCGGAATAATCCCCCATAACTCAATCACCTCAACTGACTTATTCGACGCAAGAATCCTCAGCTCCTGTCAATCAGGAACAATATATAGGTCAGCAATAAAGTCATGTCTCGAGATATTTATATTATAGGGGAACGCCTGTTCCGTTGGCAATATCCAAAAATCAAAAACCCGTCATTTCGACGGGTTCGCATGAAATGTCCGCGCGGCTTCCTCAATCACGCGCCGTGACATTTCTGTTATTTGCTCCGGTCCTGTTTCGTCTGAACCCGGCTCTTCGTTCAGGCCGAAATGCGCCAAAAACTCAATATTGCCTTCACCGCCGGTAATCGGGGAAAACGTGAGTCCTTTCAGAGCAAAACCAAGCTCCACAGCGAAACCAAGCACCGTTTCCAGCACCTCAAGATGCACTTTGGAATCGCGAACTACGCCGGATTTCCCCACCTTGTCTCGTCCCGCTTCAAACTGCGGCTTGATCAACGCCGCGATATCTGCCGGCCGCTTCAGTAACTCCAGCAGGGGAGGCAGAATGATTTTCAGCGAAATAAACGAAACGTCGATGCTTGCGAAATCCGGTGTCGGCCCATCCAAATCATCGGGCGTCATATACCGGAAGTTGGTCCGTTCTTTCACATTGACACGCTCGTCGTTCCGAAGCGACCAATCGAGCTGATTATATCCGACATCGATGGCATATACGTAATCGGCTCCGTTTTGCAGAGCGCAATCCGTAAAGCCTCCGGTAGAGGATCCGATATCGAGCATTGTCCGCCCGTTCAAATCGATGCCGAATGTTCTAAGCGCCTTTTCCAGCTTCAGCCCGCCCCTGCTCACATAGGGATGGACCGATCCTTTTACGGTTAGCGGAATATCACGGGGTACCTTTGTTCCGGCTTTCTCGATCCTCTCCGACCCGCTGAGGACGAGACCCGCCATGATCGCGGCTTTCGCCTTCTCCCTGCTTTCAAAAAAGCCCTGCTCCACAAGCAGGACATCGATACGTTCTTTGGATACAGACATCGAATTCTCCTGACTTTTCCCGGTGAAAGGAGAAACTCGCGGACGGAAAGTCCGTCTGCGAGCATTCACCATCCCTATTTTAAAAGCTGTTGAATCATTCTTGATTTATGGTTCTTCATATCTCGTTTAGCTTAAAAAGGCTTCGCTTTTTTGCCGAATGCAAACTGCTGGCCGGAGCGGTACTTAAGAACTTCACCGACAACATTCTCCGCCGTCAGACCGACTTCTTGCAATTGTTCCTTGATGCTTCCGTGTTCAATGAATCGGTCCGGAACTCCCATCAGGCTGATATCGAGACCTGAAAGTCCGTGCTCCGCATAAAATTCCAGCACCGCGCTGCCCAGACTGCCTGCTTGGGACGCCTCTTCCAGTACGATCATTTTTCCGGGACGACGAGCCAGACTCAGCAGCATGTTATCATCCAGCGGCTTCAAGAACCGGGCATTGACCACCGCGGCCTGAATGCCTTCCCGTTTCAGCATCTCGGCGGCTTCCTCGGCGACCTGAACCATCGGCCCAACGGCCATGATGACCAGCCCTTCCCCTTCGCGAAGCATTTCCCAGCTTCCGATTGGAATCGGAACCAGCTTCTCGTCCAGCGGAACGCCAGGAACATTGATGCGTGGGTACCGATATGCGATCGGCCCGTCGTTGTATTCCAGAGCCGTCTTCATCATATGGCGCAGTTCATTCTCATCTTTTGGCATCATGAGTACCATGTTCGGAATGTGGCGCAAAAAGGCGATATCGAAAACGCCCTGATGCGTTTCCCCATCGGCTCCGACAAATCCTGCCCGGTCGATGGCGAACATGACATTCGCATTATGACGGCAGATGTCATGAACGATCTGATCATATGCACGCTGCATGAAGGTGGAATACACGGCAAAGACCGGCTTCATCCCTTCCAGCGCCATCGCGGCACACATCGTGGCCGCATGTTGTTCGGCGATCCCTACATCGATCATTCGTCCAGGGAACCGCTCTCCGAATTTAACCAATCCGGAGCCCCCAGGCATAGCCGGAGTTACCGCAACGATCCGGTCGTCCTGTTCGGCCAGCTCGATCAGCGTCTCCCCGAATACCTCGGTATACATTGGATTTCCAACGGCCTTCAGCAGCTGGCCCGATTCGATTTTGTACGGGGAAGTAATCCCATGCCACTTAAAGGAGTCTTCCTCCGCAGGCGTATATCCTTTGCCCTTCGTAGTCAGTACATGAACAAGTACAGGGCCTTTAACATTGTTAGCCTGATTAAAAGAGTCGATAAGCCCCGGAAGATCATGCCCGTCGACCGGTCCTAAATACTTGAACCCGAGCTCTTCGAACAGCACGCCTGATACCATCAAATACTTCAGGCTGTCTTTTACTCTTTCCGCCGTTTTCGCCAGCTTGCCGCCAATGGCAGGAATCTTCTTGAGCAATTGTTCCACTTCGTCCTTCGCACGCAAATAATTGCGGTCCGAACGGATTTTGGTCAAATAATTGTGCATGGCGCCGACATTAGGCGCGATCGACATTTCGTTGTCGTTCAGGATCACCATGAGATCCTTCTTTTCGTGCCCGATATGGTTCAGTGCCTCGAAGGCCATGCCTCCGGTAAGCGCTCCGTCTCCGATAACGGCTACCACTTTGTGCTGCTCACCTTTAAGATCACGAGCCAAAGCCATACCCATGGCCGCCGACAAAGAAGTGCTGCTATGACCGGCTTCCCAGACGTCATGCTCACTCTCGCAACGCTTCACAAAGCCGCAAAGTCCGTTTTGCTTCCGCAGCGTATCGAAACGGTCCATCCGGCCGGTTAAAATTTTGTGCACGTAAGCCTGATGGCCTACGTCGAAAATAAACTTATCCTGCGGGCTGTTATAACAATAATGCAGCGCGATGGTCAGTTCGACCACGCCCAGATTGGGAGCTAAATGTCCACCCGTGATTGAGAGCTTTTCAATTAAAAATTGGCGAATTTCGGCCGCAAGCGGAGTCAATTCCTCAATCGAACATGACTTCAAATCGCCGGGCCCTTTAATTTGCGAAAGCAGCACCCAAATTCCCCGCTTTCCTATATGGATTTCTGTCTGTGTAAGTTTAAAACATAAACTTGTTGATAATAGCCTTTATTATAGCACATGATCCGGAATTGTCGAAAATGACCCCATTAATGATCTCTCTGCAATAAATAATCGGCGATGGCCAGCAGATGATCCGGGTTCGGAATGTTACCTTCGGTTATCGCGTCTTTGGCGGAGCGGGTCAACCGGTCCACTTCGGCGCGAGATGCCTCCAGGCCTATAAAATAAGGATAGGTAACCTTTCCTTGCTTCACGTCGCTCTGCGTTTTTTTGCCGAGCTTGGTCTCATCGCCCACAAGATCCAGAATGTCGTCCTGAATTTGAAAAGCGAGACCGATCGAACGCCCGTACGTTTCGAGTGCGGCGAGCTGCGTTTCCGAGGCTGACGCGATCCGGCCTCCGGCCTTCAAACAGAAGACGATTAGATCCCCGGTCTTATGCTCGTGGATATACCGAAGCTGTTCCAGATCGGTAAGTCCCTGTTCACCTTCCATGTCCGCAACCTGGCCGCCTACCATACCGGATGGTCCGGCATATACGGCGAGTTCTTCAATGATCGACAGAACGCTTTCGGCGCTGATTCCATACTGGCGCGAGGCTTGAACGACACTGTAAAAAGCATGGGTCAACAGTCCGTCACCCGCTAGGATCGCCATTGCTTCCCCGAACACCTTATGGTTCGTCAGCTTGCCGCGCCGGTAATCATCGTCATCCATTGCCGGTAAATCATCATGGATCAGCGAGTAGGTATGTACCATTTCCACGGCGCAGGCGACGGGCAGCGCAGCCTCACGGCTCGCTCCCAGCGACTCCGCCGCGGCAACGACGAGCAACGGCCGCAGCCGTTTGCCCCCGGCCATCAGTGAGTATTGCATCGACTTCGCAAGCCGTTCAGGTACGTTCCAGGCTCCCGGCAGAAACTCCTCGAGCCGGGAACCAACCAGCCCCGAAATCTCTCCGATATAGCTTTGAATCGAAGTACCCGAAGCCTTATCCAAGCGAATCGCTCTCCTCTGCCAAAGAATTGAACGGCTTCTTGGTGATCTCTCCGTCCGTTTCCACGATCATTTCGATCTTGCGCTCCACCTGTGACAGCTTCTGGCTGCAAAGCTGTGACAGCTGCATACCTTTTTGGAACAGATCGATCGCCTGTTCCAACGGCACGTCTCCCCGCTCAAGTTGGGAAACGATATCTTCCAGTTGATTCATCGCCTCTTCAAAATTAAGACCCTGTTGTTCCTCCGCCATCGTCACCTGCTCCTTTCCGCATGCCCCATACTTGGCAATCCAGTTCCCCGTCGGTGACTTTAACCTTCACCATATCGCCGGGTTCCACATCATTCATCGATTTGATCAGCTTTTTGCCTTGCTCGTCATACACCAGGCTGTATCCCCGTCCCATAACCTTCAAAGGACTCAACATATCCAACTGACGGATTCCGGACGTCAGCTGCTGTGATTTGTCCCGCAGGAGGGCGGTCATCGCCTGGCGGAGCAGCCGGTCTCCTTCGCTCTGGCGACGCTTCGCGAAGAGCAAGCTCTCCTGCGGATGGTACCGCAGCAGACGCTGATGCAGCCGGCCGTGCCGGGCATCCGTCAGCTCCTTGCGGGACATCATCCGCGCCTGTAGCCGCGTCTTCAGCGTATCCAGCCGCTCCGCGTGCTGGAGCAGCGCCCGCTGCGGCTGCCGCATGGCCGGCGACTGCTGGAGCCGGCGGAGCCGCTCGCGCGCCTGGGCCAGGCGATGCTGCAAGCCCTGCTGCAGCATCTGCTCGCGCTGGCGCAGCTGCGCCTTCAGCTCGGCCGTGTGCGGCACGGCGAGCTCGGCGGCGGCGGTGGGCGTAGCGGCGCGCAAATCCGCGACGAAATCGGCGATGGTAAAGTCCGTTTCGTGCCCCACCGCCGAAATGACCGGGATCTCCGATTCGTAAATCGCGCGCGCGACCGGCTCTTCATTGAACGCCCACAGCTCTTCCAGCGAGCCGCCGCCCCGGCCGACGATCAAGACGTCGGCCTCGCCGCTCTCGTTCATCGTCCGGATCGCCTTGACGATCGAAGGAGCCGCTCCCTTCCCCTGCACCAATACCGGGTACAGGACGACGGAAGCCTGCGGATAACGGCGCTGCAGCGTCGTAAGAATGTCGCGGACAGCCGCTCCGGTCGGCGATGTAATAACGCCGATCACATGCGGAAACCGCGGCAACGCCCGCTTCCGTCCCGGTGCAAACAGACCTTCGGCTTCCAGCTTGTTCTTTAATTGCTCGTAAGCCAGATACAAACTGCCGATGCCGTCCGGCTGCATATGCGTCGCATAGAACTGGTATTGGCCGTCCCGTTCGTAAACCGTGACGTTCCCCCGGGCGATTACCCGGGCGCCTTCCTTCGGAATGAAAGGAAGCCGCCGGTTATGCGTCGCGAACATGATGCTCTTGATCCGGCTGCTTTCATCCTTCAACGTAAAGTACATATGTCCGCTCGAGTGGTGCGTGAAATTCGAAATCTCGCCGCGAATCCACACCTCGGACAATAAGGTGTCCGACTCCATTTTCATCCGGATGTACCGGTTCAATTCTTTGATGGATAAAACGCGCTGTTCCACGGGGCTTTCCCCCTTTCCGCTCTGGCCTGGGTCCTAATGTTCTTACTAAGCCAGCCCGCCTAACCGTTTTGCCGCGATCAGCGTATTTTGCATCAGCATCGTGATCGTCATCGGGCCCACACCGCCAGGTACCGGCGTAATCGGACCGGAAACTTCCTTCACGGATTCAAAATCCACGTCGCCGGCCAGTTTGCCGTTCTCCAAACGGTTCATGCCCACATCGATAACCACAGCACCGGGCTTCACGTACGACGCGTCAACAAAGTTGGCCCGCCCGATTGCCACTACTAGAATATCCGCCTGCTGCGTCAATTCCTTCATGTTGGCCGTCCGCGAATGACACATCGTCACCGTGGCGTTCTCCCGCTGCAAAAGAAGGGATACCGGCTTGCCGACAATATTGCTGCGGCCGATAACTACGGCATGCTTTCCGGCCATTTCAATTCCTGTCCGTTTGATAAGCTCAATCACTCCTGCCGGTGTACACGGCAGCAGGCTGTCGTCCCCGATCACGAGGTTTCCGACGTTCACTGGATGGAAGCCGTCTACGTCTTTTTCCACAGCAATCGCATTGATCACAGACTTCTCATCTATATGGTTAGGCAGCGGCAATTGCACGAGTATGCCGTGAATATTGTCTTGGCGGTTAAGCTTGTCCACAAGAGCCAACAACTCTTCTTGGGTCGTCGATGCAGACAGACGATGAACCTCCGAGTAATAGCCGAGGTCATGACATGCCTTCTCTTTATTCCGGACATATACCTGAGAAGCCGGATCTTCCCCGACGAGAACAACCGCGAGACCAGGGGTTAATCCCTGCTTCGTCAGAAGCTCGACCTCGCCGCGAAGCGCTCCCCGGATCTCTTCCGAAACTTGTTTACCGTTAATGAGTGGTGCTGACATGATATCCTCTCCTTTTATGGCTTGTTTATATATGTTTAGATCTTGGCCTTAAGCTGATCCAAGTCCTGTATCATCTTACCGAGCACACCGTTGACAAATTTGCCGGACTCCGTTGTACCGAAATGTTTGGCAAGCTCAATCGCTTCATTCACCGCTACTTTCCCGGGAACATCATCACGGAAAATCATTTCATACACGGCTTGACGGAGTACTTGACGATCAACCTTGGACAAGCGGCTGATTTGCCAGCCTTTCAAATAATCGGACAACAGTCCGTCGATCGCTTCCTTCCGGCTCCACGTTCCGTTCACGAGCTCCAAAATGAAATCCTTGGCTTTAGCCCCGGTCAAATCGGTAACCTCGACTTCTCCCTCATTCTCGCCGGCCGCTTCGGCCAACAGCATCGTCACCGCTTCCTCAGCTTCAACCTCGTTCATTTCCATATGATACAAACTTTGCACCGCAATTTCTCTCGCCAATCTCCGTTTCATGGACTGCCTCCTTGATTAAGTTGAACCTATCTTAATGATGAGCCAAAAACGCTTGGATCATCACAATTTCCTTATTTTAAAAAGATGAGCCTTCTGAAAATTTACAACGGCCTTCATTACGCAAAAAAACCTGTAACATGCTCTCTCCACAAAACGGGCAAGATGAAGACGGTGCTCTTTTTCCGGAGAAAGCATATCACAGGAATCATTTAAATGGGCGCCAGCGCGAAGCCAGCCAGTTCTTCAGTTCCCCCCATGGCAAGAAGGACCCTTGGTCCAAATCCTTGTACTTGCCGACGGTATACCCGACAAACAGTAAGAGGGCGCAGAACATCATGTTCCAAAATCCGAAAAACAGATAGATCGGGCATAAAAACACGGCCGCCGCCAGCCCGAGCAGGCGCCCCCTGTGACTCTCCCACAACTGCTTCCAAAACACGGCGCTTCCCCCTATTCAACCCGGCTTTTCATGACAGGCGACTGGACAAGGTTCGCAATATACACCGACACATAAGACACCGGTATCCCCGTAATTTCCTCTACATGATCATGAACTTGCTTTTGCACTTCTTCGGTCAAGGCCGGTATGGAAGAATCGCCGTCAACCATCGCCCGGACCATAATGTCCAGACCCGCTTCCGTAATCCGGATTCTCGTTTTCACTTCACGGATGCCACGTACGCGGGATGCCGCTTTATAGGACAGATTCTCGATCGTCTCGGTGGAAATCTGAATATCGCCGTATTCGGTCCGCTGATCAATCGACGTAAGCGAGCGCCGGTCGCGGCGAATTGAAATGTAGAAGAACCGGATGCTGATTAAGAAGAGGATCGCAGAAACCACAATTGTCGCAATAAAAAGACCTTTGTCTTCCTCCAGACTGCTTAGGGAAAAAGGTACCGTATCCGTAAGCAGAAGGATGGCTAATACGGATAGTATTGCGATACTCAAGCTGTATACAAACAGCAGAAGTCTGTCCAAAATTTTGGCCACGACGGGAACAGCCCCCTTATCAAATGTCTGAAACTATAGTAAACCCCTGACGCGGAGGTCGGGGGTTTGGTGCCAGGTATTATTTCACCCGATGGCTCAATTCAATTTCTTCGTTACGTTCCGCTGCTTTGAAAATAACGTCATGAATATGTACGTTGACTTCCACCACAGTCAGCCCGGTCATTGTTTCAATAGAACGCTTGACGTTAAGCTGGATTTCCGTAGCCACTTCAGGCAGCCTGTGACCGTATTCTACGATAACGGATACATCGACGGCCGCTTCTTTCTGGCCTACTTCCACTTTGACGCCTTTGGACAAATTCTTCCGTCCGAGCAGCTCGACAATACCGCCGGCAAAGCCGCCGCTCATGCCCGCTACACCTTTTACTTCGACGGTGGCCAGACCTGCAATTACTTCAATCACTTCAGGTGCGATTTGAATCTCGCCGATCTCTGTCCGTTCGAATTCCGTAGGTAAAGAACTCATTCTATCATCCACCTCTCAATAAGTATGACGCTCCCTTTATAGCTCTCAATTTTACAGCTAAAGACCGCGCACTTATTATAAATACTATATCATTTCGGGGTCATTATGACAAACCGGAAGACTTGTTTCTAAATCTCGTGTTCTTCCAAAAATTTAATGTCAAAATCCCCTTTTAGGAACACGGGATGCTTCAGCAATTTCTGATGGAACGGAATGGTGGTATGAATTCCCTCAATGGCGAATTCGGCCAAAGCCCGCTTCATTTTGGCAATCGCTTCTTCCCGGGTAGCTCCCCATACGATCAGCTTCGCGATCATGGAATCATAGTATGGCGAGATGGTATATCCCGGATAAGCCCCACTGTCAACACGAACGCCCGGTCCGCCAGGAGCGAGGTAAAATCCGATTTTGCCCGGAGAAGGCATGAAATTGCGGGAAGGATCCTCCGCATTGATCCGGCATTCGATCGACCAGCCGTTCAGCTTGACTTCGTCCTGTGTAAAGGAAAGCGGATTGCCTTCGGCAACCGAAATCATCTCCTGGATAAGGTCGATTCCAGTGACCATTTCCGTAACGGGATGCTCAACCTGGATCCGCGTATTCATTTCCATGAAGTAGAACTGGCCGTCCGGACCAAGCAGAAACTCAAGCGTACCCGCACCGGAGTAATTTACCGCCAGCGCCGCCCGTACGGCAGCTTCGCCCATTTCTTTACGCTTTTCGGGAGAGAGCACCGGACAAGGGGCTTCTTCGACCAGTTTCTGGCGACGTCGCTGCACGGAGCAGTCCCGTTCGCCAAGATAAGCAGCATTCCCGTGCTTATCGGCTATAATTTGAATCTCGACATGCTTCATACCCGTCAAAAATTTCTCCAGGTAGACACCGGCATTGCCAAACGCTTTTTGTGCCTCTTGTTGAGCCGTCGTGATCTGCTTGACCAGCGACTCCTCATCCTCGGCAATACGAATGCCTTTACCGCCGCCACCGGCCGTAGCTTTAATGATGACCGGATAACCGATTTCGCGGGCTACCGCCATCGCTTGGTCCAGATCGTCAACCAATCCGTCGGAACCCGGAATGACCGGAACGTTCGCTTCCTTCATCGTCTGCTTCGCCACCGCTTTATCACCCATTTTGGTGATCGCTTCGGGAGACGGACCGATAAAGGTGATGTTGCAGGAGCCGCAAATTTCCGCGAAGTCCGCATTTTCAGCCAAAAATCCGTAACCCGGATGGATGGCGTCGCATTCCGTCAACGTGGCCACGCTCATCAGATTCGTAAAGTTCAGGTAGCTGTCCTTTGATAAGGTCGGGCCGATGCAGTACGCTTCGTCCGCGAGCCGGACATGGAGAGAATCCTTGTCCGCTTCTGAGTATACCGCGACGGAGGAAATCCCCAGCTCGCGGCATGCACGAATAATTCGAACCGCAATTTCGCCGCGGTTCGCAATCAGTATTTTATGAAATTTCACTAGTTCCCATCCTCCTTGAAAGCTAACCGCGCTTCATTAAGCAGCCGCAGGTACGCAAATTACTCCGGCTTCACCAGAAAGAGAGGCTGTCCGTATTCGACGAGTTGTCCGTTCTCTACGAGAATATCGGTAATTTCGCCTTTGATTTCGGCTTCCAGTTCGTTCATCAGCTTCATCGCCTCAATAATACAAACCGTCGTTTTCTCGCCTACCTTATCTCCGATGTTCACAAACGCATTAGCGTCTGGAGATGCTGCCCGGTAGAACGTTCCAACCATTGGGGACACAATCGTATGTAGGTTTGCTGCCTTTTCCCCAGGACTTACAGCTGCTTCGGGCTCTGTAATTACTGCCGGAGCCGATACCGCCGGTACTGCTGTAGGCGCGGTTCCGGAAACAACCGTCGGCTGCACTTGGACCAATTCGGTCTTGATAGGCTTCCGAATGCATAGACGAGCGCCTTCGTTCTCAATTTCAAGTTCTTGCACGGACGTTTTGTCCAACAGTTCAATCAATTCCTTGATTTCATCCAATTTAAACATGTGCTTTTTCACTCCTTCAGCTTTTTCAAACAAAGCCTTGGCCTTCTCAAATCAAACATTTTGAAGTAACCCATCACTTAACTTTATGTATTATATCACAATCGACTAAAATGGAAAGAGTCCAAGATTTCCTTGGACTCTTCTCCATACGACACGGTTTTCGCATGTCGCCATTATTCGATATTCTTGTATTTACCGCCCAATGTTCACTATTGCGTTATATATTGGACACTGACTTTATCTTGGGAAACGCCGAGTTCCTTGATAACCAGGTCCATAATGCCTACTGCGTCTTTAGCCTCCAATTTTTCGCTAACGACAAGCACTTTATATTTGTTATCCGTTTCTTCGACAACGGCATTCGCGTATTTTTGTTGTAATTTTTCTTCGATCGAATATATTTTTTCTTCTCGTTCTTCTAATGCACTGAGTTCTTTTTGAGCCATAGCCGCTTCTTCCAGCGTTTTGCTTCCGTCATTGATCGCTTGCACCAATTCATCCTGCTTTTTGATGTTCTCGGCATTACGCTGGAACTGATAAGCGGTCAGAGAATCTGTCGCAGTTACCCCCTGCGTTTCCAGCTGCTTCAGCACATCTTCATCACCGGTGCCCGTATTTCCGGCAGTGGAGGAATCGCCATCTTTCCCAGCCGCTTCTTCCTTTTTGCCATCCGATTCTTTTACGGCACTGTCTTTGCCTGGATCTGAGCTATCGGCAGTTTTTTCAGTGTCTGGAGCGCCCCCGGAATTTGCAACAGGATCCGTGGCGGCTTCTTCGTCCGTGATAACCGGGCTTTGCTCGCCATCGGTAACGACTTCCGAAAGAATCACTTCTCCATCTTGGCCTAAGCCGCTGTCAGTTACTGTTTCCTGAGTCATCCCCTTATCCATGGTGGACACCTGTTTGCCGTCGGCTGCCTGATTTTTCGCCGGGCTGTCCTCGGTGAAGAGATAGTATGCGGATAAAACCACCATCAAACTAAGCATAGATACCAGCCATACCGTTTGTCTTTTCGATCTCATTGAATATTCCTCCTAATAAATAGATTGGATATTATTGTGCTTGCTTCCGCGGAACGACGGAAATCCGGTAAGCCGGAACATTCAGCCCTTTCTCGACGGCATCGACAATCAATGCTTTGACGGTCTTGTTTTCGGCGCCCCTGGCAACAATCAGCACCCCTCGGACCTTAGGTTTAATCTTCTTTGTTACGATGGGCTGTTCATTCCCGGAGGCGTCGTAAGTGACGATTTGGCCATCGCGGGAGTACTGAGTGACATTTCGTTTCCCACCGTCCGCGTCAGTCTCCTCCGTCATTTCCTGGGTATCTTTCATATTGCGCTGGACGATGATCTCTTCCGTGGAATCGATCGTGACCATCACATCGACTGCGCCGACGCCAACGATCTTTTCCAATATCTCTTTCGTTTTGCTTTCCAAGGAAAGTTCAATTTTTGAGAAGGAGCTGTCATCCGGACTGCCCCCGGCAAAGGTTGAATCCGGCATTTCCTGCATAACCGGAGGCTCTCTCCCCTCCCCGCCGGGCTCCACCCGTTTCACATTGACAAAAGAATTGAACAGCATGATCGCCAGCCCTATCAGGCCTACGATCAGCAGCAAACGAAAAGTCTGGCTCCGTTTTTTACCATCAGCGCCTTTGCCGATCCATTGCTCCAGTTTCTTAAGCCATCCCGGCATCAGCCTCACCCCCTTTACGTTATTTCCCGTTTCCGCTCTTTACGGTAACGAATTCCGGGGATATTCCCCATTCCCGATACAGCAGCTCTTCGACCTTCCCTTCCAGGATGGACTGGAGTTGCCGCTGCTCGAGCTGATCTTCACGGTTCGATGATATGGCGTTTTCCGTTTCGGCCATTGCCTCGCTGGCCTGAATATCATCGCTTTCTGTCACTGGATCCAAATTCTTGCTGTCACTTGGATTGACGGACCCCTCGGAACCACCGTCAATATCCACTTTCACTTTCTCAACGGGCTGTATCTCGATTTTTCGGCTTTCAACGGCTTCGGCCTGCTCCGATCCTTCCGAGACCTCTCTCATGACGACTTCCACTTGCTTAATAGAAGGCCCGGTCCCTTCCGTTTTTGTGTCAGCATCCTTCTTTGAAGCAGCCTTCTCTTCCGTCAAAGTAACCGTCACCCGTTCCACCGGCTGTCCCGTTGTCCGCTCTATCTGTTCCTTCATTTGCCTCGCAGCCTCTTCGCCCGCCCACTGCAGGGCTTCCGCTTCTTGTTGCTTTCTAAGCTGCTCTCCCTGTAGAAGGATTGCTTCTGTGCTGTTTGCAGTATTCCCGCCGTCCTGGTCGTTCCAGCTGCCCGCAAATGCGGTTTCAATCTTCTGCTTCGCGTCGGAGGAGAAGATTCGCAGGACCGGAGACAGCAGGGTCAACAAGATCAGCAAGCTGACCACAAATTTTACATACCGTTCCATCGCGCGGTTCGGTAACAGCAAATCGATAAACACTGCAATCAAAACTACGATTATAATTTCTTTCAGCCATTCCGCTAGAAAGTCCACTCCACATTCACATCCTCGCCCGAACTTTTCCGGGTCATCTCATCATCACCGTGACATTGCCGGCCGTAAGCATGATCGTAATCGCCAGAAAAAACATCATTCCCACCGCCGCCAGCGCCGCAAACACGTAAAGCATGCTTTTTCCTATCGTCTCGAGGCAGGTTACGATCGGCGATCCTCCCAGCGGCTGCATAACGGCGGCCGATAGATTGAAAATTAGCGCCAGCGTCAGGATTTTGATCGCCGGGAAGGCGCAGAGGAATAGCAGGATGATCACTCCGACAAGCCCGATGGAGTTCTTGACAAGAAGGGAAGCTGAGATAACGGTATCCGTTGCATCCGCAAATACTTTACCTACCACCGGAACAAAATTGCCGGTAAGATACTTAGCTGTTCTCAGTGTGACGCCATCGGCTACAGAACCCGTAATGCCCTTGACCGAGATCACTCCCAGAAACACCGTCAGCAATATGCCGAGCAATGCCATCGCTATGGTCCGCAGCATGTTGGCGAGCTGAGTCAGCTTATATTTGTCGGACAAGGAGCTCACGATGTGAAGCACAGCAGAGAAGAACAACATCGGAAACACGACGGAGTGAACTACCGTGCCGACGGTATGCACCATGAAGACGACAAGCGGATGTGTTACCGACACGGTCACCACATTTCCCATGGAAGCCAGCAGTGTGAACAATAGAGGGACCATCGCCATCATAAAGTCGATCATGCCGGTAATCGCACCGGTAGCGTACTTTATCGCTACATTAAAGCTGTTTATGGCCAAAACAAGAATGACCATGTAGCAGATCGAATAGGCTATCTTGCTGACCTGATTGCGTTCGAAAGCGGATTGGAGCGTTTCGAGAATCATGCTGAATACGGAGAGGAGGACGATCGTCACGAGAATGTGTCCGTTATACAGCACCTCCTGCCACATGTAGCGCAGCAACCCCGTCAATCCCGACTGCACCGAAAAACCTTGATCCTGAGAAAAGAGCATATCCATAAAGGAAGGCATGTTCCCGTCCGGGAAGAACCCGCCGTAATCTTTCATCAAACTCTGCCAGTACGTCTCCACCTGATCGGTGGGAAGTTCCTCCGCCTGGCGCTGCATCCAATCCCCGGCCGGACCTTCAGCCATCGCCCGGACGGGCGTCCAGAGAAGCAGAAAGCCGAAGATAATCAGGAACATTGTTTTTAGCCGCCATTCGGAATCCTTCGTTTTCATTCTTGTCCCACCTTCGCTTAAGCCGGCAGCAGTTTGATGACTGTCTCGATAATGATGCTAATAATCGGAATGGCCAAAACCATAATTAACACTTTGCCTGCCAGCTCGATTTTGGAGGCGATGCTTTCCTGTCCGGCGTCTCTCACGATTTGCGCTCCGAATTCTGCGATATAGGCAATACCGATGATTTTTAGAATTGTCTTCAGGTAAATCATCTGTACTCCTGAAGATTCCGCGAGATGTTCCAGCACTTCAATAATTCCGCCAATCTTGCCGATCAGGTACATGAATATATAAATGCCGGTGCATGCGGCGATCAAGAAAGCGAACAACGGCTTTTGTTCTTTAATGACCAGGATCAGCACCGTCGCTACGAGTCCAAGTCCTACGATCTGAATCATTTCCACGGTTTATATCACCTACTGGAACAGGAAGATCGATTTTATTTCCTGAAACAGGCTGTCGAGCAGCCGGATGACCATAAACAGTACGACCACGAAACCGATCAGTGTCACCCAATGGGCCATGTCTTCCTTGCCCATCTGCTTCAGTACGGTGTGAATCATGGCGATAATGATTCCGATGCCCGCGATTTGAAAAATGGCGTTCACTTCTATGTTCATTGATTTGGCACCTCGCTATCATATTCACAGGCGATAACAGGAGTAGGGAGGGTTGAGGATTTAGTAGAACAAAATGACGATGAACGCTCCGCACAGCAGCCCCAGGCTTTTGAACATTTTTTCATAGCGGTTTTGCTCTTCCCGTGCCGCAGCTTCCTCGCTTTCCAGTTGACGGACCGCAGTCGCGATGTGACCGAGCTGGTCCTTCCGGTCGCTTGTTCCCAAGGTGAAGCTCAGTTGGTTCAGCACATCCTTCTCCGCCGCTTTCATTGCCGTATACTTCCAGTTGCTCTCAATGGCGGCCTGAAGACTGTCCTGCGCCGTCCGGTTGAACGGCGGATTCATGTCGGTGGAAGCCCCGGTGAAGATCGACTTGATCGGATCGCCGCTCTGTTCCCCGATGCGCTGGAGCGCGTCAGGCAGAGGCGTAAAGCCGTACATGATCTCCGTCTGAAGACGCCGGAGCGCCAGAATCAGCTTGCGGATCTGGGTAGGCCGGTTCGCATACTGCCGGGCCTGAATCCAGCCGGAGAGCGTGGCTGCCGTTATGACTAGGACAGCTCCCAGAATTTTAAGCATGATCTTCCCTGCCCTTCCATTCCGGATCCTGCACCCTTCTCCTCTTTCCGTCCCAAAGGCGGAAAGCCATTCCACGCTCACTTCGCCTCACCACGGCGTACATCTGGAAGAAAGAGGCCTCGAACAGTTTCGACAGGGCGGGGCGGGAAGCCAGATCCTCGATGCTTGAGCCATGCGCCGTGGCGATGACCCGAACTCCGGCGTGAAGCGCTTCGGCCAACGCTTCCGCATCTTCCGGCCGTCCCACCTCGTCCACAATCAGTACGTCCGGCGACATAGAACGGATCATCATCATGATGCCTTCCGCTTTCGGACAGCCATCCATGACATCCGTCCTCGGTCCGACATCGAAGCTCGGCACTCCCCGCTTGCTTCCCGCAATTTCGGAGCGCTCGTCGATGACCGCAACCTTGAGGCCGGGCCACTTCGCTTCGGAGTGTCCCCAGGTTCCGCTGCTGATTTGGCGTGCCAAATCTCGGATCAGGGTCGTTTTTCCGTGCTGGGGAGGGGATAGAATCAAGGTGTGAAATACACTGTGTTGTTTAAAATCCAGAAGATGCGGCATCATGGGATCGGCGATCCCTCGGATTTCCCGCGCTATCCGGATATTGAATCCGCTAATATCCCGGAGGTGCTCCACCTTGCCCCCGCTTAAGACAGTCCTGCCAGCCAGTCCGATCCGATGCCCGCCCGCGATGGTGATAAAGCCCTTGCGCAGCTCTTCTTCCATCGTGTAGAGCGAATGATTCGTAATCAGATCCAGCAGCCGGTTTCCGTCCTGCTTCCCCGGAATGAAAGCGGCGCCGGGCTCACGGGTCATTCCTCCCTCTGGAGTCACAAAATAGTAACGTCCGCCGGCGTTCACTTCAAGCGGGCGCCCCTCCCGGATTCGAACCTCCTCCAGACCTGCGTACAGACTGGGCGGAAGCTTGGCCAGCAGGACGCGGAGATTGTCGGGAAATACGGTTAGCCAGCTTTGGTCCATAGGCGTACCCCCAAACCTTCTTTCTCGTAAATCGAAATGTGTAATCATTCTCTGGGTTATACATCATATTTATGCTTGTACTTCATGTTTATGACGGTAAATCTATCATTTCTTCAAAATGCCGATTAAGAGACACGCGACGCCGCAGCCGATCCATATCATTTTCCCCCAGGAGAGCTTATCCGCCATGCCGGCCAGCCCGATCGAGGTCGTAATAATCAAAACGCTAGGACCGACAAAAGCCAGTGCGGAGTTTACCGCAAGCGCTTTGTCGACACGCCCCAATTTCAGCATGAGCAGTGCGGCCAATATTTCGATGGTCCCCGAGAATATTCGGAGCGAAGCCATGCCGGTTACGAATTTATCAAGCATAATAACCTCCTTCTTGTCCCTATGTGCTCTTATATCGATATGCCCAAGCCCACCATTTTATTTCTATTAGTATGCAGCGCTCCTGCCAGAATCCAAGAAAAGAGAGTCTAAACAAAAAAAGCTGTCCCTTGAAGCGGAATACCGCTTAAAGGAACAGCTCTACTCTAGTTATTAAATTGAAGAAAAACTCCGATAATTACCGGCGGTCCTGTGGGCCGCCCACAAATACTTGGCTTTCCGTATCGAGACCATAGGCAGTATGAAGCGCCTTAACGACTTCATGCAGTTTGTTTCCTTCAATGACGCAGGACACTTTGATTTCCGAGGTGCTGACCATTTTAATGTTTACACCCTCTTTGGAAATGACGTCGAACATTTGAGCGGCCACGCCAGGGTGGCTTACCATGCCGGCGCCGACGATCGACACTTTTACCAGATTGTCTTCGGAAGTCACTTCCTGGAACGGCAGCTCTCCGCGAATACCGCTCAATACGTTCAGCGCCTTCTCACGGTCGGACAGTGCCACAGTGAAGCTGAAATCCGCTTTTCCGTCCGTAACGCCGCTCTGTACGATAATATCGACGTCGATTTTAGCTTCGGCAAGAGATCCGAATACTTTGGCTAGTACGCCAGGTACGTGGGACACGCCGAGAATGCTGATCCGGGCTACATTTTTATCGTAAGCAATACCGCTGACAACTACACCTTGTTCCATATTGACTTCCTCCTTGACTACTGTACCTTCATTATGGTTAAAGCTGGAGCGAACGATGAGGCAAACCTGATTATGCTTGGCATACTCCACCGCACGGGGATGGAGGACCGCCGCCCCCAGGTTAGCCAGTTCAAGCATTTCATCATAAGAAATTTCATCCAGCTTGCGAGCATTCTTAACAATTCTGGGATCTGTGGAATAAATACCGTCGACGTCCGTATAAATCTCGCAGAAATCTGCATTTGTCGCCGCCGCAAGGGCTACGGCCGTCGTATCGGAGCCGCCGCGGCCGAAGGTGGTGATCTCTCCGTCTTCCGTCATGCCCTGAAAACCGGCCACGACCACAATGTTGCCTTCTTCCAGCGCACGAATGACGCGTTCTGGCCGGATATCCGTAATCCGGGCTTTCCCATGTTCTGATTCTGTGCGGAATCCCGCCTGCCAGCCTGTAAACGACATAGCTTTCTTGCCAAGCTGATGAATCGCAATCGACAGCAGCGCGATCGAGATTTGCTCGCCCGTCGTCATCAGCATATCCATTTCCCTCAAAGGAGGCTCATTATTCAGCAGTTTTGCCTGGTCGATCAGGTCGTCCGTGGTGTCTCCCATAGCGGAGACGACTACGATCACCTGATGTCCTTCCTCTTGTTTAGCCACGACGCGTTTGGCGACGCGCTGCATCCGCTCCGTATCCCCAACAGAGCTTCCTCCGAATTTCATTACATATAAAGCCAAATCGGACCCTCCCTAATATGCTCATCCTATCCTGCAAGCTTAACCTGCGGGTTTCTTTGCATTTTTCTATCGTAACGCTTTAACCCAGTATAATACGAAAGCCCGGAAAGAAGTCAATGCTTTTGATGACAATACAATAAAACTTCGGAATATAGAAAAAATTCCCCCACCCGAAAAGGATGGAGGACGGCGCCGGAACATAAGTCCTGTATAATTCCGGCAGACCTGCCGAACTTACGGCTATGCGCGGGAAATATATTTTCCTTCGCGGGTATCGATCAGCAGCACATCGTCTTCATTAATGAAGAGCGGCACCTGAACGTTAAGTCCAGTTTCAACCTTGGCGTTCTTGGTAGCCCCTGTTGCGGTATTGCCTTTAATCCCCGGCTCGGTTTCCACGACGCGCAGCTCAACGCTGTTCGGCAAGTTGATACCGAGAATCTCGCCTTGGTAGCTGACGATCTTCACGTTCATGTTTTCCTTCAAGAAGTTCAGTTCCCATTTCAGTTGTTCTTCCGACAACGTGAACTGGTCATAGGTTTCGTTATCCATGAATGCATGGTCTTGACCACTGGCATACAGATACTGTACGTCACGGTTCTCAATCAACGCACGCCCGATCGTTTCGCCTGCACGGAACGTTTTCTCTACTGTGTTGCCGTTACGGAGATTTTTCAATTTGGAGCGAACGAAAGCCGCACCCTTACCTGGTTTAACATGCTGGAAATCGAGAACTGTAAAAATATCGCCGTCTACCTCAACGGTTAAGCCTGTTTTAAAGTCGTTTACTGAAATCACTAAAAGAACCTCCTCAAGTGGGTTAAACTATTTATTATTAATTTAAAATTACCCATTCCTCAGTATTGCATGACATTCCTAGCCTAAAACGATAAAATCCTTGGTCGACTCCGTCAAACGCCGTACTCCGGTCTCGGTAATAACGACATCGTCTTCAATCCGAACGCCGCCGAAGCCAGGAATGTAAATACCGGGCTCCACCGTTACAACCATCCCCGGCTGCAATACCGTATCGCTCAGTTTCGACACCCGCGGATTCTCGTGCACTTCCATCCCAAGACCATGGCCTGTACTATGTCCGAACTGGTCGCCATACCCGTAACGAGTAATTATATCGCGAGCCAGTGCGTCCCCTTCCCGGCCTGTCATGCCTGGACGAAGAAATTCCAACGTGTGAAGCTGTGCTTCGAGAACAATGTCATAAATTTCACGATGCTTCGCGGAGGGTTCACCGATGAACACGGTACGCGTAATATCCGAACAATATCCGTTCATCAACGCGCCGAAATCCAGCGTCACGAATTCGTTCTTTTGAATGACTTTGCCGCTCGCCACCCCATGCGGCATGGCCGAACGTTCTCCTGAAGCGACGATTGTATCAAAGGAAGGGCCTGATGCGCCATTCTTGCGCATAAAGGTCTCAAGCTCGAGCGCCATGTCCCATTCCGTAACACCCGGTTTAAGCTGTTCGAGCATATGCAGATAGGTCCGGTCGGCTAAATCTGCCGCCGCTTTCATCAAAGACAACTCGCCTTCGTCCTTGAATTGACGCAAGCCTTCCACAAGTCCCGTCACGGGTACCAGCTCGCAAGGCTGCAGCTCGCGCTCGTATGCGCGATAAGTGGAGAATACCACAATATCTTCCTCAAAACCAAGCCGTTTGATGCCTTCTGCGGCAAGAAGCTGCTTAAGACTATCCGTTACGGAAGCACCGTGCTCCACGATTTCAAACCCGGCAGCCTGTTCGGCAGCTTGAGTCATATAACGGAAATCCGTCAACAGAAAAGCTTTATGCATCGTGATCAAAACATATCCTGATGAACCGGTAAAGCCCGTCAAATAGCGGCGGTTCACATCACCGGTAATCCAGACGGCTTCGATGTTCTGAAGCTTCATCGCTTCGCGAAGCCCGATAACACGTGTGCTCGCCATAATTAACTCTCCTTCATGTTCGACTTACAAGCGGTCGCACCGGGCATTCATCCCTGCCGTTGATCCAGATGACGCAGGATCGCCTTCAAGCCCATATCATATCCGAAAGAGCCAAACCCGGCGATCTGGCCCACCGCGATCGGAGCGATCACGGAATGATGCCGGAACTGCTCACGGGCATGGATATTGGACAAATGAATCTCGACGGTCGGGATACCTACCGAGGTAAGAGCGTCCCGAAGCGCATAGCTGTAATGGGTTAATGCTCCAGGGTTGATCAGGATTCCGTCGCAATTCCCGTACGCCGCATGAATCCGGTCGATCAACGCTCCTTCGTGATTCGACTGGTAGAACGAAAGCTCTATTCCATCTTCCTCCGCAAGCTTTTTCAGCCTGTTTTCGATATCGCCCAAGCTTTCGGAGCCATAAATTCCGGGCTCACGAATCCCGAGAAAATTCAGATTCGGTCCGTTCAGCACTAGGATGCGAAACATCCTGCTCACCCTTCCTGTTCAAAGATACTTCAAAAGAGCTGAAAACCCGGATATTTTGAACACGCACTGTAAAAATAACCAAAAGTTATTTTATCATAGGTTAGCGGATGTTGAGAAGCTTTTTTGTCCCTATTGAAGTGCACCCTTGGCCTTCCGGGCTCCCTTCGGTTCGCGGGCTCTCTCGTTCGTATACTCTTCGGCCGCCGTATAACCGATGAATAATCCCCATAACAGAAACAGGCAAAATTCACTGAATACCGTATTAAATGACAACTCCCGGATCGGGGAGGTCATTTTCAGCATCGGGCCAAGCAGCAGAAAAATGACAGCCCACCATACGATTCCGTAAATCATGCCGGGGAGAGGACCCTTCAGCTTCCTGAAGGCTAATGTATAAATCAGCGTTGCGATGACGGAGAACAAAACAAAAAACAGCCATCCGACATAGTAACCCCGCTGAGTCTGCAAAAATTGATGCTTAAAAAACGGTTCCACCAGATATCCAGGCAGCACAGTCGTGAATTTCAGGTAGTAAAACAGGCCTTGGACAGCCCCCCAAATAAGCCCCGCAAAAATACCGATTTGCAGAGAGAAACGCAACAAGTTTGTACCCTTTTTTCGCTTATTCCGTTGCCGATTCATTTCAATCTTCCCTTCCTTGAAATTCCGATCACATTGCCGATTAGTATGCGCAAATTGAAAAAGACTAAACAAACTAGAATTTGCCCCCAAAGTTCGTTACAATGGATACAGAACTATCTCTATTACTACTCTAGGAAGGTGAATTAGTTGCCTGAGCAATCCACACCAACGATTTATGGCGGCCAAGCCGTTATGGAAGGCGTCATGTTCGGCGGAAAACACGTCAATGTCACTGCAGTTCGCCGCAAAAACGGAGAGATCACCTTCTTGGAAGTGCCCAAGAGTGATAAGAACTGGGTGAAGAAGCTTCGCAAAATTCCGCTAGTCCGAGGTCTGGTCAGCATTATAGACTCCAGCGCCAAAGGCTCAAAGCATTTAAACTATTCGGCCGAAGCCTTGGCGGATGATGAGACCGAACCGGAAGAACGGGCTAAGCAGAAGGAAAAAGAGGAATCCGGCTTTTCTCTTTCCATGATTGTAGGCGTAGCGGTCGTAGGCGTATTATCCTTCGTAGTCGGAAAGCTGATCTTTACGCTTGTCCCGGCACTTCTGGAGCAATTCCTCTTCCAGCATGCATTCAGTAATCAGACCCTGCATACGCTAATTGAAGGAGTTATCAAAATAATTCTTCTACTGACTTACCTTTGGATTATTTCACAAACGCCGATGATTAAACGGTTGTTTCAATATCACGGCGCGGAGCATAAAGTCATCAGCGCATATGAGGCTGGCGAGGAACTGACTCCGGCCAATGTTCAGAAATACAGCCGCCTGCATTACCGCTGCGGCAGCAGCTTCATTATTTTGACGGTCATTGTCGGTATCATCATTTACTCTTTGCCCATCTTCAGTTGGGACAATGTATGGGAACGGATGTACATCCGGGTATTGCTTCTTCCCGTAGTCATCGGAGTGTCCTTTGAACTGCTTCGCTTTACGAATTCGGTTCGCGACATCCCTGTACTTCGTTACCTCGGATATCCCGGCCTATGGCTTCAGCTTCTGACGACCAAAGAACCAAGCGATGACCAGGTCGAAGTGTCGATCGCTTCCTTCAACCGGATGCGTGAGATTGATGCCGGTATGGAGCAGACTTCGGCAACGGAAACAACAGTCGGTCGTTCTTCCTTGGATCCCGTGAAAGGATGATGCACGCATGAAAAAACAGGCCATTCTATTCTGGATCGTAATCGCACTTGCCGTATTCAACATTTTAGATGGACTGTTTGGCAAAAGGTCTTTGAATCTGGGGAGTGTGCTGGTCCCGCTTGTTCTTGTGGCCATTGTCTTCCTGCTCTATAAATATCCTCCGCGAAAATACAAAAAGACGGCTCCGAAGATCAAGCCGTCAGCCCGTACGATGGCCAAGGTCGCTGCCGAACGCCGTCCGGCAACCGGAGGTAAACGCAAAACCTATCCTTTCCAGGTGATAGAAGGCCAGAAGGGAAAGAATGACGACGATCTTCCGAAATACCACTAAATCAATTTAGCCTGCTGATACTTTATGAACTGTTCTTCGTAATACTGGGCATTCCAGTCCCCGAAGAACCGGTTTCCGGACCTCAGTCCGGATTCATAAAGCAGCAGGCTTTCTTCTTTTCCGATATCGAATTGCGTAGTAGAAATGCCAAGCGTCGGTATTTTTACGGTCCGATATCGGTTGGATTGCTCAATATACCGTTCATCGTGGGCGGACAGCATCGTTTCAACCAGCGCTTGAAGCATGGAGAACGGGCCCCGAATGACATGCGGCTGGTTCGTATTTTTGCCTACCATTTGAAAACCCACGGTCGGAATCAATTTCTCCTCGTTAGGCGACTGGTTGCGGTCAAACAGCCATAAAGGGAAATTGCTGAGAAGACCTCCGTCAACGATATGAAGGAACTGGTCGCTGAACTTCTTTCCTTTAGCCATTTTCGCCGGCAAACGCAGCAATACGGGATCGAAAAAGTAAGGAATACTGCAGCTCATCCGAACCGCTTTGGCCACTTCAAAAGTTTCGGGACGCAGACCGATCTTCGGTAAATCATCCGGGAGCACCAGAATTCTGCCTCCGGTAATATCTGAAGCGATGATCTTTAGCTTGCCCCTCTCCAAATCACCGAACGTTCGAATCCCTTTTGCAAGGAGATTTTGACGTACCCAATCTTCCAAAGCCTCGCCGGAATACAACCCCTTTTTTAACAATACCCGAAATGCCGGGCCAATAATTGCCGTATTAAATATAGGAGATCTCTTCAGAAAACTGGTAAACGAAGTTTCCATAATAATGGTCTTCATCTCTTCAGCGTTATATCCGGCAGCGATGAGAGAAGCCACGATGGAGCCCGATGACGTTCCCGCTACCTGATGAAAGCGAGCTCCATGGCATTCCGCAGCCCGCACGGCTCCGGCCAGTGAGATCCCTTTCACTCCTCCGCCCTCGAACACTCCGTTCATGAGCATAAAAAAACCCCCATCCCACACACAAGTCTAATGCTTATGTATGATGACGGAGGTTGTCAGTATGCTAATTATCGTTGATATGAGCTCAATTTGCAGAGTAGTAGGATTGCAACAGCGGAATAAGTCCCAGCGGATTTCTTCTCAAGTCTTTTGCGCTAAAGAAGATGCTGCCCGAAATTTCCGGGATAGTGCGGTTATATTCAAGCTGATTGATAATTTCTTGTGCATTGCCCCACCCGATTTCCGGAGTGGCCAGCTTATACGGAGCATGGCCGATATAGAGCTTGACGCCCGTACCTCTTACCTCGCCCGCCCACCAGTCGGCAAGAATGTCATAGCGAACTTCTTTACGCGTCAGACTCCAGTAGAGTTGCGGAGTTACGTAATCGATCCATCCGTTCCGAATCCATGTGCGGACATCGGCATAGGTGCTATCGTAGGCCGATATGCTGGCCTTCGTGTCCGAGCCGGTCACATCGCTCGCTTTGTTGCGCCACACGCCAAATGGACTGATTCCGTAGGAAATGGACGGATCGGCCTGACGCACGCTATGCCCGAGATCCCGGACAAACTCATTGATATTGTCGCGCCGCCAATCGCCCTTGTTGGATATCTTGTTGGCATTATAGCTCTTATAGGTGGTATCATCATTAAACTTCGAGGAGGACGTCTCCCCGGTCGGGTAAAAATAATCGTCCAAATGGACCCCATCGATATCATAGCCTTTTACCACTTCCATGATAGCGTCGATGACATGCTCCCGTGCAGCGGGAATTCCCGGATTGATGTACAGCTTGCCTCCGAATTTAACGATCCAGTCCGGATGCTGCTTCGCTACATGGTTTGCCGGCAATTTGCTGGCATCGCTGCCCGTGCTGGCCCGGAACGGATTGAACCAGGCGTGAAATTCCATGCCCCGCCGGTGAGTTTCCTCAATCAGGAACTGCAGCGGATCGTAACCCGGATCCTTGCCCGCAGTGCCGGTCAGGAATGTGCTCCATGGAACCAGCTTGGACGGGTAGATGGCATCCCCGGAAGGACGAACCTGGACGAATACGGCATTCATCCCCATTCCCTGTAAATCATCCAGTAGTTTAATATATTCGGCCTTTTGGGTTTCCTCTTTTCCGTAAGTGGCTTTGCTAGGCCAATCCAGATTGGAGACGGTCGAAATCCAAGCCCCCCGTAGTTCATCGTTAGTGGTCGGTGGTACCGGTTCGACTGGATTCGCAGGTTCCGTTGGCGGTTCTGTTACCGGCGGTTCAACGATTACCGCATCCGAGGATGTTAGGGAAATCGTCTTCGTCTTTTGATTCCAATCGACTACCAGACCGAGCTGTTCGCTTACGAAACGTAAGGGTGCCATGGTCCGGCCGGCTTTATTCTCCACAGACACTTCAAGCGGAACGGAGTTCCCGTTGACCTGTGCCTTCTTCTGGCCAATTCCGAGCACCAGAAGATTCCCGTCCTTGCGGATTGTGGCCGATTTGGAAGCCGGAGACCATTCCGCCTGGGCCCCCAGGCCTTCGCTGATTACTCGAAGCGGGACCATCGTAACGTTCTCGGCCGCCTTGATGTAAGGAGCGGAATCGCTCGGAAGCAGCACGCCGTCCAGATAGATTTGAATATCGCCGGCGGTGGCAGCTGCAGCGTTGTTCCGGGTTCCCGCAACCGGCCAGATCAGCATCAGAATTAGCAGGGGAATCATCCAAGTACGTAAAAATTTCATCAGTAACCTCCAAATGATGTGATAGACATAATGACTCTACTATCTGTAAACGCTCCCCGTACCGGAAGAGTTGCGCAAAACTTCAATTTTTCAACAACAATTAAAAAAACACCTGTCACTGGCCGACAGATGCTTTCTCTGATTCACGTATTTTACTAGAAAAGATTATTTCAAGATTCGCCCAGCAGCTCCTGTTGTACTTTCCGCAAATCCTGGGTCCGTGAATCTTCCCGCTTGAAATATTCGACGAGGCCTGCGATGCATGTGATGGAATCCCAGCTTAAATGGTGCTCGATCCCTTCCACGTCCTTATATATGTTCTCATGATCGACGCCGATCATCTCCAAAAATTCTTCGAGCAGTTCATGACGGTCAACGAGCCGTTTTCCGACTTTCTTCCCTTTATTGGTCAGAACCAATCCCCGATATTTCTCATAAATCAAATATTCATCTTTATCCAGTTTCTGAATCATCTTGGTGACGGATGAAGGATGAACCTCCAACCCTTCCGCAATGTCGGAAACCCGGGCATATCCCTTTTCGTCGATCAATTTGTAGATACGCTCCAAATAATCCTCCATACTGGGCGTTGGCATCTGGTATAACCTCTTTTCCATGAGTTCACGCGGACCTGCCACATAGGAATCCCGCTACTTGTATAATGATACATGTTATGCTTGTCTGTTGGCAAGTCCGTAACCCCTGCAAGCGGGAGTCCGCCCGGAGAATTAAAACTTCAACCAGTCCGGAGTCAACTGCTGAAGCCAGATTGTAATCTTCGCCATCCGGTTCGTAAATAAGAGCACGCCCATCAGGAGCATCAAAGCGCCTCCTATTTTCATCATCAAGCCGGAGTATCGGAGAATCCATTTGGTGGAGCCTACAAAAAACGCCAATACAAAGAAAGGTAGAGCAAATCCGATTGTATATGCCGTAATGAGGCCAATCCAAGTTCCCGGCTCGCTGACAGCGAGCGCGATAATGGCGGCCAGGATCGGACCGACACACGGCGACCAGCCGGCCGAAAAGCCGATCCCGAAAATAAAGGAGCCTATGTATCCCGTCGGCTTAAATTTTAAATTCATTTTCCGCTCACGCATCAAAAAACGCGGCTGAAAAATCCCAAGCAAAAACAATCCCATCAGGATAATCAGAATCGCGGAAAGCTGGCGAATCAATGCCCGGTTATTGTTGAAAAATTCGCCAAACAGGCCTGCACCGAAACCGAGGGTGTAAAAAACGGCGGAGAACCCCAGAATAAAGGCCAACGTATGAGTCATCGTCCGAAAACGGACCTCACGCTTGTTTTGCTCGGTCTTCAGCGTTTGTACCGACATGCCCGTAATATAAGATAAATAGGATGGGTATAAAGGCAGGCAGCACGGCGAAATAAAGGAGGCAATCCCCGCACCGAAAGCGACCCAAATATTGATGTCAGCCATAACGACCTCCTGGCAATCTTCTCGTGATTATTGTGTCAGGCGGAAAACCCCTTTTTCCCGATCAGCGTCAAAATGAGCATCGCGATGAGCAGCAGCACAATGGTGGCTCCGGGGGCCAAATTCCAAATCCCCGCCGTCATAAGGCCGGCAACGACGGCAATTTCCGCTATGACAACGGAAAAAATGACCGAGGTTTTGAAGCTCCTGGCGATCAGCAAGCTGCAGGCGGCCGGAATAGTCAGCAGTGCGGAAACTAACAGCGCCCCGACTATCTTGATCGCCGTACTGACAACCAGCGCGGTCATCACGGTGATCAACAGATTAAGCAGTTTCACCGGCAAACCGCTGACCGATGCCGCATCCTCCTCGAACGTAAGCAGGAACATTTCTTTGAAAAAGACCGAAATGATTGCCACGACAACGATAGTAACCGCTCCAACCACGTACAAATCTGTCGTATCCAAGGTATAGATGCTGCCGAACAGGTAACTGACCACATCGTTATTGTAACCCATCCCCAGCGTAAAGAACAGCGAAGCCAGCGCTACTCCTCCCGCCATAATGACGGCGATGGACAGCTCGGCGTAACCTTTATAAGCTTTCCTCAATTTTTCGATCGCAAATGATGCCACGACGGCAAACACGAGCCCTACTCCAATGGGATACACCTCGATGAGAAATCCTAGCGCTACCCCGGCGATCGTCACGTGAGCCAGCGTATCTCCAATCATGGACAGACGCCGCAAAACGAGAAAAATGCCGATCAAGGGAGCCGTAAGCCCGATGAGCAGCCCGCCTGTCAGCGCTCTTTGAAAAAAATCAGCTGTTAAAATTTCCAAGTGTCACATCTCCTATCACTTCAAAAAAAGTGCACATCAACATCATTTACTGGCCAGAGGGACCTGCGCATCCTCCAAAAGGGAGTGCTGCAAGCCCGGAATCTCACAGCTCTGATCATGCGAGTGGCGCACATAAAACTTGATGCCTCCGCAGCGGTCGCGGGGTTCTTTTCCGAGATAACCTTCAATCATTTCAATATCATGGGACACCATCAAGAAGGTCATTTGGTGATGGGCATGCATATGGAATATGAGTTCAAAAAAATCGGCCTGGGTTTGAGCATCGATGCCTACTGTCGGTTCGTCGAGGATCAGCAAATCCGGCTGGTTGATCAGCGCCCGGGCCAAGAATACCCGCTGCTGCTGACCTCCTGACAACTGGCCGATCCGTTTGCCGGCGATATCGACAATGCGCATGACCTCCATCGCTTCTTCGCATTTCTGCTGGTCTGCTTTGCCGACCCGTCTAAACAGCTTCTTGTTGCTGTACAGACCAGACATGACCACTTCCCGGACGGTAGCCGGGAATAGTGGATTAAATGCATTCTTCTGAGGTACATAACCGATTCGATCCCAGTCCCGGAATTTCCGGATCGGTTCCCCGAACAACCGGATTTCCCCCTGAGTGGGGCGGAGCAGGCCAACCATCATCTTCAGCAATGTTGTTTTGCCGGCTCCATTGGAGCCGATAACCCCCATAAAGTCGCGTTCCTTGATGACCAGATTGAGATCGGTAATGACCTGCTGATCCTTGTAGGCGAACGAAACCCCGTCCAGCTCGATGATGTTATCATGGCAGTATGCCGCCGGAGCGGCAGTCTCTGATTTCATTAGTCCTCGTCCTTCCGGTTCTTAAAATTCCTCTCTTTATTGTAGAGCGAGAATCAGATTTTGCAAATTGTTCTCCATCAGCGTGAAATAATTGTCTCCCGCCTTCTGCTGTTCCTTGGTCAAGCCTTCCACCGGATTCAGTACCAGAGTCTCGACTCCGGCTTCACCCGCCAAAGTTTTCGCAAGTTTATCGGAGACCAGCTCTTCAAAAAAGATATATTTGATATCTTCTTCCTTCACCATCTTGGACAGGGCCACCAGATCCTGCGCTCTTGGCTCGGCTTCAGGCGACAATCCCATAATAGCGTGCTGCGTAAGCCCGTAATCCCGGCATAAATAACCGAACGCTTGGTGGGATACTACGATTTCCTTCTTAGCCGTCTTTGACAGTTCTTCGGTGAATTTGGCATCCAGAGCGTCAAGCTTTTGACTTAGCTCCGTATAGCGTGCTTCATAGTTTTCCTTGTGAGCCGGATCTACTTCAATATAGCTGTTTTTGATATTCTCAGCGATAATTTTGGCGGATTTCGGACTGACCCAGGTATGCGGATCGATGTGATGAGCCGGCACATCACCTGCTTGAGAAGAATCGGCACCGTCTCCGCCTGCTTCTTCGTCGTGATGTTCTTCGTCTGCACCATGTTCCTCATGTGTCGCCTCAGTCTCAGTACCTTCATCCCCATGCCCGTGATCATGCCCGTCATCCCCTTCGGCATAAATCAGATCGATACCCTGGCTGACCTCCACGGTTTTAACGGCGGCATCCTTGCCCATTCCTTTCAGGAAGTTCGGCGCCCACCCTTCCAATCCGGCACCATTGTACAAGAATAGCTGCGCTTTAGAGGTGTTCAGAATATCCTGGCTGCGCGGCGTCCAGTCATGGGGTTCTACACCCACGGGCAGCAGGTTAATAACATTGGCGTCTTCACCGCCGATCGCCGTAGCAAATTCATATATCGGGTAGAAGCTGGTTACCACGTTCACCTTGCCTTCCACGATTTCGCCGCCCGCGCTTTTCCCGCAGCCCACCATCAACACCAGCACTGCCGCCAGTGGAAAAATAAGTTTCAAGCCTCTCTTTATGTATAAAGCCATCTCTCTCACTCCTCTTAATCGTAATAATTACAAATATGATTATAGGGGCATATTAAATCAGGTGTCAACCCTCTTTTCTTTTCCATAGACTTATCTTGCCACCGTGCACAATAAAAAACCGCCAAGGGTAAGCCCTTGGCGGTAAATCTTCTTTATTTAACAATCGCACCGTTCGGCATCGTGGCCGGTACGGTGGCCAACGTCAATTGATCTCCCTGCGATGCTGCGAGAATCATGCCTTGGGACAGTTCTCCGCGCAGCTTCACCGGTTTGAGGTTGGTCACGCAAATCACTTTGCGGCCGACCAATTCCTCCGGTTTATAGAACTTCGCGATACCGGAGACCACTTGCCGCTGCTCAAAACCGAGATCCAGCTGAAGCTTGAGCAGCTTATCGGCTTTCGGTACCGGCTCGCAAGCCAGCACCTCGGCCACGCGCAACTCAACCTTGGCGAAATCGTCGATCCCGATTTCGGCCTTCAGCTCCGGCTTGGCGGCAGCTTCTGCCTCCGCAGCCCCGCCTGCCGCGGCAGGCTCAGACGTCGGCTGAGCTTCCGCCGCGGCCGAAGCTGCGGCTCCGCCGGACATCGAGTTCGCAATGAACTCGATTTCAACCTCCGCATCGAGCCGCGGGAAGATCGGCTCGCCCTTGCCAACCTTCGTTCCGGCCGGAACGAGGCCAAACGTCTTGGCGCTCTCCCAGCTCGTCAACTCGCCGGGCGCGAGACCCAGTTGCGCCCAGATTTTGGCCGGCGCTTGGGTCAAGAACGGCTGCAGCAGAATCGAGGCAATCCGCAGCGATTCCACGAGATGGGCCATAACAGAGGCCAACTCATCTTTTTTCGCCTCATCCTTCGCCAAAGCCCAAGGCTGCGTTTCGTCGATATATTTATTGGTCCGTCCGATAAACGCGCCAATGGCGGAAAGCGCTACGGAGAACTCCAGATTCTCCATCACTTCCTCCACCTTGGCTACCGTCTCTTGCGCAAGCTTCGAAAGATCGGCATCGAACGACGTCACGTTAGGCCGATAAGCCGGAACCTCACCGTCAAAATACTTGCCGACCATAGCGACCGTACGATTGAGCAGGTTGCCCAGATCGTTGGCAAGATCGGAATTCACCCGTTGAACGAAGCTCTCCGGCGTAAACGAACCGTCCGAACCGAACGGCACTTCGCGTAGCAGATAATACCGCGTCGAGTCCAGTCCGTAGCGGTCGATCAGCACGGACGGATCCATAACATTGCCTTTGGATTTGGACATTTTGCCGCCCTTCATCAGAAGCCAGCCATGGCCGAACACCTTTTTCGGCAATGGCAGATCCAGCGCCATCAGCATGATCGGCCAGTAAATCGTGTGGAAACGTACGATTTCTTTGCCCACCAAATGCACGTCCGCCGGCCAATAGCGGTTGAACAATTCATCATGATCCGTTCCGTAACCCAGGGCTGTAATGTAATTGGATAATGCATCGATCCACACGTACACCACATGCTTCGGATCGCCCTTGACCTTCACGCCCCAGTCGAACGTAGTCCGCGAAACGGCCAAATCCTCAAGACCCGGCTTGATGAAATTGTTGATCATTTCATTTTTACGGGATTCCGGCTGGATAAAGCCTGGATTCTCTTCATAGTACTTCAGCAATCGATCCACATAGTTGCTCATCCGGAAGAAGTAGCTCTCTTCCTTCACCA
The DNA here is from genome assembly GCF_018101095.1 of Paenibacillus sp. Marseille-P2973. NCBI lineage: Bacteria > Bacillati > Bacillota > Bacilli > Caryophanales > Paenibacillaceae > Paenibacillus > Paenibacillus sp. Marseille-P2973. The sequence continues at coordinate 68,375 of NZ_JAGQEH010000001.1, forward strand.
GTTCAACCGGACGTCCACAATCGGGACAGTTGCCGTCAATCAGTTGACGCTCCGTAAAAAAGGACTCACAAGGCGTACAATACCAGCCTTCGTATTCCCCCTTGTAGATGTCACCCTTTTTAAGCAGCCGGTCAAAAATCTCCTCAACCACTACCTTGTGGCGCGGTTCGGTAGTACGAATGAAATCGTCGTTGGAAATATCTAGTTTTTTCCAAAGATCCTTAATACCCGCCACGATATCATCGACAAACTTCTGCGGCGTTTTTCCGGCTTCTTCAGCTTTCCGTTCAATCTTTTGGCCGTGCTCATCCGTACCAGTCAAGTAGCGGACATCATATCCTCGAAGCCGTTTGTAACGAGCGATGGCATCCCCGGCAACCGTAGTATAGGCGTGCCCGATATGCAGCTTGTCACTGGGATAATAAATCGGGGTTGTGATGTAAAATGTCTTTTTGTCTGACATTATCTTCATCTCCTTTTTAGAGGTTGTTCAAAAAGTCGACTTTTGATCACGAAGTGAATCAGGGGCGACTTTTTGAACACACTTTTTAAAACAAAAAACTCCCGTCCCATTCATGGGACGAGAGAGTTCTCACGTGTTACCACCCAAATTCCCCGCCGCTTTGCAGCGAACGGGCTCAGCCGGTCAGTTACTGACCCTCCTTTAACGCCGGATGCCGCGCCGCCCCCTTATCGTCAATGTTCCTATAGAACAAGACGGCTCGAAGGCAGATTCTCCCGGACCATCTTCCAAGACCGTTCCAGACCGGTTTGCAGCTACCCCGGCTCTCTGTTGCTGGACCTGATGCCTTGTACTTATCCGTTCATCGAATTGAATGTTATGCTCTAATATTAAGAAAAGACAATATCTCTGTCAAGCCGCCATATACAGCACTGCTATCACCGGCTTATTTCTCCATCCCGAATCTATCTCGTGACCGGCTCCTGAAAAGAACCAGGTCATGATTATTGTCGATCATCGAGGTCCGGAACCGGTTCCCCTTTTTGTCTTTTCGGCGGTACCGGATCAAGCCCTCCCGGATGAAAGGGATGGCATTTTGAGATTCTGACCGCAGCCAGCCAGGAACCCTTCAGCGGTCCATGAACCTCGATCGCCTCTAGAGCATAAGCGGAACAAGTCGGATAGAAACGGCAGGTCGGCGGCTTCAGCGGAGAAATGAATTTTCGGTAGAAGCGAATCGGCCCCTGAAATGTCTTGCGTGCAAGGCCCATCTTACTTCCCTCCGCTTTGCTGGACGACCTTCTCTTGCTCCCCGGCCCCGTCCTTCCTGCAATCCTTACAATAGCCGAAAACTTCAAATTTATGCTTCACCACTTGGAACTCGTCCGGCGCATCCGTGAGCGGCATCGGACAAAAGTGGATCGGGTATGTTTTTTGACACTGCAAGCAGATTAAATGATGATGATGATGTCCTTCGCTGCTGCAGCTTGCCCGGAACTTAAGACCGTCTTCAAAAACGATCTGTTCAATAGCTCCAAGCTCCTCCATCACTCTCAGATTACGGTACACCGTATCAAAACTGAGCCCGCTGTACTGCTTGCACATATATTCATATACGTCCTTCGGCGTCAAATAACCGTCCCGCTCGGCAAACAGTTTAGCAAGACTTCTGCGCTGATCGGTAATCCGCAAGCCCTGGGCGGACATCACGGCTATGATTTCCTCTGTCGACAGCATGCGACATTCCTCCCGTCATAAGCCTTCCATGAATCTCTTCTAAAGGTAGTTCAAAAAGTCATCTATTCAAGATGAACACATCTTTAATAATGAACCAAAATGATCTCTCCGTCAATGAACCGGAGAGCAAGCCGGAAAGCGTCCCCGATAAGTAAACAAACCCAGTTCGTGTTTGAGTTTCCCTGCAAAAAAAGTCCGGGACAAGGTCCCGGACTCTATCCTAGCGCGTCTAAGGCGCTGGTCTTAAGGCTGTTTTACTTCCGGCAATGGCTGGAAGAGCAGATTGACGGACAGATTGCTGCCCGGTGCCGCTGTAAACAGGAATTCTACGGTCTGTTCGCGGTCTCCGGACCGGAACAGCACGCTGTTCTCATTCGGCGCGCTCAAACCGCTGCTCATGGCAACCGGAACGATGTTTCCGTTGACCATGATATTACCGGTATAGAATCCGCCGCGCGGATTAAAGGTAATCAAAGTATTTGGAGCTACACGATACAGCTTGATGGTGTATACAACGCCGAAGTTACCGGCATTAAGTTTGTATTCTCCGGTCGGTCCATCTTCTCCAACCAGGAACGGATCGCTTGAATTGTCCCCAATCAGGAGTCGAACCGGTTTAGTACCGATCAGATCGCCATATTCGATATGGCGCGTTGCATCGCTGTACGTCCCGCGGTTGTGGATATCCGAAGGAAGCACGCTCAGATATGGAAGGTACACAAACGGATCCTTGCTTGAGTCAATCATGATCACGTCATATTGAAGCGTATGGTCACTGTACAGATCCGCAAACAGAGAAATTACTTCTCCCTGCTTCATGGCCGTTGCACTCAGGTCGTTAAGAATGATTTTGCTCTCGCCCGGTGCAATCCACATATCCTTGTATTTGCTGCCTGTCTGCATCGACTGATAATAACGCTCTACCGACGCCTTACCCACCCCTGTCGCATACTGGTTAGGTCCTGCGAATCCGAAATTGGTCTGCGTTAAACGGGCGGTTTCGGTCGTATTTTTGTTCGTTGCGATCACATACATCTTAACGTTCTTGCCTGTAGCATTTGCGTGATGGATCATAAAGCGGGTATCCCCGATCGCCGATTCTCTGTACACAACCCCTTCGGAGAATACTGTTTCCGGGCTGTTACTGCGGATCAGCGTCGTAGAATCTGAAGTAAACGTATAGTTTACTTTCTCCCAGGTAGGAACCTGAGTACCGTCAAAAGCATATTTATCGCCGACCGGCGTGAATATTTTGTTAAAATCATCTCGAGTGTACAGCGTTTCATTCGTGATCGTAATCGTCTTCTCAATCGAAGAAGTCAATCCGAATTCGTTGGTTACGGTTAATTTGATAGATACGGGACCCGGTGAAAAGAAAGCAAGTTGCTTGTTCTCCCAATCCCGGTCCTTAATACCTACTTCATCCGTACTGAGATCGTTATAAGTAATAAGTTCGCCCATTTTGTAAGTATCTTTATCTGTCGTGAAGTTAGCTACTGGAGGCGTATGCGGCTTCCTAACGTTCACTGTCAGCGAGAACGGATCGCTCCACTGGCCGCTGGAGTCTTGAACCCGGTAAGTTACGGTATAGGCCCCAGGAGTCATATACATTTCTTCGCGGCCGATCCACTCTTCATTAACGATTTGCAATCCCGAAGGAGAGTAGGAGTTCGTTAAATACTGAACTTGAGTTTCTCCGGAAATGACCTCTTTGTTCCCGATCGAGAACGAAGCGATCGGTTTCGTCGAGACGCTCACAATAACCCGTTTTCCTTTTTGATCCCATTCATAAGGCATGTTCAATGCTTTTGTAATGGCCGTCAGCGGAACCATGAAATTATTTTTGGCGGAATAAGAAGTACCGCTCATTTTCGTCGTAACGCCGTTCACTTTGTAATTGGAAGCATTCACTTTAAAACGAAGCTCATCGGCTCCCCGTTGAATAATCGTTTCTTTCGTTTTGTTATCGTAAGAAATTTGAAGTCCGGCGCGTTCAACGATAGCGCGGATCGAGACGTAGGATACTCCCTTTCTAACTTCCATCGGATAACCGGCGAGATATTCCTTGCCGTTTTGATACATCTTTTTGCTGTCCATCATCAAAATGAGCTGTCCGGCACCGGTGCCGTTCGACAAACTATTAGTCGAAGGCGTGGTTGTCGTGGTACTTCCTCCGGTAACAGTGCTGTCTGTCCCTGTACCTTCCTGCTCGTTCCCGGGAACAGAGGTTCCACCGTTTTCCTCGGTTACTTGACCTTCAACCTGTCCTTCGGTTTGACCTTCAACCTGGCCTTGATCCGGATTCACCGTTTCACCCGTTACAGCGTTTTGCTCCTGGTTTCCGTTAGCCGCATTATTTACCGTCTGTCCGGATACGTTCGCCTCGCTCGGGGGGGTATTCGGGACAGCCTCTTCCGCACTGGCGGGAAGGACCATCGCTACTTGCGAAGCCGCTAAAAATGTTGCGATAACCAATCGTTTGAAATTCATGCTAGACTCCTTCTCTACTCCCATTTTATAAATTCTCTCATCATTCGCACATACTATTAAACGCGCAAATTCGGGAAAAGTTGCTACTAATATCATAGCAATGTAAAATTAAATCCCCTTGGCATCTTAGAGCCGTCTTCTAAAAATATACTATCCTAAACTCAAAAAAAACCGGCATCCCTGCGCCAAAGCGAGAGATGCCGGTTTTTGCTTAAATTTCGGATTACAATTATGACAATCCGTATCCTACTGGATACCGGTCATTTAGACCTACAGGGAGTTTCCCAGTGGGTGCGAGCTTGCCGGTCAGCACTTTGGCCAGCGCATCCAGGGAAAACGACCGGTTCTCGTACAGGCAAAGATAGGTTCCCGTATCCGGGAAGGCATTGATATCATACGGATTTCGTGTCGAAACCACGATGACCTTGGACCCGTGAGCCCGGTTCAAAGCTTCGATTAACCGGGACTGGCCTTCCGGAATTTCCCCTTCCGCCGTATAAGTGACGACGACGATTTGCTCATAATCGGCGCTTTGCTTCAGGGCCGCAAGAATTTCTTCATCGTCAGGGTGCGTCCCTATCACGGATAACACGACTCCATCCCCGTAAGGCCGCAGGGCATTCGCCAAATTATACTGGTGTACCGCCGGTTCATCCACTTCTGTCCGGTGTCGAAGTTCCGGCCAAATTACGAGTACCGGTTCGGCGCAGTTCAGCGGCAGGTTCCCTTCATCCTTGACGAGCGTAACGCTGCCTTCGGCGATCTTGTCGAGCAGCGCTCCGCTTTCCTCCGAAGGAGTCAACGGAACAGGGACAAACGCCGGGTCCCCACCATAAGAACTCGCAGATCCAGCAAGACGCTTCGCTTTTAATCCTAGCACCCGTTCCACGGACTGGTCGATCCGCTCCTCACTAAGACGTCCGCTCAAGACAGCCTCGCGGACCGCTTCGATTGCTGCGATCTGATCACTCAACGTGTGGCTCACCAGAACGATGTCCGCGCCAGCTTCGATCGCCCGCACCGCACCTTCCGGAATCCCGCAAGATTTGGAAATAGCGTGCATTTCCAGGCAGTCCGTTACAATGACACCGTCATAGCCGAGCTCATCTCTTAGGAGATCGGTAAGAACACGGCCGGACAGGGTAGCCGGTATTTCCTCCGGCTCAAAAGCCGGAAAAATGACGTGAGCCGTCATAATAGCGTCAACCCCTGCGCTAATCGCTTCCCGGAACGGAAGCAGCTCGATACGGCTCAAGCGTTCCTTGTCATGCGGGACTACGGCGAGTCCCCGATGGGAATCCACGGCCGTGTCTCCATGCCCCGGAAAGTGCTTGGCGGTCGCGATGACTCCAGTTTGCTGATACCCCCGGATCGCTGCGTTACCATGCTCCGCCACTTTCACGGGATCTTCTCCGAACGATCTGACCCCAATGACCGGATTGGACGGGTTATTGTTGACATCGATGCAAGGCGCGAAATTAAAATTAATCCCGAGCGCAAGCATTTCTTTGGCAGCCAGTATCGCCGCTTCCTCCGTCAATCCGGCATCCCCTGCGGCGCCAAGCGTCATATTGCCCGGAATCCGGCTCATTCCCTCATGGTCCAAGCGCGCAACCATGCCGCCCTCCTGGTCGATGGAGATAAACAACGGAAGCTCCGGATTGTTGCGTGGAAGCGCCTGCAAACTAGCGGACAATGCGGCAAGCTGCCGCACCGATTCCACGTTTCGGCGGAAATAAACCGTTCCGCCGATATGGTAATCCTTCGTTAATGTTTTGATCTGCTCGTCGGCCTCAAGCCCGTGAAAGCCGCAAATAAACAGCTGACCGATTTTTTCTTCCAAAGATAATTTGGACATTTTCAAACCCATCACCTTCTTTGCTCAAGATACGGACGATTCCTTGATTCGGAATTCCGAAGGAGTCATCCCAGTGTACTTCTGAAACACCTTAGTGAAGTAACGCCGCTCCTGATAGCCAACCACGGAGCCAATTTGAGTAACCGACTTGTCACTGCCGCTTAGCAGACATTTAGCCATCTCGACGCGCTGTTTGGTCAAATATTCGACAAAAGTCTCTCCGAAATGATTTTTAAACAACAAGCAGAAGTAGCTGCAACTAATCCCGAGATACTCGGAAATGTCCTCGATGCCAAAATCGTCGCCTAAATGATGCTGAATATATTTTTGCGCGGACATCATCAGCGTCTCCGAGGACTTCTTGGTTGAAAGGGATTCCCTGGAGCGGTCCAGCATGGATACTACGAGAGACATTAAGTCCTTCAAGCTAAGCGATTCCTGCAATTTGAGCCAAACCTCTTTTTCTTGGTCGCCTGACAGCATTTGCAGCTCGCGCATCTCCCGAAGCAGGTGAATCAGCAGGTAATGCAGCAGCTTTTCCGCCGCCCGGTTTTCCGACGAGTGACCTACATAATACTTCAGTTCCGTAACAACTTGAACCAGCAGTTCATGGCTTCCGTTTCTGAGGCCGCTTCCGATTTGCTCAATAAACCGCCATTGGGAGCCTTCCTCATTCGAATGAGCTTCGGTCGATTTTGCAAAGATCTGGTCAGCATCCAAGAACCACTCCTGCGGCGGACTTAAAATAAGCATCTGCTGCATGCGCTGGTAAATGAAGGACATCTCGGTAACACCGACCGGATTTTGCTCCAAACACATCCGGATCATGATGCCTTCCTTCTCGCTGACGATTCCTTGCAGTTGATCATAGCCCGGCTTCAGATCATCCCTTGTAATCTGCTCTTTCCCCAAGGAATGAATAATGAGACACCATTCCCCTTCTCTTACCTGCAAAACCGTATACTCCTTAATTATCGGTTTAAACAGATCTTTCAACAGGTTTTTGATATGCAGATTCCAAGCTTTACGTTCATGCAAAGTCCAGGATATCGACCTGTGGGCGTAACCCTCCAGGTCCAGGAGCAGCACCCCGCGATAATTCCGTTCGCCGGCCCGCTCCTCTTCATCCCACAATACGCCTTCTTCTTCCGTCTCCTGTCCCAATAAAGAATGAAGCATATAGTTCTCATTAGCTAAAGAGGCCACACGGTTTAAACGCTGCTCTTTGCTTCGCTTCTTCCTATTCTCCATAATCTGGTCTGCGATCTTCTTTACGATCTCTTCCAGTTCAAAATAATTAATCGGCTTGCAAATATAATCCCTGACTCCATACCTGATACCGGTGCGCGCATACTCAAATTCCTGATATCCCGTCAGGAGCAAGATTTCGCTGTCCAGACCTTCTTCGCGCAGCTTCTGAATCAGCGTCATTCCATCCATGATCGGCATGCGGATATCGCATAACACCAAATCAGGCCGGTGCTGGATTGCCGCTTCTAACGCCTCTACGCCGTTTTTGGCCAACCCGACAATCTCGAATCCCATGGCTTCCCAAGGAAGAACCTTGGATAAGTTGTTTAAAATATGAATCTCATCGTCAACCAGCAATGCCTTCAGTTTCATATTTTATCACCCAATTCATATTTTGGAATTACGCACTGGATCACTGTTCCGTGCCCAGGCTGCGAGCAAATGAATAGTCCGTATTTACTGCCGTATTGGAATCTTAGCCGATCGAAGACGCTTCTGAGTCCGAGTCCACGTCTCTCATGGCTTGGATAGGCTTTGGCGGTTTGCAGATCCAGTTCGGGGTCCGCATATTGTATGGAAGACAGCTGCTCGTTCGACATCCCGATACCGTTATCCTCCACTCTCAGCAATATCCGGTCTTCTTCAAGGATTCCCGTTACCTTGATCATCCCTTTATAATTAATGCCTTCAAACCCATGCTGAATGCTGTTCTCCACCAGCGGTTGCAGCGTCAGCTTCAACAGCATGCAATTTCTCATCTCTGCCGGGAGATCAATTTCGTATTCAAACAATTCTTCGAACCTGAATTTTTGAATCTCCAGATAACTGCGCAAATGCTCGATTTCCAAACCAAGCGAGATTTCTTCCTTGTCCTGGATACTAATTCTCAGAATACTCGCGAGTCTCAGCACCATCTCACTCACTTTTCGCCCTTCATTTTGAACCGCCAATACATTGATCGACTCCAGCGTGTTGAACAAAAAATGAGGCTTGATCTGCGCCTGTAGTACTCGAAGCTCTGCATTCGCTTTTTGCAGCTGCTCTCTTTTCACCTGATCGAACAATTCGTTGATCTTATCCATTTGGCTGTTAAACCCTTGCTGCAGCAGGAGCAGCTCATCATCGCCCTTTTCATCCACCCGTGCATTCAAATCGCCGCTCTCCACTTTTCTCATGAATCTGACAATGACCCCAATGGTTCCGGTAATCCGGTTCATGAAAAACACGTTAAAGAGCATAGCCGTTAGCACGCATACGAGGATAATAGCCACAAACCATTTGGCAAAGGTCGTTACCTCTTGGGACAAATAGTGCCATGAAGTGACGGATACCAGCTTCCAAGGATATTCCTTCAAATTGTAAATCGAAATAACGCTCTCTTCCCCGTTGAACTTCCCTTTAAAGCTAAGGGAGTCGCTCGTTAGCGCCAGTTTTTTTTGAATGGAAGGCTGCAAGGTCTGTCCGTTGAGCTCCGAATGAAAATCATAGAGAACCTTCCCGTCGTTATTCACCAGAAAGAAACGAGTGTCTTGCATTTTACTTCCCAGCGTTAAGTTTTGGAAAATCTTCTCGAATTCCCAGTTCTTAATCTGTACGACCAGCACCCCTACCCGTTTGAAACTGTCCAAGTCCTTAATCAGCCGAATTTGTGTGAATACATTATCCGAGCCGGTTAGTTCCGGATATTCGTGAGGCGCGATCCATCTTGGAATCCCGTTCAACTTCATAACTTCGCGATATAAAGGATGATCCTTGAATTGCTCATAGGGCAGAGTCTCAAAGTTTTCCTTATTGAAGATGGTGATCACTTTGGAATCCTTATAACCATGTACATTGTACAAAAAAGCATAATCAATGGCAGGATGGTTGTATAACAGGGAACGAAAATTCCGCTGGTTAGCATTCAGTTCTAATTGATTGGCAGCAGCATCCGTCAAATCCTGCGAATCCGGGTCCTGGGATACCAACGCTTCCTGAAAAACGCCCTTGGCAATCCCGTTGTCCGTCACGTTATCCAATTCATGGAAGATATTCTTGATGCTATAGCCGATCGCCTTCAGCGAATATTCGGTCTGCTCACTGTAATTTGTCTCAATCGATCGGAACGTTACCAGAAAAGTGATGATTCCCAGGATGAACAATGGAATAATGACTAGCCCCAGAAACGCCGTAAACAGTTTGATTCGCAGATTCATTGGATGTATTCTCCCATACCGGATTAGTGCGTGGACAATCATATAATAACAATAGTATTTTAATATATTATCCTATGATCTTGAACCCGCCACTATTATCCTTTGACACTGCCTGCCGTAACTCCTTCAATAATCTTTTCCTGAAGAATTGCGTAGATAATCATAACCGGCAGTACGCTGAAAATAATCCCTGCGGACATTTGCGCATAGTTGGTATTGTAGGCGTCTCTGAAACCTACCATCCCTACAGGCAGCGTTCTTAACTCTTCGCTGGACAGGAAATAGTTGGCTAGCAAGAATTCGTTCCAGTTACCCAGGAAGTTGATGATGAAGACTGTAACGATCGCCGGCACCGTAAGCGGGATAATAATTCTCGCAAACAGCCCTGCCGAACTTAGTCCGTCAATGACAGCAGCCTCTTCAATTTCCCCCGGGAGCGAGCGCATAAACGCCGCCAGAATAATGACAGAGAACGGAATGGCGTTGGCTACATAAGGTAAAATAAGCGCCATATGCGTATCCAAAATATCCAGTTTTCTCATGATTCCATAAATCGGAAGCAGTAAGGAGTTGTTCGGAATCAGCATCCCCAGCAAGATCAGCTGGAACACGACGGCACTGATTTTGTTGTAGCGCATCCGGGTAACCGCAAAGGCCAGCATCGCCGCAAACAGAATCGATAAACACGCGGAAAGGACACCGATGTACAAGCTGTTAAAGAAGTATGTGCTGATCTTAGCATTTACCCAGGCGTTAATATAATTGTCAAACGTAATGGAGCCTGGGAGGCCGAACGGATTCGAAGCGATATCCTGGTTGTTCGTTTTGACGGATGAGAAGAGCACGAACAGGAACGGATACAGGATGACGAGCAGGTAGGCCATAAGGAAAATGTGCGGAATCGTTTTTTTGAGTGCTCTCATCAGTATTCAATCCTTTCTGTCCGTTTGGAGATCAACACTTGATACAGTACCGTAATGATGATCGTGAATATGAAGATCAGAACGGCAATAGAGTTGCCAAAGCCATGTCTAAAGCTTGTGATGGCATACCTGATCATGTAAGTAGCCATAACGTCAGTCGACCCGGCAGGTCCGCCCTTCGTCATAACGAGAACGATATCGGCAGCCTTCATGGCACCAGCGATGGACAGCATGATAACAACGGAAATAATCGGCATAACGAGCGGAATCGTAATTTTCGTAGCTCTTTGGAAGCCGGTCGCTCCATCAATTGCAGCCGCTTCTTCCAGCTCTTTCGGAATGGCCAGAATCGCGGCCAACACCATAACAATGTAGAAACCTGTCCATTGCCAAGCGTTCGTAATCAGAATCGATATCATCGCCCAGTTTTTGTCGGACAGCCAATAGATCGGAGATACCCCGAATACGCCTAAAATTTTGTTGGCGAGGCCAAAGTCCGGATTGTAGATAAAGCCCCACAAAATCCCGATAACGGCCGTTGACATGATCGACGGCATAAATACCGCGGTCTTATACAAGCCCTTGAATTTCTTGACGTTTGCAATGAGCAAGGAAAAGATGACGATCAAAGGGACCTGAACCAAGCAGGAAAACAAAATGAAGTAAACGTTATTTTTAACGGATTTCCAAAATGCGACATCATGGAAGGCTGTTACAAAGTTGTCGAAGCCGATATAAGTAATATTTTTGGATATTCCGTTCCAGCTCGTAAAACTGTTATTGACCGCCGTAAACACCGGGTAGATGAAGAAGGCAAGAAACAGTACGAACGCCGGGATCACAAATATCAGATAGATCAGCGGATTTCTAAGCGCTTTATTCATGATAAACCTCCGTAGCTTATGCAGGATTAACTTCGTGCTACATTTTATTTAAGATGTTAGTTCTTAATTTAGTGGGAAAGGACGCCCCCACATACTTGAGGCGGGTGGCGCCCTTTCGTCATTTGCTAAAGATTATTGCCCTGCCGCATTAGCCGCATCTTGAGCTGCCTGTACATTTTCCAGCATTTTCGCCGGTTCGATTTCCCCGCCGATAATTTGTTGGATACCCATGCTAAGCGCCGTATTCACTTCCGCTTGTACAAGGGCGTCGAACGCTGGGAACGAAGTTCCGATTTCGCTGACAGCCTTGAAGATATCTTGCATGAGCGGGTCATCGGACGTAGTTTTCATTTGCTCCAGATCCATCTTCATGGCAGGGAGCACACCGTCTTCTTTCAGACCGCGAAGCTGCATTTCGTCTGTCCACATGTTCTTGATGAATTCTTTAACCGCTTGCATTTTACGAGGATCTTCAGCAACTGCACTGGAGAAGCCGTAACCGTTGTTAGCGTCCTGCATAACTACAACCGGATCGCCTGCATTTACAGGAGGCATATTGAAGTATCCGATTTTGCCAACCATGTCGCCGGCTTGTTCAGCGTCTCTGAACACCGAGTTAGCCCACGAACCGTCCATCATCATGATCGCTTCGCCAGTAACGATTTGGTTTCTCATGTCGGCGTATTCAAAGCCGAGTTCGCCTTTTTTGTAGTAGCCTTTGTCAACCCATTCCTTATGCTTAGCTACGGCTTTAACCACGTTTTCATCCGTCCACTTGGTTTCGCCTGATTTGAAGCCATAAGTGATTTCAGGTCCGGCATAGTAAGACCACAGATTGTTTGTTGTCATCAATGGGATCCAAGCATCCTTCGAAGATTGAGCGAAAGGAATTTTGCCGTCTGCTTTGATCGTTTCGGCAAGCTTATCCAATTCATCCAGTGTCGCAGGCACTTTCAGACCTTTTTGTTCAAAGTACTCTTTATTGTAGAAGAAACCTTCGATGGATCCCCCGATCGGAAGACCGTAAATCTTTCCGTCAAGAGTAAATGGTGCCAGTGTAGTAAATTTGTCTTTGAGGCCCAGCTCATCCAAAATCGGAGTAATGTCGAGCATCAAACCTTCTTTGGCATACAGCGCTGCATCCGGGCTGCCGAATACGTCGAATACTTCCGGCGGTTTCCCTGCTGCCATCTCGCCTCTCAGCTTCTCTTTCCGGTTGACTTCGGAATCAACGGCATCAAGCTTGATCGTCAAGCCTGGTACTGCGTCTTGGGTCTGTTTAACCACATCTTCGAGCAATGCAAGACGGAATTTCTTGGACTCCCCTACTTGTGTGTGGCGAATGGTGATTTCGAACGGCGAATCATCCACCTTTGCCGCTTCACCATTGTTTGTCGATTTTTGACCTTCGTTTGCGGGTGTATTTTTTCCGTTATCGGATTTGCCGCACCCAGCGAGCATTGCGGACGCTACGAAAATCAGCGTCATTAGCAGCATCAAACTTTTCTTCATATTTCTAAGACCCTCCTCAAGAGCAGTTTGTGTTACACCTTTATTATAGAAAGCGCCTCCAATTCTGATAAGGAGGACATTTTTCTTTTCAGGGGATAATATCATCTAATCGACAAAAAGAAAGCGGTTAAACCTGACATGTATTGTCGAGTTTAACCGCTTTTTCTTATTTAGTAAATAATAATGTCATATTAGTTGACACAAAATTATTTCATGGATGTCTCTGCCTGCTGCATTCCTTCTTCAATCAAGCGATTTGCACGCTCGATTTCCTCCTCCGTTGGCGAAGGTACGCCCTCTAACGGATAGTCCCAACCTAATTCTTGCCACTTGAATACACCCATCTGATGATACGGAAGAATTTCGAATTTCTCTACACCGTGTAAACCACCGATAAAGCGCCCTAGGTTTAGCAAATCCTGCTCATCGTCATGAATGCCAGGAACAAAGACATGCCGAATCCACATATTTCGTCCGTGTTCTGACAACCATTCGGCCATTTTCAGCATCCGGTCGTTCGGTTTACCCGTCAGCTTGATGTGCTTCTCATTATCGATATGCTTCAGATCGAGCAGGACAAGGTCTGTTACGTCCAGGAGATCACGAATTTTGTCGCCCTCGTTGTATCCGTTCGTATCCAGCGTAGTATGCAGATTCCAGCGTTTCTTCACTTCGCGGAACAATTCGGTTACAAACGGAGCTTGCAGCGTCGCTTCCCCGCCGGATACCGTCAACCCGCCGCCTGAGGAACGGTAGTAGGTGAGGTATGGCTCAATTTCAGCCAATACCTCCTCTACTGTCATTTCTTTACCTTCCGTCAGGCTCCAGGTATCCGGGTTATGGCAATACTGGCATTTCAACAGGCAGCCCTGCATAAAGAGTACGAAACGAATACCCGGGCCATCGACCGTTCCGAAAGTTTCCAATGAATGTATGCGACCTTTAAGCATTTTTCGTCACCCTTTCTGATTGCACTGCCTTAACAAATGTTGTGATTTCTGTACCCGTTTCTATTTACATCGAACCGTGGAAAGTCCGGTTAATTACATCGAGCTGTTGCTCACGGGTCAATTTAATGAAGTTTACCGCATATCCCGAAACACGGATCGTCAATTGCGGATAGTTCTCCGGATGTTCCATAGCATCCATCAACTGTTCGCGGTCAAACACGTTGACGTTCAAGTGATGGGCTTTGCTGCCGAAATATCCGTCCATCATCGATACGAGATTCGATTTGCGGATCTCAGCTTCTTTGCCGAGTGCCTTAGGCACGATCGAGAAGGTGTTCGAGATCCCGTCCAAGCTGTGTTCATACGGCAGTTTGGCAACGGAACTGAGCGAAGCAAGCGCACCCTTCTTGTCGCGTCCGTGCATTGGGTTAGCACCAGGAGCAAACGGTTCGCCCGCTTTACGGCCATCCGGTGTTGTTCCTGTTTTCTTACCATATACAACGTTCGAGGTAATCGTCAATACCGATTGTGTCGGCATCGCATTACGATAAGTTTTGTGTTTGCGGATCATGCTCATGAACGATTCAACAAGACCCACGGCAATTTGGTCGACTTTATCGTCGTTGTTACCGTAGCAAGGGAATTCGCCTTCGATTTCAAAATCAACGGCAATGCCTTGTTCGTTGCGGATCGGTTTAACTTTAGCATATTTGATCGCGCTCAGCGAGTCGGCCGCTACGGACAAACCGGCGATCCCGCAAGCCATCGTACGGAGAATGTCGCGGTCATGCAGCGCCATTTCGATCCGTTCGTAGCAATATTTATCGTGCATGTAGTGAATTACATTCAGTGTGTTCACATACAGTTTGGCAAGCCATTCCATCATCGGTTTGAACCGTTTCATAACTTCATCGTAATTCAAGTACTCGGAAGTGATGGCCGGGAATTCAGGGCCGACTTGTGCGCCGGATTTCTCATCTTTACCGCCGTTAATCGCGTACAACAGTGCTTTCGCCAGGTTAGCGCGTGCTCCGAAGAACTGCATTTGCTTACCGATTTCCATAGCGGATACGCAACAGGCGATACCATAGTCATCACCATAGATAGGACGCATCAGATCGTCATTTTCGTATTGAATCGAGCTGGTTTCAATAGATACCTTAGCGCAATATTTCTTGAAGCCTTCAGGCAATTGTTCGGACCAGAGTACTGTCAAGTTTGGTTCTGGAGCAGGGCCCAGGTTGTAAAGAGTGTGCAGGAAACGGAAGCTGTTCTTCGTTACTCTAGTTACGCCGTTTACCGACATGCCGCCGATCGATTCCGTAACCCATGTTGGGTCGCCGCTGAACAGATCATTGTAATCCGGAGTACGCAGGAATTTGACGATCCGCAGTTTCATTACGAAATGGTCAACCAATTCTTGTGCTGTTTCTTCAGTCAAAGTTCCTTCAGCCAAATCGCGCTCGATGTATGCGTCAAGGAAAGAAGATACGCGGCCAAGCGACATTGCCGCCCCGTCTTGTTCTTTGACTGCTGCAAGATAACCGAAGTAGAGCCATTGGAAAGCTTCTTTCGCATTTTCGGCCGGTCTCGAAATATCGAAGCCGTACATTTCACCCAGTTGTTTCAATTCGCCCAGTGCGCGAACTTGCTCGGACAGTTCTTCGCGAAGACGAATTACGTCTTCGTCAATTACGTCAACTTCCAGGCTCTTCAGTTCGTTATTTTTTTGCTTGATCAGGAAATCCACACCGTAAAGCGCTACGCGGCGATAGTCGCCGATAATACGGCCGCGGCCATATGCATCTGGGAGGCCAGTAATAATGCCGGCTTTACGAGCAGCTCTCATATCGGATGTATAGGCATCAAATACGCCTTGGTTATGAGTTTTGCGAATCGTTGTAAACATATCTACGATCTCGCCCGGCAAGTCGAATCCATAAGCCTTGCAGGCGTTAATTACCATATTTATACCGCCAAAAGGATGAATCGTACGTTGGAAAGGAGCTTCCCCTTGTACACCTACGATTTGTTCCTTCGTTTTGTCCAAGTAACCGGGAGCATGGGATGTGATCGTGGAAGGCTTGTTGACTTCAACGTCAAGTACGCCTCCGGCTTCTCTTTCTTTCTTGGTCAAATCGGAAATAATGTCCCATAATGCTTTGGTATTATCCGTTGCACCCTTCAAGAAAGATTCGTCGCCTTCATAAGCCAGGATGTTGGTCTCGATGAAATCGCGGGTGTTCACTTCTCTCATCCATTTCCCTTTTTTAAAACCTCTCCAAGCTGTTTCAACTTCTTGTTTTTGTTGTACTTCTCTCTCAATCACCGACATCTGTAATCCCTCCATATAGTTTAGAAGTACGCGGTTTGAAGGATATATCCGCGTCTCATGATCCCTAAAATTTGTGATAATTTTCACAACTCTGACACTGATAAGTTCTTAGCTTTTAAAACCTCATCCGCTGTACTTACCACCGTACCGGGGATCATTTATATCATTATCTTATATCAATACCCCATCAAAGATTGTGACAAATATCACTTTTGAAGTGATATTTGTCACGTTAGCCTTACATGTTCACTTATTCTTCAAATCTTCCATAGAAAGCGTCACGATAAACTTCAGCAAGCTCTGTCACAAGCGGGAGCTTCGGATTCGCAGTTGTACATTGGTCTTCGAAAGCACGATCCGCCAAGTAATCTACACGCGATTCGAAATCTTTCGCATCGAAGCCGAGTTCTTGGAATGTTTCCGGAATGCCGAGCTTCTTATTCAGATCACGGATGGCGTTGATTAAGCTCTTCACGCCCTCTTCCGTCGTGCGGGCAGGCAATCCCAGGATGCGTGCGATTTCCGCATAGCGTTCGTCAGCTACGAAGTGAGTGTATTTCGGCCATGCTGCGAATTTCGTAGGTTTCTTCGCATTGTAACGGATTACGTGTGGCATCAGAATCGCATTCGTACGGCCATGCGCGGTGTGATACTGTCCGCCCCATTTATGCGCCAAGCTGTGGTTGATGCCCAGGAATGCGTTCGCGAAGGCCATACCGGCCAAAGTCGATGCGTTGTGCATTTTCTCGCGGGCCAGTTTGTCGCCGGTCAGCGCCGATTTCTCCAAGTATTGGAACACCAGCTGGATAGCTTTGATTGCAAGGCCATCCGTGTAGTCGCTCGCCATTACCGAAACATAAGCCTCGATAGCATGAGTCAGTACGTCCATACCTGTATCGGCTACAGCTACTTTAGGTAAGCTGTATACGAACTCAGGGTCAATAATGGCTACGTCCGGAGTCAGCTCGTAATCAGCCAAAGGATATTTCGTGTTGCCGTTGATTTTATCCGTAATTACCGCGAACGAGGTCACTTCCGAACCTGTACCCGAAGTGGTCGGAATCGCAACAAACTTCGCTTTACGTCCCAGGCGCGGGTATTTGTAGATCCGTTTGCGGATATCCATGAATTTTTGTTTCAGGTTGTTAAAGTCGGTATCCGGATATTCGTAGAACAGCCACATGCCTTTCGCGGCATCCATTGGCGAACCGCCGCCGAGTGCGATAATGCAGTCCGGTTGGAATTTAGCCATCAGCTCAGTACCGCGCTCTACCGTTGTAGTCGATGGATCCGGCTCAACATCCGAGAACACTTCGATCGCTACCGGAGTTTGGCGTTGACGGAGATAGTGCTCCACTCTTTCCACATATCCCAGTTTAACCATCATTGGGTCGGTTACAATCAGTACGCGGGTAATATCCGGCATTTTGGCAAGGTATTGCGTCGAGTTTTTCTCGAAATAGATTTTGTCAGGCACTTTGAACCATTGCATATTCACGGTACGACGATTCACCCTTTTCACGTTGATCAGATTGACAGCCGTTACGTTCGACGAAGTCGAGTTACGTCCATAAGATCCGCAGCCCAGCGTCAGCGAAGGCAGGTTCGTATTGTAGATGTCGCCGATCCCGCCTTGCGAAGAAGGTTGGTTGACGAGAATCCGGCAAGTAGGCATCCGATCCGAATAATTTTGAATAATTTCTTCATTATTACTATGAATTACCGAAGAGTGCCCCATACCTCCGAATTGAACCACTTCAAGCGCGCGTTCGATGCCTTGTTCGGCTGTTTTAACTTTGTAGCAAGCCAGAACCGGGCTCAATTTCTCAGCGGACAACGGGAATTTTGGACCTACGCCTTCGATTTCGGCAACCAGAATCTTCGTTCCGGCCGGTACATCGATACCGCACATTTGAGCGATCTTTACGGCAGGTTGGCCGACGATGTTCGGGTTCACTGCGCATTTGTCTGCAATAATGGCTCCGGCTGTCAGTTTAGCCGCTTCATCTTTGTTGACGAAGTAACAGCCGTTTGCAATCATCTTCTTCTTCACTTGATCGAACACCGGCTCTTCGATGATTACCGCTTGCTCGGATGCGCAAATCATGCCGTTGTCGAACGTTTTCGAAAGGATCAGGTCATTGACCGCTTGATCCAGATCCGCGCTCTTTTCAATGAAGCAAGGCACGTTACCAGGACCTACGCCGAGTGCCGGTTTGCCGCAGCTGTATGCCGCTTTAACCATCGCCGATCCGCCGGTTGCCAGGATACAAGCAACGTCAGGATGGTTCATCAGGCTGTTCGTACGATCCATGGAAGGATTCTCGATCCATTGAATGCAATCTGCTGGCGCTCCGTGCTTAACGGCAGCTTCGAGCAGGATTTTCGCGGCTTCCGCGCTGCACTTTTGAGCGGATGGGTGGAAACCGAAGATGATAGGGTTACGAGTTTTGATAGCAATGAGAGCTTTGAAAATGGTAGTCGATGTAGGGTTGGTTACAGGAGTGATCCCCATGATGATGCCAACCGGTTCTGCGATTTTTTGGAAATTGTCATAAGGGTTATCTTCAATTACGCCAACCGTTTTGTTGTTCTTGATGCTGTGGTAAATATACTCGGTCGCAAACATGTTCTTAATGATCTTGTCTTCGTACACACCGCGTCCGGTTTCTTCAACCGCCATCTTCGCCAGATACATATGTCTGTCAAGTCCGGCCAGCGCCATAGCCTGCACAATTTTATCAATTTGCTCTTGATCCATGCCCATAAAAGCTTCGGATGCTTTCTTACCTTTGTCGATCAAGGTTTGAATGTAATCTTGTGCAGTCAGCTCGGCTTTTGTCGTAACTTCGTTCTTAACGGCCATTTCTCTCATCCTCCTAAGTTGGGTAATGGACAACCCTTTTCTTTCTAGTGAATTATTTCACGTTCGGGTCCATCCTTGTGAAGCTTTGCGCTTCTCTTATGGTCTTAGCATAGCACAGCTGGTTTGATTTGTATAGTGAATTTTTTCACGTACTTTAAAATAATGAAATTTTTCATTGTTCTTTGATTGTTTTTTCAGTTCAAATTTGCATTCCAGCCTTTCTAGGCCTATATTCCCAACCTATTTAGTGAGCAATATTACACTCGGTAAAAAAGTGAAATTAGTCACAATGTTGAAATTTCGACACTTTTTCAGGCTTTACAGTCCCCTCAAACCTCTAAAAACGTTATATAATTAATTTAAAATTTTCAGAAAAATTTGGAACACAAAGGGGAAATCAATGATGAGTGAAATCGTGAGCGCTACGCTGCCCCGCGGCAATACGAGCTGTTTTACAGAGCAAAACTTCAACCGTCTTCTTGTCACTATGAAAGAAAAAGCATATCCCGAAGGAACGCATTTGTTCTGGGAAGGCGACTTTTCCGATAAACTGTTCTATGTTAAACGCGGACGCGTCAAACTGACCAAATCGACCGATGAAGGAAAAGAGCTCATTCTCTATATGTATGGACGTGGAGATATGGTGGGCCAAGCGGATCCCTTCTTTAGCACTAAGCACAGCTTCACTGCAGAAGTTATTGAGGACAGCGAGATCGGAGTAATTGAACAAAAAGACCTGGAAATCATGATTTGCCAGCATTGCGATTTTGCGATCGACTTTATGAAATGGATGGGGATTCATCACCGTCTGACACAAACCAAGTTCCGCGACCTGATGATGTACGGTAAACCGGGTGCCCTCTGCTCGACCCTGATCCGCTTGAGCAATACTTACGGCGAACAACATGGTGACAATATCCTTATCAACAAAAAAATCACCCATACCGACCTGTCGAACATGATCGGCGCCACCCGCGAAAGCGTCAACCGGATGTTGAGCGATCTGCGCAAGAAGGACGCACTCGAATATGAGAACGGCATGATCGTAATCAAGGACCTCGTGATGCTGCAGGACATTTGCCATTGTGAGCTTTGTCCGAATGAAATTTGCCGGATCTAATAAAATGAGATGTCTATGGGGAAACAACTTTATAACAAGGACGGTGCAGCCTTAGTTTATCTGCCCCGTCCTGTTTGGTATAGAGGTAATATTAACCTTGCCATTCTATATTCTGAACAGCGGTGCCTTAAGTGGTAGATGTAATCGGGTATTTTATGTTGTGGAACGAGGAAATGTCGCTGTTACGCGTCCTGACAAATAGTCCCCCATCATACACTTGCTGATTAAGATCCATATTTTTATAATCCGGAGTATAGTGAAACACGATTTTCCTAACGTCTTTGTCTGCAATATGCGATAGGATATCCTGAATTTCAAACTCCTTTGCACTTATGATATCGAACAGATCGATACGATCCTCTTCTTTCTTATAAATAACGATGATATTCTCCTCTTCCAAATAATAAATCTCCTCACTAAAAACATTCAAACCATAGAACATGAGTATCCCTTCCGAATTAGCAGTTCCCCAGCGTTGAGAATTGGGGAGCCTTTCCAGAGATCTTTGATACATCAATGCCCGGTCAGCCTCATTTTGCATATCCAGCTTCCTGACATTTTTATTTGCAGCTGAACCAGATCGATATTCCGATATATTTCCCAGTGAAAAAAGCTGTTCCTGAACCGGACGAAATCCGAATTTCGGATAAAAATCCAATACGGATTCATTCGCGAAAAGATATATGTATTCACACTTATGTTCATAATCATCAAGGACTTTTGTCAGCAAACGTGACGACAAGCCTTTATTGCGATAATCCGGGTGCGTCATCACCGTACCGATTTGAACGGCCTGTTTGATTTCCCCATTAATAATTAAATCCATAATATTTACGGACACATTCGCAATGACTCGATCTCCATCCAAATAAGAGTAAGGGATAAAACGTTCCTTCCAATACCCTTTTTGATACCAGTCCTCAAAGCTTATGCCAAATGTGCTATGGGCTAAATCTGATAAGCTCTTTCTAGCACGGTCATTATTTTTATAATCCTGAGCAAATCTAATATTGTGCATCACATTCGTCCTCCTATAATAAGCTAGCCCGCTGCATTTTATAATAGAAACTAGTTTAATAAAAAGCCAGTTAAATATTGATTTTAATCATCAATTCCTGGAGGAGACTAACCATTTTTAGTCAACAAAAAAGCTGCATCAGCAGTCACTACAGACCGTTAATGCAGCTCTTAAGCAGCTTTATTTGCTTTTGAACGGGGTTATTTCTTGCGCACCGGTGAGATAAACCAGTAGGCCATACCTACGAATACGGCGCCGCCGATAATGTTGCCGAGCGTGACGGGAATCATATTATGAAACCATCCGGCAAGCGATATCGTTTCGGGGTGATTCGGCAGCATCATGGACAAGCTGAGCAGCGTCATGTTAGCCACGCTATGCTCATAACCACTCGCGATAAAGGCATAGAGACACCACCAGATCAGGACAAGCTTGGAAATGTCATCCTTCGCCCGGTTGGCCATCCAGATGGCCAGGCATACAAGCCAGTTACACAAAATGCCGCGGAAAAACAGTTCCATGACTGGGGCGCCCATTTTCTTGGCTGCAGCCGCAAAGATCAGATGTTCCGGAGCGGCGGTTTTGAACAAACCGGAGCCTACGATCAGTAAACTGAGGATAATCGCCCCCGCTAAGTTGCCGAGAAAGACGATTATCCAGTTTTTGAGGGTATCCGATACCGTGGTACGCTTAGCCAAAGTACTGGCAGTAAAGAACATGTTGTTCCCCGTAAACAGTTCGGAACCGGCAAAAATGACAAGTGTGAGGGCGAGCCCGAACGACATCCCCATAACCATACTCTGAAACGGTGACTTCACCGCGGCCAGCGGCGCACCCACGCTAAATATCAGGATGATGCCCAGTCCCACGTACGCTCCCGCCAGGAGCGTTGATACAAAGTACCGGGGCAAACTTTCATTCATCTTCTCTTTCTTTTTAACGGCTGCTTCCACAATGGATTCTACGCTTTGTGTAAACATTTGACTTTCCCCACTCTCTCTCCCAAGTGCGTTGCTATGCAGCAATCAAGCCGCTATACAGTTTGTAATTCCCCCGCGCCAATCCATACCTGCCCATCCTCTATCTTGACCGGCACCATTTGCGCCTGGCCGGTGTCCGGAGCTTGAACCAGACCGGTGGTCAGATCGATTTTCCAGTCGTACAGCGGATCGTACAAGTAATGTCCCGAAACAATCCCTTCCGCAAGCGGTCCGCCTTTCGGATGAGGATTCTTATTTACAGCTGCGAAAATCCGGTTATCGGAGAGGCGGAAGACGGCAATCTGCCGCCCCCCGATCTCGACTACACGTCCGATCTGTACCAGAAAATGGTCCACAGCACCTACAGAAATGAATTCGATTTTATCCTTAGTCATGTATCGTACTCTCCTCTCACTATTAACCAATATTTACAGTTGATTACCCACTTCCAGGCGATTGAACATTTTGTCGCTGTTCTCGTTGTCGCGAATCGCTTTCTTCCACGGATCCTCGACTTGCTGCAGAGCAAATTCAATCCGTTCCATAAGCGCTTTCCGATTCTCAGGATTATCTACTACAGCGGTCTTGATCTGTTCCAGACCGATGCGTTCCACCCATTCCGAGGTTCTCTCAAGATAGTTGCCGGTTTCACGGTAGTACTGCATAACCGCACCGACAATTTCGATCAGTTCTTCATCGGTCTTCACTTTGCAGAGCGAATCCGCAAGTCGGGCTTTGATCCCGCCGTTACCGCCTACGAAAATTTCCCATCCGCCGTCATTACCGACGATCCCGATATCCTTCGTGCACGATTCCGCGCAGTTCCGCGGGCATCCGTTCACAGCCAATTTGAATTTGGCAGGGAAGTCGAGACGCTCGAATTTGCGTTCCAGCGTAGCCCCCATTCCCATCGAATCCTGGGTGCCGAATCGGCAGAACTGCGAACCGACGCAGGTTTTCACCGTGCGCAGCGATTTAGCGTACGCATAGCCCGAAGGCATGTCGAGTTCTTCCCAAACTTTCGGCAAATCCTCTTTTTTGACGCCGATCAAATCAAGCCGTTGACCGCCGGTTACTTTAACCACCTTCACATCGTATTTCAGCGAAATGTCCGCAATCCGTTTCAATTCTTCCGGTGTGGTCACACCGCCATACATGCGGGGAACGACAGTATAGGTTCCGTCCTTCTGAATATTCGCGTTCATCCGCTCGTTGACAAACCGCGATTCCTTTTCGTCTTCATGCGTATCCGGATTGATCATCCCGAGGTAGTAGTTAATGGCCGGCCGGCACTTCGAGCAGCCTTCCGGTTGGCTCCAACCCAGCACATTCATTACTTCTTTAGTTGTTTGCAGGCCCTTCTCCTTGATTTCGGCCACGATTTCATCACGGCTCAAGGTAGTGCAGCCGCAAATTCCTTGTTTGGCTGTTGACTTGAAGCCGTCCCCAAGCACATACTGCAAAATTTGCTCAACCATCGGTTTGCAGCCTCCGCAAGAACGGGTGGCTCCGGTGCATGCTTTGATTTCATCAACCGTTGTCATGCCTTGATTCGTAATTACGTCTACGATCGTACCTTTGGTAACGCCGTTGCAGCCGCATACGATTTCTTCATCCGGCATGCTTTCCACGGATGTGGTCTTCTTGGCCCCGCCGCCGCAGCAGCCGGTTCCCATCAATGTACCGTACAATTCATCCGTCATGACCGTTTTCTGTTTAATCAGCTTTTGCAGTTCAGCCGAATCCGTAATATCACCGAAGAGTACGGCACCGACCATAACTCCGTCTTTCAGCAAAATTTTCTTGTAGGTACGTTTCCAATCATCTTTATTCGCAATCACGGTGTGCTCCGGACCATCGATGAATTCACCGGTCGAGAACACGTCAACGCCCGAAATTTTAAGCTTGGTCGATACGACCGAACCTTCATACGGAGGAGCTTCGACGCCGCTAATGTGTTTGGCCAGCACCATGCCCTGTTCGAATAAAGGAGCAACCAGGCCGTAGCAGGTGCCACGGTGTTCCGTACATTCGCCGACCGAGTACACGCCTTCCATCGAGGTTTGCATATAGTCGTCAACAACAATCCCTCGATTGACGGTAATTCCGCTTTCCTTGGCAACCGCGACATTCGGTTTGATCCCTACCGCCATTACGACAAACTCGGCATCCAATACACTATCGTCGGCAAACCGCAGGCCGCTGACTCTCGTGTCGCCCAGCAATTCGGCCGTTTGCGCGCCCATTTTGAATTTGATTCCCTGGCGCTCGAGCTCCGATTTCAGCATCGAAGCGGCTTGGTGATCAAGCTGACGCTCCATCAAGTCCTCCATCAAGTGAACGACCGTAACATCCATCCCAAGCTGAACCAGCCCTTTGGCTGCTTCAAGGCCAAGCAATCCTCCGCCGATGACGGCTGCTGTACGGCAGGTTTTAGCCGCTTCCAGCATTTGATTGCAGTCGGCGATGTCGCGGAAACCGACTACGCCTTCTTTGTCGCTGCCTGGAATCGGCAAAATGAACGAGTTGGAACCTGTAGCAATCAGCACCTTGTCATAAGGCACCCGCATTCCGTCCGCCGTAACTACTTCTTTAGTCTGCTCATCGATTTTGGCAACCGTAGTTCCCGTATGCAGCGTAATTCCATTCTCCCGGTACCAGTTCAAATCGTTAAGCACGATATCATCGATCGTTTTGCTGCCTTCCAAAACATAAGATAACATAATCCGGTTATAGTTGGGATGCGGCTCGCTCCCGAACACCGTAATATCAAATCTCTTCGTCAATTTCAAAATTTGTTCGACAGCGCTGATTCCCGCCATCCCGTTACCGATCACCACGAGTTTTTCTCTATCTGTTCCCATATTGGAATTGCCTCCTTCAAAATGCAATCGTTTCATTGTCCACTAACATTTTCTTTTTCTTTGATAACTTAATTATAATTTAAAATTCAAAATAGATTGTGATCTATTTCACACTAAATGTGAAACTTATCACAATATTGTTCATACTTTTTTATGTTTTTCTATTGAAAAACATAATTTTTTCCCTCCTGCTCAAGGAGGGAAGGTCCATATTCCACTTTTCTCTGCTTATAAAGACGTGTAACGAGGAAACAAAATGTTATTTTCAAGGTGAATATGACTAAATGTCATCCCTTCCAGCTCTTCCAATCGTGCATAAGTCGTACGGTACGTCGTACAAGCATGCGCCGGCGGCTGAAAATCTCCGGTAATATCTCTCAAGCGTTTCAAAATCTTGCCTGCCCCGTCATGCTCCGCTTCCAATTCTGTAATCGCCGCAAGCATTTTATTTAGAACTTCTTGTTCTTGACCCAGTTCCCAATTTATCATTTTCGGAAAAACTTCCGCTTCTTCCTTGGCTGTATGTTCAAGCAGTTCGTTTCGGAGCTGGCCGTACAGTTGTTCTACTTCGACTAAATGAGGATCGTGCCCGCCATGTACGCGAGAGACCTTGATTACACTCTTATGCAGCTCCGGCAATTCTTCACGCAAATAAGCGTGATGCTTATTCACGATATGCCCGATAAGGGTTTGCGAATCCGCATCGGTCCAGGAATCCCTCTCCTCCGCATTCGGATGATCCGCGGCCAGTTTTGCCAAATCGGATAGCAGTTCATCGACTTCCAGATTTCTTTCCTCTGCCGCCTCTTGAAGAGGCCGGTTACCACCGCAGCAAAAGTCAATTTTGCGGCGACGAAAATAATCTGCTGATTTCGGGAATTCAAGTACGATATCCCGGACTAAACTTTTCTTGTCGAATAGCAGCTTCTGCTCCATCACACCTATCCCCTCCTGTTTAGCATCTCTAATCCAACTATATTCAATTTAGCGCACCTTTACCCCCGGCTTTGTGATTGGCGTCACAAACCTTTTGTCCATTCTGCGCAAAAAAGCTTCCCAAGAGACATTAACTCTGGGAAGCTTTGAATCTGCCACTATTCATTTATGTGTTTTGGTGGATGTTATAACGTTATGACTTTAATACATCGTGGTCCACGTAGCGTTCGCCATTCAGTTCACTGATCAGCTCGATGGCTACTTTAGCGCCGTCACCCGCCGTAATAATCGTGTGAACGCTTACGCCGGCGACCGTACCAGCAGCCCATATCCGCGGATTGCTTGTGCGTCCGTTTCCGTCGGTGTCGATCACGGTCTTGATTCTAGGTTCTCTGCCTTCCTTAAGCTCAAGGCCGATCGCCCCCGCCAATTCCGTCAATGCTCCGGTTGCCAGGATCACATGGGATGCCTCATAGCTTCGGCCGGATTCCGTCTTTACGGTCACTTTGGATCCGCCGTTCGTATCCACTACCGTAACTTTCTCCTCAATGAACTTGGCTCCGAACTTCTGGGCCTGCTCCCGACCGATTTTTAGCAAATCCGGTCCGGAAATGTCCTTGGCTCCATAGTGATTCTCAATCCATGCCCGTTTCGTCATACTGGCATTGCTGTCAAGAACCAGGGTTTCCTTCCCTGCCTTGGCCAGAAATAATGCTGCGCTAGATCCTGCTGGTCCCGCTCCGATTACTATTACCTCAGCCACAAGTACACCCACTTTCTATATAATTCGTGCCGCTCCGCTGCGGGATAACGGCACGTAGACTACTCGATCCACTGCTCAGCCCAGCATTGCACCTGTTCCATGACCGGACTTAGCGCTCTTCCTTTTTCCGTCAGTTCGTATTCAATGCGTACTGGAGTTTCGGGATAGACATGCCGGTCGACGATCCCCTCGTTCTCCAGATCCTTCATCCGTTCGGAGAGCATCTTATCGCTCATGGCCGGAATCCCGTTAGAAATGTCCTTAAAACGCTTGGGTCCGCTCATCAATGTATGAATGATCAGACCGTTCCAGCGTTTGCCGAGAATCACAAACGCGGATTCAAAACGTGGACACATCGCGAAATTATTATCTTCCATCTGAATTCACCTCTTAATATATAAACCGATATTGGAGCCGTATGAGACTTACAATTAGTTAGTATATTTCATCATAGCATATTTGATAAGGAATGAACACCTGCGTTTCACGCCACGTCTATCTTGAATTATACAACAATTCCTTGATATGAAAAAGCGGCTGCCGGGCGGCAGCCGCTACATGCTAAGTATATTTCGGTTCCCGGAAACTTATACCCACCACATATCTGCGGCGGAATCCTCGATCAGGATTTGCTGTAGGTTTCGAACCGCTTTGGTAAATCCTTCTTCTGTGGACATCAATCCGTCCTCATGCTCGATGCTGACCACATAATCGTATCCGTGCAGTCTTAGAGCGCTGATGATGTCGGCCCAGGTCTTGAGGTCATGACCGTAGCCTACCGTGCGGAATTGCCATGCACGGTCCAGC
Organism: Paenibacillus sp. Marseille-P2973; assembly: GCF_018101095.1. NCBI lineage: Bacteria > Bacillati > Bacillota > Bacilli > Caryophanales > Paenibacillaceae > Paenibacillus > Paenibacillus sp. Marseille-P2973. The sequence continues at coordinate 95,826 of NZ_JAGQEH010000001.1, forward strand.
ATTGCCGTATATGGCTGCATGTCCGTAATGCCATACCGGTTGACATTGACCGGATCGATCGTTGTATCCTTGGCATGGAAATGATGGATCGCGTTCTCCCGGCCCAAAATGGAAATCGCCTGCACCGGATCGATTCCTTGCCACCACATGTGGCTTGGGTCCAGGTTGGCACCGATGACCTCGCCGGCCGCCTCGCGCAAACGAAGCAGTGTAGCCGGGGTGTGCACGGAGAACCCGCCGTGCAGCTCAAGTCCGATTTTCACATGATGATCTGCGGCATATTTGCCCCATTCGGTCCAGTAAGGAATCACTTTGTTCTCCCACTGCCAATCCAGGACTTCCTTGAAGTCATTCGGCCATGGAGCTACCGGCCAGTTCGGATACTTGGCATCCTCATGGTCACCGGGACATCCGGAGAACGTATTTACAACCGGAACCTCCAGAAGCTCAGCCAATTGAACCGTCTTCACATACACATCGTGGAACTCTTTGGCAATTGCCTTTTGCGGATGCAGCGGGTTGCCGTGGCAGCTCAGCGCGCTGATGGTGAGGCCGCGGGATTCCACCGCCTTCTTGAAGTTATCGCGTGCCGTTTTGTTCTCCAGCAGTTCGTCCGGGTTGCAATGCGCATTGCCGGGATGGCCGCCGGTGCCGATCTCCACCGCTTTTAATCCTTGAGCGGCTACCAGATCCAACGCTTCCTCAAGCGGACGTCCTCCAAACAGTACGAGAAAAACACCTAATTTCATATCCATACCTCCTCAGGTAACTGAAATGCTCTTTTCTATATAATAAGTTCATGTGTGCTGCATTAATCAAAATAAACGGTTTTGCCTGTTCTAGCCGATTCATAAATCGCTTCAAGAATTTCCGTTACGACGAGTGCCTGCTCGGGTTTGACAAGCGGTTCCTTGTCTTCAAGTACGGCTTCCACCCAGGCTCTGGCTTCGCGTACCGCGTCCGTTTCCTGCTCGCCTTCAAAGAAAGCTACGCCGCCGGAACCGAAATCAACTTTCGTTTCATACAAACGGCTCATTTTTTCGCCATTCAAGCGCAAACCGTCATTCATATCGGCTCCGCCTTCCGTTCCGCACAGCAAAGTTCTCGCTTCTCCGAAATCCAGTACGTTAAGCGCCCAACTGGACTCCAGCGCAATCGTCGCTCCGTTCTTCATGGTAATGAAGCCGAAGGCGGAATCCTCTACTTTAAATTGCTCCGGATCCCAAGGACCGAACGCATTGGCCGCATTCTCTCGGCTGCCAAGCTTGTGGAATACCGAGCCGGTAACGCTTTTCGGTTCGTAATTGTCCATCAGCCACAGGGTCAAGTCCAATGCGTGGGTGCCGATATCGATCAGCGGTCCTCCGCCTTGTTTCTCTTCGTCGAGGAACACGCCCCAGGTTGGAACCGCACGGCGGCGGAGCGCCAGCGCCTTGCCGAAGTAGATATCGCCGAGCTCCCCGTTCTCGCACAACTGCTTCAGGTATAAGCTGTCGCTGCGGAACCGGTTCTGATAGGCGATGCTGAGCTTCTTGCCGGTACGTTTAGCGGCATCCAGCATTTGACGGGCTTGTTCAGCCGTTTTGGCCATCGGCTTCTCGCACATAACATGTCTGCCGGATTCCAGCGAAGCTACGGTAATCTCGGCATGGGAATCGTTTGGCGTGCAGACATGCACGACATCAACATCGCTTTCTTCAAGCAGTTTGCGGAAATCAGTGTACACCTTTGCGCCTTCAATGCCGTATTCGGCAGCCGCCTTGGCTGCGCGTTCTTCAACGATATCGCAGAAGGCCGTCATTTCCACTTGCGGCTGCTTGGCAAGGCTAGGCAGATGTTTGCCGTTTGCGATACCACCGCATCCGATAATTGCAACTTTTAATGTTTTAGACATTGAGTTTTCCTCCTTTTTGTGCGTAATCGCGTACCCATTTCATGCTTGTCGCGATACTTTCCAACGGTTCATTTGCGCAATAATCCTGTTCCACTACAATCCAGCTCACTCCCGCGTCAATCGCAGCATCCGCAATGTCCGCAATAGGAATTTCACCCTTGCCGAGCTCCACTGTTTCCGCTGAGCCGTCAGGTTTTGTAATCATGTCCTTTAGATGGAGCAGCGGCATGCGACCCTTGTACTTGGAGATGTATTCCAGCGGACTGAACCCTGCGTAGCTGACCCAGCAGGAATCCAATTCCACTTGAATCAATTCAGGCGGAATCTGCGAATAGATCGCGTCGAGCACCGTCTCATCACCCAGCTTCTGGGTCAATTCAAACTCATGGTTGTGATAGCAGAGTACCATGTCCTCCTCGGCGCAGCGGTTGCCGATTTTTTTCAAATCCTCAATCACTTCCGCCCAGCGGGTGCGGTCAGCTTCCTCCAGGAAAGGAAATATAAGATAGCGGTTGCCGATTTCTTTATTGTAAGCGATTTCCTCATCCAGCGCATCGCGGAGCCTTGCATAAGGAGTATGAGCCCCCAGCGGGGCCAAACCGGTTTCCGCCAATATGGACTTAACCTGCTCAGCGGGACGTCCGTAATAACCCGCGAACTCCACACCTTGATAACCGAGACCGGCCACTTTGCGAAGGGTACCTTCGAAATCCTGTTCCATCGCATCGCGTACTGTATAAAGTTGCAATCCTAATTGTACCATTTTAAGTCACCCCGTATTTATTTTTTGACTATTTCATTTCAATAGCTCTGGCCTCTACCAAACGACCATCCTTATCAACCTGCAGCCGGCCCGCACTGCCCAGTTCAACATGTCGGCCCTCTCTGGAGGACTGTTCAAAAGCATGCATCGCTTCCAGCACATGATAGGCTACTATGCCGCTCGCCTGGTGCTCTCCGCCTTCGAAGATGGCCCTCGCCATATCTTCAAGCCCTCTGCCCCGTTCATTCGGTCCGGACTCGAATACGGGCGCCAGTACTTCCCACTCCTGCGATCCATGACGGCGGACTTTGACTTCACCGTTAAAATAGTTCGGATCCGGAAGAGATAACGTTCCTTTGGTACCGTAAATTTCGATCCAGGGCAACGTGCTTCCGCCCGGAATGTCAAAGCTCATCACCATCGTGCCGATGGCTCCCCCGACAAAATCGAGTGTTCCGCTGTAGTGCGTTGCCGTCCGTACCGGAATGCTTTGTCCGGCCCGCGGACCCGATTGGATCACCCGCTCCGGAAGCGGGCTTCCCGCACTGCCGCTGATCCGGCTGATCGGTCCAAGCAGCTGCACAAGGGCCGTCAAGTAATACGGACCCATATCAAACATCGGCCCTCCGCCTTCCGCATAAAAGAAGTCGGGGTTAGGATGCCAATCCTCCGGGCCTGCTCCCATCATAAAAGCGGTTGCAGCTACCGGCTTGCCGATCCATCCGTCTTGGATAGCCCGGCGGCTCGTCTCAATGCCCGCTCCCAGAAACGTATCCGGGGCACAGCCGACTCGCAGATGTTTTGACGCCGCCAAATCTAGGGTCGCTCTCGCATCCGCCAGCGAAACGGACAATGGCTTTTCCACATATACATGCTTGCCACTGTTCAGCGCACTCAGGTTTACCGATGCGTGAGACGACGGAATCGTCAGGTTCAAAATAAGATCGATATCCTGCCGCTCCAAAAGTTCTTCCACAGTGCATACGTTTGCAATCCCGTATTCTTCTGCCCGCTCCTTCGCTTTCTCCGGCAATAAATCCGCCAGGGCGTGAACTTGGATCACGTCACTCTGCGAAAGATAAGTTAAATAGGCAGGGCTGATATTGCCGCAGCCAATAATTCCTAATTTCATTTTTGTCATTCTCATCACTCCTCCCGAAGCGATACGGATGTCAGTCGACTCTTCTACATGGTATTTCAATTTGCATCTTTGTAAAATGAATAATATGATTGAAACATGAACAATCTGGTCATTATTTTTTGAGAAGCACAGGAGAATGCCCCTTATGGATCATCTAAACCTGCAAATATTGCTAGCCGGTTATTCGGTGCACAGAAAGCCGTTCCATAGCATCCAGCCCGACGGATTAGATAGCCACCTGATTCGGTTTCAGACTGCAGGCCGCTGCCGGACCCGAATCGACGGACGTCTGGAATTGGTCGAGCCCGGGGACTTGCTGCTCGTTGAACCCGGAGAGCCTTACGAACTGCGGATCGAAGCCGAGAACAGCCCGCTTGGTGAAACCGTAGTCAACAGCGGGGATTATCATATCTTTTTGTCGGGAGATTGGGTGGACAACTGGTGGAAGAAGCATACCCGGCCCAAAAAAATCAGACTCCCGCTTTCCGAGGGGATTCTGGGAGCATTCCGGCAAATTATGCTGGAGCAGCAGCGGATCTCCAATCCATCTCCGGAAATTGCGGAATACTATTTGAAGATCTTGTGCATGGATATCGACCGGAACTTGCTGCAGCAGCCGCTGCCGACCTTCCCAACCTATCTTGCCCATCAGATCAAAAGTTATATCGAGGAAAACGCCGCCTCCCCCTTTAAGCTGGAGGACGCCGCCGCCCATGTCGGGATCAGCGTGTCTCGCGCGGTTCATCTGTTCAAAGAAGCGTTTGATACCAGTATTATTCAATACACGCTGGAAGTCCGATTAAACATGGCCCGTGAGCGGATTATATTCAGTCCACTGACGTTGGAGCATGTTGCCGAGAGCTCGGGATTTCCAAGCTACAATTATTTTCACAAAGTGTTCCGTAAAAGATACGGGATGTCCCCGAAGCAATTTCGGCTTGCCGCCAGGGGTTCAGGCGCAGCTAATTAAGCTATTTGTTCGTGCACTTCTGTCCATTAAAAAAACGCCACCGTACCCTCCAGCTTGGAGGTTGGGTGGCGTTTTCCTATGATTTAGGGTCTACCGGTTAGGTCGGCTGATTCCCGTGCTTCAAGGTTTGCTCAATCTGGCGTCGGCGTTCCTTCTTTTTCTTGACCATGGTGCCAAGAGCTACGACTCCGATAATAGCGATGACTTCAAAACCATATTTGACCAATCCGTTTGCAAACCAGTCGTGAATGAGCGGTTCCTCGACCAGCATTTTTGCAGCCGTCCAGGCTAGCACCGCAGCCCCGATCGTAATAACTACCGGGAAGCGTTCCGTAAGCTTCAGGATCATAGTGCTGCCCCAAACCATAATCGGGACGGAAACGGCCAGTCCGATCACGACGAGCAGGAAATCTCCATGCGCGGCACCTGCCACGGCCAATACGTTATCCAGCCCCATCATCGTATCCGCAATAATGATAGTACGGATAGCCGCCCACATTTGGTTGCCTGCATTTATCTCATGATTTTTCTCGTCAATAAGCAGCTTGTAGGCGATCCATAGCAGCGCCAGTCCCCCGACGAGACGAAGTCCCGGAATGTTAAGCAATTCCAGTACAAGCAACGTCATGATAACACGTACGATGATAGCCCCGACGGTCCCCCATATAATTACTTTTTTCTGATCCGCCTTTTGTACGTTTCTTGCCGCAAGCCCGATCACGATAGCATTGTCTCCGGCAAGAACGAGGTCGATCAGAATGATGGATAGCAAAGCCATCCAAAATTCCGGGCTCATAAAATCCATGTTCTCTCCCCTTTCTGTTCTCTACATTCTGTATACTCTGGTTTTCGGCATAAAAAAATACGCCGCGCTCATATTGGGCACGACGCATTATCGCATCAAAAAAGACCTTTACCCAATACTCGCCGGGCAAAGGTCTCGCTAACAACGAAAGGTTGCCAATAAAGCCGGGGCGATGAACCCGTAATGACGACTTTATTGTATCTAGCTACTCCCCTTTGGGAACCATGCATGTTTAATTGAAGTTAGTATAGCATGAACAGAGCGATAACGCTAGATTTTTCATAGTTATTTCAGAGAAACCAGCCAACGTCTCATCAATTCCGCTCATTTCTCTTTTCAGATTTGGTATGATACAAGGGGAGAAAAAGGAGGCACCATGAAAAAGTGGACAACTCTGGCGGTGTATGCCGCAGCTTTTGTATTAGCTTACACATATAAAGACGCGTTGATCGCATGGGTTACCGGGAACCCTCCTTTGTGGATCCTGATCGTACTTTCCACAGTGCTCGCCGTATTCCCCATCATGCCCTACCGCCTGGTTATTGCAGCGGCAGGCTATATGATGGGCGCCTTAGGCGGCGGCCTCGTGACTTTAATCGGCTCCACCCTGGCAGGCGCTCTGCTTTATTGGGGATCGGCCTATGGGTTCCGGGACGCGGCCCAAGCCTGGACTGCCCGGATCAAGCCGCTGAAAGCGATAAGCAAAGCCATCGATTCTCGGCCGTTTGAAGCGATCGTCATTTGCAGACTGATACCCGTGCTTCCCCAAACCCCGGTAAATATATATGCGGGGGCTTACGGCATCCCCTTTTTCACCTACCTCTCGGCCTCCGTGTTCGGCAAGCTGCCCAGCGTTTTCTTGTACGCTTTCTTGGGAGCGTCGCTGTTCAGCAAGCCCTGGATCGCGTTAGGATCGGCATGCGTGTACATGCTGTTTCTTCTGCTGGTATTGTGGGTTTATAGAAAAAGAAGAAAAGGAAATCATATCGCGAGTTTTGGCTTTCGGGCAAAAAGCGATATAATGGAAGCCGAAGTAACGGGAGACATTTCATCTCCCAACGAAACGGAGGGATCGTCATGAATTCATCACAGGCTGCTGGCCTGGAACTCGCTACCTTTGCCGGAGGCTGTTTCTGGTGCATGGTGTCGCCTTTTGAAGAACTCCCGGGGATCCATGGGATTATCTCGGGGTATACCGGAGGACATATCGAAAATCCGACTTACGAGCAAGTCTGTTCCGATCAGACCGGTCATTATGAGGCCGTGCAAATTACGTTCGACCCGGCCGTATTTCCGTACAGGAAACTGCTGGAAATGTTCTGGCAGCAAATCGATCCGACCGATGAGGGAGGACAATTCCATGACCGGGGCTCGTCTTACCGGACAGCTATTTTTTATCATAATGAACAACAGCGGTTAGAAGCGGAGCAGTCCAAGAAAGAGCTTGCGGAGAGCGGCCGGTTCGATAAGCCGATCGTTACGCAAATCCTTCCCGCGGCCCCTTTCTATGCGGCTGAGGAATATCACCAAGGGTATCATAAAAAGAACCCGCTCCATTATAAACGTTATCGCAAAGGTTCGGGACGCGAGGACTTTATTGAGCGGCACTGGTCCGGCCCGGCGAATCCGGAGGAACTCAAAACCAAGCTGACGCCGATCCAATATGAAGTCACGCAGAACAGCGCCACCGAGCGCCCGTTTACCGGCGAATACTGGGACCATACCGGTGAAGGAATCTATGTGGATATCGTATCGGGAGAGCCGCTCTTCAGCTCGCGCGATAAATTCGATGCAGGCTGCGGCTGGCCGAGCTTCACTCGCCCCTTGCGCGATTACAGCATCAAGGAGAAGACCGATACCAGCCATTTCATGATCCGCACGGAGGTCCGCAGCCGGGAAGGCAATTCTCATTTGGGTCACGTGTTCGATGACGGACCTCAGCCAACCGGTCTCCGCTACTGCATTAACTCTGCTGCTCTTCGCTTCGTACCGAAGGAGGATCTGGAGAAGGAAGGCTACGGGGAGTATAAACATTTGTTCCAATAAGATTCCATCATTAAAAGCTATCGCTAAATATAAAAATGCGCTCCTGCCGTCTCGATCTGAGGCAAGGGTGCATTTTTATTTTATTTATGGGATTCAGCGGACTCACTTCTCCTGTTCGGAATCTTGCGTCCTGCCTTGTTCCTGCTTCTTTTTTGCTCGAAAACGGCGTACCTTCATCAAATTACCGCACGTTTTATCATCGCAATATTTTTTGGTCCGGTTACGGGTATCATCATAGAAAACCCATCTGCAATCGGGATTATCGCAAATCCGAATCCTTCCCCCTTCTCCTTCGATAAGACTCTGCAAAAAACTGGCGGCCACTTCCGCCATCACTTGATGCCAGTCCTCCCGAACCGGAGTCAGGCCGATCCCAAGTTCTCCGCCTTCCAACTTCGCTTTCCGCTTCACTGGACCCAAATCCAGCATGCGGTTAAGCTCATCCACATCCTCTGCGGCTAGTGTGGCGCCGGCGGCGCAACGCACCGACATGTCATGCAAGCGACTCCGAAACTGCCGCATAACACCGATCGTTTCATCATCCGCAGGCACCTGCGCTTTTAATTGCCATTGATTTAAATAGTAGGTTTGCCATTTTTCTTGACCCAGCCGATCTTCGGAGTATCCGCTCCCCTTCCAGTCATGCCACTCGCTATTCAAAAAATCGCTCCACAGCGTCTCCACGTCCGCTACCTCCAAAACGCATGTAACTATCTATACATTAAATAAGTGGTTACATTCCGATGTTTGATGTGCTACAATCTCATTGTAACCTCTAAAAGCAGTTTTAACCAGTTACCATCTACCAAAGGAGATGAAACAATGAGCATCAATTCCGTAGATTTGTTGTCCATTCAAAAAGACAATACCTGGGATCGCGAAGAATGGATTGTTCCCCTTTCCGTAGCCCTTCAAAGCGTTACCGCCGAACAAGCCGAATGGACTCCTCCCGGCGGAGGCAATTCAATCCGTGAAACGGTGAACCATATCAATTACTATAACAAGCGGATTCTCAACCGGCTTAAAAATATCCCCTCCGTTCCGGGAGTTCAGACTAACGAAGAGACGTTCTCCAATCTGGAGCATCCTGCGGGCGCCGAGGGCTGGATTGCGACTTTGGCCGAAACGGAACGAACCGCGTACGAGCTTCGCCAAGCCATCTCCGGACTGAAGGACAGCGATTTGCAGGCTCCTTATTCGGACAAATCCGGCGAGGTAAAGCTCGGCGAGGAATTGTCCCGCTGGCTGCTGCATGACGCCTATCATGCCGGCCAGATTGTGCTGATCCGCAGACAGCAAGGTTCATGGCGGTCCTAGACATAGACAATAGTTTCTTTGCTTCGTATCGGGGTAATGACAAGATATAATCACCGGTAAGGAGGAGTTCGTCATGCCCTGGAAAAAAAATGATTACCCGCCGTCCATGAAGAACCTGGACCCCCGGGTGAGGAACAAAGCGGTCGAAATTGCCAACGCCCTGCTCGAAGAGGGCTATGAGGAAGGCCGGGCGATCGCCATCGGTACGGCCAAGGCGGAGGAATGGGATAAGAACCATCCTCAAGACGATCGGTAACATACAAAAAAAACAGCTTGAGCCTCCGGCTCAAGCTGTTTTCTTCTTCATCCCGTAAGGGATTTGACGTGGTGCAATTTCTCTCCGTCCGTAATGGACGGTCCAGGTAATCATTTTTCCGGCAATCAACACTGCCATAATGGTAAACATCGTTTCTTTAAACGGTAAGTATAGCAATGAGACCATCAGCACTAGCGCATCCATCATGATAAACACGGTTCCGATCTTAATCCCGGACCATTGACTTATCATCATCGATAAAGTATCATCTCCGCCCGTTGCTCCGCCCGTCCGGATGACGAGGCCTGCGCCCAGTCCTGTCAGGAGGCCTGACAATAGCGCCGCCAGCGGCAAATTTGCGCTTAAGTTCACCGTCAAAGGCGAGAACCGTTCACACAATTCATAAAATGCCGAGAACGCCATCGAAGCAATCAGCGTATTCACAATAAACTTCCGGCCTTTCAAGAATATGGCCAAAATAAAAATCGGAACATCCAATGCGATCATCGAAAGCGCCGGCGGTAAATCGAACAAATATTTGCCCAGGAGCGCTAGCCCCACGAACCCGCCTTCCGACAATCCGTTCTGAAAATTGATGTGGTAGTACGTAAAAGCCAATAAAAATGAACCGAACAACATCGTCAATAATTGTCTGCCGTCAACTTGCCATCCTGTCTTCTTCCTCATTCGGAATCCCTCTTATCGTAGTTTGGTTGACCTTACGGCCATTCCCTACGCAAAAGAAGGTCCTGGAGGGCTTCATCCTTCGCATTGTAGCACGCTTCTTTCGTAGGGTTGTTGGCCATAAACCGACGCTCCACGAAAAAAGCTAAGTGTAAGAGAGATCACAACGTTTCCAAATCGTCCTTTGGGGATTCGTCCTTCGGGGACACATGGTATCCTGATCCTTTCTGTTTTTGTCTATTCATATTATACCACAGAAGCAATGATGACTAAACAGCTTATGTCTGCAAATAATAAATTATCGACGTTTGTGTGATTTTCTTCATTGCATAATGAACAGAGTTCACATTTCAGAAAATTTCCGTGTGATTAAGGTCACTATTGCGGGGGACTTCCCAACTCTATACTGGTTACGTACTCGATAATTTTTGAAGAAAGAAGGGTTACACGTGCTGGATGCAAAAACGATTGAAGTGATTAAGTCCACCGTTCCCGTGCTTGAAGTGCATGGACAAACCATTACCAAACAATTCTATCAAATGATGTTTAAAAATCACCCCGAACTGCTGAATGTTTTTAACCACGCTAACCAACGTCAAGGCAAACAGCCCGCCGCACTGGCCAATGCGGTATACGCTGCCGCAGCTCATATCGACCGGTTGGAGGAAATCCTTCCTGTTGTAAAAAACATCGCACAAAAACACCGCGCGCTTGGCATTTTGCCGGAGCATTATCCGATTGTCGGCGAAAACCTGCTGGCTGCAATTAAAACCGTACTTGGAGATGCCGCAACGGACGAGATTATCGATGCCTGGGCTCAGGCCTACGGCGTCATTGCGGACGTATTTATCAGCGTAGAGGCTGAAATGTATCAGGAAGCCGAGCAACAAAAAGGCGGCTGGCGCGGTTTCCGCCGTTTCGTAGTCGAGCGCAAGGTCAAGGAAAGCGACGTAATTACGTCCTTTTACCTGAAATCGGAAGACGGCGGCGAAATTGCATCTTACCTGCCAGGCCAATACATTACTGTCCGAGTCAAACCGGAAGGTCAGGAATTCACTCATCTTCGCCATTACAGTTTGTCTACATCCGCTGGCCATCCTTATTACCGGATCTCCGTGAAACGGGAGGACGCCATTGGTGACAATCCGGCAGGCGTCGTATCCACTTATCTGCATGAGCAAATTCAAGAAGGCGATACCGTGGAGATCAGCGCCCCGGCCGGCGATTTCACGCTGGATCAATCGAAGCAAATTCCGGTCGTACTGCTGAGCGGCGGCGTCGGGCTTACTCCGATGGTCAGCATGCTCGAAACGCTTGTCGAAGGCGACTCCAACCGCGATGTTGTCTATATCCATGCTGCACGCTGCGGAAGCCACCATGCCATGAAGGAACATATCGACCAGCTTACGCGTGAGCATGCCGGCAGACTCCGCTCTTACCATGTGTACGAATCTCCGGCTGCCGGCGAAAGCTGCGACAAGACCGGCTTCATCGATCTCCCATGGCTCAAAACGGTCGCCGATCCGAAAGCGGACTTCTATTTCTGCGGTCCCGTACCGTTTATGCGGGCCGTCAACCAGGCGCTCAAAGAATGGGGAGTACCGCAAGAACGTATTCATTTTGAATTTTTCGGCCCTGCCGACAGCCTGTAATAACAAGGACTAACTAGAGAACCCCCAAGGAAACCGCAAATGAAATGCGGGGATTCCTTGGGGGTTCTGCTCATGAATGTTGCCGTAGCAGGCGATTAACGGTCTCCCGCCGGACGCCGATCAGCTGGCCGATTTCTTCCTGGGTCAGGTATTCTGTTAAAGGCACGCCGTGCGCATGCTGGCCCAACCATTTGGACAACAGTTCCAATCGTTCTCCCGGAGTGCCTACCGTTAAATGATCCAGCCGTTCCTGCATGAAACGCACCTTCTCTTGCAGCAGTCTCGCTACCTCAAGCGGCTTCTTCGGGTCTTCCTGCAATTCCCGGTACCATTCCTGTGCGGGAATTGTCTCCACTTCGCTGCGCACCAATGCGATCGCTGTCCCGTGCGTTTCTTTTGGCGAGATTAAGGAATGGTGAGGAACCATTTCGCCGGGATACAAAATATTAAATAATACCATATTTCCGTTCTCATGCAGCCGGGTCACTTTAAACAAGCCGCTCTTGATGTGATACAGGAACACGCCTTCGTCTCCCTGACGGAACAAAACTTCTCCCTTGTGCAATATCATTCTATCGCTCCATTCCCCATGTACACTACACTGTTATCTATCATTATAGCAAAAATTTCTCGATTCTATAAATTCTTATGTGACAACGCCAAAACCCCCGGGTTATCTACCCGGGGGTTTTTAGTATCTATTTTCACTTTTTTAGCGATTGCTCCCATTTGGCAAGCTTATCACGCCAGGGTTCATAGCTATGGATCGCAATGCCGGCAAAGGAGGAATGTCCTTTAACCATCCTTACCAGCTTATTGATTTCCCCGGTTAGAAAGGTAAAGGATTTCCCATGAAAAGACACTCCAGGCCCTTCCTTGCTCTTACCGAGCTCCACGCCGACCCATACCGGTTTTTTTTGCCGGTCCCCTTCCTCCAGGGTAGCCTTGGCAGCCGTATAAATTCTATCCGCTTCATCACGGTAGGCCATAATGGCGACATAATCAAATTCTTCGACCATCCATCGATTCAGCGGCTTTTTCTTCTCCGCCCCGGGATAATCAATGTCGTTCAGCCAGAAAGGAACGGCCGCGCCGATTTCCAAGTCCATTTCTTTGGCGCTTTGGGTCCAGCTCCGGGCATTCTCCACCCACTCTTTGACGATGGCCGTTTGACGCTTCTGCCAATCATCCAGCAGGTAGGGCTCCACATCGAACTGAACTCCGGTAAACCTTTCTTCCTGCTGAGACGCCGCATTGTACTCTTTTACCCATTCGAGAAAAGCATCCGCCTCCCGGCGTTGTTCGCGCAGCGCCCATTCCGGCTTCCCGTCCAAGGCGTGCACCTCCAACCCGGCGGAGGAAGCCTCCCGGATAAAGTTCCGGTAGCTCTCCTCCTTAACATTTCCGCCAATTTGCAAAAAAATGATCTTCACTTTCTGCTTTTTGGCAAAAGCGATGATATCTTCACTATGCTGCTGAATCAGCTTCGTGTTCCAAAGCCAGGTCGCCTTGGCTTCGGAAGCGGAAGGTCGGATAACGAGAAGCAGAAAGAACAATACGATTCCCCCGCCCAGGATGAAGAGCTGTTTCTTGCGCCCAGCCTCAAGATTCCGGATCTTCATTGTCCGCCTCCCTTTAATTTAGCCGCTTGTTTTAACCTACGATCAGCGCCTCGTCCTGCTGCAGCACATGCTGCACCGAGTGACCGATCTTGTAAATATGCGGCAAGCGGAAGTCGCGGAACGCATTGCGCGTATCGACGATCGGCACGCCTAGATGAGCGATTGCCCCGTAGTCAAGGCTACTATGATTGGTCACGAGTACGATGCAGTCATACGACTTGAATTTCTCCAGATCGTACTGCACGCTATAAACGGTTACGCCGTTCTTATCGCGGAAGCTTGACGCGTGAGGATCATAGTATTCCACCGCCGCACCGCTATCTTTGTAAAGCTCATACACTTCCAGTGCCGGCGATTCGCGAAGGTCAGCGATATCCGGTTTATAGGCCATGCCCAAAATAAGAATGTTCGATTTCTTAATGGACTTCGCATACTCATTCAAAATTTTGGACGTTTTGTTCACTACATAATAAGGCATATTGTCGTTCGTCGATTGCGCCAGCTCGATGAATTGGCTGTAGAAGCGGAAGCCTTTCGCTTTCCAGGACAGATACATCGGATCCAGCGGAATGCAATGGCCGCCGATTCCCGGCCCCGGATAAAACGGCATGAATCCGAACGGTTTCGTCTTCGCCGCGTCGATGACCTCCCAAATATCGATGCCCATCCGGTCGCACATCATCGCCATTTCATTGATAAAGGCGATATTGACACTGCGGAACGTATTCTCCAGCAATTTGGACATTTCCGCCACTTTTGGCGAGCTGACCGGCACGACCGTTTCGACATATTTGCTGTACAGCGCATTGCCGAGTGCCAGGCAGGCTTCGGTCGTTCCCCCGATTACTTTTGGCGTATTGAATGTATTGAACTTTGTATTTGAAGGGTCTACCCGTTCAGGAGAGAAGCAGAGGAAGAAGTCTTCCCCGACAACATGGCCGAGGGCCTCGAGCTCCCGCTGGATCAACTCCTCCGTCGTCCCCGGGTATGTCGTGCTTTCCAGGGTGATCAACACCCCTTTTTTCATATACCGTTTAATTTGATCTACAACCGTCACAATGTAGGAAGTATCCGGATCCTGATTCTCGCTGAGCGGGGTCGGAACACAGATGCTGATGGCATCGATCTCCCGCAGGGAAGCATAATCCGCAGTCGGTTTGAAGCGGCCGGTGCCCATCACCTCGACCAGAGTTTCAGGGGAGATATCATGAATATAGGATTCTCCGCGATAAATCTTGTCAATTTTGGTGGCATCCAGATCGATGCCGACGACCTTGAAACCCTTCTTCACCATTTCTACGGCCAGGGGAAGGCCGACATACCCAAGGCCTACCACTCCCAGTACCGCGTTTTTCGATTCGATGGCTTCTAGTAAAGTCCGATATTGTTTATTCACTGCTCCAACCTCCGTTTTATCTGTATAGGTCCTTTGCTTGTTCAGAATCACTGTTTGAACGGCTTGATTTTGTTAGATCGTTTAATGAATGCAGCGACGAATCCGGGCATCCAGCTCAACCGGCGAGAATGGCTTCGTAATATAATCGTCAACCCCGTTTTGGAAGCACATGCTGATCGTCTGCTCCACCCGTTGCTCCGTCAGAACGACGATTTTAGGAACCTGGGCGACATCCAGCTGCTGAATATGATGAATATAAGGAAGGCCGTCAATCCCGTACAAATTCAGTTCGGTCAGCACCAGGTCTGGCTTCCACGACTCCATTAAATCCAAAGCGGAGAGTCCGTTATCCGCCACGGCAGTCTCGTAACCCTGCATTTGCAGGCGAATTTCCAAAAATTCGCGGACTGTGGCATCTCCCTCGACGATCAGAATTCGGCTCCGTGAAGCACGCACTTCTTCTCTCGTGAAAATATGGATTTCTCCGGAAGCATGCTGCTTGACGGAATCCTCCATTTGGATCAGCACCTGCTGCGTAAGCTCTCCCTGCTCAGGGAAGCTCGCAAGCGTCATCCGCGGATCAAAATCCGCGATGATTTCCTGCAGGCGCTGTTTCAGCAGCAGCCCTTGAAAATGCACGGCATCCAACGTTTGGCCCGGCAGCAAGATAAACAGGCTTCCCGGCTCCTCACCGTTCCAAATTTTATAAGTCAAACCAGGTTGGGATTCCAGGATGCCACGCACCTGCGTTTCCAAATAAGATGGACCGCCCGCGCAAGAAATGAACAGGATCCCGCTCACTTCCTGTGCGGTTTCTTTCACGCTTTGCTCAATTTCCAGATATATGCTGGTTTGCTCTTGCCGACTTTGCAATGTCGTATTTGGCATCATTCATCCCGCCTTCCTAAAATTTGTATTGATTAGCCATGGATTTGGCTGCGTTCCCTTGCTATCAACTCCCTTCCAGTCGGTAACCGGAACGTGGGTTAAGCCGATTTCGCCGTGTCGCTTTTCTCTTGCCAGCTTTGTCGGGTCATCGTCCCCCAGGAGTTGTTGTTGCGCAAATATTGAATATGGCCTTGAATCCGCCATAGCCCGCCAAGCTGGGCATATCCGAAGAACTTGATCGCAGAGTAGAACATCATGCGCACCAGGTCGGATAGTTTTTTAAACCTCTTGAATGCAAGCTCTTCCAGCAGCAGTGCCCCGATGCTGAGCAAATAACCGCTGAGGAAATTGACCAGCCAAAACACCGCGAGTACCCGCCAATGCGTCATATCGAGCATCGTATATCCGATCAGAGCCAATAGCCCTGTTATTTTAAAGTAAGGGTTGAGCGCCTCAAAAATAATGTTGTAAGGCATCGTCAACAAGCCCATCACTTTATACTTCGGATTGAAGGCCATGTCGTAATTCTCGATCATGTTCTTCAGATTTCCCCGTCCCCAGCGTTTGCGCTGATTGGACAGGATCCGGTACGTATCTGGAGCTTGGGTCCAGCATACCGCCTCCGGACAGAACGCAATCCGGTATTTCAGCTTGTTCTCCAGCATGTAGCGGTGGAGCTTGATAATGATGTTCATATCCTCGCCGGGATATCCGCCCCGGTAACCGCCGACCGCGATAACGTAGTCTTTACGGAACAGTCCGAAAGCGCCGGATACGATAATGAGCCCGTTGATGTGACTCCAGCCGATCCGTCCGCCGAGGAACGCCTTCAGGTACTCGACGGCCTGGAACATCGGCCACATTTTGCGAGGCAGCGATATTTCCTTAACCGCCCCGTTTTCGATAACACAGCCGTTGGCGATACGGACGTCGCCGCCGATCGCGACGGTTTCTTCCGGATTCTCCATATACATGCGGGCCATCCGGATCAACGCGTCCTTCTCAAGCAAGGAGTCCGCATCGATGGAAGAAATCAACGGATAATGCGACAAATTGATTCCGGCGTTCAGCGAATCCGCTTTACCGCCGTTCGGTTTATCTATTACATACAGATGCGGATACTAAGGATTATAATAAACCGAATTAATCGTCTGGCAGTCGATCGAGTTTCTCATTTCAGGATTCGGCAGCGGCTCCAGTCCGAACTCCCTCCGGAGTACGCCGAGCGTATCGTCGCTTGAGCCGTCGTTGATCACGATCACCTCATATGTCGGATAGTTCAGCGTCAGCAAGCATTTTACATTCTCAATGACCGTCACTTCTTCGTTATAGGCCGGAACCAGAAGCGAAATCGACGGGACGAGCTCCGAACCGGACAGGGTATTGAATTTTGAGTAAGCCGCCCGGCGGAAAATCGTCATAATGTTTCGGAAAGAAAATGCCATGATTGAAAAATAAACCACATTTACGGTCATCACATAGTACGTCGCGAACAGCCCGTAAATGAGCAAGATATCCCTAAGCAGTGTAATCCCCTCCGACTGCTGCAACCTGTCGAACCGGTTTGGATTCGGAAACCCCGAAATACCGTTCATACAGCAGCTTTTTTTTGTTGTAGGCTACCATTTGGTCGAGCTTCTGATGTTCGCCTTCCTCAAGCATAGCTTTCTCCACTTGGTGCAGGGCGGCTTCCCGCTCGATCCCCGACCCGTTCTTGGCGATCTGGCACAGTACTTCAAACCCCGTCTCGCCCAGCTTCGCCAGACTCTCGGCGCTATTGCTCCGCACCCGCCAGTTGGAATCCTGCAGGGCGGTACGCAGCAGCGGAATGCTGCCGGCTGCGTGCGTGTTGCCGAGCGACTTGGCTACCGCGGCCCGGACTTCCCAATCACTGTCGGCCATGAGCTCGCGAATCGTATCGTCCTTCAGCACCGGATTGGAGCTCAAGTAGAGCTTAACCGCTTCGGCCCGCACATCCTTCTCTCCCGTGCCGACCAGCCGGTCGAGCGCCGGGACGACCTCGGGAACGGCCTGCCCCCACATGGCGACAAGCGCTACCTTGACCAGATCCGGGTTCTCGTCTTCCAGCAGCTTCAGAAGCAGCCGGCTTGAATCCAGCCCCGTCTCCATAAGAATGTCGGCAGCCATATTATGAATCGGCTTGCCGTGCCGGAGCAGATGATGCAGCATTTCCTTGAGCTGATCTCCCCGTTCCGCGCTTTTAGCGATGGCGCGGGCGATCACAATCGTCAGCGGGCTGTAGCGCTGCTTCTCCAGCATAAGCAGCATTCTCGGGACGGCTTCCGCCGCCCGCATGCCGCCGAGGCGGTACGCCGCCGAAATCCGGCGGCCATAGAACAAGCTGTCCAGCAATTTGATGTCTTCGCTCACGAAGCCTGCGTCTTGACACAGCTTCACCAGCTTGTCGCGAATCTCTCCCTTAAACTGCTCGATCCATTCGATCAGCTTGTTCTGGATCACCCTCCGCTCCAGCTTCGTCAGCTTGCCGGGCGGCAGGGGCAAATCGGAAGCCCCGTTGAGATGTGTTTGGATAAACTTGAAATAGTCCTGATGCTTCTGAAGATAAAGCTCTTGCTTCTTCTCCATGCGGTTTGATCTGATTCTGAACCAGAACAATGACAGCATGCCTATCCCAATCAATCCTAGGCAAAAGTAAACGAAATAGATTGCCAAGGTAAGATGCGAGTCCATAAAGAATACTTCCTCCTTCCTGATACATGCGCAAAAGCAATTTGCATACCTACAAATTCGTTACTGCTATCTGTGATCCGGCAGACTTTCATAGTATGCCTTCAAGGCATAGTAGCCCGATTTCAGATGCTCGGTATACTTGACGGTCTCCCAAGGGGACCAGGTGTATTTCGGCTGGGTACTCAGATCCAGCGTTCCGCTTTCACCGGGCCATGACGCTTCGCCGCTGGCGCGGTCCACCATCCAAGGCACAAAAGTGATGCCCGATGTTTTTTCGGTGGTAAATGTGCGGTCCTTTTTCAGCGGTCCGTAGCTGATGACCTGCAGCGAGCTCGGATCGGCAAAGCCAAGCAGCATCCATGGAATGCGCAGCTCTACTTCATTGCCGCTGTATTGCCATGAAGTCAGCGAGTTGAACTGCTCGCTTTCGCGGTCCGATGTGCCCCTTACCAGCTTCCCGACCGTCATATCCTTAAACGGTTGGGCAAACCGGGTATCCGGCGGCGTCATCGTCAAGCTGACGGCCAATTTCCACGGTTGAAAATCAACTTTTTGCTCCTCCGTCTGATCATCTAGCATCCAGTAGCCATACTGTCCGTACAAACGGCGGTGAAAATCGTACGTAGGCGCCACTTTGACCTGAGTTTCTTCATCGCTGCCGATCACGACCATATTTTCAAGGCCGTCGCTCAGGCTTTTCCCGGGAAGCTCGGTCTTCGGCTGATCCCCGCCGGACAATATATCCGTTCCGAGATAAATTTCTTTCGCGGCCGGATCGAACGGCTCATCCAGCGTCAGTCCCACATATACGTAGGCTTCATCATGCGTCACGCGCAGCTGCTTCATGCCAGGCGAAGGATTGTCCCATACCTGCACTTCTCCTTCGGTGAGCGAGTTCCAGTCCTCCAGATTACCGTCAATCGTAATCAGGTCCTCCTTGCCCGCACCCATGGAGAGAATGCCGAACAACTTCTCGTTCGTCAGCACATTCAGCCAGTACGAGCGGCGGTCTTCCGGAATCTCGAAGCGCATCGTATTCCACGTCTTCTTGAACCATTCGTCCTGCCACATGAACAGAATCGCGCCCGCATATCCCTCTTCGTAAATATCCTTCGTAAGGGATACGTCGATTTCGCCCTGCTCCTGTTCGCTGTGTCCGCCCTGATTACGGCCTCCACGACCCAGATGCGATACGCCGAGCGAAGAAGGAACTCCGTATTCCGTAACCATAATCGGAATATCTTTGTAATATGCCTTCAAATTTTTCAAATAGGCTTTGTACGTGTTGTAATCGTCGGCCCCGTCCGGAATCGTTTCCAGCGTTTTATCCAGATGGAAGAAATCCGGATAGTACGGGTATACGTGGTAGGCGGCGAAATAACCCGCTT
This sequence comes from Paenibacillus sp. Marseille-P2973, assembly GCF_018101095.1. Taxonomy (NCBI): domain Bacteria; kingdom Bacillati; phylum Bacillota; class Bacilli; order Caryophanales; family Paenibacillaceae; genus Paenibacillus; species Paenibacillus sp. Marseille-P2973. The sequence continues at coordinate 115,360 of NZ_JAGQEH010000001.1, forward strand.
CCCAATCTACCGGTTCGATATGGGTGGCATCCACGCTGGCCATGTCTTCCTCAAACAGCGGCTCGCCCGGATGTTCCAGTACGTCGGTCGTCACCCAGTTCGTAAACGTAATCGGATGCTCCCAACCGTAGGAACGTTCCAACTCCGCCGTCTGGTCAACCAGCTCCGCCAGCCAGCTTTCGAACGGACTGGCTTCAGCGACAGCCGCAAAGTGCTTGCCTTGATACGGTTCCATCCCCGCATGCACTTTGTTCGTGTTATCGACCATTTCGGGATCCCATTCCGTGCCGATATGCCAGCCCATGAGATAAGGGCCCGCATTGGCGGTATATTTTCCTCCCGATTCTCCCGGCGTCGCTTCGATCTTCAGATCGCCGTATACCGCTTTGACCGCTTTTTCAATTTCCTTGTGGAATTTCTGTTTAATCCCCGGGTTGTATGCGTCCTTGAGCTCGATCAACTGCTCCTCGGGGGACCAGATTCCCTGAATGAAATACAGCGGGTCCTTTTCTTTGTCCCGATTGTATTTAACCAGCGACTTATAGAATACAGGATTATGCACCGTGTAGATCCGAATGACATTGGCTCCCATCTCGTCGATCTGTTTAAACCAGCGCAAGTAATCGTCTTCGGTTATCGGGAATTCTCCCGGAAAATGTCCAGGAACCGTGGCACCCAGATTTACGCCTTTTACAAAAAGCTCATTCCAGGTTCCGTCGCCCTCGTACTCCATGAATTTGTCGCCCGAGGTCCGGAATTTCATCTCTGCGCCATCGGAAGTGGCGAAACTGACGTGGGCAGGAGGTAAAATCAAGGTTGCCAGAAAAATCCCGCCGGCGATCAATACGGCGCCCAGCCCTATCCAGATGGCTAGCTTTTTTCGCGCTAATGTAGTCATCGGTCTTTAATTTTTCACCTCGCTATTTTTTTGTATGCAGGCGATGAACAGTACGGTTACGGTCCCTCACGCACCTCCACTCTTCAAATTACTTCTATCATTAACCAAGTGAACCCATAATGTAACTAGGCTAATGGAAGTGTTTTGTTCCTGGGTCCTTTCCCCGGGACCTGTCTGCATTGTGGCCCATATTTCCCATAATCAGGAAAACACCGTTTGTCCCGCCGCGCCCTTCTCATTTTATGAAAGTTAGTCTGAAAAACCCTACATTCCATGAGCGGTTTCCAATTCATTGTTTTCATGGAACGGGGTGCTTGCGCCTTTCGCCCTTATTAGACGCACGAAAGATTTCGAAGTTTCGATCTATTTTTACACCCTTTTCCATAAAGGTTACAGAATTGATACCAAAGTCATGTTAGAAAATCGCTTAACGACGCGGATTTTCGCTAATATGGAAATTACATCCAACATAACAAAAAAGATGCCCTGGTCCCATAATGGGCCTATTGGTTACTTACTTGAATTTCACTCCAATTACGGACCATGCCCTTATCGCCCAAATTGGTGACTAATTTCCCAGTTTCAGGTGGAATTTCTTCGCCTTTCTGTCCCGTTTGCAACCCGGAATTATTCTTGATTGGGACCCTAAATGCAAAAAAGAACAGCTATTCAGCTGTTCACGGATGCTATTCAGAGCGTCTTTCCCGATTCTTTGGCTTGTTCTTTCAGCAATGCGACCAATTCCGAGGAGTATTTTGTCAGCCGCAGGCTGATCTCGGACCGCATCACATCCCGGGTCATGCCGAAACGTTCCTGGTATCCCCGGCAATAATAATGGTAATAGACCACCATATCCGCCTGCTCTTCGTTAAGAATTCGGATATTCCGTTGTTTAAGCTCGCGCCGTAATTTATAGGAATCCCCGATGATCCGATTCAGAATGTACTGATTCACCATAAGATGCAGACGCTTGAAAAGGTTGTTGGAGTACTCCACATCGGAAATGCTCTTCTGCACCATCTTCTCCATGTGAGGCAGCAGGGTGTAGTCGCGGAGCAGCCTTCGTTCTTCCGCGGTAATAATGCTGCTTCCCTGAGACCGATGCTGGTCTTCATACTGCTCAGCGTGCTCGGTCAGCAGCATCTTGGACTTCCACCGCTCATTCCCGTCAAGCTTGCTCATTTGTAATGCCCCCCAATTTGCCCGGCTCTTTCCCGCGCGACGCCGGCTTCCGTCAGCGAAGAAGCGTGGATGATCGCACTGCTCCCGTAGCGGTCTTTGATGCTGTCGATAGCCCGCTCTTTAGCATAGGCACGGGGCCGGTTATCAAACAAAGTAAGCTGCATAGTGCTGTCTTCGGTCAGTTGGGATAATGATACGCTCAAGTTACTGACCGGCAGCCCTCCCCAGTGCTTCTTAAACAGCTTATGGACGGCGGCGGCAACCTCATGAGTCAGGGACGTCGGCTCCGACAGCGTCATCTGCCGGCTAAAGGAAGAGGAACGCGTGCCATCCGTCTCCACGGCCGAAACGGAAACCACGCCGCCCAGGAAATGATGCTGCCTTGTGCGGCGGCATACCTCCACCACCAATTCGAGCAGGACGATTTCAATGTCCCTAAGCCTGGAATACAGATTCCAGCGAAGCGCCTTGCCGTGGCTGACCGATTTCAATTGATGGCGTATTCCCGAAACGACAGGGCTCGGATCGATTCCGCGTGCGGTTTGCCAGTAATACTCCGCCTGAATATCGCTCTGCTTGCCCATTTCCCGCCGCATCCGCCGCTTAAACTCAGCGAGCTCCAAACGCGCAATATCCCCGATGCAGTACAGGCCCATCCGGGTAAAATGACGGGTCATCGCGGAGGCGACCATGAACATGTGATTTACGGGCAGCTTCCAAAGGGTGGACTCCAGCTTCTCGAATGAAAGCTCAAATATACCTTCGGGCATTTTCTTCGCATAATTATCGGTCGCCATTTTAGCCAGTACCTTCGTAGGGCCGATCCCCACGCGCGTCCAGACGCCGGTCGATACAAGAACATGGTCCTGGATTATCTTAGCCATCTCATAAGGAGATCCGAAATAACCAAGCGAGCCGGTAACATCCAGAAATTGTTCATCAATGCTGAACGGCTCCACAAGATCCGTATACGATTCAAAAATTTCCGTAATCAGGAGCGAGATTTGAATATACGTCCGCATTCGGGGCCGAATCACAACCAGATCCGGGCATTTCGCCAGCGCTTCACCGACTCGCGAAGCGGTCGTCACGCCGCGGGATTTGGCGATGGGACAAGCCGCCAGCACAATACCGTTTAGCCTTGAAGGGTCGCCCACAGCAACAGGCTTGTTGTGATACTCCGGGTGAGCTGCCTTCTCCACCGAAGCATAAAAGGACTGTCCATCGATTAAAAAGATTTGTTTTGACATAGGTGACCCCTCCATAAAAGCTTGTGATACCCGCAAACCGAGTTTCCGCACTAAAACGGAACATTTGTTCTTATTATATTCATAATACGAACAAATATTCGCTTTGACAACAGGTTATTGCTGGATATCGTAATTCTGCTGCAAAAAATGGGCTCCCAGCATAGAAAAAACAGCCGAAGACATTTAAGGTCTCAGCCGTTTTATGGTGCAAAGTTCTATGTGATTAAAGATTCCAGTCTAAGCTTAAGCTTGGGACGGCAGAAAAGCGAACCCCCGCCAGGCAGCCTATTGAGCCGTCAAAATGAGCGGCCCGTCCTGGGTCAACGCAATCGTATGCTCAAACTGAGCCGATAGTTTACCGTCCGCCGTTCTGGCGGTCCACCCATCCTCGTCGATCGAAATGCGGAAGGTGCCTTCGTTGATCATCGGCTCGATCGTAAACACCATGCCTTCCTTAAGGCGAATTCCCTTCCCGGCCACCCCTACATGTTCGTAGTTCGGTTCCTCGTGCAGCGTTCTGCCTATGCCATGGGCAAGTAAATCGCGGACGACGGAATAGCCGTTCGATTCCGCGTGGGTCTGAATCGCCGATGTAATGTCTCCGAGCCGGTTGCCGGGAACCGCTTTGGAGATGCCGAGCTCCAGGCATTCCTTCGTTATTTTAAGTAACTTTTCCACGTCAGGGCCAGGTTTACCGATCGTATAGCACCAGCACGAATCCCCAAACCAGCCGCCGTATTGCGCCACGATATCCAGCTTGAGCAGATCGCCTTCCTGCAGCGGTTCCGAAGAAGGAAAACCGTGGGCCACTACGTCATTGACTGAGGTGCAGGTTTCGGCAGGAAATCCGTTATAGCCTTTGGTAAACTGTTTGCCGCCCAGCTTCGTGATATGTCTCGCGACAAAATCATTAATTTCCAGGGTGCTGATACCCGGTTGGATCAGCTTCTTAACCTCCCGGTGACAATCCGCCACAATCTGGTTCGCCGCCTTCATCTCTTCAATTTCTCTTGGCGATTTCAATATAATCATTTGGTCTTCGCTCCACTCTATAATCTAAATAATGCCGGTAAACCGGTTAAAATAGAAACCTTATAATTTGTTCCGCCTCTTTATGCAGTGTTCCACGGCGGATCGACGGCAAAGCGCAGCCCGCCAGCGCGGCGAGCAGCCATTCCGCCTGCCGTCCCGGGCCGGGAGCATCCGGAGGCGAATGCCCGGAGTCCGCTCCATGCGTAGCCGCATCAGCCGGGGACATCAGGCTGGCCAGCGGTAGCAGCACCTGCTCACGGTATGCGGCCGAAAGCTGCTCCGCTTCCGCCTGGGGCAGCGTCCGGAAATGATCGGCGCCCAGCTGGCAGGCCAAATAAAAGGCATGGTCGTCCGCCCAGGATGCCAGCAGCATCCCTGCAAGCTCCCTGCAAGATTTCGGACCGGCCGGCATGGCTGCAATCGGTCTTATCCGGCCGATCGAGCCGCTCCCTCCCGCTGCGGCCGCTGCCCCCACGGACGAAACACCCAAAATCTTTCCAGCCCGTTCAATCGCCTGAGATAACAAATCATGCAGCAAATCGGCTTTATTTTTATAGTAATGATATACCGTCCCATATCCCAGACCCGCTTCCGCGGCAACATCCCGGATCTCCATTAGCATGCCCTTGTCTAGGTACACACCCGCGGCGGCTTTTAAAATTTGGGCCATTCGCCGGATACGAATTTGTTCATTTTGCTCTTTGGTCCGTGGAGTCATTCATTGGCCTCCAGATTTTTTATTTTGACCTACTGTCATGTCAATTTAAAAATACAACAGGAATCCGGTAAATGCAAGCCGCATTATCCCCGGATCATTAACTCAGCGTAAAACAGGCTTATGCCCGAGGTTAAAAAAAATCAGCCGGATTTCTCCGGCTGTCCGACTCTGCCCTTAACACACCGAAATAAACTATTAACGAAACATTCCCCACAGCTTGATTAAATGAAGCGTGCTTTTCGGATCGATTTTTTGGGCAATAACAAATTGAACGATCTGCTCTTCCTGAACCCCGGTCAACCGTTCATTCAGCAAGGTAGCCGCCGATTTAACAAGCCGTCTGACCTTCATGCGGTCCTGCAGGTCGGATTTAGTCAATCCCTCCACCAGTTTTTTGACGCGCTCCTTGGTAGCCGGATTTTTCATTTTCAGTTTAATCCGCTCCACCAGCTGCGGACTGATTCCATATTGTTGATAACTCAAAGGCGCTTACACCTCCCGTTCCTTAGGCCTTCTCTCTAATATATGAGCGGCAGGCTGTCCATAGTGCACAACTATTTTCCAAGGGCCCGTTTGAATGATTTTTCATGAAAGAGGCCTGGAACAATTAGTGTCCTTTCTTCGTCGGAAATAGAAAAGGAGGGTATGGAATGAAAAAAAGAATGCTGCTCTCGCTAATCGCATTAATGGTGCTGGCCTGTACATTCGGTCTCGGATATATCGTCGGCAACCAAAGCCGTGACTCAGAGGACCCGTCCTCCTTTAATCAGGCCATCCGTTCAAAATGGGTGAAGGAGGAGCAACCGCCTTTGCCGGCTATTTCGATTAACGGGACTGCCATCGAGGTCGCCAGAGGGGGTTATAGCTGGTGCCCGTCACCGGGAAGTTGTGTAAGTGTGGACGCCTCCATCCCTGAATTGAAAGCGGCCATTGTTCCGGCAGGCTCCGTAATAGATACGACAGCCCCGCAGGGAATCAAAGAATTTACATTAACCAATACAAGCAAAGATTTCAGCGGGGATTCGTATATCGTGCCCGAAACCAAGGGGCAATACTTGTATAACATTCACTGCGAATGGTTCCTGGACCAAGGTCAGGCCGATTATTATTTCCTTGTTGAGGTCCAATAACACCGCAAAAAGAACCGGCGACATGTAACGTCGCCGGTTCCTCTATGTTAAATCCAAGTAAAATTTCTTCTATTATAATATGAAGTTAAAATTAATCGATCAGCTCACCTTGCAAAATTTGCTCCCGCTGCAAGAAGGTCCGCAGCGGCGCGTATTCCGGTGACGTCCAGAAGGACGGGTCGCCCACCAGCCGGGCGGCATCGTCCCGCGCCGTCTCCAGCACCTTGAAATCGCTGACCATGTCCGCGATTCGGAATTCCGGCACCCCGCTCTGCTTGGTGCCGAAGAAATCCCCGGGACCGCGCAGCTCCAGGTCCCGCCGGGCCACTTCGAAGCCGTCGTCCGTGTCGGTCATGACCTTCATCCGCTCCTGACCGACCTCCGACTTCGGATCCGCGATGAGCACGCAGTACGACGCGTGCTCCCCCCGCCCGACCCGGCCGCGCAGCTGGTGAAGCTGCGATAGGCCGAAGCGGTCGGCGTCCATGACGATCATCAGCGTCGCGTTAGGCACGTCAACGCCGACCTCGACGACCGTCGTCGAGACGAGCAGCTGCACCTCGTTATCGTAGAACGAGCGCATTACCTCGTCCTTCTCCGCCGCCGACATCCGTCCGTGCAGCAGGCCGACCTTGAAATCCGGGAAAGCCTGCTGCATTCCCACATACAGGTCGATTGCATTTTGCACATCGAGCTTGTCCGACTCTTCGATCAGCGGACAGATCAGATACGCTTGTCGTCCGAGCAAGATTTCGCGGGAAATGAAGCCGAGGACCCGGTCCATCATCCCGTGCTTGACCCAATAGGTCGAAATCGGCTTCCTGCCTTTCGGCCGCTCCGAGAGCGTTGAAACATCCATATCCCCGAAGGCCGTGATGGCGAGCGTCCGCGGAATCGGCGTCGCCGTCATCGTCAGCACATCGGGATTAAATCCTTTGCGGCGCAACACGCTGCGCTGATTCACCCCGAAGCGATGCTGCTCGTCCGTAACGACTAAGCTAAGCGAGCGGAAAAAGACATCTTCCTGGATCAACGCATGGGTGCCGACGATGATATCGGTCATCCCCATCTGCAGCGAGGCCAGCAGATCCTTGCGCCGCCGTCCGGTCACGCTGCCTGTAAGCAAACCGACCGTAATGCCGAACGGCTCAAACAGCTTGGTCAGCGATCGGACATGCTGCTCGGCCAAAATTTCGGTCGGCACCATGAACGCGCCTTGGTGCCCGGATTTAACCGCGGCGAACAAGGCGATAGCAGCGATGACTGTCTTGCCGGAGCCGACGTCGCCCTGCAGCAGCCGGTTCATGCAATAAGGAGAACGCATGTCCTGCAATATCTCCAGCTCCACCTTCTTCTGCGCATCCGTCAGCTCAAACGGAAGGCTGCGCACGAATTCGCGCACCGTCGCATTCTCGACCTCGTGCCGTACGCCGTCCATCCGTTCATGATTCATCGCCCGGTACGCCTGCAGCTTGAGCTGGAACAAAAACAGCTCCTCATACACCATCCGGCGGCGGGCTAGCTGCCCTTCCTCGCTGTCCTGCGGCTGATGAATGCGTTGAATCGCCCGCCGGCGCGGCATCAGATCATACTGCCGAAGCAATTCCGAAGGCAGATTCTCCGGAATCATCTCCCCGTACTGCGTCAATGCCTGTCCGATCGTCTTGCGAATCCAGGCCTGCGTGATCTTGCCGCCCACGGAGTAGACAGGCTGCAGGCTGCCGCTGCGCAGCGTCCCTTTGTCGGGAAACTCCGAGTCCGACACAGTCAATTGGCTACGCCGCATATCCCATTTTCCCGTTAGAATAATTTCACGCCCCGCCGTCAATTCCTCCCGCAAAAAGTGGCGGTTAAACCAGGTCGCCGTAAACATCCAATCCTCGGCAACCATTTTACAGGTCAGTCTCGACTTCTTGCCGTACCGCTGCAGCACGGGAACGCCCATAATTTTAGCCTGGACCGTGATCTTGTCACCGTCCTTGGCTTCCGTCAGAGAGCGAAGCCGGTAATCCTCGTAACGAAACGGATAATATTCAATTAAATCATTTACCGTAAAGACGCCAAAGGCGTGAAGCTCTCCTGCTTTAAGAGCGCTCACGCCGCTGACTTGCCTTACCGGGATTTCGTTTAAATCCACGTTTGATCCCTCACTTTAAAGCGCCCGATGATGTATTTCCCGCCACAACCTGATGGGTTCCATCGAACTTTTAGGCTGGCCAAACGAAAACGGCCACGGTGCCTGGTCCCACATGGGTGCCGACAACGGCTCCAATGCTGGTGCGAACCACCTCATGCAAAGTGAAGTGCTCCGACATCAGGCGAATCATTTCCTCGGCGCCCTCCGGATTGACGGCGTCGCAAACCGCGATGTTCAAATCTTTTTGATCCCCCAAATCGTTTATGAACAATTCGATTACTTTGGAAACGGCCTTCTTCTGGCCTCTCACCTTATCGACCGGGTAGATGCTGCCCTCCTGATCCACCGACAGAATCGGCTTGATATTCAGCAGGGAGCCGACAATCGCGGCGGATTTTCTGATCCGGCCGCCTTTTTGCAAATATTCCAAGACATCCACCAGGAAATAGAGCTTGCGTTCTTTGCCGACCCGCTCCACTTCAGCTTTGATTTCAGCCGGGGACATGCCTTGCTTAGCCAATCTGGCAGCTAAAACGACTTGCAGGCCAAACCCGTAAGTAGCGCACAGGGAGTCGATTACCGTAATATCGGCATCCACCCCGTCTTCTTCCTCAATCATACTCTTCGCAAGCAAAGCCGACTGATACGTTCCGCTCATGCCGGAGGAAATATGAATCGAAATAATAGGTGCCCCTGGGTGCTTCTGCATCAGATTTCTGTATACCTCAACATACTGGGATGGAGAGGTTTGTGAAGTCGTCGGCAGCTCGTTGGATTTGGTCAGTTTGTCATAAAACTCCTCGACAGTAATGTCGATGCCTTCCACAAAAGATTCCTCACCAAATGAAAGCCGCATAGGTACGATATGAATTCCATATTCCTCAACCATTGCCTTAGGAACATCAGCCGTACTGTCGGCCACGATAACAGCCTGCTTCAAAGAGATCCCCATCCTTTCTCCTCCGCCCTTTTTCAAGGACTCCTTAGATCTTTAGGATTCAACCGAAAACAAATAATAATAAATCGGCTGGCCGCCGTCGTGAATTTCCACTTCAGCGTCAGGATATACCTCATGAATCCAGGCTGCGAGCGATTCTGTGGTGTCGGATGCTGCTTCTTCGCCAACCAGGATCGTAATGATCTCGTCGCCGCCGTCAAGCATTTTGGTCAGCAATTCCTTGCTCGTCTCCAGCAGTCCTTCTTCCGTGCTTACAATTTTGGAATCCGCGATTCCGATGTAATGCCCGGCCGTGATCTCCAGATCGTCAAACACCGTGTCGCGGACGGCATATGTAACTTGTCCGGTCTTCACGTGCTGAACAGCATTCAACATGTTATCCGTATTGCTCTCGGCACTTTCATCTTCCTGGAAGGCGAAGGCCGCGGCAATCCCTTGCGGAATGCTCTTGCTTGGAATAACGGTCACGCTGCGCTCTCCTTCAAGAAGGTCGCGGGCCTGCTGAGCGGCGAGTACGATGTTCGAGTTGTTCGGAAGCACGAAAATATGCTGGGCCGAAATCGAATGAATCGCCTTTACAAAATCCTCCGTGCTCGGGTTCATCGTCTGTCCGCCGGACAATACGACATCAACGCCAAGGCTCTTGAAGATATCCGAAATTCCTTGGCCCGAGGCCACGGCGATAAATCCGTAAGAAGCCATCTCATCGGCCGGAAGCGATGCCGGATCAAGCGAGCGAACCGGTTCCGCCGGAATCTCGGCAAACAGTTCAGGCATCGGAGCCGCATCCATACCGGTAGTCAAGAGATCACGGTGCTGCTCGCGCATATTTAAAATATGAATTTGCGTAATTTCTCCATAACGCAGCGCAAGGTTCAGAACCTCGCCGGGCGCCTTGGAGTGGACATGCACTTTAATAACTTCATCATCCGCTATTACAATAATGGAATCTCCATTAATTGACAGCGCTTTCCGGAATTGATCCTCATCAAATACCGAACTTGGGCCTGCGCCCAGTTTGCGATTAATAAAAAATTCCATATCATACAAGAACTCGATATCTTCGGTTTCCAGCTTCGCCTGGGCCGAAATAGGGTGAGCAGCGTCGAACGCCGGATGGGGCACTTGAGACGCACGAACGGTAGCGGTTGCTTGAGCCGGCACGTAAGTCGGCACTTTGCCCGTCAACTGTTCCAAAAAGCCTTCATAAATATAAACCAGTCCCTGGCCGCCGGAGTCTACAACGCCGACTTGCTTCAAAACAGGCAAAAGCTCCGGGGTATTGGCAAGGGCTTCTTTAGCTTTGGCCAACACTTCGGTCATAAGTTCCGTAATATCCGTAGTCCGTCTGGCATAAAAGACGGCATGCTTGGCAGCTTCCTTCGCCACCGTAAGGATCGTTCCCTCCACGGGCTTTACAACCGCTTTATAAGCGGTATCCACCCCGCTTTGCAGAGCGGCCGCGAAATGAACCGTATTCAGTTCTTCGTACGATGCGGCATAACGGCCAAATCCACGGAACAACTGGGACAAAATAACCCCGGAGTTCCCCCGCGCGCCCATCAGCAGCCCCTTGGACAAAACGCCCGCCCGGCTGCCAACGCCTCCCGCTCCGTTGTTCTTCAGCTCGGTTACGCCGGCTGTCATCGTCAAATTCATGTTGGTTCCAGTATCCCCGTCGGGAACCGGAAACACGTTCAGCGAGTTGACATGCTCGGCATGCTGTCCAAGCCGATCCGCCCCGGCCAGTACCATGGCGGTAAAATCTGTTCCATTTATAGAACGCTTACTCAAGAGAATTCCCCTTCCTAGCTTGATACACGTACGCCTTGAACTACGACTCCCACCTCGGCAACTTCGAGTCCAACGACTTCACTTAATACGTATTTTACTTTTTGCTGTATGTTGTGTGCGACCTCGGAAATTTTAGTGCCATAACTGACTATAATATAAAGATAAATTGCCAATCGGTTATTCTCAAGGCTCACTTCTACACCTCGGGCTAAATTTTCGCGTCCAAGCAACTCGGCTATGCCGTCTTTAAATTGCTTTCGGCTTGCCATTCCTACCAGTCCATAACATTCCATGGCGGCCGATCCGGCGATAACCGCTATCGCTTCTTCCGAGATATCGATGTGTCCATATTCGGTATCCAATTGTATAGCCACGCCTGCACTCACTCCCCCCTAGAAATTATTATGGACTAAACAATATTGTACTATAAGAATAAAGAGAAATAAATAAAAGAAGGTCAAGGAGAAAGAAATATTGTTTGACAATCGGTTGACGGGGCTTTTTTTACTATGATATTATATTTAAGTATTGTTTTGTTTGAACAATAACTGTGAACTTGCTAATAAGCTGTTATTTTCAAGACAGGTGTATTGGAACAGGAGGTGTAATGAATGTCTCGCAAATGTTATGTAACAGGTAAAAAGCCTAGCAGCGGTAACCATGTTTCCCATGCTAACAATCGCAACCGCCGTTCTTGGGGCGTAAACGTACAAAAAGTTCGGATCTTGGTTGACGGTAAACCGAAACGCGTATACGTCAGCACCCGGGCTTTGAAATCCGGTAAACTGACCCGTGTATAAGAATCAAATCAGCATATAGACAAAAAGCACCTTTTCTAAATAGAGGTGCTTTTTTGGTGTTTCTTTTGTCTCTCTAAATCTTGTTTTTCGGCCAGGCATCCGCTCGATCTAGTTTTTGTGGAATGTGTTCAACACAGCCTTAACGAATCCTCCCAAAAATTTAGGCAGCTTGAATGTGTAAAATTTCATCGTTCACCCTCCCCATCATTCTCATGCCTTCACCACAGTCTATGTTCCGAGCCTTTTACCCGTGTATTTCCACTGCAAAAAAAAAGGCTACATGAGAACCCTACTCATGTAACCCATTGTATGCGAAGCGATGTATCCCTATGCCAACGGACAAGACGAGAAATACTCGCCGCCTCCGGCAAATTACTTAAGACTATTTCTTAGCTCGGCGATGGCGGCGCTCCGGTCAGATCGGCCGAATACCGCATTCCCGGCGACCAGCACATCAGCTCCCGCTTCCACGACGAGCGGTGCGGTAGCGGCGGCAATGCCCCCGTCAACCTCGATGCGCAAATGATCAAGGCCTAGCTCCGTCTTCAATTGTTTAAGCTCCCGGATTTTCCGGAGTGTTCCGGGGATAAAAGCTTGTCCCCCAAAGCCCGGATTGACGGTCATAACCAGTACCAGATCCAAATCAGTCAACACTTCGCGGATCGCGGAAACCGGCGTAGCCGGATTGATCGCGACGCCCGCTTTGACGCCATGCTCCTTGATCAGATGGATTACCCGATGCAAATGAACGCAGGCTTCGGCGTGCACGGTAATGACATGCGCTCCCGCTTGCGCGAAGGCCGGCACGTACTCCTCCGGTTTCTCGATCATCAGGTGCACATCCAGCGGCAGCTTCGTCAGCGGCGCAATCGCCCCCATCACTAGCGGCCCGAATGTCAGATTCGGCACAAAATGCCCGTCCATAACATCCACATGGAGCCAGTCGGCTCCGCCGCGCTCCACCTCAGCCACTTCTTCGCCGAGTTTGGCAAAATCCGCCGACAAAATAGACGGTGCGATATAGATATTCGACATGATGCTAGTACCTCCGTTTTTTCTCTTTCATCTCTTCGTGAAACTGAACGTAATGTTCGTAACGGCTATTTGCGATAACACCGTCGTCCACTGCCTGTCTCACTTTGCAGCCCGGCTCATGAAGATGGCTGCAGCCGCGGAATTTGCATCCCTCGGCAAGCTCACGGAATTCGATGAAGCAAGTGGATAACTCCTCGACCCCAAGCTCCAGAAAATCAAGCTGACTGAAGCCGGGAGTATCCGCCACATAGGCTCCGTTTTCCAGTTCGATCAGCTCGACATGGCGGGTCGTATGCCGGCCACGGCCAAGCTTCATGCTGATTTCGTTGGTCTCGAGCGACAATCCGGGAAGCATGGCGTTAAGCAACGATGATTTCCCCACGCCCGATTGGCCGGAAAAGACGCTGATTTCGCCAGCCAAACGGGATTTAACCTCTCCGGTTCCCGATCCCGTCATGGAACTCGTCACAATGACCTCGTATCCGATTTGTTCATACAGTTCTTTGACCTGAGCCGTCAGATCCTGATCCCGGGCGCTCTCATCTTCCTCCAGAAGGTCTTCCTTGGTCAGACAAATCAGCGTTCGCAATCCGGCGTGCTCAATATGAACAAGAAACTTGTCCAACAACTGGAGGTTTAAATCCGGCTCTTTCAAAGAAAACAGCAGAACGGCAAGCCTCGCATTGGCCACGGGCGGACGAATGAGCTCCGTCTCCCGGGGCAAAATTTCGTCGACCGTTCCCTCTCCGTTTTCCGTAGGCGTATACACAACGCGGTCCCCTACCAACGGACTCAAGCCCTTCTTCTTGAAAATGCCGCGGCCGCGGCACTGGACTGTTTCTCCAGGTGCCGCGGCATCGGGCTTCACATAGTAATATCCGCTTAACGCTTTTACAATCAAGCCTTCAGGCATACATGCTTGGCCTCACTTTCATGTCTGTCTGCCTTATCGATATTGAACTTTTATCACTTGGGTCCTTTGCCTTTCCCGTTTCCTTTGCCATTCGGTTTCCCTTTATTATTCTCCGCTTTGGAAACGGAATTGGCATTAATCATGCCGGTTTCGGGAATATTCTCATCATCTTCCCAATCCATAACACCATCGTCCTGCTGTTCTTCTCCAGGGAGCGGCAGCTCAGGCACGGTCCCCTGCTTGGCATCGATGTACGAAATCGGGTACGTATCCTGAAGCACGCCGTCGCGCATTACGGACACATAACCATTCTTGTTAGGGGCCAGTACCAGATCGACGGATAAGTATTGCGGTTTGCCGACCGTTTTGGTGCCCCAATCCAGATTTTCGCCGCGTGCATCGCCGTACATAATTTGAATCTTGCTCTTCTGTCCATCCACGGCGGGACCGACCGGCACTTCAAATGTATATTCCAGCGCCTCCGGTGGATAGCCCGAACTTACGGTTATCCTAACTCCTTCGGAGTAGTCAGCCGGCACTTTATCGTTCGGGTTGAACGGCCACTGTTCCATAACTAACCCGGCTTTAGTATCGAAGCTCGATTTTTCCTGAATTCCATCCTTGGCAAGCGGAATATTGCGTTCTTTCAGAATCGCTTCAGCTTCCTTCTGAGTCTTTCCGATTAAATCCGGCATATCGACGCTATCCTGACCCTTGCTGACTTTCAAGACCACATCCACTGTAGCGGAATCAAATTCCTCACCGACATTCGGACTTTGCCCAATGACTTCGCCGATTTCTTTCTCGCTAAAGTCTTCCGTTTTGCTGATTCGGTCCTCATCAATTCCTAATTGAACGAGCTCCGCAACGGCTTCCTCGTAGGTCTTTCCAGTCACAGTGATCATTTTGGCAAGCGGCTTGGCCGTACTGACGGTAAGATCGATCGTTGCCCCTTCTTTGACCGTCGTCCCTTCAGGCTTACTCTGCTCGTAAACAATTCCTTCGTTGACGCCTTCCTTGTACAACCGCTTGACGTCTCCAACTATCAGGCCAAGCTCTGTAAGCTTGGTAGTTGCTTCTTGTTCCGATAAATTGAGCACGCTCGGAACCTTGGTTTCAGGCACGGTAACCATCTTGTTGACATACCAGGCAACACCAAGCATAGCAAGCAGCAGAATCACTGTAAGACTGATCCAAAGGGCGGCTTTGCCTTTTCCTGACCCGTTCTTCTGCGGCTTTCCTTCATCGGAGCCCTGGGAATCTCTCGAAAGCTTGGACCCTGAGGCCGCGGCTTTGCTCTGAGGTTTAATCGCAGGAACGACTCGCGTACTGTCTTCATCGATCTCATCTGCAAAAGACAATTTCGATTCCAACCGTCTTTCCGGCAGAAGACAAGTTTCTAGGTCACGCAGCATTTCTTTGGCCGATTGGTAGCGTTCGGCAGGATTTTTGCGCATCGATTTCAGAATAATATTCTCGACACTTTGAGGAATCATCGGATTAACCTTCCGGGGCTCTTCAAAATGTTCCTGCAAATGTTTAAGCGCTACGCTAATCGGGCTTTCGCCAAGGAAAGGCAATTGTCCCGTCAGCATCTGGTAAAGCACGATCCCCAAAGAATAAAGATCCGACTTCTCTCCGGTGGTTACGCCTTTGGCATGTTCCGGGGAGAAATAATGCACGGAGCCTACAACCGAGCCTGTCTGAGTGATTGTGGCCGAGGTCACCGCCCGGGCGATACCGAAATCCGTTACTTTTACCCGTCCATTGCGACCGATCAAAATATTATGAGGTTTAATATCACGGTGAATAATTTGATTATGATGGGCATGATCCAGCGCGTCAGCGATTTGCGAGGCGATCCGGATGGACTCCTCCACCTGCAGCGGTGCGCGCTCTTTAATAATTTCGTTTAAATTTTGGCCTTCCACGTACTCCATAACGATATAATGAATATCTTCTTCCTGGCCTACATCGTACACGCTAACAATGTTCGGATGTGACAAAGATGCCGCCGATTGCGCTTCCCGGCGAAAACGGCGGATAAACTCCTCGTCATTCACAAATTGTTGCCGCAGCACTTTAATAGCTACAAACCGGTTCAGAAGGATGTCTTGCGCTTTATAAACAAGAGCCATCCCGCCTCCGCCAATTCGCTCGATAACCTGGTAACGACCACCCAGCTCATGTCCGATCATGAATTCCACTCCTTTGCGCTTGACCCTTCTTCTCCGCAATGCTCGAGTAATGCGACGGTAATATTGTCGTCGCCACCGGCCAGCAGGGCAAGCCGAAGCAAACGGTCGGCGCGGTCATTGAGCTCAAGTGCTTCCGATCCGAGCGTTTGGGTCATTTGTTCCAGTGTTACATAATTGCTAAGTCCATCGCTGCAGAGCAACAGGATTTCCCCTTGCTCCAAAATTACGGGATACAAGTCGACAACGACTTGCGGGTCCGTTCCAAGAGCACGCGTGACCACGTTGCGGTGCGGATGCACGTTGGCTTCCTGTTCGCTGATCTGCTTCGTCTTAAGCAGCTCGTTTACAAGGGAATGATCCTCGGTCAATTGGGTCATTTCGCCCCGACTGAACTTGTAAACCCGGCTGTCGCCGATATGGCCGATCATTCCTTCCCGGTCCCCGATCAGCACGGCCACGACGGTCGTGCCCATATTGTGATACTCTTCGTGTTCCGATGCTTCCCGATAAACTACATCATTTGCATGGAGGATCGCCTGCTTTAACTTTTCCCCGCAAGTCTCAACGGAAAGTCCCGAAGGAAGATTATGCAAATCCTGCACAATCGTCTCTACCGTTAACCGACTAGCGGTGTCTCCGGCCTGATGGCCGCCCATTCCGTCGGCAACGATCGCCAGTGTGTACCCTTGCTCCAAACGGGCAACCCAGGAGCTGTCCTCATTTACCGAGCGAACACGCCCTACATCACTTACGTAAACCGTCTTAATCAAATTCGATCACCTCGTACCAGTCTCCATGTGCTTCGCCCGCAATTGTCCGCAAGCCGCCGCAATATCATGGCCTTGCTCTCGGCGGATGGTCACGTTAATGCCGTTTTCCGCCAAAATGCGTTGAAACTGAAAAATGTCGTTTCTGGATGTTCTAACATACTTGCGTTCCGGCACATGATTGACCGGAATCAGATTGACGTGGCAAAGCATGCTTTTCAGTACGCCAGCCAGTTCTTCGGCATGTTCGGGGCGATCGTTTACCCCGCCGATCAGGGCATATTCGAAAGTGATTCTCCGACCCGTTTTGGCGATGTAGTATCGAAGGGATTCCATGACATCGTCAAAAGGAAAGCGCCGGTTTACCGGCATGAGCTTGGATCTTAAAGCATCATTTGGCGCATGGATCGAAATGGCCAAATTGATCTGCGTATCCTCATCGGCAAATTTATAAATATTCGGGACGATCCCGCTCGTTGATACAGTAATATGCCGTTGTCCGATGTTCAAGCCCTTTTCATGGATCATAATTCGCAAAAATTTCATCGTGGCTTCATAATTTTCAAACGGTTCCCCGGTACCCATGATGACAATGCTGCTCACCCGTTCGCCTCGAGGATCGAGTATTTTTTGCGCCTGCACGACCTGGGCAACAATTTCGCCCGCCGTCAGATTCCGCTTCAGGCCACCCAGGGTAGAAGCGCAAAACGTACATCCGACCTTGCAGCCGACTTGCGTCGTCACGCAGATACTGTTGCCGTAATTATGCTTCATGATGACCGTCTCGATCGCATGATCATCATGCAGACCGAACAGGAACTTCACGGTGCCGTCTTTGGATTCATACTTCGTAATTTCATTCAGCGTCACGAACGCAAACTGCTCGTCCAGCTTCTGCCGCAGTCCCTTGGACAGGTTGGTCATTTCCTCAAAGGAATTAACCCGCTTCACATACAACCAATCAAAAATCTGACCTCCGCGGAAAGCGGGCTCACCTTGCTGAATCGCCCATTCCTGCAGTTCTTCCAAGCTATAATCATATATAAAGGGTTTCACTTTTCACACACCTATTCGTATAAATTTATCTGCTGTTTTCCATTCATTCCTCCTATTTTAGCATAAATCGCGATTACACTAAAGAGCAGCCCTTTTTCACGCTCTTATGGAATACTTCCCAGGAAAAGAAGAGAGCCGGCGAGCACCCCTTAGACAGTGCATTCCGGCCCCTCTTCATCAAGCTCTTCAAACCCGAATCGTCCTAAAAATCAATGCGTAACCATAGAACTGAAATCATCCCGGCTCGAACGGTTCGCATCATAAAAGACTACATCTCCGTCCCTAAGCGCAAAAGACCTACCGTAAGGATCGGTCACCGTGCGGGCAAACCCTTCCATCTGAGTCCACTGATTCATGAGGGGAGCGTTAATATATTGCAAATAAGGATTACTCCCGTCCCCGTTCCTTACAGTTTCAATATTGAAATTGACTACAATATACCCGTCCTTCAAAAAAACCGGGGAATGATCGCTCAGTCCGTTATGCGTCCTGCCATATTCGGCGACATTCGTTCCTGCCTTCACGACATAGAGATCTGCGGGAAGACTGTATTCACCGTACCATTTTTGCACGGAAGCATTGACTCTTGCCGGATCAACTCCTGAGGGAATCCCGTTCTTTGGCCCGATCCATGTGCGAATGCGCTCATTCAACTCCAGCAGGCTTAAACTGCCTATCGGCGTCTTTTTCCCGGAAATTCTCCGGATATAATTCTGTACATATTGCGTCCGGCTGATCCCGGATATTTGATCAAAAGTAAAATCATGATCATATTTATAAAGTGCGGTATCGATCAATTCCTCCATCGGGACGCTGCGCAACCGTTCGTTCAGAATAACGTAACGCTGTACTTGATCCCGAGGCGATCCAATTTTGACATAGCTGCGGTTGCCCGCATGATAATACAAATCGGCTTTCATCCGGGTACCGTCTTTGGCGCTGACAAAATAAAACGAAGGAGTGATGCGGATGCGGTCGTTCGGTCCAAACATATTCCCTTTTGTTTTTAAGTCAAATTTGAAATGGTATCCGGTTTTGATGACCACGTTTTGATAGAGCGGATGGCTGCCGGGCCGAATCGGCAGTGTGAATCTGCCCGTATTTCCCCGTGCGGCGCCGTCAATGCCGTTTAACCCGACCCAGTAGGACGTGCCAGTAGGCAACGCAGAACCCGCCGAAGCGCGGAATACCGTCTCCCAGTTATAATCGGAAATATCCGTAATCCGAAAATCATATACCCGTCCGATAACATCCACGGGCACCGTATCATAAGCAATATGATGCGCAAGATCCAGATTCGCATGATTCTGTTGACTCGCCCCGGCAGGCGCATTATGCGCTATCGTCCGAAACTCGACTTCGTAAAAGCCTTCATCGACCCATACCGGAAGCAAGTAAGTGAATGACTCTCGCGTTTTATCGACTTCGATCCATGTGTTTTTCGGATAAAACGTTGTCCGGCTCCCGTCATACACATCAAAAGGAAAGCGGACCTGCTTGCTGCCTATGTATTTGAGATAGTTATTGTACCCATAGCCCCTGTAGTTGGCATGTTGTCCGCTGTTAGGCATTTCAACCGTGAACGGACGATCAAGGATGACCGCGGACCGCCCTGCTGCCGGACGGGTCTTCTGATTGTGCTCGGCATCGTCCGAAACCTCAGGATATATGACTACAGGAGTATGGACCGTCACCGGGTTGATCCCGTAAATAGCGTAATTCACATTCGCTCCGCCATTAATATTCCCGCTCATTAAGCCGTAATAAATCGTTCCCGTGCTGGGTTGGCTCGGTTGGTTGATTTTACTCGTTGGAATCGTATTTCCAGGACTATAAAGCACATTTTGGCTGATTTCCGGCGGCAGCGGCACTTGATTTGGCGTTGGCCCGCTTTCATTACTTTGATCCCCGCTCATAATAGTAGAGCCGTTAAATGTGAGACTGTCATTTTTGACCTTAACCTTTTCAACGGCCTGTTCCGCGTAGGACTCCAGATTTTCATTCGAAATATCCGGCTTTTCCTTACCTCCCGACTTACTTCCTTTAGGCGCATCTACCGAACTGGGAGGGTTCGGGGGCGTATACCCGCTTGACTTCGAAGCCGAGAAGCTTGGCGGTGAATACCCGCTGGGCGTAATCGTGATGCCGCCGCCATTAAAGGCGTAATTCCACAATTTCGCCTGATCGATCTGATATACCTCAAGATTGTCAATAACCCAAAAAGAATAAGGCCTCTCGATCGTATATGACTTCGTCAGCGTCTCCGTTGCCGTTTGCGGATCTGGCGCATCCATTTCCCCGGTACCATCCGGCTTGGGCACCTTTTTTCCGGGATCCCACTTCAGCTCATATTCCCGGTTCACAGTAACCTCATATGTACATTTCCCACTCATTTGCACGAATTTATTTTTTGAAAGATAGCTCTTAGCCCATACATTCCCGTACAAACTTTCCGAAGTAGGAATTCCATCAAGCACATCAAAACGCTCATTCCCCCGAGCATCCGCCTTGATTACGGCCCTGACGTCAGGAGGCGTTAGCGAGGATTCCTTGACTTGGCCGCTTGGGCTTGGCTCGGTGCAGCCGCCCGGGTTCGTGGTTCCTCCACCAGGGGGAGGTCCATCGCCTTCCTTATAGTAAATTTTCATTTTATCTGGGTATTGATAAGTATATGAGGTTAGGATAAACCAACTAGAATTAAGATAATACATCATCGCTGCGTTGCCGCCGGCGGGTAGTGGAACTTTATAACCTTCATGATCATAATTTTGAATGTAGTGAACATCGACCTCATCTAAACTTTTGACAACGAGACTTCCAATTTGGGTTGTAGGATCAACTCTACCTTCCCCATGTGGGTACTTAACATTAGTACGATCTATTTCAGCATCCACATTTACTCCGATTTGAGTCTGGTTTAATCGTCGTAACAATTGAATGTCATCATTGATAACACCTGTTTTAAAGTTCCCGCTGTAATAATCTGTATTCATATACGCCGTAGAACGTATCGATGAGACAGGGATATCTACTTTGACCCCAGGATACATATCGGCCCCATGAGCGTCTTTGGGGACGCTAAAGCTTTCCAGAATAGTATAGTCACCAGAACCTGGCGTCCATTTCGTTGCTGCAGCGGAACGCTGCCATGCAAAGAAGCCCCCGTATTCCATACGGTTCTTGTCAGTAGTTACTGTAACCTGATTCCCCTCTAAACTCACCTTGTTATCTATAGACTGATATCCCCAGTTCAAAGTTTTAACTACATCCCCATTCATATAAAATTCAATTTTTGTAATGATTTTACCCTGACCCACATCCACCTTAACCTGAGGTTGAAGAGTTTTGAACTTGGTGAAGACCGACCCGGGCGTATCTAGCCGATTATCTTCGCTGAGGATATAGGGAATGTTTTCTATAGGCAAACTCTGTTCTACGTCACTAGACTGAGCCATAGCAGGGGTGGTCATTATAGCCAAACACAGCAATAAATAAAAAGAGCAGTTTACCCATTTACACTTCAATCATCATCACCTAATATTTTTTTTAAATGGACCATCAATTTTTAATAGAATATTGGACTTATAACCATATTTGCTTCGGACAGGAGTAAAAATTCGAATTTCAATAGGATGAATCCCCTGCGTCCAACCTATCTTAGGAAGGATATGACCGTTAATGTCAGCAACCTTTTTATGAAATAGACTTCCAATTCCATTTAATTCTCCATGAAAAAACGCTTCTCTATCTGGTGATTCTATTCCATCTATTCCAAAAAACGGACCCTCAGGATTAGAATAATATAAATTCGAATCGTTATTATAAACTTCCTTTCCTTTAAAAAATAAGAAGTAACTCGCCGGAAGCTTCTTTAACGGAATGAATTTCGTAGGAACCCCGTTTACCGCAGAAGCAAAATAATCCCACTTCAACTCCTCCAACGGAGGCAGCAACTTCAGGTTCGGATCGTTAGGATCTTCTAAATCAATCGCAATTAGCGCTTCTAACTCGCCTTTATATTTTCCGTTACCCGGATCAACAACCATCAAGTCTTTGCGCCAAAGTTCTTCTACAGGCTTGCCATTCAACTGCTTTTCATTGGTTACAAAAACTTCCGGCATCACCGTAAAAATATTAGTACCATGCCAGGCGATTTCAGCACTGGAGACCGCATATTTATCCACAGGCAATACGGCTCCCTCACGTGATTTGAGTATACGCTCAATAATCGTTACCGCCTGAGCCCGAGTTGTCGTTACTTTCTCACCCAGTTGACCTTTACCGAGCCCTGTAATCAATCCTTTTTTTGTAGCTAAATAGAACCACTTATCATCATCGTCCGTGCTCTCGCCTACAGCACGCGCTGCAATACGAGCCATTTCCTTTCTCGTAATGTTAGCCCGCCATGACGCATCCGAATTACTAAAATCGGCCGTACTATATAGCTTTTTCTCTTCAGCCGTCCGAACAAAACCGTCATACCACTTTGCACCACTAGCGATCTGATCTGCCTGATCTTCCGTATACCCTAATGCGGAAACAACCAGTTTCACAAATTCAGCACGACTGATTTCCAAATCAGGTTTGAATAGTTCTCCAGGGTATCCGGAAACATAACCTTTCTCAACTGCAGTCATAATTGTACTTCTGGCCCAGTGTCCGGAAATATCATTAAAGGCATCGTGTTGAATTTCAGCATTGGACTTTGATGTAAGGCCTGGCAGACTTGCTAATACAAGAGCTAGCCCCAAGGTAATGGTTACTTTTCTATTCATTACAATTCGCTCCCGTCAACTTTAGAAATTTAATACCTACTCTTTCGTGAATCGCATCACACATACCTCCTTTTGAATTACTAATTTGATAATATAAGGAAATTAAGCAACAAAAAAACACACCTTCATCCATCGCATTGCGACAATAAAGGTGTGCTTCACCAAATCCAGTATATACCAGTAAACCAAATTCGTAAATGGTTATGTCGTAAACAGTCTATTTTATTAAACCACTTAGGCCTGCTTGACCAACCGCGCAATATAAAATCCGTCCGAATGGGCATCCTGGGGTAAAATTTGCAGCCCCACCGATTCGCGTGATCTTGCTTCCCGCAAATGATTCCAGCTCTCCGGCTGCTCTTCAGCCGGTCTGAACTCCGGATGGCGCTCCAGGAAGGAGCGAACCATATCCTCGTTCTCCGCTTTTTCAATGGTACAGGTACTGTAAACCAGCACGCCTCCGGGTTTAACCAATCCGCAAACGGCATCAAGCAATTCACGTTGAACTCCAGAGATTTCCTTGATATCCCCCGGCGTTTTGGCCCATTTTAAGTCCGGCTTGCGGCGAATGACGCCAAGTCCTGAACAAGGCGCGTCAAGCAGCACACGGTCAAAAGACTCCGGCTCGAACTGCTCAGCAAGCTTGGAGGCATCCCCGGACAACGTCTGGATATTATCGAGTCCCAAGCGGATTGCATGATCTTGAATCAGCTTCGCTTTGTGATGATGGATGTCATTTGCGATAACCTTACCACTGCCATCCATGATCTCCGCCATATGGCATGTCTTACCGCCAGGTGCCGCACAACAGTCCAGCACGCTCATTCCAGGCTGAGGACTCACGGCCTCTCCAACCAGCATGGAGCTTTCATCCTGAACGGACAACAGGCCTTCCTTGTACCAAGGGGTAAGCGCCATATTCCCTCCGCTTTCCACCAGAATCCCATCCGGCGACATAGAGGAAGACACAGCCTCAAGCCCTTGCTTTTGCATCAGATTAAGCAGCCCTTCCCGGCTAACTCGAGACCGGTTGACTCTAACGCTGACGGAAGGCGGTTCATTGTTAGCGCGGCAGATGTCCTCTGCCGTTGCTTCATCGTACTGCTTTACCCACCGGGCTACCAGCCATTCCGGATGAGAATGCTGCAGCGCGATCCGCTTCACCGGCGGCAAATCCTCCGGCAACACCAATTCTTCCTTCCTGCGCAGCACATTACGCAGCACCCCGTTCACCATTCCCGAAATCCCCTGATGTCCCCGGCGTTTTGCGATATTCACCGCTTCATTGACCGCAGCGTGAGGTGGAATCCGATCCAGGTAATACAGCTGATAGAAACTGAGTCTTAACAAATTCCGAACCCAAGGCTGCAGCTTGGCCAATCCTTTGGCAATAAACGGCTCCAAAAAATAATCGATCGTGTTCATCCGGGAGATCGTCCCGTACACAAGTTCCGTTGCAAGTCCCGCATCCGCGCCGGACAAGCCGGATTTTTGGAGCGCACCGTTCAGGAGCAAGTTGCTGTAGGCCCCCTCTTGTTCTACCGCCGTTAATACCTGAAGCGCTGTGTCCCTAGCAGTCGTTTGAACGGATTTAGTCCGTCCGCCGCCCGGTTTGGAACCTCCCCCGCTTCCTGCTCCACTGCTTTTTCCTTGTTTCCGGTTTGGCCCTTTGTCTGCGCTCATGACAGGACCGTGCCTTTCTTCATCACGCCGCCGCGGATAAATTCGGATGACTCCATCGCCTTTTTGCCCGCGGGCTGAACCCGGGTCAGAAGCACGGATCCGTCACCCGTTTTAACTTCGATTCCTGCAGGAGACAGTTCCAGCACCGTGCCTGGAGCTTGTCCGGAAGCTGCTCCCTTCCCGCTTTGCGAAGGATTTGCGACAGACCATACCTTGAACACTTCGCCATCCCAAGTCGTAAATCCGCCCGAAAAAGGAACCAGCCCGCGTACCCGATTGAAAATATCCCGCGACGATGCGCTCCAATCGATCCGCTCATCTTCACGGGACAGATTGGGTGCGTAAGTGGATTCGGCATCATTCTGCGGAATCCGCTCCGCCTTTCCGTCTACAATGAGCGGAAGCTGTTCGATTAGAAGCTCGGCCCCAGCGACGCTCAACTTTTCAAAAATAGAGCCAGCCGTATCCTCGTCTTCTATCGGTACTACCGATTTAGCGATCATATCGCCCGTATCGAGACCTTCGGCCATATACATCAACGTAATGCCGGTTTCTTGTTCCCCGTTAATGATCGAACGCTGGATCGGCGCCCCGCCTCGATACTTAGGTAGCAAAGAACCGTGGACATTCAGACATCCGTATTTCGGGAGGTCAAGCACCGCTTTGGGCAAAATCTGGCCATAGGCAGCTGTCACGATAAGATCGGGCTTCAGCGCGGCCAGCTCTTCCACAGCCTCCGGTGAGCGCATGCGTTGCGGTTGCAGCACCGGAAGACCATGTTTCAATGCAGCCTCTTTTACCGGGGTCGGGGTAAGCACTTTTTTCCGGCCTTGCGGACGGTCCGGCTGCGTCACAACTCCCACGATATGATAACCTTCCTTCAGCAAAGCCTCAAGGGAAGGGACCGCAAATGCCGGAGTTCCCATAAAAACAATATTCACGGAGAGATCACTCCTTCTCTTCTTCCTCAGGGGGAATTTCATATACATGTTCCGCGATGTCGGTATACAGAACACCGTTCAAATGGTCGATTTCATGCTGGAATGCTCTCGCGAGCAAATCGGACCCCGTATAGGTAACTTCGTTGCCGTTGCGGTCCAATCCCTTAACGGTCACCGTTTGCGCCCGGCGAACATCCCCGCGGTAGCCCGGAATACTGAGGCAGCCCTCGGGACCAAATTGCTCTCCATCTTTAGAGACAATTTCCGGATTGATCAGTTCGATCAGTCCGTTGTCGTCACCGACATCAACGACGATTACTCTTTTAAGAATCCCAATTTGCGGTGCGGCAAGGCCGACTCCCTCTGCTTCGTACATCGTATCAGCCATATCGGTCAAAAGCTTTTGCACGTTCGGCGTAATTTTTTTGACTTCCTTCGCTACCTGGTGCAGCACTTCATCGGGTTCCATTACGATAATTCTCAATGCCACAATATCCACCATCTTTCAAGAAATTATTCCTAATATATTATTTAGTAATACGCCCCAGAGGTTCCCAACGCATCTCTTCTAATTGGAAATATCCAATCAAAAAGCGCACATACTCCCTTAAAACGTTATTCGAATGGAAATATCCAATAGAATAATAAAAAATTGGCCCAATCGAGGCTTTATCAATCATTTCATTGGAAATATCCAATTAAAGCCTCACTTCGAGCAACTTGGCACACTCCCCATTGGATATTTCCAATGGGCTTTCGCTGCGCCAGCCAGATGGTCGGTCAAAAACGACCGCCTACATCAACATTTGAGGGTCTACATCGATGCTGATTTGCAGCGATGAGTCGCGTAGATTAGCCAGTGTATCCGCCGCCGTTTCCCTGACCAGCCGGACAGCTTCGAGCGGACCGCGGTACTTCACCATGCACTGGAACCGATAGCGGTTCTTGATGCGCGGAATCGGTGAAGCGACGGGTCCCAGGATGTCGAGCGCCTCCGCCGCAAAGCGGTCCAGGTTGCCGTACCAGCCGAGCCGCTGGGCCTTACCCCGCAGATCTCCGGCAAAATTCTCCGCCATCCGCAGCAGCAGCGGCAGCTTTTCATGTGACAGCGTCACAAGAATCAATCGACTGTACGGCGGATAATGCAACGCCCTGCGATGATTGAGCTCCTCCCGGACGAACGATCCGTAATCATGCCTGCTGGCATGAATGACGGAATAGTGATCCGGCATGTAGGTTTGGATGAACACTTCGCCGGGAAGCTGATGTCGTCCGGCGCGTCCGGCTACCTGAGTAAGCAGTTGGAACGTTTTCTCCGCAGAGCGGAAATCCGGAAAATTCAGCGCCGTATCCGCCGCGATTACGCCAACCAGCGTCACATCAGGGAAATCCAGCCCTTTCGCAACCATCTGGGTACCGAGCAGCACGTCGCCCTTTTTTTCCCGGAATGTTTGCAGCAATTTCTCGTGAGAGCCTTTCTCCGTTGTCGTATCCACATCCATCCGAATGACCCGGATTCCCGGAAACAGCTTCGCCAGTTCTCCTTCGACCCGCTGCGTCCCGGTTCCGAAATACCGGATATGCTCGCTGTTGCATTCGGGACAGATCGATGGTGCCGGAGCGGCGTAACCGCAATAATGGCAGCGCAGATTGTTTGATTTTTGGTGATAGGTCAGCGAAATATCGCATTCCGGACAGCCGGCCACATAGCCGCAAGTCCGGCACATGACAAAGGTGGAATGTCCTCTGCGGTTCAAAAGCAGAACGGTCTGCTCACCCCGTTCCAGCCGAGCTGCGATTCCCTCATGCAGCGCCCGGCTGAACATTGAGCGGTTGCCATCCCGCAGTTCCTCCCGCATATCCACGATATTTACCCCGGGCAAATGGCTGCCGGAAGGACGCTGCTTCATCTCCAGCAACAGCGGAGCAAAGTTGTCGTCCGCCTGCGAACGCGCCGCATGATAGCTCTCCAGCGACGGTGTCGCCGAGCCGAGAATGACTGCAGCGTTATGTTGGTGTGCCCGGTATACCGCCACATCCCGCGCATGGTATTTCGGTGTTTCCTCCTGCTTATAGGAGGTCTCGTGCTCTTCATCCATCACGATCAAGCCCAAATCCGCAAACGGAGCAAACACCGCGGACCGGGCACCGATTGCGACCTGAACCCGGCCTTCACGGATTTTGCGCCATTCATCATAACGCTCTCCCGTAGACAGGCGGCTATGCATAACCGCCACCTTGCCGCCGAAGCGTCCTTTAAAACGCTCGACCATCTGCGGTGTCAACGAAATTTCCGGCACCAGCACAATAGCTTGGCGCCCCAATGAGATGCAGCGTTCGATCGTCTGCAAATAAACTTCCGTTTTACCGCTGCCGGTCACGCCGTGCAGCAAAAACACGCCATAGCTTCGTTCATCCAAAGTTTCGGTTACCTTGCCGTACACGACCTCCTGCTCAGCGGTACGCTCCAGCGGCTCGGTACCCTTGAAATGACGATTCCGGTAAGGATCTCGGAACACTTCTACGTCCTCGATGACCGCAAAGCCCTTTTCAGCCAGCTTGGCTACCGTCCCCGCGGTTACCCGCAACGTTGACAACACTTCCTGCAAGGATAACGGAACACCGACCTCGAGCAGGAATTGCAAAACCTCTTTTTGGCGCCGGGCCTGTCCGCTAAAGGAAGCCAACGCTATCTCCGCTTCTTCGCCGCTCACTGCGGCAGACACCGTCTTTACCGTCTTTTTGCGGACCTTGTCCTTGATCATCTGCGTTTCCGCCAGAATTCCGCGCCGGATAAGTCCCTTAAGATTACCGGCCCGGTCTGCAAAACGGGCGCTCAAATGATCCATCGTCACCTGGCCTGCTGCTTTGACATAGGCGACGATCTCCTTTTCTTCTCCCGTAAGCAGCTCAGGAACAGCGAACAAACCGTCCGAATAGGCATTTCCAGCCGATGTATCCGCCTCCGACAAAGCGTCTTGTCCGCC
This sequence comes from Paenibacillus sp. Marseille-P2973, assembly GCF_018101095.1. Taxonomy (NCBI): domain Bacteria; kingdom Bacillati; phylum Bacillota; class Bacilli; order Caryophanales; family Paenibacillaceae; genus Paenibacillus; species Paenibacillus sp. Marseille-P2973. The sequence continues at coordinate 143,614 of NZ_JAGQEH010000001.1, forward strand.
TTCATCTTCAGCCACGGAAATATATCTTTCCGCCTTGCCTTTAAGCGCGGCGGGGATCATCACCTGCAGTGCCGAGATCATGCTGCAGGCATATTTCCGGCTCATCCACTCTGCCATTTCAACGAGGTCCGGTGGTAGTGGAGGCATTAAATCCAGCAGTTCCTGGATCGGCTTCATCCGAGCCGGGTCCATGTCCGACTCCCGGTGCAGCGACAGAACAAATCCCTGAACCGTCCTCCGTCCAAACGGAACGCCGACCCGGCTTCCTACTTCAATCCAACCCTTCAGCTCATCCGGGATTAAATAGTCAAAAGGCCGATCGGTCTCCCGGCTCGGCACATCGACTATGACTTTGGCAACCTTGTACGTCATTGAATCACTCCCGGTAATCGTACCGCTGCTATCTCCATAATCCGCATCCCCAGCTCATCCTTGGCTAAAAGCGGCAGAGATTCAACCAGACCGGCCTTGTCGTAAATATTCACCAGGTTCGTGTCTGTGCCAAAGCCGGCGCCTTCCCGGGTGACGTCATTTGCAACGAGGAGATCGCAATTTTTCCGCTGAAGCTTATCCATTGCATACTTCTCCAGGTCATTTGTTTCGGCCGCAAAGCCGATTAGCAACTGCTTCGTCTTTTGTTTGCCCAGCGACTCCAAAATATCGATATTTTTCACCAGCTCCAAAGTCATCGTATCTCCGGATTTTTTGATTTTACGGTCGGACACTTCCTTGGGCCGGTAATCCGCTACGGCAGCAGCTTTTACCAAGATATCGGTATCGTTCCATTCCGCCAATGCCGCTTCATACATCTCCTGTGCGGATTCCAGACGAACGACCCGGACTCCAGCAGGCATAGGCAAATGCGTGTTTGCTGCAAGCAAAGTGACGTTTGCTCCTAAAGCATGTGCAGCTTTCGCTACCGCAAAGCCCATTTTACCCGATGAGTCATTGCTAATATAGCGGACCGGATCGATCCGTTCGACGGTTCCTCCTGCGGTCACTACCACTTTTTTGCCTGATAAAGGCAGTGTATTCCGCTGTTCCTGACGTTCAAAATAAGAACGCACCACAGCCACGATGCTCTCGGGTTCTTCCATCCGCCCTTTACCGGTGTACCCGCAAGCCAGCAGCCCTTCCCCCGGCTCCACCATCATAACGCCGCGAGCGGCGAGCTCGGCAAGGTTCCGGATTACCGCCGGATGCACATACATGTGCACATTCATCGCGGGCGCCAGCATAATTGGCGCCTGGGTAGCAAGCAGCGTCGTCGAGAGCATATCATCGGCGATGCCCGCCGCCATTTTCCCGATGATGTTGGCCGTCGCAGGTGCGATCAATACCAGATCGGCCCAGTCGGCCAAATCGATATGGGCGATAGCCATCGGATTCTTTTCATCAAAAGTATCGGTGTACACCGGATTTTTAGACAAGGCCTGCAAGGTCAGCTCCGTAATAAACTTCGTGGCCGATTCCGTCATAATAACGCGGACCTCCGCCCCTTGCTGTACGAGCTTGCTGCACAACGAAGCCGCCTTAAAAGCGGCAATGCCTCCGGTTACGCCAAGCAGAATTTTTTTTCCGTTCATCAATGCCGTTCCCCTCGCTTTCTCCCAAAACCTTAACGACAGAAAAAAATAACAACCTCGCGGTTGTCCTAAAGAGGTTGTTATTCTAATTCCTCGACCCACGAGGTCATATGAAACTATTTGTTTTCGTCGGGCTCAACCTGGCTGCCTTGTCTAAGCTGCACGTAGTCACCATAAATTTCTTCCAAAGCCACGCCGACCTGCTTATGGGATCTGGGCTGTTTTAATTCGCTCTTCTCCCCTTCTCTCAGTTGTCTTGCTCTGCGGGAAGCAGCTACAACCAGGGAGTATTTACTGCCGACCTTGCCCAGCATTTTATCAATCGATGGATACAGCATTAAGAAACACCTCTTCTATTAGACTCATTTGCCAATCTGTAATTCTTTAGCCTTGTTCTTGACCTTACAATGTTCGGCCACGATAATCGATTCTATTCTTTGGCATGCCAGTTCGATCTCGTCATTCACGACCGCGTAATCGTAATTCTCAAGCAGACCGATCTCATGGGCTGCCACAGACATCCGGTGGTCGATCGTTGCCTGATTTTCGGTTCCCCGGCCTTGAATCCGGCCTTTCAGTTCATCCAGCGACGGCGGCAACAGAAAAACAAAAATGCCTTCGGGAAATTTTTCTTTTACCTTAAGCGCCCCTTGAACCTCAATCTCCAGAATGATGTCCTTACCGCTCTCGATCGTCTGTTCTACGAAATCTCTTGGTGTCCCGTAATAGTTTCCAACATACTCCGCATGTTCCAGCAATTGATCCTTTTCGATCATTTCCAAGAACTGTTCGCGGGATTTAAAAAAATAATTCACTCCATGCTCTTCACCGAGCCTAGGACCCCGTGTAGTCGCCGAAACGGAATAGACGAGTCCGGGCAAACGACGCCGCAACTCGTTACATACCGTACCTTTTCCTACACCCGAAGGTCCTGATAATACAATGAGTAACCCTTTAGCCATATTTCTCTCCATTTTATTCGTCGTTGTCGTCATCTTTAGTGGAAAGGCGATGGGCGACCGTTTCCGGCTGTACCGCCGACAGGATGACATGATCGCTGTCCGTAATGATCACCGCACGGGTGCGGCGGCCGTATGTAGCGTCGATCAGCATATGCCGGTCCCTTGCCTCCTGAATAATCCGTTTGATGGGAGCGGATTCCGGGCTCACGATAGAAATGATCCGATTGGCCGATACGATATTACCAAAGCCGATGTTAATAAGTTTAATAGCCATGTTAAGGTAGTTCCCCCTATTTTACTTGACTCACCAGTGTCAAATGTGACGCTATTCGAGATTCGCCGCCTGCTCGCGAATTTTCTCCAGCTCCGCTTTCATTTCCACGACACGGTTGACCAGAGCCAAATGATTGGCTTTCGATCCAATCGTATTCGTTTCCCGGTTCATTTCCTGTATCAAAAAATCAAGCTTGCGTCCCACCGGCTCGGAAGCTTGCAGCAGCGTCCGGCATTGTACGAAGTGGCTTCCCAGCCGGGTCAGCTCTTCGTCGATATTCGAACGATCTGCAAACACCGCAACCTCCATAGCGAATCGGTGTTCATCAAAAGCTCCCTCGAGCAGTTCGGATAGACGTGACTTAAGGCGGCTCCGATAGTCGCTTACCACCTGAGGAGCCATAGCGATAAGCTCCGCATGAATCTGCTCCAGCCTGACTAAGCGCTGCTCCAGATCGGCGGCCAAATGAAGGCCTTCCTTTCTGCGCATCTCCAGCAGTCCGGCCAAGGCTTCTTCCAGTCCGTCGACGAGTACGCTCTCCCAGGCCTCGCCCGCGGTATCCCCATCAAGTGCATGATCCGGCGATACCAAAACATCGGGAAGAGACAGCAGATCCTTGGCATTCAGCGAACTTTCCAATCCGTATTTCACCTTCAGATCTTCAGCCGCCCGCAAATAAGACTCCACCACGCCGGAATTCAGAACAAAAGGCAGGGTACTGTCGTCATCCTGCTCTTTGCTGATATATACATCAACCCGTCCCCGTTTTAAGTCACGCTGAACCAATCGCCGTAATCCGTCCTCATAACATGTCCATTCACGCGGCATGCGCAGAACGACTTCGGAATAGCGGTGATTGACGGATTTTATTTCAAATTGAATGATATATCCGCCGAAGATTCTGGCGGAACTACCGTATCCTGTCATACTATGAGACAAAGGCATCACATCCGTTACCCTATTGTAATTGATAATTATGAACGAGACAAGTGGCCCGCCATCTGTTTCGATTTCTCGTAAACATAATTTGTTAAAGCGACATTCATTTCATAGAACATAAATGGTGTCATTAAATAAATCCCGTTAAAATGCTCCATCGCGGTATCGAGCAATTCCTTGGCGATTTCTACGCCCATAGCTCGCCCTTCCGGACCCTGCAAACCTTCCATCCGCTTGCGTACCTCGTCCGAAAGCTGAATGCCGGGCACCTCATTATGAAGATATTCCGCATTTTTGCCGCTCGCCAGAGGCATGATGCCGATGAAAATCGGAATATCCAAATGAGCCGTCGCCTTTTTGATCGCTACGATAAGCTCGGGGTCATACACAGGCTGAGTCATAATATAATCGGCGCCGGAGGCGATTTTCTTCTCCAGCCGTTCCACCGCTTTATGCAGATGCTTCACGTTCGGATTGAACGCCGCGCCCACGACGAACTTCGCCTTTTGCTTGAGCGGCTTGCCCGAGAAGGCCACGCCCTCGTTCAACTGTTTGATCATACGGATGATCTCAAAAGATGTCGTGTCATACACCGAGCTAGCGCCCGGCAAATCTCCGAACCGTGCCGGATCCCCCGTTACCGCAAGAACATGATCGATGCCGAGTGCATCAAACCCCATCATATGCGATTGGGTCCCGATGAGGTTGCGGTCGCGGCAGGCGATATGAATGAGCGGACGCAGACCCAGCTGGAGCTGAACCAAATGGCCGAGCGCCATATTGCTCATCCGTGTAACGGCAAGCGAATTATCCGCCAGCGTCAGCGCGTCCACGCCGGCTTCTTTAAGCGCGGCGGCCCCTTCCATGAATTTGCCGATATCCAGGTCCCGCGGAGGATCCAGCTCCACGATTACCGTATGACGCTCTTTCACGAGCTCCGTAATAGGTGGATTGGAATTTAGCCCCTGATGGGAAGTCGTATCTGCTGCGTTGCCGGAGGCGGTACTTGGACCGGAATTGGAGCCAGATAGAACAACCGATTCCCTTGGTTTCGGCAAAGGCTTGCCTTCCTGGAGCGGCTTCGCCCGGTAGCCTTTCAATGCTTGCGCCGTAGCCGCAATATGCTCCGGCGTCGTTCCGCAGCAGCCCCCGATCAGGCGGACGCCCAGATCAGCGAAAGAGCGGGCGCTTTCCCCAAAATATTCGGGAGTTGCTCCATATACATATTCTCCATCCACATAGTCCGCCAAACCCGCATTAGGGAAGACGGAGAGCGGAACATTCAGCGGACCGTCCAGTCCGGACATTACGCTCATAATGCCCTTCGGGCCGGAATGGCAATTGAAACCAAGCACATCGGCGCCTTCATTTTGCAAAATAGCGAACGCTTCGGAGATCTCATAACCGTCCAGCGTACGTCCGACCTGATCGACGGCGAATTGGCAGATGGTCGGAATATCGGACAGTTGCCGGGCCCGTCCCAGCGCCAGCCGCATTTCGCTCAAATCATAGAACGTTTCAAACAGGAGCGCATCCACACCCTCAGCCAATAAGACTGCAATCTGTTGCTCGTAATACTGGTTCAATTCCTGATCGGTCACACTTACGCGTCTTCCGCCGCGGATCGAACCGACCGCACCAGCCACGTAAGCGTCCTCACCCGCAGCTTGTCTGGCGATGCGGACAGCGGCCCGATTGATCTCTTCCACTTGTGCTTCCAATCCGAATTTGGACAACTTATAATAATTGGCGGAAAAACTGTTCGTTTCTATCAATTCTGCTCCGGCATCTATATATTGCCGATGTACGTCGCCAATCACCTCAGGTTGCAGCAAATTCAGTTCTTCGTAAGCGATCCCTACAGGAAAACCGAATTTGTACATATATGTGCCCATCGCTCCGTCTCCAACCAGCACCCCGTCTTCCCATCTCTTTCGCAAATCAAGTCTCATTGTCCGTACCTCCAGAGGCTTATAATAATATTAAAAAGAGCCGTGTAAGCCCATTCTGTTCATAATTTCATTCTAATGTATCATAAATCAACCTGAATGATAAGAATTGATCGCAAATTTGGATTACTTCACGTTCGGCGTGCGGCGGGGCTGCAGTTGGTTAATTTTTGATTCGGTTGTTTTCTCATAGCCCGCTTAATCCCTCGATTTTACTTTCTACGGGTTCTACCGGACATGGAGGTCGCTAATCCCCCGATTTTGCACGCTCTCCCGAGCTAATGGACATGGGAGATGTTAATCCCTCCAATTCGTACACTTTCTAACTGACATGAGGACGCCAAAGCCACCAATTCGAACACTTTTCAGCTGACATGAGGTCGCCAAACTTACCAATTCAAACGCTCTCCAGCTGACAAGAAGTCGCCAGATCCACCAATTTCTCCACTTTTCAGTGCTAACGGACATAGAGGACCTTAAATCCCCCAGTTTGCGCATTTTCCCGATCTAACGGACACAGCGGACCTTAAATCTAGTGAACAGGCTGTAATTTGAGGATTTAGCCCCGATTAACGGCTCTCATGTCCGTTAGATTTGAAAAACAGCGTGTAAGGTCAGTTTAAAGGCTCCTATGTCCGTTAGAGTTCATTCGTCAGTCATTGGTCATCATAAATCTGTAGTTAGGATCCAGCAGCTATCAACTATCGCTCATCGATCATTACTCATCACTTACTAGTCATTGGTCATCATCAATCAGCAATCATCTGTCAGCATTTAGCAACTCTCAACTCTCGACCATCAATCACGACTCATGAATCATTACTCATCAATCTTTACTCACTACTCATCAGTCATTGGCCATCACCTGTCAGCAACCACCAGCCATCATCTATAATCCATCATCTATAATCCATCATCTATAATCCATCATCTATAACCCATCATCACTCACCATATTCAATCAGCCACCGTCAAAACAAAACCGGACACCCCCTCGGCTGCCCGGCTCTTACTTAAATATCAATACTTCCTTCAAATACCGCTTCCGCCGGCCCGGTCATATACACGTGATTATCCTGCGCGTTCCATTCGATAAAGAGGTCCCCGCCCTTTAATCCGATCCAGGCGGCGCGGTCCGTTAGCCCGTTCAGCACCGACGAGACCAGGGTCGCGCACGCCCCGGTACCGCAGGCAAGCGTCGGCCCCGCGCCCCGTTCCCATACGCGCATCTCCACACGGTCCCGGGAGGTGACGGTAGCGAACTCCACATTGATTTTCCGCGGAAAATAAGGATGTACCTCCAGCTTCGGCCCCCAAGTATCAAGCTCAAAATTAGGAGCGTCCTCTACATAAATGATACAATGCGGATTTCCCATCGATACTGCTGTAAAGTCGAACTTCCGGCCGGCCGTTTCAATCGGCTGCGCCAGCACGGGGCTGCCCTCCAGCACCGTAGGAACCGATAGGCCTTCGAGAATGGGCTCACCCATATCGACCCGGACTTGCTGGACCGTTCCCTGTTCTACCTGAAGAACTACCTGCTGTACACCGGCTCCGAGCGTTTCGATCGTGATCCGTTCCTTATCCGTATACCCTTGGTCAAACACGTATTTGGACACGCAGCGGATCGCGTTCCCGCACTGCTCGGCTTCCGTGCCGTCCGAATTAATAATCCGCATCCTAAAATCAGCTTTGTCCGAAGGCAGAATAAACACCAATCCGTCCGCGCCGATTCCAAAATACCGGTTGCACCACTGTATCGCCAGCTCAGAAACATTCTCCGGCAGTTCTTGCTGCCCGTAAAAAACGAGAAAATCATTTCCAAGGCCATGCATTTTCGTAAATTCCATCATACCTTCCACCCCTTAAAAGGCTTTGCCCGCCTCATATCCTATCGGATCAACAGGCAAAGCTTGCTTATTGGGGTAAGTCTAACTTTCAGCGGGGCGGAATGGTATTGATTCTATGCACGAATATTTGTACTTTTCGCGGTGACCATCGGACGCGGCCCGTTGTATTTGCGGCGGCGTTTGCCGGACCATACGCTGCCCGCACCCATCAGGAAGGTCGGAATACCGGCGGCTACCAGGGAAATCGCCCATTCGCGGGTGCCGAGCGGCACGGTCTTGAAGATCGGCTGCAACGCCTCAATATACATAACTCCGAGGAGCAGCAGGACGGATGACAGCACAGCCACGACGAGATAGCGATTTTGCAAAATATTACGGTGGAAAATCGAGCGGGAGCTGCGGCAGTCGAACACATGGATCAATTGCGCCATGACCAGCGTGGCGAAGGCGACCGATTGCGCCAATGCCAGTTGTGCCGGATCGTCCGGAGCAATCCTTAAAGTCACCCAGAACGCGCCCAGAGTACACAGCCCGATCAACAACCCGCGGCTGAGAATTTTCCAGCCGAGCCGTCTGGCAAATATATTCTCGTTAGCCCCTCTAGGCTTGTGCTCCATCAAATCCTTCTCGGGCTGATCCACCCCGAGCGCCATCGCAGGCAATCCGTCCGTGACGAGATTGACCCATAATATTTGAATCGGGAGAAGAGGCAGAGGCAAGCCCGCCAGCATGGCGAACAGCATCGTTAAGATCTCACCGACATTGGAGGCCAGCAAATAACGAATAAATTTTCGTATGTTCTCGTAAATATTTCTGCCCTCTTCAATCGCCGCTACAATCGAAGAGAAATTGTCATCGCTGAGAATAAGCGAGGAAGCTTCCTTGGATACGTCCGTTCCCGTGATGCCCATAGCGATGCCGATGTCCGCAGCCTTGATTGCCGGCGCGTCATTAACCCCATCGCCCGTCATCGCCACGACATGTCCTTTGCGTTGAAGCGATTTGACGATCCGGAGCTTATGCTCCGGGGAAACCCTGGAATAAACATAAGTTTGATCCACCTGGCGATCCAGTTCCTCGTCACTGAGTAAAGCCAGCTCCCTGCCGGACATGGATGCTCCTCCGCGAGGCAGGATGCCGAGATCGTTCGCAATCGCCTCTGCGGTCAGTCGGTGGTCGCCGGTAATCATCACTGTCTTGATGCCCGCCCGGCGGCAAACCGCAATCGCATCCCGCGCTTCGCGGCGAGGCGGATCGATCATCCCGGCCAGACCGACAAAGATGAGCTGCGATTCCATGCATTCCTCGTTATCCAAGTTCTCATGCGGTTTTACATCCCGATAGGCAAGCCCCAGAACGCGCAGCGCACCGCGCGCCATCTCTTCGTTTTCCGCTTGCACTCTGCCCCGCAGCGTCCCCGTAAACGGTACGACTTTGCCTTCCCATAAAATGTACGAACATTTATCGAGCAGCATATCGGGAGCGCCCTTTACAAGCGCCATTTTCCCGCCTTGGTGAGCAACGACGACCGACATCATTTTCCGCTGGGAATCAAACGGAAACTCCTGCTGACGCTGGTATGACGCGCTTAATGATTCCGGGGAAAGCCCCATTTTCGAAGACAGAACGACTAGTGCTCCTTCCGTAGGATCCCCCTTGAGCTTCCACTGGGTTACAGGACCTTCTTCCTTCGCCTTCCTACGTCCGCGCACATCCGGATCCGCTTCGAAAATGACCGCGTTCGAGCACAGAGCGCTGACTTGCAGGAGACGGCGGAGACTTTGATCCTTCTTCAGGTCGACAGGATGTGAATTTTCCATAATATGTCCGACGGGTTCATAGCCTTCCCCGGTGACTTCCATGGAACGGCCCTCTACCCAAACTCTAGTGACCGTCATTTTGTTCTGCGTCAGCGTACCCGTTTTATCCGAGCAAATGACGGAGGCGCAGCCCAGCGTTTCAACGGAAGGCAGCTTGCGGACGATCGCCTTGCGTTTGATCATTCGCTGTACACCCAAAGCCAGCGCGATCGTGACGATGGCGGGAAGCCCTTCCGGAATGGCCGCTACGGCCAAGCTTACACCTGCAAGGAACATCGCTCCGGCCGGTTGGCCGTGCATGATTCCGACAAGCACCACCATAATCGTCAGACCGAGAGCCAGGTAGATCAAAATTTTCCCGAGCTGCTCCAGCCTTCTTTGCAGTGGAGTCTCTTGGCTGTCGGTGCTTTGGATCAAATCGGCGATTTTGCCCATTTCGGTGTCCATGCCCGTACGGATAACAATGCCCCGTCCGCTGCCGCGCGTAATCATCGTGCCCATGAACCCGATGTTCTTCTGATCGCCCAGCGGAACTTCAGCTTCACTGAGCGTTCCCGCGTGCTTGCCAACCGGGTGCGACTCCCCTGTCAGCGCCGACTCTTCCACGTCAAGACTGTGCGTAACCAGCCAGCGGATATCCGCCGGAATCCGGTCTCCACTCTCCAATGCCACGATATCGCCCGGTACCAGATCCCTCGCCGGGATATGCCTAACTGTCCCGTCCCGCAGCGCATTCGCATGCGGAGCGGACAATTCCTTAAGAGCGCGAAGGGAGCGCTCGGCCCGGAATTCCTGAATGAAGCCGAGTACGCCGTTCAAGACGATGATGGCTATAATAGTAACGGCGTCCAGGTATTCGCCAAGAATGCCGGAGATTAATGTGGCGCCCATCAAAACGAGCATCATAAAATCTTTAAACTGGTTCAAAAACAGCAGCCACGGGGAAATCCGCTGCCCCTCCGACAGCTCGTTCCATCCGTACTCCTCATGTCTTCGAGCCGCTTCTTCCTGGGTCAGGCCCTGTTCACGCTTGACGCCGAACCGCTCCAGAAGCTCTTCCCCACTCCACTGGTGCCAGTTTTTTTGTTCCATCCTCCCAATTCCCCTCCCGTATTTTGTGCGATATACAGCGCGAAGGCTTTTCCACCTAGGGTAAATGTATTCCGGCCAGTCCCAAATTATCACAGCGGGGCACTTAAGTTTTTGCCTGAAGTTATGTATCATAAGAGAGAGCATGAATCCTCTATACGAGAATAGACAGGAGATTATCACTTTATGGCACTTGATGGAATCGTAACTCGCTCGATAGTTCATGAACTGCAAGCGGTCGTTGGCGGCCGCATCAATAAAATACATCAGCCTTCCCCTAACGACATCATCATCCAGCTGCGTTCCGCAGGCGGAACACGGCGGTTATTGTTGTCCGCGAATCCTACGTATCCGCGCGTTCAGCTGACGGAGCAATCTTTTCCGAATCCGATGGAAGCCCCCATGTTCTGTATGCTGCTTCGCAAGCATTGCGAAGGCGGGGTCATCGAGGCGATTACCCAGGTCGGGATGGAGCGGATCATTCATTTCGACGTGCGCCAGCGCGATGAACTGGGCGACGTTTCACAGAAACGGCTTGTCGTGGAATTGATGGGCCGTCACAGCAATATCATCCTGCTTGATCCCGCAACCGGGACGCAGCTCGACGGTATTCATCATGTCACACCGGCCATCAGCGGCTATCGCGTCGTTATGCCGGGCTTCTCATACACGGAGCCGCCGCAGCAGCATAAGCTGGATCCGCTGAGCACGAACAAAGAGAACTTTCTCTCCGCCTGGAAAACAGCCAAGGAAGAAAATCAAGGTCCGGGCTGGCTGGTCGGCACATTCAGCGGCCTCAGTCCGCTGATTGCGGAAGAAGTCCATTTCCGCGCTTACGGCCATTTGGCCGGGCAGCAGCAGGATCAGAATGAAGAGCCAAGCCCGGATGAGAGTCCGGAGCAGCTCTGGGCCGCTTTTGAGGCATTGATGAAGGATGTTCGGGAGAACCGGTATTCCCCCGTTACCGGGGAGAATGCCAAAGGAAAGAGCGTATTTTCCGCCGTCCGGCTGACGCTAATTCGTGGAGAAGTACAGACCTATGACTCCATCAGCGAATGTATGGAAGATTATTTCGGAGAGAAAGCCCTTCGGGATACGGTCAAACAGAAGACCAGCGACCTGCTGCGTTTCCTGCAAAATGAACGGAATAAGAACATCAAGAAGATGTCCAATCTTGAGAAGGACCTGTCGGAAGCGGAAGACGCGGAGCGCTACCGGATTTGGGGCGAGCTCATGCTGCCCTCCTTGCACAGCATCTCCAAGGGAGACCGGAGCGTCGATCTGGTCAATTATTATGACGAGGATCAGAAGACGGAGACGATCCCGCTCGATCCGCTGCTCACCCCGTCGGAGAACGCTCAGCGTTATTTTAAAAAATACAACAAGTTTAAAAACAGCTTGGCCGTCATTGACGAGCAAATGGGAAAAACGCGCGAGGAAATCACCTATTTGGAAGGATTGCTTCAGCAGTTGGCCTATGCCACGCTAAGCGATGTCGATGAGATTCGGGAGGAACTGATCCAGCAAGGCTATTTGCGGGACAGAGCAAAGAAGGGCAAAAAGAAGAAAAAGAACGACCGTCCTACTCTGCACGTCTATACGTCTTCGGAAGGCATCGAAATCTGTGTCGGCAAAAACAATCTTCAAAACGAGTACGTGACCAATCGGTTGGCAGGTTCTAACGATACTTGGCTGCATACGAAGGATATTCCGGGATCCCATGTAGTGATCCGCAGCTCCGACTTCGGCGATCCTACCCTGAACGAAGCATCCCAGCTCGCCGCGTATTTCAGCCAGGCCAAAGAGTCCAGCAGCGTACCGGTGGACTGCACTTTGATCCGCTATGTCCGCAAACCGAGCGGGGCCAAACCCGGCTTCGTAATTTACGACCATCAGCGCACATTATTCGTGACGCCGGATGAGAAGCTGATCAAAGGTCTGCCCCATACCGTGAAAAACGCCTGAGTCATCGAAAAAGCGCCCTTATTGGGCGCTTTTGTTTGTTGATCCGGCAGGATCACTTATTTTATTCCCGCGGCTTCTTTCAAAAGCCCGACGCATTTATCCGAAACATGGCGGCTGCCGAGATCGCCGTGAAATACGACGCCCTGTCGGACGCCATGGTAATCCGATCCTCCGGTCGGTATCAATCCGTAACGCTCGGCGAGCAGCAAATACCGTTCCACATCCTCCGGTCCGTGATCGGAATGATACACCTCCACGCCCGCTGGCCGTCCGCGCTCCAGGATCGCACTCACGAGATCATCATCCCCGTACAGTCCCGGATGAGCGAGCACGGGAACTCCACCCGCATCGCGAATCCAATCTATCGCTTCCTCGGGCGCGATCCGGGGAAGCGAGGCATATCCCGGCTTGCCTTCGCCCAAGTAGCGGTCAAAAGCATCCCGCAGATCGGCAGCATACCCTTTGCGTACCAGCGCATCCGCAATATGCGGTCGGCCAAGGCTTTCGTCATCCCGCAGCGTCCGGTCGAGCCCGGCAAGGACCTCGTCCAGTGTAATTTCAAGCCCAAGATCTTGAAGCTTCCGGATAATCAGTTCGTTCCTTGCGTCCCGCGTCGCCCGGAGCCCTTCCAATCTCTCCAGGAGCACCGAATTGTTGAAATTCAGGAAGTACCCGAGCACATGGATATCCTTACCGCCCGCCCTGGTACTGATCTCAACTCCGGGTACAACGATAACCCCTTGCTTCTCGCCCTCTTCCATAGCTTCCTGAAGCCCGGCCACCGTGTCATGATCGGTAATGGCAAGGCCGGTCAAGCCCTTTTCCTTGGCGAGCCTAACGTTCTCGGCAGGGCTGTTCATCCCGTCGGATGCCCGGGTATGGGTATGTAGATCATATCGCTCGTTTTGATTATGTTCTCCATTCATGGAATCCGCGCCTCCTAATTAAAAAGATTTTTGATGAGCCTTCAAAAAGGTCAGAAACGTCACCGCCGAAACCGGCAATAGCGTGGATTTTAAATGAATCGAGTAAAATTTCCGTTTGAATTCCGCGTCCTCGATGTCAACCACCTTAAGCAAACCTAACGCCTGTTCGTGTTTAACCGATGACGGCGAGATGATCGTAATGCCGAGGCCGGCCTCAACCGCCGACTTTACGGCTCCGGTGCTGCCAAGCTCCATTACCGTTTCCAGCCGCTCCGGCTTGATTCCCTGGCGTTCCAGCTCCGCTTCCATCACTTGTCTCGTTCCCGACCCCTTCTCCCGGAGTACGAACGGATAAGCCACGACCTCATGAAGCTTGACCCGCTCTTTGCCGGACAAAGGATGCCCGGATGGAACAATTAGCTTCAACTCATCCTCCATCACCGGCTCGGAAACCATATCGGGGTGATGCACCGGGGCCTCGACCAGACCAAAGTTGAGCTGGTGACTGACGATATCTTCTATAATTTGCGTCGTATTCATTACTTTTAAGGCAATCGAGATATGGGGATGCTTTTTTCCAAACGGACCTAATAACCGGGGAAGCACATACTCCCCAATCGTCAGACTGGCTCCCAACTGAAGCCTGCCCTCCAGCATGGACGTAAAACGGGACATCGTTTTTTCGGTCTCCCGCATCAGCTCCATGCTTCGCCGTGCGAACGGAAACAGCGTCTGCCCCGCTTCCGTGAGTTCAATTTTTTTGGTGGATCTGACCAGCAGCTTGCTGCCGAAATAATCTTCCAGCGCCTGAATCTGCATCGTCACCGCGGGTTGTGTCATATGAAGCGCCTGTGCGGCTGCCGAAAAGCTTCCCCGCTCCGCGACCGTATAAAAAATATGAAGCTGGTGGTAATTTAACGCCATGGTTAGCCACTCCTTCTCTCTTAACAATATCATGACGGAAAGCGCAAAAAAAGCATGCTCCCCCGGGAACATGCCTTTGCATTAGATATTATCGCCTTTTGCGACTGTTCTTCATCAATGTCATGCGCCGCGAATGACGAAGCCAGGAATAGTAAGACTTCAGGTCCCGCAGTTCGATCGTTTCCGACATTCGGCCCAAAAACGTAACGATAATCATACGGTGCACCGGATTTCCATTGACGTCAAATTCACCCGGAATTTCTGAAAACTCCGCCACCATAACAAGATCGTCGTCCACAAGGTAGACGTCTTCTTCTTTTCGGTAATAAGGCTCGATTCTCCCTTGCTTCAAACAGTCCCATGCCCATCGGGCTATGTAATCCACACCGGCGCTGCTCCGGTCAATCCGGTCCTGATACCGCAGCCTGGCATGATGAGTTATGACGATATCAGCGACTCTCTTATCCCCTAGTAGAACATGAAACGCTTCATAGGTTTTCCATCGCTCCGTAACCTTGTCTCTCATGCCAACACCTCGCATTCAAATAGGTCTTTATAACTAAGTATATTTACCTACTATACTACAACATTACCTTCAATTCGACAATAAAATTTCCCGCTTGCTAAGACTAAATTAAGAAAGACGCCTAACGGCGTCTTAGGGGGCCAAACTTCTATTTATAGTGCGCGGGGAAGGACGGATAATATTAAAAAAAGCGGCCGGTTGGCCGCTGAATCATGTAAGGTGATGCAATTAGGTTAGAGACCTAGAGACCGTAATATTGGGTCTTGTCTTCCGTATCCTTGCTGTATTCCGTTTTGATTTCATTGCGGTAGGAACGTTCGATTTTACGAACATAAGGAAGCTTTCTCACATTCTTCATCGTCTCTTCCGCCCGCTCGGCGTTCACATACATCACAACATAATGCATTCGGCGGGATAAATAATGCACGCTCCCGTATTTGTCCAAATTTCTTGCGGCCTTCAAATCGCTGACCCAAATGATATAGCCTGTACGCTCCGGAAACATGTTTTTCCCCTCCACTGCTGATGATTCAATATCCTTCTTGCTTTTAACCGCAGCCACAGCTTCCGCCGCTGCCGCATCCCCCGCCTTTTGGATTCGGATCGTTGCTCGGCACTTTAATGCTCTCCGAAACGGCATAAGCGATCGTTTCCGACATTTGATGCAGGAGATCGTCCAATTCTTTCTCCGCAGCCTTGAACCGGCGCACGGCCTCGAATTGCTCCAACTCGATCTCGACCTCGGTCACCTTATCCTTGGCCTCATGATAGTTGGGATGAAAATGGCCGAAACGCTGAGTTTCCTCGAAAAGCTCCTTCTTCGACGCCAACTTCTTGACGAGGACCTGAACATCGGCATCCTCCTCCACCTGGCGCTTCCAATATAAATACTCGGAAACGGCGGCGGACTGATTTATCATATCGCCTAATTCATAGGCGTTTGTAAGCAGCTCGGCCATGTCGACCGTGTTGATCTCCGTTACGCTCATGAATCTTCAACTCGATTCTATTCAAAGTATTCCACCCGAAAGTAGACGAATTCATCATATCACAAACTGCTTTCAAGAAGAAGAGGGGGGATTTCCGGTTTTTATCCAATTCATTCATTACCGGCGACCATTTCCGGCAGCATTAGGCGCATTGATTCCCATTGGCCCGGGCCTAGTTCGGTCAGATTTCCCTGCACACCGTCCCGCCCGTCAACTTGTGAAAAAAGATGTCCCTGCACGGTCCACTTCTCTTCTCCCGTCAAAGTGATCGGGATAAATTCCATAATCGTCCCGTCTATTCGCAGCGATACTTTGGTCTTCCATGCTATGGCCTGGGACATCATTTTCCTTGCGGTCGATGCATGATAATCCCTCATCTCGCTTCGCCACATGACAGGAATATCATTCAAGCCGGCAAATAATTGTTCCGCCCCGGGCACCTCATCAGACCGGTCGTAAAAATGAAGATTCTGACCGCTAAAAATCCATGCCCGCTCTTCGGACTTGCCGCTTAACAAGTCCGACACGGTCGTTAATCCGGGTTTCTCAAGTTTTGGATACTCGTGAACCGATGCACCTGCAGTGCGCGGCTTGGGCAGAGACAGGTTTGCTTCCTCCAATGCTCTGCGAACCTTGGCATCTTGCCCGGCATCCACGATAAAATCACGCGGCCCGATCCGCTCCAGCACCCCTGCAAGCGCCGGCAAAGCGGCGACAGTTTCGGCTGCTTCCTCATCTCGACAACGCAGCAGGAGCTTTTCCTCGAGCACAATCCGGCCCATTTCACCGGCCCACTGCTCCAGGGCCAGCGACACATTTTCCGGAACTCCCGTCGCCGAATGGGCTTTAAGAAGCTCCAGCACCACATCTGGGGTCCGGCCGAGTTCAGCAGCCCGCGCCACGCTGGATTTGCTGATCCGGTAAACGGACATCGCATCCATCGTCTGATTATCGCAGCAAGCTTCGAGCTCCCAACGAATCCGGTAAGAGACATCGGGCGGAACCAATATTTCATAATCCGGTTGAACGAAAAACACACCGGAGGGCCGTGCTGGCTCTTCATAGTTTGCTGCCGTATCCTCTATGTGGTCTACTTCGGCCGTTTTCTCCGGCAACTCATGCTGCGGCTTACGCCGCCAGCGGACTAACGTTGATCCTTTGGAATTTTTACCGATATCCAGCCAGCCGAACCCGCTTAATGCATCCACCCAGCTCTCGATCCATTCCGTGACCCGATCCGGCAAATCTTCCGAAGTCATCCCCATCGTTTGAAGGGAAGCATACATATCCTTTAGCGCGTACCAGACCCCTTCCCGGAAATCTCGCTGCGTCAGCCTGTAAACGGCATGCTGGATGACCACTTCGTCAGGAACATACCTGTGCAGCAACTCGCGGAACAAGACGGCCTCCATGATCTCCGGCTCCAGATCCAGCCAAGCTGTCAGCCGGCTTGAATCCAGCCCCCATAAGGCCCGCTCCTTTGTGAGGAGCCCGAGTGACTGGAGTAAATCCAGCACGACGGCGAGCCCTGGAGGATATACTTCCTGATGTGGGTATCTGAGTCCAAGGCCGGCAACATCCCGGTCCTGCAAATACAAGTAGGCCGACAGCTTACCGACCGATTTTTGGTGAATTGTACCCTTGGAGGTCATGGGCAGGCCGTTCCGGGCGATCCAAGTCAACGCCCGGAACAAATCAAGCACCAGCCCCGGACCCGCCTCCTTGTGAAGGTGCACAGAACCGCCGTCATGGGGGGGCATGACGGCGAGCTCAACCTGCTCCCATAACAGCGGCAAACGCTCGGGAGGGATGTAGTAAAGCTTTTCGCCCCAGGCCTTCCTGACCGCAGCCAGTTCCCCGGTTCGAAGAAGCCCGGGTAGGGCCGCTCGCAAATCAGCCCCGGTAACCCGGCCTGACGCCGCCTCATCCAACCGTTCCAGCTTGAACGGAAGTCCGGCGAAGCGCCGGAGAATATGTCCGATCATGCTCCTTCCTCCCGTTCGAAACTCACCACATATTCATAGCCCTGCTCAATCAGAAACAACTGTCTGCGCATGGCAAACTCCTGTTCACGCGTCTCTTCCGATACAAGCGAATAAAAAAATGCGCCGCTGCCATCCTGTTTCGGCCGCAAAATCCGCCCTAGCCGCTGCGCTTCTTCCTGGCGTGAGCCGAAGCTCCCGGAAATCTGGATCGCTACCGACGCATCGGGCAAATCAACCGCGAAATTAGCCACTTTGGACACGGCAAGCACGGGAATTTCCCCTTTGCGAAATTGCGAAAACCATTTCCCCCGCTCTTCCTGCGGCATACTGCCGGTAATTAACGGAACGTCCAATGATCGGGCAATTTCCCGCAGCTGGTCCAAATACTGCCCGATGATCAAAATCTGCCTTCCGGCATGGCGGTCCAATAGCCGCTTTACAATTTCGGTTTTCCGGGGATTTTCCGCAGCAATCCGGTATTTTTCTCTGCCTTCAGCCTGGATGTATCGCTCTTTCAAACCCGCAGGCATGCTTACCCGAACCTCCTCGCATTCCACCTGGGCAATAAATCCGCGCTCCTCAAGCGCCCTCCAAGGCACTTCATAACGCTTCGGACCGATCAGCGAGAATACGTCCCGCTCGCAGCCGTCTTCCCGAACCAGGGTTGCGGTAAGCCCAAGACGGCGGGTTGCCTGGATATCCGCGGTAGCGCGAAACACAGGGGCGGGGAGAAGGTGAACCTCGTCATAAATGATGAGTCCCCAGTCCCGCTCGTTAAACAGGCTCATATGCTTGAATCCATCCTCTTTCTTTCCGCGATGGGTCAATATTTGATACGTCGACACCGTTACCGGACGGACATGCTTTCTCTCTCCCGTATATTCGCCTACGGCATCTGGTGATAAAGTCGTCTTGTCCGCAATTTCGGTAATCCACTGGCGTACCGAGGTAACGTTAGAGGTCAATATTAAGGTTTCGCTTTGAAAATGCGCCATCGCCGCAAGACCGATCACCGTCTTTCCGGCTCCGCAAGGGAGTACAAGTACGCCGCTTCCCCCGCTGTCCTGATCTCCGGCGAAAGCCTCCACGCCCTCCGCTTGATAAGGTCTAAGGTCAAATCGCTTTCCTCCGGCGGTTACAGGCCTTAGCTGGATAGATAAAGTTTGTCCCTGGTGATACCCTGCCTCATCCAGAACAGGATAGCCGAGACGAGCCAGCTCCTGCTTTAATGCTCCGCGCCACAAGGATGGAACCAGCGCCCGTAAAGGGTCGATCAGATTCATGTGGAATCCGGCCAACCCTTTCTCTCGGGTCAACGACTCCAGCACTCCGGGGTCACCCGTAACGCATTCCAGACATAAGCGATCCGGTTCCTTATCGTAGCCGTATAGCTTTAAACTTCCGTATCTGGACATCCATTTGACAATATCCTCCGTAATTCCGCCGGGGATTTCCCATCGGGACAATCGACGCAGTCCCTGGATGACCTCTTCGGCTGATCTGCCGGCCGCGGCGGCATTCCATAGTGATAATGGGGTGATCCTGTATGTATGGTAATGAGCAGGGCTTTTTACCAGCTCGGCAAAAAGCGCCAACTGTGCCCGGGCGTCCTCAAATCCGGGGTGATTCTTTTCCAGCAAAATCGTCAGATCCCGCTGCACAATGCATGCTCCGTTCGTATTCACCGTCTGTCACCCTCCAATCCAAAATCGAATCCATGAATCTCTATATATTAAAAAGAAGCCCGACAGCCATCGGCCGCGAACTTCTTATCCCGCGCCTATCAATCGGGTTAAGCTGGATTAGTGCACATGTTCCGAAATTTCAGCCAACGCCTCGCCGGCGTTGTCGGCAAATATGTTTCGTACCGCCAGATCGCCGATCGAAACGATGCCGATCAGCCGGTCCCCCTCAGTTACAGGAAGGCGGCGGATTTGCTGTTCTGCCATCAATTCGGCCGCTGCATCCACCGAGGTATCCGGCGAAGCTGTTTTAATTCCCTTGGTCATCACGGCTTCAACCGCCGTGGATCCCGGGTGCTTCTCCGCAATCCCCCGCACTACCAAATCGCGGTCCGTGATCACTCCGATCAGCTTGTCGCCGCCTTTTTCCACCACCGGGATAAATCCGGTCCCATGCTGCTTCATTTTAACGGCAACCTCGTAGACATTGTCTTCAGGAGTTACCGTAACTACATCGTGGGTCATAATTTCGCTTACTTTTTTCATGTTCATCCCTCCTTCGGACATAGAATTCCAAAGAGGGAACATTTTTATGCGCCAGAGGATGAGTCATGTTCAGCGCAGTATGAATCTCGCATAGCGATCAATAGCGCAGCCGCATGCAACATTGCTGCTTCATCTATATCGAATTTGGGATGATGATGCGGATAAATAATGCCCTTCTCCGGATTTCCGGCTCCAACAAGCATAAAGCAGCCCGGTATCTCCCTTAAATAATAGGCGAAATCCTCGGCCGGCATAATTTTTGGCGAAACCTCAGGCAGTAGGCCAGCCGCAGTAGCCGCAGTTCCATAGAATCGTTCGAACTCTTGATGATCGTTGACCAGGCTCGGATAGCCCAGCATATAATCCACAGCCGCTTCAGCTCCATAAGCCGCAGCCGTGCCTTCGGCCATCTCATGAATCCGGGTACGGATCAACGCTCTTGTCTCTTCGTCGAAGCAACGGACCGTTCCGGCTAAACGGCAGCGATCCGCGATAATATTCTGCGCGGTCCCTCCCTGAATCGAGCCGATAGTGACCACCGCCGGATTCAAAGGATCAACCGATCGGCTAACCACACTTTGCAGTTGAAGCACTAAAGCCGAAGCGGCCACCACGCTGTCAATCGTTCTATGCGGCATCCCTCCGTGTCCGCCCCGGCCTTGAATATCGATGAAAAATTCATCGGTCGAGGCCATTAGCGGTCCCGGTGCGCTGCCGGCAACACCGACAGGAATCGGCGTCCATAAATGGACACCATAGATGACGTCCGCTCCCTTGAGCGCTCCCGCTTCAATCATCGACACCGCCCCTCCGGGGCAGACCTCTTCCGCGGGTTGGAAAATCAGCCGGATCTCTCCCTCTAGCTCTTCCTTTTGACGACTATAGTATTCCGCCACTGCAAGAAGGACCGCCGTGTGCCCGTCATGACCGCATGCATGCATAACACCGGGCATCAGGGAGGCGTAGTCGCACTGCTTCTCGTCCTGAATCGGCAGGGCGTCCATATCCGCCCGCAATGCCACCGTTTTGCCCGGCTTCGAGCCGCGTATGATGCCGATCAATCCGAATCCTCCGATGCCGGATGTAACCTCAATCCCGAGTCCGCGAAGCCGGTCCGCGACAAATGAGGAGGTTTCCTTCTCCATAAAAGACAGCTCCGGATGCCGGTGCAAATAACGTCTGTGCTCCACCATGGATGGAAACAAAGCTTGAAGCGCTTCCTTTTGCATTCTGCCTCACTTCCTTTTCAGCAAATCCCTTCCCCCATTGTATCAGAAAACGGACTTCCTTAATATGAGGCGTTCCATGCGGCAAATTGGAGAAAACGTCACTTTCTTCAAGGCTTTCCCATGCTTGCACAAGTGATGGAAACATAATATCATGGGAAGAGAACTTTCATGACTTTTTTACGAACTTTTGGAGGAGGCCTTCGGAAAGATGATTGTTGAAAATACAGGTTTGGATGGACTTAAGAGCGATTTGGCCTATTTGGATGAATCTGCCGAGAAGGTAGGCTTCATTCGCTGGCAATGGGAATATTACAGAGCTACATACGATTATAAAATTGAGTTTAACAATGAAGAATACTTCCTTCGCATTAATACGCGCGCCGTTGAAGGCAAATTGGAGCATCCGGACACGGTTCTGGCCATTGAAGCGGTCTACATGGGGCGGGCCACTTTCCCTCACGGTCTGGAATACGAATCCGAAATTCCTGCGCTGGTTATGAAGACCGCCAGCCATAAGCTTGCCGAGCTGAAGCAACTTTTGGAGGCCTAAGGCATAACATCCATGAGAGACAACAAAGAAGAGCCCCGGCGCGGAACTCCCGATTTCCAGCTTCTCATTCTCACTTTGCTGATGGTGGGCTTCGGGATTGTCATGGTGTTCAGCTCCAGCTCCAGCGTTGCTCAGGTCAGCGAAAAATTTAATTACGACCCGATGTACTTCACCAAACGTCAGATCGCCTTCGGGGCGGTCGGCCTCATCGGTATGTTTATCTCGATGAACATTCCTTATGAGAAATATAAGAAATTGTTTGTACCGATATTTATTCTGGCGATCATCCTGCTGATGATCGTTCCTTTTTCCGGGAGCATCAACGGTGCTAGCAGTTGGTTTAAAGTCGGGACGCTGGGCATCCAGCCGACGGAATTGGCCAAGATTACTACCATCATGTATTTGTCGGCTCTTATTTCAAAAAAGGGCGAACGCTTCCGAGATCTGCGGACCGGTTACATTCCGGTCATGGTCATCGTCGGCTTTGTCGCCGGGTTGATTATGCTCCAGCCGGATCTTGGCTCCTGTCTCATTCTCGTCGCAACGGCGGGACTGATCATTTTTGCGGGCGGCGCTAATCTGAAGCATATTATGGGATCGATCGCCCTGCTGATCCTGGGCGCCAGTATCGTCATGGGCGTCGGAGCGCTATGGGACAAGATCAATCCGAGCGAATCAGCCGCTGCGGAGAATAACTACAAGATGGGAAGAATTCAAGCATACCTCGACCCATGGGAAGATCCCCAACATACGGGTTATAACCTGATCCAATCCATGACCGCGATCGGGCACGGCGGATTTGCCGGGACAGGATTCGGACAAGGCATTCAGAAGCTGCATTATCTGCCGAATGCCTATAACGACTTTATTTTCTCCGTGATCGGGGAAGAATTCGGATTTATCGGAACTATTATCTTCCTGATTTTTTATATTTACTTTATTTGGCGAGGCCTGCTTGTATCCCTTCGCTCCCACAGCACCTTCGGTACTTTGATGGGCGTCGGCATCATGGGTCTGATCGCCATCCAGGCGTTCATTAATATCGGCGGAGTCACGAGAACGATTCCGGTGACCGGGGTCACGCTTCCTTTTATCAGCTACGGGGGTTCATCCCTGCTCGTTATGATGGTAGCTATGGGGATCGTCCTGAGCATTTCGCGGGAATCCACACTTCCCACCAAGCAGGAGAGAACGAAATCCGTCGTTGTTAAGGAATCCGCTTCGTACGACTGGAGCCACCGGAGACGCCATCAGGGCTAACCACATACTCAAGTAAAAAGCGCGAGCAATCGGGGACCCCCGTTACTCGCGCTTTTGCATTTGTCAAAAATAATAGGTTGCCCCATGTTATAGAGGCAACCCTGTCTGAATTGATCGTTTACCCGTTCTATCAAAGCTCGTCGTCCTTAAAAGCGACGCCTTCCACCTTGACATTCACTTCAACAACCTTCAGTCCGGACATGTTTTCCACAGCTTCCCGTACATTTTGCTGCAGCATCCGGCATACTTCATGAATCGGAGTCTCGTACAGCACGATGATCCGGAGATCGATCGCCGCTTCCAATTGACCGACTTCCACGGTAACGCCCTTTTGCACGTTTTTGCCGCTTAATCGTTTGGCCCATCCTTCAGATAATCCCCCGGACATAGCAGCTATACCAGGAGTTTCCAAGGCAGCCATTCCGGCAATTTTGGAAACAACGTCATCTGAAATCCGAATAAGCCCCATATCGAGTTGCAACTGCTCGGTCATGGTCATTCCTCCTTCAACCTCATTATTCTTCATTGTAAATGCTAATTTCCTTTTAAGCAAATATAGACCATTTTCTAACTTTCGTTTATAATCACTACGTTATTGGTTATATTGAATTTGGAGGTGTTGAAATGAAAAAATACTTATCTCCCGGACTGCTCGTCCTTTTCTTCGTACTAAGCGCCATTGGACATTACGCTCATTGGTCGGCAACTTTGGAATTCATCATCTCCGCGGTTGCGGTCATCTTTGTCGCCGGTTTCCTGGGCAAAGCAACGGAGAGCGTAGCTCATTACGCGGGACAGCGCCTGGGCGGCTTCTTGAACGCCACCTTCGGAAACGCAGCCGAGTTGATCATTGCCATCATGCTCATTAGGGAAGCCAAATTCGATATGGTTAAGGCAAGTATCACCGGATCCATCATCGGTAACCTTCTGCTTGTACTTGGGCTCAGCCTGTTCGCAGGCGGATTGAAGTACAAAGTTCAGAAGTACAATGTTTCCCTTGCCGGAATGAACGGCTCCCTGATGATTGTGGCCATCATCGCCCTGTTTGTTCCCGCCATCTTCCTGAATACACACGTCTTGCACGAAGAAGACCGGAATGTCCTCAGTCTCGTCGTTGCGGGTGTGTTGATTGTGGCCTATATCCTTTGGCTGGTCTTCTCCATGATCACCCATAAGAATTATCTTGCCGAGGTTACCGAAAGCCAAGATCAGGAGCTTCCGCATGAGCACGAACCGGCTTGGTCCAAGAAGCGTTCGATTTTGTACCTGGTCGTCGCTACAGTCATGGTGGCGTTTGTCAGCGAATGGCTCGTACATAGTCTCGATACCTTCTCAACCAAGTTCGGCTTGAGCGAAATATTCGTTGGCGCCTTCGTCGTAGCGATTGTCGGTAATGCCGCCGAACACAGCGCAGCCATCATGCTTGCCATGAAGAACAAAATCGGTGCCGCCGTCGAAATCGCAGTGGGCAGCAGCTTGCAAATCGCCCTGTTCGTTGCACCGGTACTGATCTTCATCAGCCATCTGTTCGGCAAACCGATGGACATTGTCTTCACGGTCATCGAGCTTGCCGCGATCGGCGTCGCTGTTTTTATCGCGAAATCGATCACCCAGGACGGCCAGACCAACTGGTATGAAGGCTTACTTCTGATTGCGGTTTATTGCATTCTCGGTTTCTCTTTTTATCTGGTATAGTTCCATCCACCTCGCTGCAAAAAAAAGCGCATGCCCTTGATTTCAAGGTCATGCGCTTTTTGCTATATGCCGGCTTTTAATTTTTATTGTTCATGGCCTCATAAAGCGTAGCCAAATTACGTTCCAGTCTGCTCAAGATCTGTTTGCCTACCGTCTCCTGAACCAATCCGATGCGCACTGCATAATCGACCTGCCTGGAGAACCCGTACATCTGGGTATCCAATACTTCCTCATAGAGTGGGCAGTAACGCGTAGCCAGATTCTCCATCTGAACTTCGATCAGCTTTTCTATTTTATCCGCATCTTCTTTCAGAAGATTGAGCGCTTTGAGATTCAGTTGCTCCTGTAAATCAGATGAAGTCATGTTCATCCCCCCTATGTCCTCCAAAATCCACACATCTACTCTATTCATAATATTAGACGAAATCGGGGACCAATACAAGAACCTCGCCAAATAAACGGCTAACATATAAAAATACTCCCGCCCCGATAGGGCAGGAGTATTTCCAGAACTAGCTTATTCAGCCACTATTTTCACGTCCAAGCCGTGTTTTGCGAATACTTCAGCTACAGCAGCTTTAGCTTCTTCCGCATCCGGTCCGTGAACATGCAATTCATAACTCTTCGTGTTCACCAGGGTAGTAAAAAGACCGAGGATACTTTTAACATCAATGTACTTGTTGTCCGCTTGCAGTACAATGGATGAAGTATACTTTCCTGCTGTTTGAGCAATTTCCACAACTGCTTCATTGTTAGTGGCCATAGCGATCCCTCCGTGTCTAACTTTGAAATAACATAATCTTATGATACATTGAATCCGCTTTCCAGGCAAGGGATTTTCTCTTATTTCAGATTCTCGGGGTTAAGCCCTTCAAGCTCCGGAAGCACGAAGATCCCATCCTTACGAATAAGAACATCATCGAAGTAAATTTCCCCGCCGCCGTATTCCGGCCGCTGAATCAGCACGAGATCCCAGTGGATCGACGAACGGTTGCCGTTGTCGGTATCCTCATAAGCCTGACCCGGTGTGAAGTGAAGGCTGCCGGCGATCTTTTCATCAAACAGAATGTCCTTCATCGGATGCAGAATGTAAGGATTGAAGCCGATCGCGAATTCCCCGATATGTCTGGCGCCTTCATCGGAATCCAGAATATCATTCAGGCGTTTCGTATCGTTGCTGGTCGCTTCCACAATCTTTCCGTTCTCAAACCGGAATTTGATGTTTTCAAAAGTAACGCCATTATACAGCGTGGCGGCGTTGTAGCTGATCGTCCCGTTTACGGAATCTCTCACAGGTGCGCTATACACTTCGCCGTCCGGAATATTTTTTTGTCCCGAGCATTTCTCCGCCCCGATGCCTTTGATCGAAAAAGAAAGCTCTGTTCCCGGTCCGGTAATCCGAACTTTATCGGTACGTTTCATCAAATCCGCCAGCGCGTCCTGGGCGCGATCCATCTTTGCATAGTCCAGGTTGCATACGTCGAAGTAGAAGTCTTCGAAGGCTTCTGTGCTGACGTTAGCCAGTTGAGCCATGCTTGCATTCGGATAGCGGAGCACGACCCATTTCGTACGTTTAACCCGCTGCTCGCTATGTACAGGATGGGAATACAGCGAATTGTACAGCTTCATTTTATCTTCAGGCACGTCGGACATGTCATTAACGTTGGCCCCCGCACGGATGCCGATGTAGCAATCCATCATTTTCATCCGGACAAGATCGTATTCAGCCCACGCCTTGATTCCTTCCTCCGTGGCATTCATCAATTGGGTACGCTGAACGGTTTTGTCCGTCAACTCAACAAATGCATTGCCGCCCTTCTTGCCGATTTCCTCGATCACGGCTTTAAGCAGATCCCGTTCATCGCCGATCATTTCTACCAGTACATTTTCTCCAGGCTGGACATCAACCGAATACCCTACCAGGTTTTCCGCCAGTTTCTGTATTCTTGGATCTCGCATAACAGCACTCGCCTCCTCAAAAAATAACGGGCTCTGAGCCCGGAGCGGCTTCAAAAAAGAATCCGCAGAAAGTTGAACATTGGTTAATTATACCCTTCTATTGTAACACGGTGTTTCTTTGAAGTCAGCCCATCCCCGGTTCAGCGGAATTGTTCAAACCGACTGTCCGTCCGCAACACCTCCGTTTCGGGATTTCCCGATGCGTTTATATAGGTCAACTCCGTTTCGGAAGAAAGCCGGATCGGCAGGCCGGAATTTCGATTAATGGTTAAATGATAAACGACCCTGGCATCCGCCTGATCCAGCATAGACATTAACTGGCCCCTTCCCTCCGACCATGTGCGCTCCAACTCCAGTTTCACTTTCGGACGACGTTCAGCCTTAACTTTAAGAAGCTGTTCTTCCCAACCCGCTTTGACCGCCTCCATTTCGTCCGCCAATTTGGCCTGCAACCTCTGTGCGGATTCCTTTGAATCAAGCTCGATTCGCAGGACCTTCGTTCCCCTTGCAGCCCCGCTTTCCACATTGATCGTTTTCTTTTGGGATCGGATTTCCTCTAATTGATCCAGCGGGTTCAACCGCGCAATGCCGAGGTTATTGACATCCGTTTTATTGGATTTCAGATTCCAGCTTCCTTCGTTCCATTGCAGTTCTGCCTTATATACCGTATTAAGATGGGTTCCGGCCGCTTGTACCCCGTCGGTTTCACCGATATTGCCCGAGGAAGACGGCAAGGTGGTTTGAATCGCCAGTTGGTGATGATCTTTCAGCTTCCCCGTAAAGTTCACGGCATCCTCCATCTTGGAATTCTCTCCGCGAAAAATCGCCGCACTGCCGCGAAATGTCAACGAATCGCATCCCGCCAATCCCGCCCAGGAAAATTTGAACCATTCTTCGGGCGTTTTCACGTCTTTGAGGCCACAAGCCGACAACGTCAGAATCACGCACCACACCAAGCCCGTCTTGAAATATGTCCTTTGCATCGTGATTAGCGCCTCTCTATCTCCGGGAAGCAGACTCTGCAACCGGAAAAGGTATGTTAGCTGTAGCCTAACCCGACAAAAGGAATCTATTCGCATATCAAAATAAAAAGAACGTCCCGAGGGACGTTCTGAATCATCAAACATTTCGGATAAGTCATTCATTAGGAGGAAATCCGATTACAGTCCGGTTCCTGCCATTCTTCTTCGCTTCGTATAAAGCCATATCCGCCAGATAAAAAAGGGATTCGACGCTGATTTTCTCGCTGTCATGGTTCCATTCCGCAATTCCGCAAGATACCGTAACCTGAGGCTCCGTTTCCATCGCCACCCGGAGACGGATCGTTTCGGCGATCTGGTAGCCGCTGTGCACGTCCGCTCCAGGCAGGTAAATCGCCAGCTCCTCCCCGCCCCAGCGGGCCGCAATATCCGTTTTGCGAACCGTGCTTTTAATGATGGAGCACACCTGCTTCAATATTTTGTCTCCGGTCTGATGGCCGTAAGTATCATTGACTTGTTTGAACAAATCGATGTCTACGATGATCAGGGAGCCGCCTTCATCCCGCTTCATCAGCTCTTGAATCCGGTCATCCAAATAACGCCGCGCATACAGCTCGGTCAACATATCGTGATTGGCCATCCGCTGTACTTCGGCATGCAGCGAAGCGTTGGCGATCGCCAGCCCGATATGCGAGGATAACACCTGCAGCAATCTATAATTCTCGTAGGAAAAAAATCGATCCGCACGGTGCGCCAGCATAATCGCGCCGATGACTTCGCCCCGAACGACCAAGGGAGCTGCGATCAGCGAGCGGGCACCCGTTTCGTCCATCAATCTGGACGTTATGTTACCGTAAGCCTTGTAATCGGACAGAATGATAGGTTCCCTGGTAGAGAATACAAGTCCGCTAAAACCGTAATCTTTCGGAAAATTCTCTTTGGAGAGCGACGGAATGTTGCAGGCCATAATTTCAAAGAAATCGCTGTCTTTGTCGATTTGAGAAATACAGCAATACTCCGCCCGAAAGATGGACAACAATTCCTCTGTAGCGAACTTGAACACTTCTTTGAGCCGGAGGCTCTGATTAAGCCGTTTGGTCAGCTCGTTAATGAGCCGGAGTTCACTGACCAGCAGATTGGACTGCTCGTACAATTTCGCGTTCTCAAAAGCCGAGCCCGCCGTGTCCGCCAGCATTCCGATCAGCTGCAAATCCACCTCTTCGACTTCCTCGCGGGGCATCACCAAATGAAACACCCCGTAAACCCCCTGCTTACCTACTAGAGGAGCCGCGATTTCCAAGTAAGTCTTGTCATCCTTCCCCCGCTTCTCCGTCCGCAGCATCCGGCCTTCCATAAACGCCCGGACACACATGTGATCCCGCTCTCCCTGAAGCTGGAGCGATTTGACCCGGGGATCGCGGCTAAGATGATCCTGCGACATGAGCAGCTCGACCTTCGCTCCGGGATACATGCCTGCAATCCGTTCGAACACCTCGGTAAGCACCGAATCAACATCTATCTGGTCATGCAATTTTTGAACTACCTGGAACAGGATGGATCTTCTATATTCCTCCCGCTTGGCCTGCTTCTGGACTTGAAGCAAGTCCAATACGAATAAAGATTCAAATCTCTTGTAGAAGCATGTCCGGAAATATCCGGCAGCCATCTTTACCCATCCTTGCGCAAAACTGATTCCTGCCTCATCCATGTTTGCGATTTGACACCCCAGCACCGCAAATACTTCCTTCGTATGCCGTGTCACAATCGGAACCGCGATGCAATGCCCTGTTCCTGATTGGGAGGCGGTAACGTCCCGGCAGATCAGACAGGCCTGGGCTACCTCGGGAGCGATATCGAGAGCCCGCTCATCCTCTGGATAGGTTGTCCCCGGTTTCAGGAGTTCACCTTTAAAGTCCGCAGCAAACCATTCGACGGGACAAGGAGCTGGAACATCTGTCATTTCCACAAGCCAGTCGGTATATGCGGTCTGAAGCAGGGAAGCTATATAAGGAAAGTCATAGGATGTTATATCGAGCAATCCCAGCCAATTTATCTGGTCCTCCTGCTCTTCTCCTTCAGTCAAATGCGGCAAAGACATGCTTGTACTGCTTATATTCGGCTTAAACGACTGCGTCGGGTCATCTCTTGATTGTTTTGTCATGAAAAAGCTCCTTTTTCACTGCGTCCAGCCCGCAGCGACATAATGTAAACGAAGCCGTTTGACTCTGCCTTGAGTTGCGCCTTTATTACAGTAAGCTTTGATCCGTTCTTTGTTTATATGTTATTTTACTATCATCCAGATGGTTTTGCATTAAAATTCCTTCATTTTACCCAATTATTTTAGGACATAAGCCCTATCGACACGATTCTTCCTTTTAAAACAAAATCCCCCGCTTGACTTTACCGTCCTATTTCATATAATATTTATTGTTGATAAAGATCTGGATAGGATCTTGATTGGGGCGTAACGCATGCGAAGCACCCTCTCGGTTTTTGTTGCTGACAGGACAGCGGCTGAACTTTCCTGTCAGAGAGCGGATTCATCTATCCTCCGCCCGCCCAAACAAAACCCGCGCAAGTAGAACCCTACACGAAAATTTCAATTTAAAAGGAGTCTACCTATACAATGGCACGTTACACTGGTCCTAAATTTAAACTCAGCCGTCGTCTCGGCATTTCCCTTAGCGGCACTGGCAAAGATTTGAAACGCCCTTTCCCTCCTGGACAACATGGTCCTAACCAACGGAGAAAAGTATCCAACTACGGTATGCAGCTTTTGGAAAAACAAAAACTGCGTCACATGTACGGTTTGGGCGAAAAGCAATTCCGCACTTTGTTCGCTAAAGCGCAAAAAATGCCTGGTATCGCCGGTGAAAACTTCATGGCGTTGCTTGAAAGCCGCCTGGACAACCTGGTATACCGTCTTGGTTTTGCAAACTCCCGCGCTGGCGCTCGTCAATTGGTAGCTCACGGTCATATCACCGTAAACGGCAAGAAAGTGGATATCGCTTCTTACCGTGTAAACCTTGGCGAAGTAATCGGTCTTCGTGAAAGAAGCCGCAGCCTGTCTTCTGTTAAAGAAGCTTTGGAAAACCGCTCGCATCTTCCAGCTTACCTGGAATTCAACGACAGTGCAGTAGAAGGCAAGTTCATTCGTCTGCCTGAGCGTTCCGAGCTGTCCCAAGACATCGACGAAAAACAAATCGTCGAATTCTACAACCGTTAAGAATCCAAAACCGGCCAACTCCCTTGGGGATTGGCCGGTTTTTTTGTTTTAAAAATTAAATTCTCCTGCCCAATCGAAATATGCCGACTTTTCCAGACTCCCCGGCCAGTGCCAACACCATTCCGGGACATGTGGTGACTCTACCCGATCGAGACTTGGCGTATAAGGCTTTAAATCGATAACCGGCGAACCTTCATTGGCATCGATAAAGGGAATCTGAATAATGCCTTGGATTTCATCGATATGAATCGCCTGAACTACGCTCAAGGCTACCGGATTGGGCCTGAGCGGCGAGCGGGTAGCAAATGTCCCCAAACTTGGAGGAGAAGATTTATAAGGCGACTGCACCTGCATCGCATTTCTGGCCTCTTCATTGTCAAATTCATGAAACCACCAGACAACAATCACATGGCTGAAGCCTTTCAATCCTTTTAATGCCGGAACGTATTTCTCGTCCATAACGATACATGTCCCAACTTGACCCGATTTTATAGTTCCGATGGGATTGACTGATAATTTTTCCACTTTGCATCCTCCTTGTTTTTATAAATCATTTCCAAGTTCAATTTCACTTTAACGCCTGCCACCATGTGAGAGTCAAGAAACGAAAAAAACAGCCCCCGAACACTTCGAGAGGCTGTATTAACGAATTCATATTTGTTTTTTTACAACCGGAATTTGAATTTCAGTGAGATAACATTCCGCATTCTCCTCGTTCCACGGGCCCTTATGGCAAATTTGCCTGTTCAAGCCATCCATTCTGTACTGATCATGGGAATGGAGCCAGCGTGCTAACGCCAAAAAAGCAGATCCGATATTTTCATAAGGACCATCCACCAGAGCGCAGGCCATCGAATCGATTTGTTCCGTTTCACGAAATGTAAATCCGTTGCTGATTTTATGAAGATCTTCATCCACCACTACACATACCTCAACATCTACATTGCGTTCTTTAAAATCGTTGTCATGATAAACCGCGAAAGTTTTACTGTTTTGAGGGATGGCCAATCCTTCCGCTTCTATATAACGGGTGATCTCCGACCAAAGCGCCCCTTCGCCGAAATAGTCCGGTATTATTCTTCTCAATGATAGAACCCTGTAGCTTGGCACGCTTTTAAGGGTAACATTGCAATGCACGGCCATTTTTTCGTCATGAATGTCACGGAGGGCGATTTTTATTTTCTTCAATTTCTCCTGTTCTTTTCTGATTTCGGAGGCTATCTTTTCCTGTTTTACTCTGAGTTGCTTGGTTATGAAGGAGTCCTCCCAGTTGCCGATAGCGAGTGCGATCTCAGCAACCGTGAACCCCGTGTCCCGTAAAAAAATGATTTTATGCAAAAGAGAGATTTGTTCAACCGAATAATAACGGTATCCCGAATCGTTGTCGATCCGCGCCGGCTTTAACAAACCTGTCTCGTCATAATAGCGAAGCATTCTTATCGAAACCTGGGTAAGCTTTGAGAATTCTCCGATTTTAAACATAGCAAACCCTCCTTTCCAGGACCAAACTTAGGTTATGCTACTTTATTTTATTCGAACGATCCTTCTGTTACTGTAATAAAATTCTCCCTAAAACAGTTCTGCACTGGTACTTTGAATCAATCAATTAAATAGAAGTTTTCCATGTAAATTTGAATATGAAAAAAGAGGCCGCAAGGCCTCTTTCTCCTTTCTTCTTATTTCACGAGCAGCTTCGCAAATTTACGTTTACCTACCTGGATGACATCTCCATCCGCTATAGCGATTTCGGCATTCGGATCCGTAAGCTTCTCTTCGTTCACCTTGACCGCACCCTGCTGAATACTGCGCCGGGCTTCACTATTGGAAGCCGCAAATCCGAGCAGCGACAACAGCTTGATCAGACCGATTTTACCGTCATTCAGTTCTCCGGCAGCAACCGTAATCTCTTGAATATCCTCCGGAAGCGCCCGCTGTTGGAAGACGGTAATAAAGTGCTCCTGTGCCGCTTCAGCTGCGTCGACGCCATGGTACATGCGTACGAAGGTGTAAGCCAGCTGCATTTTGGCATCACGTGGATGAACAGCCCCTAGCTTGACGCCTTCGCTAAGCACGGCCAACTCCTCATTCGTCAAGTCAGTCGCCAGCTCGAAGTATTTCAGCATGAGGTCATCCGGTACGGACATCGATTTACCGTAAATTTCGTTCGGTTCCTCGTCGATGCCGATGTAGTTCCCAAGGCTTTTACTCATCTTCTGCACACCGTCAAGACCTTCGATCAGCGGTGTCATAATAGCAATCTGCGGCTCCAGGCCATATTCCTTCTGAAGCGTTCTGCCCATCAGCAGATTGAATTTCTGGTCCGTCCCCCCAAGCTCGATATCGGTATGCAGCGCAACCGAATCCATCCCCTGCATGAGCGGGTAAAAAAATTCATGAATACTGATCGGCTGGCCGTTCTGATAACGCTTGGTGAAATCGTCTCTTTCCAGCATCCGGGCTACGGTAACTTTTGCCGCCAGCTTGACCACTTCTTCAAACGTCATCGGCGCAAGCCATTCCGAGTTAAAGAATACCTTCGTTTTTTCCGGATCCAGAATTTTAAAAATTTGCTGGCGGTACGTCTCGGCATTCCGCTGCACATCCTCCTCGGACAGCTGCTTGCGGGTTTCCGATTTCCCTGTCGGATCGCCGATCTTCCCGGTGAAATCGCCGATAATGAGCTGAATCTGATGCCCGAATTGCTGGAACTGACGCAGCTTTTGCAAAACTACGGTGTGCCCCACGTGAATATCCGGCGCTGAAGGATCAAGGCCAAGCTTCACATTCAGCGGTGTTCCGGTAACCACCGATTTCATGATTTTCTGTCTTAATTCGTCCTCCGGCACAATTTCAACAACCCCGCGGGAAATCACCTGCAGTTGGCGTTCTACTTCTTCCTGCTGAGCCAGTGTCAATTCATCCCATTTCATCTTCAATCATCCTCCACAATTAATTTATATCTGCCGAAAACGACAAAAAGCTCCTTCTCATCCCAAGGGACGAGAAGGAGCTGCTCGCGTTACCACCCTAATTAAAACCGCTGCTTAATCAATGCCCATAACCCGAGCACAGGCAAACAGACGGTTTTCACCTCATTTCAATAACGGGTCTTCCCGGTACCGGACTACTGACAATTCTGCGTTCCCCCGGACGGCTCCAGACGGTAATTCAAAAGGGATCCGCCCATTCGGTTCGCAGCGACCACCGATTCTCTGAGCGGCGGGATTCCGCCTTCTACTAAGTCTTTCCAAGCCTTTGACGATATGCAATTAGCTATTTTATAACACAGAAACTTTCGTCAAGTCAAACCTCGGCTTCTCCCGAATAACGGTCGGATCGTGTCCGAATGGGTGGAAAAAGCGGTCAAACGCCCTTTTTTATGCTATAATGTTGCTGTTAAAAGGAGGAATTCCATGGTTCATGAAAACGATAACAACTCCGGCAAGGGAGGGCAAAGAAAGTCGCGAAGCGAATCCAGAAACAAGAAGCCCGTACGCAAACGCAGACGCGGCCGCTGGGTCTGGACTACGCTGGGATGGCTCGTTTTGCTCGGTTTTGCCGGGGCCTTGTTTGCCGGAGGGGCAGTATTCGGATACGTCTCCTCAATCGTCATAGACGAACCCGTGAGATCACGTACCGATATTGAACAAAAAATCGATCATAACGAAATCACCGGATTCGCCTACTTCCGCGACGGCCAGCCGATCGGCCAGCTGCGTTCGGAAGAGGACCGGCGGCCCGTCAGCTTCGACGAAATCCCTTCTTCCGTCATAGACGCTGTCATCGCTATTGAAGACAATCATTTTGAAGAACATAAGGGTGTGGACCTGAAAGGGACCATGCGCGCCGTAAAGCAAAAGCTGCTCAAAGAAGACATCCAGACCGGCGGGAGCACGCTCACCCAGCAATTGGCGCGCCGGGTATTTCTGAATCTGGACCGGACAGACAACCGGAAAGTAAAGGAAATTCTGCTCGCATTACGGTTGGAACGGTTTCTGAGCAAAAATGAAATTTTAACGGCATATCTGAACAAAGTACCGTTCGGGAACGGCTCCAACGGTTATCAGGTTTACGGGATCAAAGCAGCAGCCAAAGGTATTTTCAATATTGTTAATCTTGATGATCTGAACACTGCCCAGTCCGCCTATCTCGCCGGGTTGCCGCAGCTTCCTTCTTCTTATTCCGCCTATAACGGCAAAGGAGAGTTCAACCAGGAAGCTTTCGACCGCGCGCTCAAACGGCAGCGCCTAGTGCTTCAGCGGATGCTTGAGGAGAACAAAATAACGAAAGCCCAATATGACGAGGCGCTTGCGTTTGATATTAAAGGGTCGCTCGCACCGCAAACGAAGAAAGCTTACGAGACATTTCCGTACCTGATGCTCGAAACGGAGCGTCAGAGCGCAATTACGATCGCCATGCTGAACAATCCGGAGATGACCAAAGAAGAGGTCGCCAAAAACTCGCAAATACTTGAAGAAGCTCGTCAAGAGCTGCTGACCGGAGGGTATCGGGTTTACACGACGATCGACAAAAAAGTCTATAACTCCATGCACAAGGTTTCGGAAAACGAGAAGAATTTCTCCAAATACAGCGAAACCAAGGGGCTTGAGCAAGTCGCCGGCATGATGATTGACAATCATACCGGGGCCATCCTCGGAATGATCGAAGGCCGGGATTTTTATACGGAGCAAATGAATTACGCAACGCAAATGATACGTCAACCGGGGTCGACCATGAAGCCGATCGCCGCCTATTTGCCGGCGATGGAAGAAGGGCTGATCCAGCCCGCGAGCATCATTGACGATTCGCCGATGATTCTGCGCGATTACCAAAAAGGATATCACATCCCGGTCAACTCCAGCGGCGGCTATAAAGGCCTTGTAACCGCCCGGACCGCACTGAACGAATCGCGCAATATTCCGGCCCTGAAGCTGTTTAACGAAACTGTGGGCATCGAAAAGGCTTGGGATTTCTCCAAGAAACTGGGCATCACCACCCTCGATGAACAGGATTACGGGGCGCAAACCGGCGTACTCGGCGGTTTGAAATACGGGGTTACCGTGGAGGAACTCACTAACGCGTACACGGCAATTGCCAACGGCGGTGAATTCAACGACGCCTACATGATCGCCAAAATTACGGATTCCAAAGGAAAGATCGTGTATAAGCATGAGGTTGAGCCGAAACGGGTCTTCTCCAAGCAAACGGCTTATCTCATGACCGACATGCTGCGGACCGTAATCAAGGACGGAACCGGGAAATCGATTAAGAGCGATTTCAAGAAGTACGGGGAAATTCCAATCGTCGGAAAAACCGGAACGACGCAAAATTACGCCGACGTTTGGTTCATGGGCTATTCGCCCGACGTTACCCTCGGGGTATGGATCGGTTATAAAGAGCCGGTCAATACGCTGTCGGAGCCCGGCAAGTCCCGGGCCCGCTCGATTTGGGCCATGGTCATGAACGAAGTGACCGAGAATGAGCCGGATCTGTTCGTCACGCCGGAATTCGTCAAACCCGACGGCATCGTATCCGCGACCGTATCGGGCTTCAGCGGCAAGCTGCCGACGGAGCTTACCAAACAGGCGGGAAAAATGGTTACCGACATTTTCAATGCCAAATACGTCCCTAAAGAACCGGATGATGTTCTGGTCCGGATGAAATACATCACTTATGAAGGAGTCAACTATATTCCGCAGGAAGCTACGCCGGCGGATATGTTGCTCGAAAAAGTAGTGATGAAGCGTGAAAAACCGATCAAGGAACTGATCGATGAGCTTGAAAATGCCTTTGCAAAAATGAAAGGCGGTCACAAGCCGCTGAGCTACTACATGCCGAAGGATGTCGGCGAGGACGCACCGACTAAACCGGATCCTCGCGTCGATGACGGAGTAGCGCCTGCGGCACCGGCGAACGTAAAGCTTACGTCATCAGGCGGAAACTCGAAGGTCACATTTAGCAAAAATGCGGAAAAAGACGTGGTAGGTTATCGCCTCTATCGTTCCGAGGACGGCGGTTCCTTCAAGTATACGGGCCATGCAGCCCTAACCGGAGGGAGTACCGAGATCTCCGATTCAGGAGCCGGCGGGTTTACCCATTCCTACTACGTAACGGCTGTCGACGTAGCCGGCAAGGAATCCGAGCCTAGCGCGATCGTCAGCTCAGACAGCTGGATTCCTGATTTCCCGGGGACGGAAGGAGATCCTTCCGGGATGGAAGGCGAACCAGGCCAGGAAGGCCTTATGCTGCCGCCTACCGCTCCCGCCCAGGTAGTCGTTCAAGGGAACGGCGGCGATATTTCAATCCAATGGGCAGCGTCTTCTTCCATTGAGCAAGTTTCAAGTTATAACATCTATTATTCAAATACTTCGGACGGACAATTTGCTCTGCTCGGTTCGACTTCGGGCACATCGTTCTCCTTCAAAAGCGATACGACCGGCTGGGTTCAAGTCACAGCGGTCAATGCGCTTGGAGAATCAACGCCGTCCAGTTCCGTCCAGTTTGGCAAATAGCAAGCGCCGATGGATGCAAGAAGGCGGTACGCAAAGGTATGAAATCCTGCGTACCGCCTTTTTTTGCTTTTCTGTCCGGAAATTTCTTTTTAGAATACCTTAAAGTACCGAATCAGCGGCAATGCTGCACACTTCGTCACTCTGAGCTGCAATTGTTTAGTCCGAATCGCTGCAAAAGAATCGATCTTCTTATGACCGATCGCGGAACCCCTTATAACCTCAACCCAAGCACCGTCCTCCTGTTCCGCCTCCAGCACATATTCCTGGACCCGTTCGCCCTGGGAGATCTGTTCCATTAAGATGGTGTGATCGACAGATGTAATTTCCTCCAATGTCAGCGTCACCGTTGTACCTTCACCGGAGGTTTGCGCGATGGGATGATCAAAGCGACGGGAGATCTCATCCCCAAATTCGATGACCCGCTCCACATCGACGTCCGGGAGCAATCCGCGATCATCCGGTGATAGGTTGAGCAGCAACACGGCACCATGTCCGACCGATCGATAGTAAATATCCATTAAGTCCTCTAAAGATCGCAAGCTGCTCTCATCATTCGGATGCCAGAACCAATGGCGGGTTCGAATCGGAACATCGCATTCAGCAGGCAGCCAGCTCGATGTCTCCGGCAGCCAGGACAACATATCGCTCGTAAACATACTCACACGAGCCTCCGAAGATGTGTTCCAGCACGGATAAGGGGCGACACCATCTTCATTTCCTACCCAGCGTATGGTCGGTTGCCCCATATTAAAGATCATAGCGTCAGGTTGATGCTGTTTAACGAGTCCAATAATACGGGGCCAGTCATATTCCCTTCCTTCGGAACCAGCCCCGTCGAACCACACCTCAATAAGCGGCCCGTATTGAGTCAACAGCTCTGTCAGCTGTTCGGCGTAGAAAACGTCGTAAGCTTCCTTATCGGCATAACAGGGCTCGTGCCGATCCCATGGCGACAAATACAACCCGAAAGCAATGCCTTCCTCGCGACAAGCGTCAGCGACCTCACGCACTACGTCCCCCCGGCCGTCCTTCCAAGGACTGGATTTCACCGAATAATCAGTTGTCTTTGTTGGCCACAAACAAAAGCCATCATGATGTTTGGCTGTCAGAACCAAATATTTAAAACCCGCCCGTTTAGCTGTACGAACCCACTGACGTGCATCAAGCTGGGTTGGATTAAACTTTTCTGGCGAATCATTGCCACTGCCCCATTCCTGATCACAAAACGTATTCATGCCGAAATGACAAAACATGCCGAGTTCCATGTCATGCCATCTCAATTGCTGCTTTGTTGGTAAGGCAAGTTCCGGCTTATTCATCGTGAACACCCGCTTTCTATCCATCATTCCTTGAATGGTATGAGCTTAGCAGCATTTAGCTGCCGGAGCAGCCTGATAGTTTTCGAAATTGCTGAGGATTTTCATGATAGACCTTCT
This sequence comes from Paenibacillus sp. Marseille-P2973, assembly GCF_018101095.1. Taxonomy (NCBI): domain Bacteria; kingdom Bacillati; phylum Bacillota; class Bacilli; order Caryophanales; family Paenibacillaceae; genus Paenibacillus; species Paenibacillus sp. Marseille-P2973. Next base: position 182,473 of record NZ_JAGQEH010000001.1, read on the forward strand.
TGAACATTTTTGAGAAATAGGAAAAATTACTGTACCCTATCGTTTGCGCAATCTCGGAGATCGGAATCGTTGAGTTGACAATGAGTTCTTTGGCAATCCGCATTCTTTCATGAAGCAAATAATCCGTGATGCTCATTCCGACCTCTTTCTTGAACAGGCGGGAAAGATAGGCCGGGTTTAGATGAACGTATTCCGCAAGCATTTCGCGGGTGATATTGTCCCTCAGATGATCGTTAATATAGGCGCAAAGCCGCGGAATAACGGATACCTCCTGATAGAGGCAGCGATGCACTTTACGAATTAGCCAAGTTCCCCATTCTTCGATTTGCTCCAAAGTCCGAGGGGGCGTTTTGATTTTCGGCGCACCGGCTTCATGAATTAATTGGTGTGCGGACAGGCCCCTTTTCTGAAGTAAATAATGAATCATTTGCAGAAAACCTTGGTAATAGGCATGCAGGACATGGGCTCCAAATTGCCGGTCGGAAGACAGGAACTGAAGACTGTTCCTAAACTGCCGGATCAGCTCTTCCTCCTTACCGTTCTCAAGCAACAGCGCCCAGACCGTAAAATCAGGCAAGCTAGGGTCCGAGGCGGGCTCCGGGCTCCGCTTGCTCAACCAATTGAGTTGATTGGACAAACTGAGATTATTGTATTCCATCGCTAACAAAGCATTATACATTTTCGTAAGCTCGTGCAGCATAACAGGCTCGCCGATATAACAGGATACCGTACAGTTCAAATATTGACTGCAAGCATCTATATATTCGTTGCACTTCCGGCCGATACTGTCCAGCAGTGGAGGTAACTCCTCAGGCGATAAATAAAGGATAGCAATCGTGACCCCTTGTTTGGTTTGCACAACCTCTCCCCTGCAGTCGCCAATTAATAATTCAGAGGAGGATTGACGAATGGCATATTCCATCACTTCTTCGTCACGCGTATTCAGTTCCCGCTTCCAGTTCTCCACACTTATAACAACCGGTAAGAGCCGGTCGTCAGCCTGCAAAACGATGCCATATTCAGCCGGAAGACTGCAGATGTCCTCCGCCGTGGCCACGATCCGCTCCGAAAGCAGGTCGTACCAGAAACGCTCGCTTAGAAGCGTTTTTTTCTTGTTCCAAAGCTCGTAATATGGCTTATATTGTTCACTCTGGGCGAGTTCAGCGTTTTTCTTCTCTACGGTACGGATCGCCTTCCGAATGACTTCTTCCAAAGCTTCGTACTCAACGGGTTTCATCATGTAGTCGAAGCTGCTGAGCTGAACAGCCCGCTGCATGAATCGGAAATCATCGTGAGCCGTCAAAAAAATCGTTTCCGTTTGCGGTGAAAATTCGTTGACCCACTCCAGCAGCTCGATTCCCGTCCCTTTAGGCATTTCGATATCGCTAATCATGACGTTGATTTCCTGCTCTTGAAAGATCTTGATCGCTTCCCTCATGTTATAGGCATCAAAGACCGCAGTAACGCCCAATTCTCCCCAGTTAATGGCATCTTTAATCCCCATGACGGAGTACATTTCATCATCAACAATCAAAATCTGCATTTCCCTCATCCTCCTGCTGTGATTGTGTGACTGATTAGTATTGCGGTTTATCTCACTGCCCTGAAAAGTTTACCGGAATTCTCAATTCTATCAATGCACCGGTTGGATCACAATTTCCGAAATTAAGATGCGCTGCCTGCCCGTATAAGAGTTGCAGACGATGATAACTGTTCCATATGCCCAAATGCTGATCATTCGTAAGTTGGAAATATCGGCCGCTGCGTAAGGAGTCCAGCAACTCATCCGAGAATCCGCAGCCATTGTCCGCAATTACTATGCGGCAAAATCTTGGGTCAGCATCGATCATGGCCTTTATTTCGATATGAAAAGGATTCTCCATAAAGTCAAACCCGTACTTGATGGCATTCTCTATGAAAGGCTGTACAATTAGCGGAGGAATAGGAACCTCTTTAGCGTCTTCCTCTATCTCGATCCGAAAGGTAAGCCTGCCGGGAAAGCGGAGCTGCTGAATACACAAATAACTGTCCATATGCTCCATCTCTTGGGAAAGACTGACGAAAGGCTGACTCGTTTTGGTCGTGAAACGAAAATATTTCACCAGATTAAGACACATGGCCTGAATGACGGAAAAGTTTTTGAGCTGGGCAAGATTATAGATGACATTGATGCTATTTAACAAAAAGTGCGGATTGATTTGCAATTGCAAGTGCTTCAGCTCTGCTTTATGGGTTCGGATTTGCTCTTCATACACATTAATCTTCAACTTCTGAATTTGTTGTGCCATATCATTGAACGTTTCCGTGACCACATGAAACTCCCTGGAAGGTGTGTTGTTCAATCGTATAGCCCAATCGCCCCGCTTCAGCTTACGCATCCCTTTGAGCAAGGCATTCATCGGTCTGAGAATGATACTGTTGAGATAAACCAAATACAAAGACAACAAAACCAGAGCAAATAACGGAATCCAGATGATAACCTTGCGGAACCGATAGATCGTATCCAGCATTCCTTCTTCCGGAATGAAGGCAATCAATGTAACGTCCGTCGAATCAATCGGATTACTGACGACAACATAAGTGCCGTTCTCCCCTTTAAGTCTCTGATATCCCGCGTTCGAATTGATTAGCGGCGGATCCTTAAACCCGCCGATATCGAATCTCCCGGCCAGCAGTCTTCCCTCCGAGTTTGCAAGAGCGGAAAATCCCTCCCCGCCTAGCTGAATCAATTCCAGCGGAATCATCAGATGATCAAGCTGGACCCAGGCTCCCAAGTACATGCCGTATCCTGAGTCGACAATACGCGAAAGTGCGTAGAACCCTCCGCAGTCAACCGTCATCCACTCCTTGAATGCCGGGCTGTCCGGCGCCGCCCTATCCAGAGTATCCTGGATGCACTGCTTGATCGCCATTGTCTCTTCATAAGAATTCGATCTGATCGGAGTATGAACCAGATCGCGGTTCACCTTGGAATAAGCAAATTGAATATCGACACTATTATTGAACCGGTTGTACCGGCTGAGGCTGTTCAAGATTCGCATTTTGGTCAGCGTGTAATCCGCAGAGTTATAGACCATGTTATTTAAAGACAGAATATCCGCATCGTGGGAAGTTAAATCATATAGAAAGTTTGCCTCAATACCGAGGGTGGTCTCGATTTGATTGGAATAAAGCGTTATCATATTTTTATTTGATTCTGCCGCTTGCTCCCGAACCGAGCCGGATGCCGTAAAATTACTATAAATCAGCAGAATGACTAGAGGTAGCGTAATCGTGATAAAACCAATCGTTAGCTTAAAACGAAGAGATCCTTTGGGATTCATCGTTATTCTCTCCTCTTTCTAATGTTGGTTGGTGTACTTATTACAGCAATTATATCTCAACATGTAGTAAAAGGAAGAAGGAGTTGGATAACTAGGTTCCAACTCCTGACTTGCAAACCCTTCATTATTTGCTGGTTTTAGCCCATTCGTCCAACTGCCGTTGTTTCTCTTCCAGAATCTTCTGGAAACCTGCGGCATCCCGTTTAGCTTTGTATTTGGCTATCGTTCCTTCTACATCATCGATGGCGCCCGCATTCAAAACCATTTGGAATTCTTTATCCACGTTACCCACTGCCGCCAACTCCGCTTTAACCGGCGTTTCGTCAAAGGCAAAACCTAAAGCGATAGAGCGTTCGGCGCTAGCGTTAAACTTTTCGAATTGTTCCCATTTATCGGGATCCTCGTTAGCCCACAGGTAAGAGATAAACTGATTGCCGAACATCCATCCGCCCGGGCTTGGATATCCTTGAGTTTCCGCCGTTACACCTTCTGGATAATCAATCATGTTATCCGAGACCTTGACGTAGTGCTTACCCTCGATTCCCCAATCCAGCATATTGAGCAGCTTGGCATCCGTGTACAGCATATTCAGGAACATCATGGCTCTTTCAGGATCCTTGGAAGTCCGGGAGATCGCCAGCATAGCCCCGGTAGCTTCGCCGGTCGTGGTGTAAGGTTCAGCCGTCTCCACTTGGACTAACGGAAGCCCCATCGTTACCGACATTTCCTTGTCTTTACCAGGCTTGAGCGATTGGGCCAAGGCAAAGGCTTTTCCCGATTTAAGCATATTATCGGCTTGACCGCTGCTATCCGAAGTTACAACATCTTTATCGAACCAGCCATTCAAGTTCCATTGTCTCATCCGTTTAAGGAAATCGATGAACTTAGGATCTTCCAATGTATCGATAACTTTCAATTCCTTACTGTCCCGGGAGATCATCGAGTTGTCATAATTGGCAGCGGACCAAGTGCTTGCAAATTTATTACTCACAACAGGCACTATACCCGGCTCGTTCTCTTTGATTGTCTTGAACATCTCTTCCATTTCTTCCAGCGTTTTAATTCCTTCGGTATTGAATTGATATTTATCGACTAAATCCTTATTAAGAACGAAACCAAAGCCTTGGGCGAATTCCTTCTTTGTTGGTACGGCATAGGACTTGCCATTGATTTGCGAACCTTTGATAAAGTCTTCGCCAAGTACCGTCGGGATATCTTTTCCGTATTTCTCCATCAGATCGTTCAATTCGATAAATTGTCCTTTGGATACATCAAGGCCATAACCGAACCATCCTGCAGTAAACATTAAATCAAACGACTCACCGGAAATTTTCATCAAGTTAGTCTTATCCGTCCAGGAGCCCCAATCAATCGGCTTCAGCTCGATCGTTGCATTGATTTTCTCTGTCAAATACTTACTCATCTCTTCCTGGACAAGCGCCAGATCTTTCTGTGCGGTACCCGGATAAACAAGCGTAAGCTTATAAGGCTTGAGATTCGTCGTACCCTCTCCTTCATTTGTCGTTGCAGGGGTGTTCTCTCCGGTCGCATTTTTTGAGTCATTGTTTGTTTTCGAACCACAGGCAGACAGGACAAACACTACGGCCATAAGCAAAGCTAACATGGTGGATACTTTTTTCTTCATTTGGACCATTCCCTTCTTATCTATTTATTTAAGACCAGCAGTGCAGGCTTGGTTTAACCCTTAACTGCCCCGCTAGTAATACCGCTAATGTAGTACTTTTGAAAGAACGGGTAAGCCATTAGGAGAGGTGCAATGCCGATAATGGCAAGAGCCATTCGCACCCCTTCGGTCGGCATCTTGGCAAGCAGTTCACCGGCCTGGCTGGAGGTATCCGCCTTCATGACCAGGAACTGAACATTATTTAACGTCTTTGTCATCAGATACTGTATATTGATCAAATCGGGTTTATCGATGAACAACATGCAATTATACCAGTCATTCCAAAAAGCCAGTAGATTGAAGAGCGCAATCGTGGCCATAATGGGAGCGGAAAGCGGGACCACCAGCTTAAGGAAAATCGTTAGCTCACTTGCCCCGTCAATCGTTCCGGATTCGATGATGGATTCCGGAATCGTATTGGCAAAGAAACTTCGCATTAACAGGACGTTGAAGGCGCTCATCAAAAGATTGGGAATAATCATGCCGAACAATGAGTTTTTGAGGCCTATCATCGTTACGTAAGTGATATACCACGGCACCATGCCCCCGCTGAATAACATCGTGAAGAACAAAATGAACGACATCGACCGCCTTAAAGGCAGGTCCTTACGCGACAAAGGATAAGCGAAAAGCGCCGTGATAAATAAACTGACAACGGTTCCTATCAGCGTTACGAGGATGGTTACGCCATAGGATCTTGCGATCTGCCCAAAATCATTAAACAGAAACTGATAAGAGGCAAAGTTGAATTTGCTTGGAATAAAACTGTAGCCATTCTTGACAATAGAGCTCTCGTCCGTAATGGAAACCATAAATACCAGGACGAACGGCATCAGCGAAGCAAAGCTAAACAGAATGAAGAACAGATGAATGAATGACTTGCGAACACGTGCTGCAATCGGCATGGAAGGCCGCCTCCTCTCGTTAGAATAATGCATTGTCCTTGCTGATCCGGCGTACGGCAAAGTTCGCACCGAGAATCAGGAAGAAGCAGACGACGGATTGATAGACGCCGGCGGCTGTCGACATTCCAATGTCCCCACGCACGATCATTGCCCGATAGACGAACGTATCGATCGTGTTTGTAGTCGGCATTAGAGGACCGGAGTTCATCGGCACCTGATAGAACAAACCGAAGTCCGAGCGCATGATGGTACTAATCGAAAGAAGTGTCATCACGATAATCATAGGAGCAATAAGCGGCAGCGTAATCCGCGTCATTTGCTTCCACTTGCTGGCGCCATCAATGGTTGCCGCCTCGTAGTATTCTTTATCGATCCCGATGATGGCTGCGAAGTAGATAATGGCCAGGTAACCTACGCCTTTCCATGCATTGACGATGACCAATACGTAAGGCCAATAACTCGCTTCATTGTACCAAGAGATCGAATCGAAGCCGAACCAGTTCGCAAGCTGGCGATTGACAAATCCGCTCTCGGCATTCAAAAAGCTATATACCAGATAAGCGACTACAACCATGGAAATAATATGCGGAAGCAGAAACGTACTTTGGTAAAAACGGGTAACGACTTTGTCCTTGATCTCGTTGACCAACAGTGCCACAAGCAGCGCGAGACAGGTATTTACGATAATGAACGCTCCGTTATAGAGCACCGTATTTCTCGTAATTAGATAGGCATCCGGCGAGTTGAACAAAAACTTGAAGTTGTAGAGACCTGCCCATGGACTTCCAAAAATGCCATCCACATAATTCAATTCTTTAAAAGCCAAGATGACCCCATACATGGGAATGTAATTATTTAATATCAGATACAATAGTCCGGGAACCATCATAAGAAGCAGGGCCCTGTACTTTTTGATCTTTCTTCGAAAAGTGCGCATTCGGCCGGGAACTATAGCGGGAGAAACGGTAGGTGCATCGGATGATGCAAGCGGTTTCATAAAGCTCATCCTCTCTAGTTATTTCTTTCTGTCACTAATTATAGATGGACTCCGATTCCGCGAACTACTAGGATTGTGACTTATCATTATCACGTTTGTGACAACTTCGCCAGAAAGAACCTTCACATATTGACGATGCCGTTAGCTCCTCTTATGCTAAGTGCGTATACTCAAGGCGGTACTCCCGGGTAGTGGAGGAATCCGCCTTCAACATAGTTTTCTTACGAGGAGTGATACAAGTTGACGCAATCAGAAGCAAAAGCAGAAGCCGTAAAGAGAGTCTTTATTCTGGGTATGGATGGCGCAGGAAATTTCGTACAACAAGCGAATACCCCTCATCTGGATGCTTGGCTGCCACGCGGCGCCTTCACCTATGAAGCTCAGGCGGAATTGCCAACGATCAGTGCGGAATGCTGGGGTTCCGTTCTTCATGGAGTGAGACCTGACAAACACGGCTTAAACAATGACAAGGCGGCTAACGAGCCCTATCCGGCCGATTCTCCCTACCCCTCCCTCTTTCGGCTGATAAGGGAGCAACAACCGGATGCCAAGCTGGCTTCCTTTACCGGTTGGGACCCCATTAACTCCGGAATCATTGAAAATAATCTTGGAGTCTATAAGGTTTCCCTGCCCGATGCCGAGCTTGTCCCAGCTCTTTTAGGATATGTGGAAGAAAATCCTGACGTAAGACTATTGTTTCTGCAACTGGACGAGCCGGATGGATCCGGCCATCGACACGGCTATGGTCCGGATTCGCCCGAGTACTTGAAAATGATCGGAACCTGTGACGAGCGCATCGGGATGATATTGGCACGCTTGGAGCAATTACATCTTATAGAGGACAGCCTCATCATCCTGCTCACAGATCATGGCGGAGGCGGTGCGGAGACACATAATCACGGCAGCGATCATCCGATGGACCGCAACGTTTTCTGGGGTTGCATCGGCCCTGGCATCAAGCAAGGCCACCTGTCGAGTCCCGTATCCATCACGGATACGGCCCGGGTTACTGCACTGGCTTTAGGGCTGGCAACGCCGGCGGGATGGGATGCCGAATTGCCGAAGGATCTGCTAACAAGAGGAACGTTCTCCCGAGCATAGTACTGCGCACAGAATAGTATATGTTTTATGATTCTGACAAAAAAACGGGGCTATCCTGCGGCCATATGATGGCGCGGGATAGCCCCGTTTATTGCTCGATTAATTATAAATTAGTCCTCGATCGTCGACAGATCGCCCGCCGGGAGATTCAGCTCCCAGGCCTTTAACACGCGCCGCATAATTTTACCGGAACGCGTCTTTGGCAGTTTATCTTTAAACTCAATCTCTCTCGGAGCGGCATGCGCCGATAAGCCTTCTTTTACGAAACGGGATATTTCGGCCTTCAGCTCTTCGGAAGGTTCGAAGCCTTCTCTTAACGAAATGAACGCCTTGATAATCTCGCCCCGTGTCGGATCGGGTTTACCGATGACACCGGCTTCGGCGACCGCCGGATGCTCGACCAGCTTGCTCTCCACTTCGAACGGTCCGATCCGTTCGCCTGAGGAGTTGATCACGTCATCGATCCGGCCCTGGAACCAGAAATATCCGTCCTCGTCCATATAGGCCGTATCTCCGGAAATATACCAGCCCGGGATTCGGAAATATTCCTCGTATTTGGGGGCGTTGTTCCAAATGAGCCGCATCATGGACGGCCATGGCGTGCGCACAGCCAGGTTGCCCATCCGGTTAGGCGGCAGCTCCTTGCCGTTGTCATCGATAATAGCCGCCTGAATGCCTGGAACCGGTTTGCCCATCGAACCCGGCTTAATCGGCATGGACGGATAATTACAGATCAGTTGTCCCCCGGTTTCGGTCATCCACCAAGTATCATGGATCCGGTGTCCGTAGACTTTATATCCCCAACGAACGACCTCCGGATTCAGCGGTTCGCCGACCGAGAGAATATGCCGCAGCGTGGACAGATCATATTGTTTCACGATATCTTCCCCTGCACCCATGAACATCCGGAAGGCGGTAGGAGCGCTGTACCATACAGTGACCTTATTTTTTTGAATCGTATCATACCAGTCCCCGGGGCTAAAACGTCCCCCACGTACTACATTAGTGGCGCCGTGCAGCCAAGGAGCGAAAATCCCGTAAGAAGTCCCCGTCACCCAACCTGGATCGGCCGTACACCAGTAGACATCTCCTTCTTTAAGATCAAGGACTACCTTGCCCGTATAATAGTGTTGAAGCATGGCGTTATGAACATGGTAAACACCCTTCGGCTTGCCTGTCGATCCGGAAGTGTAATGGAGAATTAGTCCGTCTTCACGGTTTACCCATTCGATTTCGGCATCACTCGAAGCATGCTCCATCTCTTTAAAATAATCAATAATGCCTGCTTCAGGCTCAATGTCCTTTCCCACCAGAAAAATATGATGCAGCAGCGGCAGCTCATCCCGTTTCACCCTCGGCAGCAAAGTCGTTGTCGTTACAAGCGCAACCGCTCCGCTATCCTCCAAACGGTCTTTGACCGCGGTCTCCATAAACGCCTCGAACAGAGGACCGACTACGGCCCCGACTTTCAAGATTCCTAGAATACTGACGTATAATTCCGGGCTGCGCGGCATAAACACAAATACGCGATCCCCTTTGGAGATCCCCTGACTGCGGAGCACATTGGCAAATTGATTGGATTTCTCCTTCAAATCTTTGAACGTGTAAGTTTCTTCCCGGGTCGGGTCGTTAAACCGCAATGCGATCCGGTCGCCTCTTCCCTCGTCTACATGACGGTCGATCGCTTCATAAGCCATGTTGACCTTTCCGGTTTCATACCAGGAAAACTGCTTTTCTACGTCCTCCCAGTTAAAGTTGGCATACGCTTCTTCGTAGTTCCCCAGGTTTGATGAAGGGGCTCCCGCTGAAATAATTTCTCCCTGCATTTGACTCATCGTTCCATCCTCCCTTGATCTGAACAAAAGTTTAATAGAATAGATCAAAATCATGAAAACGGATACAAAGAACATGTGGTTGAAAGATCACTGAGCGACGGCTAATAGGACGGCATCCGTTTGATCAGAAACGCGAAAAAGACCGCAAAGAAAGTATGCAACAAAAATCACGATGTCAAGTGAAAATTGTGAAAATTTTATGTCGGAAACATTATAACATACGTCTTACATAGCGGCTATACTTTTCAAATTTTCATTTTTCTGTTATAAGAGAGTGGAACGAGCAAAGGAGGCGGCAATGATGGAACACCGAAAAACGTATATCCGCCATACCCTGCCCCATGAAAACCACGAAATTGTCCTGGAAGGCCCCGTAACGCCATCCCATCTCCGTACCCTGCGGATGCATCCCGAACTGGACGCCTTCCGCAAACCGGAGGATCAGCACCTGGCTCTGATTGAAATCGCCGGCCTTCCGGAAGGGCGGATTATTTTGGCCCGGGAAAATGACGTGATCATCGGCTACGTGACTTTTCACTATCCCGATGAGATGGAGCGGTGGTCTCAAGGGAACATGCCTGACCTGATCGAGTTGGGCGCGATTGAAGTGTCCAATGAATACCGGTCCCTGAAAATCGGCTCCCGCATGATCTCCACGGCGTTTGAAGACGGTCAGATGGAAAAGTACATCGTGTTTACTACCGAGTATTATTGGCATTGGGATCTTAAAAGCAGCGGCTTATCCGTTTGGGATTACCGCAAGATGATGGAACGGCTGATGCAAACCGTTGATATGGTCTGGTACGCGACCGATGATCCGGAAATCTGCTCCCACCCCGCCAACTGCCTGATGGTCCGGATCGGCAAGGAAGTTCCGATCGAATCCGAAGAACAGTTTGACAGAATCCGTTTCCAGCAGCGCTTCATGTATTGATTATTTACTCAAGAGGAAGGACGCGTGACGCCATGTCTGGAAGCGCTTTATTTGTTCATCACGATAAATCGATGAATTACCGGTTTCACGATCATCATCCCTTCCATCCGATCCGGCTGCAGCTCACGCTTGACCTCTTATCAAGCATAGGGGCGCTTGCGCCCTCGCAAATGCTATTGTCCCGTCCGGCATCGGATGAAGAGCTGATGTGGATCCACCAACCGGCCTATATCGAAGCGGTAAAAGCTTTGAGCCAAGCTACGCCCGAGCCCGATTGGATCGGGCGGGCCGAACAATACGGCCTGATGGACGAGGATACGCCCTATTTTGCCGGAATGCACGAAGCAGCCTCTTATGTAACCGGAGGCACAATAACGGCCGTGGAAGCCGTTATGTCCGGGAAATCTACCCATGCCCTCCATTTGGGCGGCGGTCTGCATCATGCCTTGTCCGCGAAAGCGGCCGGGTTTTGTGTATACAATGATGCCGCCGTAGCGATCTCATATGCCAGACGGCATTATAATGCCAGAGTCCTTTATGTCGATACGGACGTACATCATGGGGACGGGGTGCAGTGGAGTTTTTACTCGGATCCGGAGGTATGTACATACTCTATCCATGAGACGGGCAAGTATTTATTTCCCGGAACCGGGTATCTCAACGAAAGAGGGGAACACCAAGGCTACGGAGCATGCCTGAACGTCCCGCTACAGCCTTATACCGAGGACGCTTCCTGGATGGAATGCTTCGAGCAGTCCATCTCCCGTCTGACGGCTTACTTCAAGCCCGACCTCATCGTCAGCCTCCACGGCTGCGATGCCCATGCGCTGGATCCGCTGAGTCATATGCATTGCAGCATGGATATTTACAACCGGATGCCGGCGATTCTGCACGAGTTGGCCCATACTTACTGTGAAGGACGATGGGTCGCCGTGGGAGGCGGGGGTTACGACATGTGGCGGGTAGTTCCGCGCGCTTGGGGGCTGTTGTGGCTGGAAATGAGCCACCACCCTTTGAAGCAGGCTCTGGACGAGGGGGATCCCGCCCATGCGCACCTGCCCCAGAGCTGGATAGACAAATGGCAAGGGCAGACGCAACAGACGCTGCCTACCGAATGGCTGGACGATTTGTCCCGGTGGGAAGGAATTCCGCGAAGAGACGAGATCACAGCAAAAAACCGCGAGAATCTCGCGGTTGCGTTGCAGGAATATCCTGAGACGTGATCTAGGATGCCTCGAAATGGCGGATCATATCTTCCACGATCTCGAAAGAACGTTTCGAGGCGGCTACGGTAAATTCGGCGAAATTCACATTGGCCGTGCCGTCCGCCTTGTCCGACATCGAGCGGAGAATGACATAAGGCACCGAGTTCGTATAACATACTTGCCCGATTGCGGCGCCCTCCATCTCCACGCAAGCGCCGCCCATCGTTTCGTGCAGCAGGCGGACCTTTTCCGAATCGGCGATGAATTGATCGCCGGATAACACTCTGCCGATCACATAGCCTTGTTCCTTGCACACGCGGGAACAGGCTTCCTCGGCCAGCTTGATAAAGCCGGGATCAGCGGGGAAATCCGAGGTTTCCTGAAAAGGGATAATCCCCCGACTGAAGCCGAGCGGGGAGCAATCCATATCGTGCTGCTGGCAAGAAGAAGAGATTACGATATCCCCGATATTAAGCCCCGGGTCCAACGCTCCCGCCACGCCCGTGAACCAGACCGCTCCGATATCAAAACGGTCGATCAGGATTTGCGTCGTAATCGCCGCGTTTACCTTCCCCACCCCTGATTTGCAAACTACCACTTCCTTGCCGTGAAACCGGCCTTTTACAAAAGAAATGCCCGACTGCATGACCTGTTCCTGGCCTTCTATCCCTTGCAGAAGCAAGGCGATTTCCTCATCCATGGCTCCGATAATTCCGATGGTTGTCGGCACTCGTGCTTCGCTCCTTTACTTTCAGCATCATTTTATAATGTAACCCGAACCCGAACTACGGAAACGTTATTTTATAACATATAAAAAGCTCCTGAATCAGGAGCTTTTTGCCGTATAACCTTTTTCATATATTTGTCTGTTGTATCTCTCTTTATAATCAAAACCAGCCTTTAAATATGGCTGACGGACAACCGCAAAATCGTTTCGTGCGGCAGAATCACGCGAGGGTTCTCTACCGTTTCCTTCTTCATCAGCTTGGTAAGTAGACGCATGGCCACCGCGCCAAGATCATACATCGGCTGAGCTACCGTGGTCAGCTGAGGCCGTACCATGGAAGCCATACGAATATTATCAACGCTGATAATGGAGAAATCGTCAGGCACTTTAAGACCTTCGTCCTGGATACTGTGGATCGCTCCGATCGCCATCTCATCCGTAGCCGCAAAAATCGCGCTAGGGCGTTTCTTAAGCCCAAGGAAATATTTCATCGCTTCAACGCCGGATTCGTAACGATAGTTCCCGATGCGAACCAAATCCTCATCGTGCGGAATTCCCGCGGTTTCTAACGCGCGTTTATAACCTTGGAACCGAGCATAGCCGTTCGCTGGATCCTGCAGCGTACCGCTGATCATCGCAATATGCCGGTGCCCGTGTCTTACCAGCGTGCTCACCGCATCAAATGCAGCGGCTTCGTGGTCGATATCGACGGAAGGGATCGCCCCGTTCTCATCGCTCGTAGCACACAAAACGATCGGCACAGCCGAGGTCTGGAAAGCCTGCACGTGCTCTTCCGTCACCGTTCCGCCCATGAACAGAAGCCCGTCCACTTGCTTTTCAAGCAGGGTGTTGATGACGCGAATTTCCTTTTCCTTCTTCTTGTCGGCATTACACAAAATAATATTATAGTGGTACATGTTAGCGATGTCTTCGATGCCTCTCGCAATCTCCGCAAAAATCGAATTAGATATATCCGGGATCACCACTCCGACCGTGGTCGTCTTCTTGCTGGCAAGCCCTCTTGCCACCGCATTCGGACGATATCCCAAACGTTCAATCGCTTCATAAACTTTCTTCCGGGTTTGCGGCTTCACGTTGGGATTGTTATTCACAACCCGGGAAACCGTTGCCATCGAGACGCCCGCTTCACGTGCCACATCGTAAATGGTAACCGTCACATTCTTCTCTCCATTGCCAATAGATTTTCAATCGTTGTCCAACCAAAGTCCCTGCTGCTCAATTAAATTTATGATACGACAAAATATTACTTTACGCAATGATAACGCTTCATTTTGCAAGAATTCCTCTTATTGCATCCACCGTAATTTTAGAATGGGAAGCATGCCATACCGCTTGGCCGTCTTTAACCAGCAGCGCTTGAGGAGATTCGTGCTTGACGCCAAGCTTCTCCGCCGCCGCGTTGGATACGTCGCGGTCTTCAACCACATAAATCAGCCCATATGTAATCTTCTCATTCGGAGCGTCGTTCAGGTAATCCGCCAGCTCCCGGTGAGCCCCGGCGCTAATCGGACATCTTGTACTATGCTTGAACAGCAGCAGCGGCTGGTCCGCCGATTGCTCAAACGCCTTCTGAAGATCCTCAGTAGTAGTTATTCTCTTCAATTCGGACATCCCGCATCCGTCCCCTTTCAGAAAATAATTTTCACGTTTTCTATTCATATCTTACCAAAAAGGGAAAGCTAAAAACAACTTATAACGACAAATTCATATCAATTTCCTTCTATTTCGCACTTAAGGACTGTCCCTTTTTAACAAATTTCGACAAAGGTGCCAGCCGGACGGCAATTTCATTCATCCAGGAAGTGTCTCCCATTTTTTGCGCGCATCCGTATATATCGAGCAGCAGATTGATCCGTTCGTTGCAGCTTTGCTCCAATAACACCCTAAATGCCGAAGGGTCCAGCTTGGCTGCTTGTGATGACAGGCCGTATAACACGTCCGCCAATTCGTTGATTTCGGTAAAATAAACACGCACGCTCTCGCCTTGCTCCTTCAATTGGCTTAACAAGTCGATTACATCCGCCTTAAAGGAAGGCAGCACTTCATAGTAATTGCATTCTTCGCACTCTAGAATCGGAACCCGGTCGACCTGGAACTTGTTTTCGAAAATAACCAGCCTAAAACCGAGGTTCATGTTTTGTCCGCAGCGGCAAAGCTTGCGCACAGGATCACCTCATTTAATCCTCAACATTTTATTTAATGTAATAATCGCTAAGTAAAGAATAAATAACCATGCGACAGCATCATGAAAGAAATCTTTATTTTTGATACAATTAAAATATCGAAAACGATTTTCGTCAAGAGTTTCAATAGACAGGAGGAGAAAGTTTTGAGACTTACTGGAAAAAAAGTGATAGCTCTGGTGGATGAAGAATTCGAGGATTTGGAGCTTTGGTACCCGATTTACCGCGTTCGGGAGGAAGGTGCCGAGGTGCATTTGGCAGGAGCGGAGAAAGGCAAAAAATACATCGGCAAATACGGCGTACCCGCTGAGGCCGAATTTTCGTTCGAGGAAATCCGTGCCAGCGACTATGACGGAATCCTGGTTCCGGGCGGATGGGCTCCGGACAAGCTGCGCCGTTACGGCAAAGTGCTGGATATTATTCGCGAAATGAATAACGACAAGAAGCCGATCGGCCAGATCTGCCATGCCGGCTGGGTATTGATTTCCGCGGGCATCCTGAAAGGAGTCACGGTCACTTCAACGCCGGGAATCCGCGACGATATGGAGAACGCCGGAGCCATCTGGAAAGACGAGCCGGTCGTTGGCGACGGGCATATTATTTCGGCGAGACGTCCGCCCGATTTGCCGGAATACGGCAAGGCGTTCGTGGATGCTCTGGCTGCTGCCGCAAAATAGGATAAAGAACGAAAAAGCCGGAGGGAGATCACTCTTCCCCCGGCTTTAATATTGCTTATATTAGCGGCCCGCTACCGGGTCCTTGCCCAGAAAACCGGACAGCTCTCTTTCGATCTCTTCGCTCGTGGTAAGCCGGAAGCAGAGTTTGCCTTCCTCTTGCCCCTCCTTGAGCGTGCTGTTCAAAACGCGATGCTTCACGCGGAGCAAAGCTTGCGGCGACATGCTGAGACTGTCCACACCAAGGTGAAGCCAGATCGGCAGCGCTCTCTCATCGCCGGCCAATTCTCCGCATACGCTGACGGGTATCCCTTCTTCCTTCGCTGCGGACACGGTCTGGCGCAGCAGGCGAAGTACGGCAGGATGAAAAGGATGATACATATGTGCGATTTTTTCGTTCATCCGGTCCACGGCCAGCACATACTGTACCAGATCGTTTGTCCCGATGCTGAAAAAATCGGCTTCCTTTGCCAGCAGATCCGCAATCGCCGCGGCGGCCGGCACTTCAATCATAATACCCGCCTCGATGTCGGAACGGAACGGAAGGCCGCGGACCGCCAAATCCAGCTTAGCCTCCTCCAGAATCCGCTTGGCGCCCCTGAATTCCTCCAGGGATGAGATCATCGGGAACAAAATTTTCACGTGGCCATGCGCGCTGGCCCGCAGTAAGGCGGTTAGCTGGGTTTTGAACAGCTCGTTGCTGTCCAGGCTGATGCGGATACCGCGATACCCAAGCACCGGATTCTCTTCCTCCGGCAGCGCAAAATATTCCAATTGCTTATCTCCGCCAATATCCAGTGTCCGAATGACTACCGGATATCCTCCCGCCTTCTCAACGATCTGGCGGTATACCTCATACTGCTCCTCTTCCGTTGGAAAAGTGGGGCGGTCCATATATAAAAATTCCGTACGGAACAGTCCTACCCCATGAGCTCCGTATTTCATTACCTGCTCCAGGTCCTTCAGCGAGCTGATATTCCCAGCCAGCCGCAAATGGTAGCCGTCTTTCGTCACCGCATCGACGGAGGCGAGCAGTTGCAGCTGTTCTTTTCTGCGGCGCTGACCTTCGGCAATCCCGGTAAACCGGTCGATCAATTCCTGCTCCGGATTCAGATATATCCGGCCATCATCCCCGTCAATAATGAGGAAATCCCCTGTTTGAAGCGGCTCGACAAGCTTGTTTTCCAGGCCGGACACCAGCGGAATTCCGATGGCACGGGCCATGATCGCGGAATGGGAAGTTTGCCCTCCCGCCATCGTGACCATGCCCAGCACATTCTCCGGATTCAAATGCACTAATTGGGACGGCGAAAGCTCCTTGGCGACAAGAATGTACGGCTGTGTGTCGGCGGGCAGAGTAATCTCAGGCGTGCCGAGCAGATGCTTCAGCAGCCGGTTGCCGACATCCTTAATATCAAGCGCCCGCTCTTTCATATATTCATCATCCAGAAGATCAAACATCGTTACAAAATGGTCGATCGCTTCCTTAACAGCCACCTCGGCCGCTTTGTACTGGCGTTCGATGATCCCCTGAATTTCACTCATAAACACGGGGTCCTCTAAAATGGCGATATGCGCGTCAAAAATGCTGGACTCCGCTACCCCGACCGTCTCCTTGATTTCATTCTTCATGAACTCGATCTCGGTTTTGGACGTGCGGATTCCCTCATACAATCTCTCGAATTCCTTGGCGAGATCCACCTTCTCCATCCGGCGATCCTGCACATCCCACTCCCAGGCGGGCAGCACAAAAGCTTTGCCTATCGCTACGCCCGCGGCTGCACCGATACCCTGTATCATGTTTCGACCCCCTAATGTCCTACTTTCGTAATATAGGATACCCTCTCTCTAATACTTTATGGTAAGCCCAGGTTTGCAAATTTGTCAAAGGAATTCGGAATACATAAATAAAAAACCCGGCCCCGCAGGGGCCGAGTCTCTCGGTAGTGATAAATTATCTCTTTCCGATCAAAATACTGTCTTCCACCTTGATGCAGCGGTCCATGATGACCGTTAAACCGCCTTGGGAAGCAATCTCATAAGCCTCGTCGCTCTCGATGCCAAGCTGAAGCCAGAGCACGTTGGCTCCGATCTCCACCGCTTCGCGGGCCACCTCCGGCGTATATTCGCTTCGGCGGAACACATTGACGATATCCACCGGCTCGGGGATGTCTTTCAAAGCGGCATAGACCTTCTCGCCGAGAATTTCGCCGCTGGCGGCCGGGTTGACCGGAATGATCCGGTAACCGTTGTTCTGGAGCGCCTGGGCTACCATATACGAAGTCCGGTCACTTTTATCGGATAAACCGACGACAGCGATATTGCCCGCATTTTGCAAAATACCCTTGATTTCCTCACGGCTCGGATTTTCAAATGCCATTTGGGATCACACCTTTCTTTACCGTTATTTTACCCACTCGACCGAAGCGCCAAGCGCAGTCAAGTGATCGAAATATTGCGGATAAGATTTGGCTACATGATGCGCGTCCTTGATAAGGAGCGGTTCCTTGCAGCGTAGACCGACGACGGTCAAAGCCATGATCACCCGGTGATCGTAGTGAGCGTTGATCGTCGCTCCGCCTTCGAGGCCCGAAGGACGGCCATGAACGATGATTTCCGATTGGCGCTCTTCCACCTGGGCGCCCGCCTTTTTCAACTCATTGAGATAGTCTGTAATGCGGTCGCATTCCTTATACCGTAAATTTTCCACGTTGTAAAATCTTGAGGTGCCGTCAGCAAATACGGCTGCAGCCACCATAGCCAGCACCGCATCGGTCGCAGCATCGCCGTCGAACTCAACCGGGCGAAGCCGCCCGTTGCCGAGCACATGGACCGTGCCTTCTTTATGGCTGAGCGGAACGTCCATCATTTGCAGCACATCGACAATGGCACGTTCTCCTTGTTTACTGCGTTCCATCAGACGGTGCACCTTCACATCGGATTTCGTCACGGCCGCCGCGGCGAGAATAGCCGCCGAGCCGGGATAATCCCCCTGAACCGTATAGTTCTTGGCCTGGTAAGCTTGACGTCCCGGAACCCGGAAGCTCATATAATCGCTGGCGGCGTCGATCTTAATACCCGCCTGCTCAAGCACTTCCAGCGTCTGCCCGATGACGACCTTCGATTTCAAGTCGCCAAGCACTTCAATCTCGCTGTCTTCCTCAAGCAGCGGGGTCAGAAATAACAAGGCGCTCAAATATTGCGAACTGACTTCGCCGGACACTTTAATCTTCCCGCCTTTAGGATTGCCGCCGCGGATGGTGATCGGCAGCCGGCCTTCTTGATGCTCAATCTCCACGCCCATCGATTCCAGCGCCTCGATCAAGTCGCTGTGCGGACGTTTACCGAGGGAGTCCGGATAGGTGTTTACAAAGGTCACATCCGGGCAAAGCGCTGCAATCGCCATCAAAAACCGCAGCACCGCTCCTGCGTTGCCTACGTTCAGTTCCTTCACATCCCGCGGGTTCTTGCCGAAGCCGGTGATGACGATCTTCTCGTCATCCTCCTGCAATACTGCGCCGAGATCCTGAATACACCGGCGCATCGCATCGCTGTCCTCGCTGTGAGCGGGGTAGTACACCGTGCTTGTACCTTCCGCCAGAGCGGCTACCAGCAGATAGCGGGTCGTATAGTTTTTGGAGGACAGCGCTCCGATTTCTCCTTTTAGTTCCGCAGTGGGCCTAACGATCATATCCATATGTATATCCCCTTTGTATGTGTTGTTGATTGATTAACCGCGGTAATGCATTAAAATCTCCGCAGACACTTCTTCCGCACTTTTGCCGGAAGTATCGATGGTTACATGTGCAAAGTCATAAGCATGCTTCCGTTCTTCCAGCAGCGCCGTGACGCGTTGTCTGGCCCCGCCGGCAAGCAGCGGTCTTCCCTTATCTTCTCCGACCCGGGCAACGATTTCGTCCACTGTAGCCGCAAGCGCGACAACCCAGCCGTATTTCAGCATTTCCCCGCAATTGCTTTCCCGAAGCACCGCTCCGCCACCTGTGGCCAGGATTGATCCCGGAACTTTAAGCGCTTCAACCAGAACAGCCGATTCCAGCTCGCGGAAATAGGACTCGCCCTTCTCTTCAAACAACTCGGGAATGGAGCAGCCCGCCTTCTCCGCAATCATTGCGTCCAAATCCAGCATACGGTATCCCGTCTCTGCGGCAAGATGTGCCCCGACCGTAGATTTACCGGTCCCCATCATCCCGATCAGTACGATAACATCGCTTTTTTTTGTCAAATTTTCACCTACTTTGTTTCCTGATCCCATGGTTCTCAAATTAACTTTTTCATATCATAACACAGGCTGGTAACTTTGGCACTTCTCCCCTGAAAAATATCACTTTTCTACGACTCCGCATCCTGCCCTATGATAAAAGAGCGCCGCAGCAAACGGAATGTCCGTTGCTTTGGCGCCCTTGTTTGAGCCGTTCAATACATGATTCCAAAGTTTGGTTCTTAGAACCATTGGTGATGGAATACGCCTTCTTTGTCCACACGTTTAAAGGTATGAGCTCCGAAGTAGTCGCGCTGCGCCTGAAGCAGGTTGGCAGGCAGACGTTCCGTACGGTAGCTGTCGTAGTAGGACAATGCGCTGGAGAAGCCTGGAACCGGAATTCCGTTCTCAACAGCGGCTGCAACCACTTTGCGCCATGCATCCTGGTAGCTTTCCACGACATTTTTGAAGTACGAGTCCAGAAGCAGGTTTTTGAGAGCAGGATCACGGTCATACGCTTCTTTGATGTTATGCAGGAACTGCGAACGGATAATGCAGCCGCCGCGGAAAATCATAGCGATATTGCCGTATTTCAAGTCCCAGCCGTACTCATCCGAAGCGGAGCGCATTTGCGCGAAGCCTTGGGCATAGGACACGATTTTACTTGCGAACAGCGCTTTACGCACGTTCTCGATAAATTCCGCTTTGTCGCCGCTGAACGATTTCTTAGCCGGGCCGCTCAAAATTTTGCTGGCCGCCACGCGCTCTTCCTTCATCGCGGACAAGAAGCGGGAGAATACGGATTCCGTAATCATGGACAACGGAACGCCGAGATCGAGGGCGCTTTGGCTTGTCCATTTGCCGGTGCCTTTTTGTCCGGCTGCGTCGAGGATCACGTCAACCATAGGTTTGCCTGTTTCTTCGTCATATTGCGAGAAGATGTCGGCGGTAATTTCGATGAGGTAGCTGTCCAGCTCGCCTTTGTTCCAGTCAGTGAAAATTTCATGCAATTCTTTGGCGTCCACGCCAAGCACGTCTTTCAACAGATGGTAAGCTTCGCCGATCAACTGCATGTCGCCGTATTCGATGCCGTTGTGAACCATCTTCACATAGTGTCCGGCACCGTCCGGTCCGATATATGTACAGCAAGGATCGCCGTTTACTTTGGCGGAAATCGCCGTCAAAATCGGCTCTACCAATTTATAAGCACTCTCTTGTCCGCCCGGCATAATCGCAGGGCCTTTAAGCGCGCCTTCTTCGCCGCCCGATACGCCTGTACCGATGAAACGGAAGCCTTTGGCTTCAAGTTCTTTGCTGCGACGTTGAGTGTCAGGGAAATAAGCGTTACCGCCGTCGATAATGATGTCGCCTTGATCCAGATAAGGAAGCAAGCTCTCAATGGTCGCGTCGGTCGCGGAACCGGCTTGTACCATGATCAAAATTTTGCGTGGCGTTTCCAGGGATTGCACAAACTCTTCTACCGAGAAAGTACCGACAAGATTTTTGCCTTTGGCTTCGTTCTCAAGTAGGTCATGCGTTTTTTGCGGGGAGCGGTTGAATACCGAAACGGTAAAGCCTCTGCTTTCGATATTGAGGGCCAAATTTTTGCCCATAACGGCCAGGCCGATAACGCCAATCTGTTGTTTTGACATGGTCTCCATCCTTTGCAAACTTTATTTTTATCAATAATATCATTTTAACTCTTTTGAGTACAGAAGTGAACCCCTTGAACCCGGTACCCACAAAACAACCCCCCATAAATCAGGGGGCCTTACAATGATTTATATCCTAGTTTGCGTTAAAAAGAAGGCTACCATTCAAGCCGGATCAATTTGATCCGCAGTTTGCGAAGCTTCTCTTTGCAAATCTCGGCCAGTTCTTTGTCTCCCTTTTGCAGCGCCTCGTATAGCATCTCCAACTCCCGGTCGAGCTCCTGCTGCAAGCTTTCAAGCTGCTGCTCCGCCGATTGTGAGGCGAACATTTCCGCCATTTTTCCCGTATCGAGAACAGGGCCTTTCTGAAAAATCACACGATGCTCCATACCGTTGATCTCTACCAGCCTGATCACTTCGCCGAACAGGATATTCTCGATCAGAATCTGCCGGTCTTTAAAGCGCTTAACCACGGCGTGACCGCGAAGATCCCCGATCAGCTTCTCCAGCCATTCGGCCAACTTGGCATCCTTGATTACGTAATCGCCCACCAGCTTGTATCCTTTCGCCAGACGCTGAAAACGAAGCTTCGTTAGCTTGCGGCCCGTTCGCACGGAAATAATGAAAATGGATTCGTTCTCGCTCCAATATAAAGAATATCCGTCTTGGATCAAATCGCGGATCAGCTGCTGTATATGCCGGCGGTCGAATCGGAGTTCCAGGTTGCAGTATTCCACTTCATAGCTTTTATTCATGGCACTCCCTCCCTTTCTTGATCAAACCCGAACCGGGCTTCAGGGCGTCGGCCGGGCCTCGCATTTCTCCCACTTGCGGCTTACCATTTCCTATTCTTCATCTTATGTAGCGGAACTTGGATTATTGATTATTTTTACCCGTTTCGGGCTGGGTCTGACTCAAAAGGGCGGTATTTCATCCTCCGGGGAGCTAGGAAGCTAGGGATTCGCCCTCAGGCGGGACCGTTCTGCAAAATATGCTATAATCGGTTAGTAAGCCAAGCCAGCAAGAGCCAGTGATGGAGGTATTAAAATGACGTTTAACGGTTTTACCGAGCAGGATTTCGATAGTTTGACAGTTCCCGGGCTTGAGCCTCGGATGGAAGCCATCATCAGTCGGGTCAGACCCAAGCTTGAAGCCTTGGGCGGCGCGCTCTCCCCATATCTCTCCGTGTTGTGCGGCGAGGACATGTATCCGCATGTTGCCAAACACGCCCGCCGGAAAGTAAATCCGCCGATCGACACCTGGATCGCCTGGGCGAGCAGCAAACGCGGTTATAAGGCGCTCCCGCATTTCGAGGTCGGTATGTTTTCGACTCATTTGTTTATTATTTTTGCGGTCATTTATGAAAGTCCGAATAAAGCGGTATTCGCCGATTATGTGCAGAAGCACACCGCCAAAATCAAAAAAGCCGTACCAGGCGAGTTCTACTGGTCCATGGATCACATGGATCCGGGCGGTAAGCTTCATACCGACACGAGCTCCCAAACGCTTAAGGACATGGCTGAGAAGCTGAAAACAGTAAAGAAAGCAGAGATCATGTGCGGCCTGCGCATTGAGCGGGATGATCCGATCTTAAGCGACGGTGAGAAGCTTACGGCAAAAATCGAAGAAACCTTCGGTTCCTTGCTTCCGCTGTATCAGGCTTCTTTCTGATAATTAAGGGAGCCGAAAATTGAACATGAAATAACTTAACTGTATTTTCTACAGCTAATTAGCGAGTATCCATTAGAATATTAAAAATAACTGTAAAACCTCCATCTAAATTTGGCTATTTCCCCCTCTGCAGGCGATAACAGCTCAATTAACTGGAGGTTTTACAGTTAATTGGGTTAGAAAGCCGGGATTGCCGAAATTAACTGCAGGTTTTACAGCTAAATGAGTTGGAAAGTCCGATATGATGAATGTCAGAAAACTTAGAGTTGCACTGGTTGCTGAAGCTGTTTCGGATGATTGCTTTGTGCCTTTAAGCTGCTGATGCTGTGACTGTGACGGAAAGATTCTAGTTGGCATTAGTTGCTGATACAATGTCGGATTGATTACTGTTGAATATAATTTAACTGTATTTTCTACAGCTAATTAGCCGGTATCCAGTAAAATATTGAAAATAACTGTATAACCTGCATCTAAATTTGACTTTTTCCCCATCTTCAAGCGATAACAGCTTAATTAACTGTAGGTTTTACAGCTAATTTGGTTAGAAAGCCGAGATTGCTGAAATTAACTGCAGGTTTTACAGCTAATTGAGCCAGCACACACATAGCTAGCCGAAACTAACCGGAGGTTTTCAAGTTAATCCAATCGGCTAAGTAGTGGGCGACCGGACGCCGTCATGCAGCGAAACAGCGCGAGCTGGAAGCGCGCATGTGTAAAACTGCGTGCTTACAGCGCGCGGTTCGAAGCGACTTGGGACGATCACTTTTATAGTATCTCGCTAAGCCCCCGCTCTTACCGGGTCGAAACTCCGGCAGAAGCGGGTTGTTTGCGTGATAAATACAAGTGCAAGAAGAACAGCAGGGCCATTGAGATCGAACTCGCCACGAAGGGAGCGGGGGCCCCCAGAGCGTCCCACATTTTGCCGGAGGCGATCGGCCCTACGATCATGCCCGTGCCCTGGATCGTAAGGAATAGCCCCCACACGGTACCCTTCTCCCCCTCCGGGAGCAGGTGAGAGATCATCGTATCCCACGTGGGCAGGATCAGCGCATAGCTGACTCCAATCAGCATGACCAGCGTCCACACGACGGGCAGCGGCCGGATAAAGGCAAACAGTCCGACGGATACGGCGGCCAGCGCAAAGCCGGCGTTCAAAAACCGTCGAGTCCCGTACCGGTCAACGAGTTTGCCGACGGGAATCAACCCGAGCACGGTGACCCCGCCACCCGAGATCAGCATCAGGCTGAACGCTTCCGGCGAGAGGCCCAGCTCGGAGCGGACAAACAGCGTAATGACCGGGGTGAGCAGCCCGACGGCAAAGGATTGAAGGAACAGCGCCGGATAAAGCAGCGGACTCACCTTCAGATGAGTCCGGATATGACGGTGCGTCTCCTTGATATTTTGCCAGATCCGGGCTGCTCCGCCTTGCCATAACGCTGCGGTGGCAGACGTGTCCGCCACGGTCTCGGTACCTGTGGCCGTATTACGGTTCCCCGCATGTCTAGGCAGAAACAGCGATACCAGG
Organism: Paenibacillus sp. Marseille-P2973; assembly: GCF_018101095.1. Lineage (NCBI taxonomy): Bacteria > Bacillati > Bacillota > Bacilli > Caryophanales > Paenibacillaceae > Paenibacillus > Paenibacillus sp. Marseille-P2973. Next base: position 207,129 of record NZ_JAGQEH010000001.1, read on the forward strand.
ACCACAAGCCCCATGCAGCTCAGCAGCACCCAGAATACGACTGTATAAGATACGCTGACCAGAAAATTGATGATAACGGGCCCCAGGCCTGTCCCCCCCAGGCTCGAGATCTGGATGACCCCCATGGCGGTGCCGAAATTTTTGTTTTCCTCCGTCACCGCCGTTATGCCCATCAGGACACAGGGCCATAGCGGCGCTGTGCCGATCCCGAGCAGGGCGCATCCCAACACGATAAAGCCCATCGTTTTCATAACCGTAATGATAAAAACGGCTCCCAAAGTAATGCACAGCCCGATCGTCATCGTCAATCGGAACCCGATGCGCTCGATCAGCCAGCCTGCCGGGCTGCGGAACAGATTGTCTCCTATGTACTGGCACGAGAAGGATAAGCCGATCGCAAATGCGCTAAGCTGCAATACGTCTCCCATATACACGGGAAGAATGGCGACGATCAGGGCACCTTTTACAAATTCCACCAAAAACATAATAATCCATAGACTGACGAAGGTTGGTGTGAGCAATTTTTTGTTTACAAACTTTGTTGCCAATTCCATCGGCGTTCATCTCCTTTCCCCTGTTTATCCCGTTACTGTGCTTTCTCCTAGTCTTTCCAGTTAGGGCCTGAACTTAACCTCCTGATGCCGCTTAGGTCAGCACTCTCTAAACTTCGCTTGCATTCCGGGCCCATTTTGCTATACTCAACCTTGTTGAAAATTTACATTACGAAAGGCAGGGACGGCCCTATGGATCATCAACAAACGCCGCTATTTAACGCTCTTAAAAAGCATGCGGCCGGCAATCCCGTTCAATTTCACATTCCCGGGCACAAAAAAGGGCTCGGAACCGATAAAGAATTTCGCGAATTCATTGGCGATAACGCCCTATCCATTGACCTTATCAATATCGCGCCGCTGGACGACCTTCATCAGCCTACGGGCGTGATCGAAGAGGCGCAGAAGCTTGCGGCCGATGCGTTCGGCGCGGACTATACTTATTTCTCCGTGCAAGGGACCAGCGGAGCCATCATGACTATGGTACTATCCATTTGTTCTCCCGGTGATAAAATTATCGTCCCGAGAAACATTCATAAATCGGTTATGTCGGCCATTATTTTTGCCGGCGCCAAGCCGGTATTCGTCTCTCCCGCGCAGGACGAGAACCTGGGAATCGATCACGGCATTACGACCTCGTCGGTTCACCGCGCCCTCAAGCGCCATCCCGATGCGAAAGCCGTGCTTGTCATTAACCCGACCTATTTCGGCGTATGCGCCCACTTGAAAGAAATCGTGGATTTGGCGCACAGCTTCAACGTGCCTGTATTGGTGGACGAAGCCCACGGCGTGCATATCCAGTTTCACGAGGAGCTTCCGATGTCGGCTATGCAGGCCGGTGCGGACATGGCCGCTACCAGCGTACACAAGCTGGGCGGTTCGATGACGCAAAGTTCGGTACTGAACCTGAACGTCAAGAACGGCTTCGTCAACCCGCAACGCGTACAGACGATCATCAGTATGCTGACGACGACTTCGACGTCTTATTTGCTGCTCGCTTCGCTGGACACCGCCCGCAGAAACTTGGCCTTGAACGGCCGGCAAATGGTGCAGGAGGCGCTTGACCTGGCCCATTACCTCCGCGGCGAGATCAACAACATCGAAGGCTTGTACAGCTTCGGACGGGAGATTCTGGGCGGCGAAGCCACCTATGATCTGGACCCGACCAAGGTGACGATTCATGTGCGTCATTTGGGCATTACCGGTTATGAAACGGAGAATTGGCTGCGTGAGCATTACAATATCGAAGTCGAGCTCAGCGACATGTACAACATTCTTTGTATCATTACCCCGGGAGATACAAAGGAATCGGTAAATACCCTGCTGTCCGCGCTTCGACATTTGTCCGAAACATACTACAAAGAAAATAACGCGAACGAGCTGATCGTCAAAATTCCGGAGATCCCGCAGCTGTCGCTAATTCCAAGAGACGCCTTCTATGCGGATACGGAAGTCATTCCGTTCAAGGAATCGGCTGGCCGGATCATCGCCGAATTTATCTATGTTTATCCGCCGGGTATTCCGATTCTGCTGCCTGGCGAGGTCATCTCCCAGAGCAACATCGATTACATCGTCGACCACGTGGAAGTCGGACTGCCGGTAAAAGGTCCCGAGGACCGTTATATCAATAAGGTCAAGGTCATCGTGGAAGCCGACCCGATCTTCTAACAGAGAACACGCAAAAAAGGTGATCCCGAGCTGAATGCTTGGGACCACCTTTTTGATTATGGAACGGTTATTAAGCTTCACCTTGTTGTGCAACAAGCTCGTTATAAGCTTCTTCCACTTGACGCCATTCGTTTTCGTCTTCGATATTGTAAAGCACCATTTCCTCGTTCTCTTCTTCCATACGAAGGATGATGCCGTCCGCTTCCGGATTGTTGCGTTCCAGCAGAAGCGCATATACTTTTTCGCCTACATCGAATGTCTCGACAAGAACCATTTCTACGTCATTGCCTTCCTCATCCGTCAGCGTCAATACGAACTCTTCATGCTCGTGGTCATGATCATGGTCGTGTCCGCAGCCGCAAGCTTCACCATGTTCGTGATTGTGGTCGCTCATTGAAATACCTCGCTTTGATTAATTTAATGTGTTGAACCCTGTCGGTTTCCCTCGTATCGTAACATTTTCAGGATGGCAGGTCAATTTTGGAATAGAGGTTCACGAGGCTTATTTGAGCACATTGATGCTTTTCTCCGAGACGAGCGTAAAGTCCGAGCCACCGCTAGGTTTCATGTAGAAGCCTACGGTATATTTTCCGGCCGATTTGAAATCATAGGTGTAATCTTCCGTCCGGAACCAGAAGTTATCCCGCTGCTCTTTGATATCGCTCGTTTGAATCACTTTGGAAGCGCCGTCCGGAGCCGTAATAGAGACCCGCACCGCTGAAATGTCCGTCCGCAAATTATCGATTTGGGAAAATACGTTAAACTTCAGTTTCCCGGTCTTCTTAATATCTCCAAATACCGCCTCGTCCGTAAACAAAAACATGTGGACGTTCGGTTTATAGTATTTTACCGTTTTGGTGGAGTCGTCGTATTCTATCAAACCTTCAAGCTCGCGCACAGGGATATAGGTTTTTCCGTCGATCATATACCCCCCGTCTTCCAATTCACGGCCGTTAAGAAGCGTTTTGACTTTCTGGGATGCGGAATCAGCAAACAGCAGTGAACCTCCCATCAAGGAGAACGCAACGACTAGCAAGGCAACTCTTCTCCATCTCATTTTATAACCCTCCAATTGATTCGTGTTGATGTAAATTTATACTCCATGCAGAGAATCAAGTTGCGGTGATTTACCAAAAGATTGAACATTTTTTACAAACGCAGACTTTCACTGCGATTCGAAATTGTGTAAATTAGGTGGAACAAGGAAAATAACAGCATTACAGCTCAGGAGGGATTATATGACACTACGTCTCCAAATGCTTGGTACGGGCGGTGCTTTTGCCAAGAAATACTACAATAATAACGGGTTTATCTATGCCGATGATTTCACTCTGCTGATCGACTGCGGCATTACCGCACCGCTCTCTTTGCATCAACTCGGGAAACCGGCGCTGGAGGAAATCGATGCTATCCTCGTGACCCATATTCATGGGGACCATGTGGGCGGTCTGGAAGAGCTTGTGTTCAGAATGAAATACGGAGCCGGGCGCAAGCCAGTGCTCTACATCGCCGAACAGCTGATCACCCCGCTTTGGGAAAATACATTGAAGGGCGGACTTGGCCAGGACGGGATTTCATCACTGGAGGATGCCTTTGAGGTCCGGCCGCTGACGGAAGGAAATGCCTGCAGCCTGTCGCCGAATTTGAGCGTGGAAATCATCCGGACGCCCCATATTCCGGGCAAAGCAAGCTATTCGCTCTATATTAACGATGAAATTTTCTATAGTGCGGACAAAGTGTTTCAACCCGAACTGCTGACCCACCTGGTGAAGGATAGAAACTGCCGGAAAATCTTGCACGAGGTCCAGCTGACCGGTGCTGGCGAAGTGCATACGACACTGGAGGAACTGTTGTCCCTGCCGCCGGAAATCCGCAGCAAAATTATGCTCATGCACTATGGAGATGAAATGGAAGACTATATCGGACGTACCGCAGAAATGGAGTTTCTTCGCCAGCATGAAATCTATGACCTATAAAAAACAGCCCCCCGGAAGTGATCCGTGGGGCTGTTTCACTGTGTTTGGTTCAGCAACAAAACGGCAAACTATGCATCAAAACGGGGCAGCGCGTCCAGGTTATTGGTAGGGTCGCCGTCGGCATCCCCCCGGATGTACATCTCCCCGTCTCTTCCTTTGAATAAATTTACGCCGGCAATCGCACCGGCCTGAACTTCCTGCTTTGCCTGATCATAATTCAGAATGCGGCCGCTTGACGTTTTAAAGGCTGTCAAATCCCCATCGCCGTTTTTTTGAACCGCAATAAAGTGTTCTCTCGCATCGAGTGCCATGCTGCATCACTTCTCCTCTTCGTGGATTCCCCCTGAGGAAGGGATGTGTATAGCATGTCCTTTTTCGCAAAATCTATGAACTATGCCTTTAGCGGCTTTACCATTCGCACATGCGGGATTCCTGCGTCATCAAACGGTTCCGTGGAGATCGTCTCATATCCCAGTTTGCGATAGAACTCCTCTGCTTGGCATTGTGCGTCAAGTACCGATTGACTCAGGCCCAGTTCCCTAGCGAGCTCTTCCATAGCGATCAGCAGAATTTTACCGATTCCTTTGGAACGGAAGCTTTGACGTACTGCGATCCGCTGCATTTTAGCCGAATTGTCTTTATAGTAAGTCAATCTTCCCGTTGCCGCATATGTACCATCCACGTCCACCAGCACATGATGTGCATCCGGGCCGATCCGGTCAAATTCGTCAATTTCCAAATCGATAGGAACCTTCTGCTCCTCCACGAATACCTCTTTGCGGATATTCAAGCATTGTTCCAGTTGCTGTTCCGTTTCTACATGTATAATGACAGCAGCCATTTCTCAGCCTCCCATGTACCTTTTCTATGAAAAACAATTGAACTGCAACATTATACAAAAAAACGGTTTTCATGTATAGTTGGGACAGTATCCGATGATGAAAGGAGCTTACCAATGGTCATGGGCGTTACCATCGCGGCTGCCGTGCTAATCGCTGTCCTGCTGATTGTCTCCATGTTTTATGTCACCAAGAAGGGCTACTCCCGAAAATGGGACGAAGATTGAACGAAAATTCGGGGCCGAGCCCGAACCCGAGTCCAATTCCGTCCCGTTTATTAGGGATGACTCAGCGTTTCTTTGGAATAGACTTCGTCCCTCACAGCCGGTGAATAGACTCCCTCCGATATCGAAGGGCCGACGAACCACCAGGGCGAAGACGCCTGTCTGCGCAGCGTGGCCTCATCGGCCTTTAGGCCGCATCCCACGATTAAAGATAGCGCGCTGAAACCGACGATCAGGCAGAGCAACCGGTTTCTGGTTCTGTCGTGACCTTTGGACGGTGCATCCTTGCTATAATCGCTAATCAAGGCGGAATTCCCTCCTTCGCAACTGTTCTCATATATTATGATTCCAGTGTTGCCCGGAAAGCTTTACGCTAAACGAATGCTCTCTTCAGTCAAAGCGCTCCGTTTTATACCATTTTGTTTTTCTCCTAAATAATTTATCCATAATCAAGGAATAAAATGCCCGTACGGAAATAACGAGGAACAGTTGGGAATAGGTGAAGTACGATACCACGGAAACAATGAAATTTCGAATGTTGCTCTGACCGATATCCGCGGCCAAGGCCAGGTTAATCTGCAGGACATAAATGTAATACATCAATGCCCATGCGATCATTAAGAATACAAAAATATCGCCTCCGAAAATAAAAGGAGATACGATCGACGGAACAAACAGAGCTATGATCTGATAAACGATATTCGTAATAAAAATAATGTCCGAGATTATAATAGCGATCATGAACCAGAAATAACTGGCCGCATAATACAGCACATGTAGCTTGATCCGCCAGCTTGACCTGTTAAACAGATGATGGATGTTGTCGATAATGACATGATAATTCCCTTTGGACCACCGTTCCCGCTGCCGCATGTATACACCGAGTCGCTCCGGCTCTTGCTGATAAGCCTCCGCCTGTGGCGCTAAAGCGATAAGCTGGCCCCGCGTCAAAATCTCGAAAGAAATCGCGGTATCCTCCGTTATCGCCTCCTCGTCCCAGCCTCCAATTTCCTGGATCAACGCCGACTTGACGATAAAATTAGTTCCAGGAATAGTACCGATTTTGAACAATTCCCATAAACCCGTATGATGAACCCGTTGCACAGTTACAAGCTCCAGGTTAATGCATTGGGTCAGGAAATTCTGGCTTCGGTTTCTCGCCTTGTTCCTGCCAAAGACGGCGCCATACAGCTCGGGTTCCTCCATCGCTTTCTGCACAAGGAAGGCTAATGCGTTACGTTCCGGTGCGGCATCCGCATCATAGATGCAAAGCCACTCCCCGGTGGCCAGTTGTCGAGCATCGTTCAACGCTCCGGACTTGCCGCCCTTCCCCGTTCGTTCAAGAATCATAAAATCCCGGTCGCGATAAGCTTCCTTGTTCTTCAATACCTTCAAATTGTGGGCCGTCCGATCCGTACAGTTATCGGCAATCACGATGATTTGTATTTTATCGGCCGGATAATTAAGCTGCAGGATGTGCTCTACCGTAGATGCTATTACGATTTCCTCGTTGTGGGCCGGTACAAGTACGCTGACCGTCGGGTAATTGTCCATATTTTCCGGGATCGTCAGCGGAGATCGATTCTGCCTGAAAATAAATTTAATCGCACCCGCCATAATTACGATAGCTTCCAGGACCGCAATCCAAATACTGATCACGGAGAAAATCAAGAAGAAATCAGACATTCGGCTTCCCCCGATCGTATTTTTCAATGACTCTGACACGAAATACGAGTGTGAAGATCGTTAATATAATGACCGCAAGGGTAAATATCGAGGAGACGATGATGCAAAGAATGATGAACCATTGATAGTCAATCATGCTGCCACTTCCTTTCGACCGCTACTGGTAGTCTATATATACTCCGCAATCAGGTCCGTCTCCGTGCCTCTTTCCAATGCGTTAATGACATCATCGGTTTGCAAAAAGAAATCGGCCCGATCCAATTGGAATCCTAGCGTTGCCGAACGTACCACGAGTTTCAGGGGCTGTCCCTTTTTATCTTGAAAATCAAGGCTCATCATCGCGTTTTTCACTCGCTCCGCCACCACCGAAAAGAAGCTGCGGTCCGTCAGCGGACAGAGGATGATGAAGCGTCCCATATCGATCGAAAACTTGGAATCCTCCATCCGGATTTGCTGCTGGATCGTGTTGGAGATCTCAAGCAGAAATCTCGAATAACGCTCTGGACCTAGCGATTCCAAAACGAGCGGCAAAAACTCAATTTTAAATATAGCTAGGGAGAAATCATATTTCTCCGGATATCGTCTAGCTAAGTTAGTTTGCTTAGACAACAGGTCCGCAAAGGCTTCTTTGTTCCCGAGCCCTGTGTCCAGATCAATGGTCGGGTTCTTATCATTCAAATCTTTCAATCGAACCATCATATTTTTCGTCCGGATCAGTCCATTGTTTAAAAACGAGGCTACAAGTACATTCGCGGGAATAAGTAGCAGCCAAGACACTTCAAGCAGATCGCTGCGTCCATGGGTTGTCAGCCACACCAGATACGTGACGGCAAAAATAAAAACCAGTACGACCGAGTAGCCGACCGGCAATAGCAAGCCCATGGCGATCGCCGCGATCGCCCCAATGCTTGCAGCCATTTCCCAGCCAGAAAAACTCTGATCCATGTACAGATTTGCATATACCGCCAATTGTTCAAGCAGTAAAAGGGCCATCAGGCTGAGGAAACCGATATCTATTCTCCGAAGCTTCTTTTGATGTTCCAAGATATACCTCCTTACCAGTCGGGTGAACCCACATATTACCTTCGCTGGAAGACTGTTTTCTATTAAATTAAACTTTTATTGATGTTCTGATGCATTTTTCATATAGACGATTTCAGCCAAAAGAGGTACAAGATTATCGAATAAATGCGAATTTTGATCAAATACATAGCCGCCTTCAAATCGGGGGTCATTGTCCCGCATGGCTATCATGTATGGGTAAAGCTGCTCCGCCCAAGCACGATCCTTAATTTCGGAGGCCAGCAATATGGCCAATCCGTATACAGCCGGAGATTCGTAATTTACCGACGGTTCTCTGGTCTCCCGGTCATAACGCCCGGGGAGCATGTCCCGCGCGGTCAGTTCCTGTTTAAGAAACGCGGTAAGCGGCTCCACGGATTTCCCCAGCTCCGCCAGATGAATTCCCACGATTAATTGATCGATTAAATTGATCTCCTGGTCGTAGCGGTACATGCGTGAAGTGACTTGAAACGCTTTAGGAAAGAACTTCCCGTCATTAGGTATGTTGAGCAGCAAATCCGTATGCTTGTCCAGCATACCGCGGTCTATCAGCCCGTGCCGCTGCATCGCCTGCAACGCTGCCGTATCCACGTAAACCAAGCTCAGCTCACCTGCTGAAGTCTCATGCTTGAAGTCATGATAATCGACAAAATAACCCTCTACCGTCAACGAGGACCGCAGCGTTTTCGTTAATTTTTCGGCCGTATCCAGAACCTCCTTCTCCTGCCAGAGGTCATAGGCGTCCAGGAGAGCACCTATGATTCTGAAATCATCACCAAGTGCACTGGTGTTCACCTCGGCCTTTCCGTCGGGTTGGAGCTTCCAGTACACGTAATTTTGAGGCGAAATAAATAGCTCCTGCAACAGCTTGAAGCTTCTGTCAAAGCGCTGCTTATCCTTATTAAGGACCGCCGCTTGCATCCACAGTCCCAATGACTCCGACAAAGCTTCGTGTCCGGCCACAACATCCGGGTTGTCGGATTCGAAATCCTGAAGATACGAGGCTAACGTCCCGTTCGGATTCGTCATATATTTCTCTACGAAAGCGATGGTTGACGAAGGCTCCCGCCGATCGTTTTGCCGAATATATATGAAAGTCACTAAAGCCAGAACCAGAGCCAAGATCATGAATATAAAAATAGTGTTTTTTCTTCGTCCGGCAATATACGGTCTTAGTTTCATCTCCCCACCCCTATCCTGTATTAATAATGATATAAACTTCCAATTGTTATATATAACTTTTTATCCTTCCTAGTTCCGGAGTTAGATGAATTTAATATAGAAAAAGCCTGCCCATAAATATGGACAAGCTTTTAAAACCAATATTTAGCAAGATACAAAAAGAACACGCAGTAACCAGCCAACGATAAAGCTCCACAAACCCTTCCTGCAACTGATAAACCTGCACCTTGATCATTTGAACTTTGTATTTCGTTAAGTGATTGCCTGGACAATATCAGTGCCGCTATGGCAAGGACAAATCCAAATAGAGGTATTACTAATGATAAAACTCCTAGTATTAAACTGGCGACAGATTTAGGATTAATTCGTTCAGGGGAAGTTCTATACAGGGCGTTCACCCTCCTTTATCCTAAATAATATTAAGGATTCAAAATAATTACAACCCACATTTGCCAATAAGTTGATCCTCAAATAGCTCTGGTCGCCCAGAGCTGTTTGTTTGCTATTTTGAATATTTTTGCTCCGCTTGTTCAATGAATGTATTTAAGTCTTCAAATTTATTTTCAGGGTCAAGTCCGAAGAATACCCCCGAATTTATATCTTTAAAGAATCTCCCTTGCCCACCAAACTCCAGTAACGTCTTGGTGCCGTCTTTACTTGTTATCTCCATTATCCTGTAGAAATCTGCAGTTGCTGCCCCCATATACGCAGGTGAATTGTTCAAAACATCAACTATTTCCTTGATATCTTTGTGATTATCAATAACTGCGGTCGTCTCTTGCTTTATGTCTTTAGCAACCGGATTATCCAAAATCACTATGCTGGAAACTTCTTCACTTGATATTTTGAACAGGTCATCCTCATATTCTATATTCTTTGAAGTCAGCAGGCTTTCGTGATTGGATAGATGATTTGAACTCTCTTCAACGTTTGATTTTGAGCAAGAAATTAAGATCATCGAAAGAGCAACGATTATTCCCAACAAATAAAAACCTCGGAAGGGTTTCATGACCATCCCCCTATATTAGTGATACCTTTATGACTGGATGGAATACGGAAAGGTTGCAGAGGTGTTTTGACTCAAATTGAGCAGACAAGGTTCGGTAATTTGGGCTGGAGCAAACATTGATGCAAAAAGGAGTGATCGCAAGGTGAATTACTACTACACCTGGCAGCCCTCTACTAATACAAAAATTGTTACCGATTTAACCAAGGCTCTAAACGGTGAGTATCATGCTATTCACTGCTATGAGCAGTTAGCAAATCAGGCTCCAAATCAAGAAGTAAAAATCGAATCCTTGAAATAAGGAATGATGAAATAAGACACTATCAATTGATCTCCCCTTTCTATATATCTCTGACGGTGAATAAATTCTCCCCTCAACTAACTGAACCTTGTGCTGCCGATTTTAGAAGCGGAGTGCTTGCATCCTTTAAGGATGAGCAAGAAACGGTGGACCTTTATCATAGAATCGCAAGAGAATCCAATGATTCTCTCATCAGAGATACGTTCCAACAAGCAGCGGCCGACGAACAAAATCATGCGGTTTGGTTTTTGTATTTTATGAATCATTAGTAGTTTGCAGGAAAACCCTTGAGGCATTTAGGCTTCAGGTTTTTTTAGTACAAATAAACCGCATTATTTAAGCTTTATTGATTCATTATCTTCATTTGTGTTTAAATCATTAGTTGCTGGACTGGCTGACTCAGTTTGTCGTTGGGGATTGATTACAGTTCCAGACGAGTAATTATTAATTAAGGAGATTCTCAATGAGTAAGGAAGACAAAGTATTTTATCTTGGGATTGGGCTTGTTATCTTAAGTTTTATTCTGACGTTACTCTTCGGAAAAGAATCAATCCCTATCTTCTTATTTTCAGCACTTTCACTTTTTGTACTTGGTTATGGCTATTATTTTAAGTCGAAAGCAGATAAAAAACGAACTGAACTTCAAGCTGAAGCAGAGCTAAACGAAAAGGAGTAACGGTAACTAACACTGACCCTATTCGTATCATATTTCGTATCAATGCACCCGCCTGCATCACTAAAATAGCGGTGTATTCTTCGCATAAAAAAACCTTGAAGCCGAACGCCTCAAGGCTTTTTAGTATGATCTGAAGTAGGCTAACCCCCTGATGTCCCCATCCTATTAAAAGGAACATTCCATAGGACTAGTATTAATGTAGTACAATTTAAAATGATAAAGAAAATAAGATTCATTGGAGAATAAAACATATATAATAATTCAGAAACGAAGGTGGAAATATGGAGGATCTCTCTAGTTTAGATAAATTGGAGTCCATAAAATCTTTAGAATCGACTATCAGAAAACTCGAAAATGCTTTTTCCCAGATGGCTCAAAAAGGCGCAAACACAACACTAGTAGAGAAACGTCTGAAAGCTGTTACCATTGGCTTGGCTATGCTTGAGCAAGTTTGGAATCAAAAGCCTCATGATTACACCCAACACGATTTAGTAGAAGCTCGGAATGTTCTTATTGGTTTAACCCCATCCGTGGAAACTAGTTATGCTAAATCAAAAGAAGGCAGTCCACAAAGAACGCTTTTAGAACGGAGACTTAAAGCGTTAGGTTTAGTTGTTCAAGCGATTAACGATGCTTCTATAAAGTAGATTAGTTTGTATATACATCCGTCTACCGAAATCACCGAGAGTTGACCTTTTATGAACTTTGAGGACAGTATTATCGGAGATACAATCATCAACTCCTCACCTTCTTTCTAGGTAAATAAAAAGAATGCCCATAAGGCACTCCGTAAAAAAGATAAAATAACAAAGAACCCTTACGCCGTAAGGGTTCTTTAAGTATGATCTGTAGTGGGCTCGAACCACTGACCCCCACCCTGTCAAGATGGTGCTCTCCCAGCTGAGCTAACAGATCAGATATATAGTGAAGACAAAATTTATCTTATCAGGGCGGAGTGCGGATGTCAAACCTTTTTTGCCGCAACCTTGGATAAAATCACCCCCGTGAAGCAAAATAAAGGAACCTTGAGGATGGCCGCATCCAGCTGTGTTGGATGACAACATGTTCTGTAATGGAGGAAATGTATTAATGTTTAAAAAACGAACTGTGCTCGCCCTTGTTATTGCCTTGTCCGCAGTTTCGTCTCCGCTGCAGGCTAAAGCTGCTTCCTACCCCGCTGCCCAGATGAAAGACCGCAGTTATTATGAGGAGCGGGGCGACATTGTCTGGGAGGTACCGACCGAAGAGAAATATATGGCACTGACTTTTGACGACGGTCCCGATCCCCAACAAACTTTAAAAATCATGGAAGTCCTGAAGCAATACGACGCTAAAGCGACCTTTTTCCTGGTTGGCGACCGGGTGGAGCGTTACCCCGAAGTTGTCCGTCAGGAGCTGCAGGAAGGGCACGAAATCGCCAATCATTCCTTCCGCCATCCCTCCTTTCAGGGCCTGCCCGGCAATTCTATGGAAAATGAGTTAGTTAAGACCCAGGACGCCATTTACAAGGCAACGGGACAAAAGCCAGTGCTCTTCCGGCCGCCAGGAGGCTTCTATAATGAGAAGATCATTCAGCTTTCGAAGGACCATCATTTACAGATGATATTGTGGTCTTGGCACCAGGACACTAAAGATTGGAGAGCTCCGGGCGTCGGGCGGATCGCAAACAAGGTGCTGAATAATGCAAGGAACGGTGATATTGTCCTGATGCATGATTTTGTCTATAACAGCAATCAAACCGCGGAAGCGTTAAAAATCATTCTCCCCGAGCTAAAAAAACGCGGATACTCGTTCGTTACGATCTCGGAATTGCTTTCTCACAAGGTTGCGCCGAAGAACCATATCAAGGTCAGCCATTAATGCCTTAACGGGCTCACATGATATTCATTGATGGAGAAGGCGCCCCCTTCTCCATTTCCATGCCAACCGTTCATAAGGAGAACATGACGGAGAATATGGTTAATGTATAGGTGACAAAGGAGGGATAGCATGGAGGAACAATCTTCTGCCGAAAATCGCTATGTTCAGCAGCACTTGGCGAATGAACGGACCTTCCTCGCTTGGATCCGTACGAGCATCTCCATCATCGGCATAGGTTTTCTGGCCGCCGGGCTCGTTTTCAACTCTACCTATAGCGGAATCGCCAGACTGTTCTCCATTATAACGGGCATGGGTTCCCTTATATTCGGAATCTCAATTATTATTGCGGCGACCTTGGAATATCGGCTCAAACGGGGGCAAATCAACAGGAATATCTTCCGGTCTTCCTATATTATCGTAAGCCTCATGCTTATTTTGATGCTGATAATTTTCGGCCTTCTTTTTTTTCTGATGTATTTTCTGCTGTTTGCGTAAACGTACGTACCTCATTGATTCAAGGCTCTATCAGGAGGTTATCGGTTTACATAGAAACTGAAGACAAAGCGCACACTCTAAGAATAGGATTTTACGGAAAGGAAGAGATTGCTATGAGTAAGCAAAAAGAAGAATTTGAAGGTCTGGGTTACGGTCCGGGCGTGGACCCGATCCCTACCCCGGACAATGATTCCGTGTCAGCCACGGGCAAGCTGGAAGAGGTGGTCGATGCCTTGTTAAATAATTCGAAGGAAGATCAGCAAGACAAAAATCAACGTCAGGAACAAGCGGATGTATCAAACCGGACAGCGGATAAATGAAAAATAGAGCCCGGCGCAAATCCTGCGCCGGGCTTCTGTCATATTTATTTAGTGTGCAGTCCAACCGCCGTCCGCCGTAAGCACGGCTCCGTTTATGAAGCTGGCCTCATCGGATGCCAGGAACAGTGCGGCATAGGCGATTTCTTCCGCTTCGCCCATAGGAGCGGTTCCGGCCCGACCGATAGCTTCCATGCCAAGCTGATTCGGCGCGGTAATCGTTCCGCTGATGGCCGTGTTTACGCCGCCCGGTGCAATGGCATTCACGCGAATTCCTTTCAGACCGTATACGGCAGCCGTATTTTTCGTAAGTCCGATCAAACCGTGTTTAGAAGCCACATAAGCTGCACCGCCTCTGGCTCCAAACAGTCCGCCGACGGAAGCATTGTTGACGATGACACCCTTGCCTTTATCCAGCATAATCCGGATTGCTGCACGCGAAGCATACATCGGCCCGTTGAGATTGACTCCAAGGACACGTTCCCAGTGTTCGTTCGTGATTTCTCCGACCGGAATAAAGTTGTCCATAATTCCTGCATTGTTGACCAAAATGTCTACGGTGCCATAGGCATCCACAGTCCGGTCTATCAATTGCTGCACATCGGATTCCTTGGCCATATTGGCCATAACCCCTAATACCTCGCCTCCAGCATCCTTTATGGACGCCGTAACTTCATTAACTCGTTCCTCATTAACATCCGACACCACCACCTTGGCTCCCTCTTTGGCAAACAATTCCGCAATGGCTCTCCCCATACCGGAACCCGCTCCGGTCACGATCGCCACTTTGTTGGACAGTCTCATCTAGCTTACCTCCCGTTTGGTGTTTTTGATCATATGTTAAATATAGCCAACTACCATAAAACAATACAAAATTTAAACTTTCAATTCAATGTTAAATCAAATTAAAATACTAAAATTTTTATAATTGTGATTTAAATCACATACCATGTGAAAATTATCACTTATACTTAAGACATCAAAGATGATCATCCAAAAACAAACAAATACAAACAAGGAGTGGTAATTATGTTTAACAATTTCCTCAGAACTAACAAATACGCAATGTGGTTTTTAACCGTACTTCGGATATACCTAGGATACCAATGGATCACAGCCGGTTGGCACAAAATTACAGGCGGATTCGACGCCGCGGGCTTCCTGAATGGAGCGATCGCTAACAGTACCGGAGAACACGCAGCCGTTCAAGGTTGGTGGGCCACATTCCTGCAACATGTAGCACTTCCTAACGTAGACATCTTCAACGTTATGGTTCCTTACGGTGAATTCTTGGTAGGCCTGGGCCTGATACTCGGAACATTCACTACTTTCGCAGCCCTGATGGGACTGGTTATGAACGCCGCCTTCCTATTCTCGGGTACAGTAAGCACCAACGCACAAATGCTCTTGCTTGAAGTACTTATCGTCGTAGCTGCCGCTAACGCCGGAAAAATCGGCCTTGACCGTTATGTTCTCCCTTACCTCCGTGGGTTATTCCACAAAAAAGAAACTGTTAATCCCGTAATCCCGGCTCCAAAACAAGGGATGAAAGTAAAACATACGGCATAACGCCTCAGTCCACATAAACAATACAAAAAGCCAGGGATACTAGTCCCTGGCTTTTGTATTGCCTATTTTATTCGAAGGCAGATTCCCTTCACTTTATACTGTCAGAGCTGCTTCGCCATCCCTTATAGCATAGGGCTGCGATACAACCTCCCGCCAGAAAGCCGCCGACAATGTCGCTGGTGTAATGCACGCCTAGGTACAACCTGCTTAATCCGATCAACAGAATTATCACAAGCACCGCTGCTCCGCAAGCTCGAATCCAGCCTTGACGAGATCGCAGCAGAATCAGGGCGATCATTCCGTAAAAAGCGATTGAAACCATCGCGTTTCCGCTCGGAAAGCTGAACCCGTCCGGTTCCACCAGACGGTCCCACAGCTGGGGTCTCTCCCGGTGATACAGCACTTTAAGACCTTTATTGACGAGCCAGCCGGCTGCGAGGCTGACCGTTAGCCATACGGCTGTCCGCCAACGCCGGAGCAATAGTGTAATGATCAGCACAATGGCAAAAACAACGATATATCCCGTCGTTGTGCCCAGTTCCGACACCGATTTTATTGCCGGATTTAAACTCTCCATCCTGAGACCATAGAAAAAGTCACCGATCCCCCGGTCGATCGACTGCAAGCCTTCTGTATGTATACCGAGTCCAAGCAGAACAAAACAGATAGCCGTTATTCCGGCCGTAAGCCAAATTTTCACCTAGTACTTCCTCCCCCATGGTAACACCAAGCTCATTGTACAAGAATTGCTCTAATTCAGGTCATCAAAAATCGTGCGCTCCGCTTTAATCGGATAACGAACTCCCCGCTCCCATGCCAACTCGAATGCTTCAACCTGTTGGCCTGGCGGAACGTCCGGCCCCAGTTTACCGAATACCCGCTCAATGCTGAGAATTTGCGATTCATGAGCTGCCAGCGCCCGGCGCTTAACATCCCAGTTTCCATTCTCCGCAATTTTGACGACGCTCGAGGTATTCGCTTCGTATGAGCTCAATTGGTTATAGTACAATTTTTGTACCGAAGGGGCCTGACCTCCGAAAACGACATCATTTACGGCATGATGAATGACAATATGATCCGCATGCCCGGAAATACCGTCCTCCGGAAAAGTAACGACCACATCCGCCTCATGACGCCGCAAAAAGTCGGCAATCTGCTCCCGCAACGCGGCCGGATCCGCTTCCTTCAACTTCCCGTCTCCCATCCCCGCCTGCTCCAAAGTCGTTATGCCCAGAATTTCAACCGCCTTATCAAGCTCGATATCCCGCTTTGCCGCCAATTCTTCACGCGTCATTTCGCCTAAACGTCCGGTCTTTCCCGCGTCTCCCCGGGTCGCCGTAAACAAGACAGGAAGGTCGCCCCCATCGGCGATTTCCCGGATCAGATAAGAACAGCCGAACGTCTCGTCATCGGGATGTGCATAAATGAAGGCCACGGTTCTGTTTTTTTTCATCTTCAATTTCCTCCTTAATCTTCTGTGCAATATTTACTATACTTACTATACTTTAATATTGACTAAGTTGATAAAATTCACTACAATTCAGTAGAATCTAATATAGACGGGTGATCTAACATGAGTCAACATGCATATCGCATTTTGTTATTTTATAAATTTACACCGATCGCTTCCCCGGAAACTTTCACGGCGGAGCATCTGCAGTATTGCAAGGATTTAGGCCTGAAAGGCCGCATTCTCATCGCTTCCGAAGGAATTAACGGCACCGTCTCCGGTACGATCGAGCAAACGGAGCGTTATATGGCCGATCTTCGCGCCATGCCGGAGTTTAAAGATATCGTGTTCAAGATTGATGAATCTGAAGGCCATGCGTTCAAGAAAATGTTCGTCCGCCATAAGCAGGAACTAGTTACCTTCCGCTATGAGCATGAATTGGATCCGAACACGTTGAGCGGCAAACGCTTGTCTCCGACTCAGTTCTACGAGCAGCTTCAAGACGAAGACGTGATCGTGATCGACGGACGAAATGATTACGAATTCGACATTGGCCACTTCCGCGGAGCGATCCGTCCCGAAGTGGAGTCTTTCCGGGAGTTCCCTCAGTGGATCCGCGAAAACCTGAGCGAGCATAAAGATAAGAAGATTTTGACTTACTGCACGGGCGGCATCCGCTGCGAAAAACTGACCGGCTTCTTGCTCAAAGAAGGATTTGAGGACGTGGCCCAGCTGGAAGGCGGAATTGTTACCTACGGGAAGGATCCCGAGGTTCAAGGGCGGTTGTTTGACGGTAAATGCTACGTGTTCGACGAACGTATTTCCGTTCCCATCAACCAAACGGATGAAGATATCGTTATTGCCAGCTGCCATCACTGCGGGGTTACTCATGACCGTTATATCAACTGTCCAGTATGTAACCTCCAATATGTATGCTGTGAAGATTGCGAAGATGAGCATCAGGGCTTCTGCTCCGACGCGTGCATGGAAGCCGTGCAGGCTGTTAAGCACGGCTGATCTTGCGCCCCGAGAGGAGTGTATGTCTTGAATCAACCAAAGGATTTGTCTACCCGCGACCGGATTTTGCAAATGATGAAAACCTCCGGTCCCCTCAGCACCAAAGAAATCACCGGACAGCTCGGCATTACGGAAATGGCGGTTCGCCGCCATCTCGGTACGATGGAGCGCGACGGTCTGATCGAGTCGAAAATGGTACGCCAGACGCTTGGACGTCCTACCGCCGTATACGGGCTGACCGAACTGGCTGAAGGGTTATTTCCTAAAAAGTATCATACCCTGACCCTGGATCTGCTCGATGAATTGGAACAGGAGTACGGCGAAGAAACTGTAAATCGTCTGTTTGACCGTCGCAAGGATAAGCTTAACCGGCAGTACGAAGCCGACATGCAGGGAAAAGACCTCTTGGAGAAAGTCCAGCGGTTAGCGGAAATCCAAAACGAAAACGGCTATATGACGGAATGCGAAACCCAGGAAGACGGCAGTTTCGTTCTCATGGAGCACAACTGCCCCATTTCCCAAATTGCAAACCGTTATAACCACGCTTGCGAATGCGAGCTCAAGCTGTTTGAATCGCTATTGGATGCCAAAGTAGAACGCACGGAATGCCTGGCTCAGGAAGGGCGTAAATGCGTTTATGTAATTAAGCCGTCATAGCTGCATACCTGCAGTCCACACATAAAACAACCTCCGATCATCCGCAACTGCGGCTTCGGAGGTTGTTTTGTATATCTGTATTTTAGTTTATATATTATGGAATGCCTTCAACTCTTCCTCGATCGATTGCCTGATCAGAGCAATGCACTCTTCGGTTGTCTTGGCAAATACCTTATTCCCGTTGACCATTGCGTAAGGTCTAAGTTTACACAGGCCGCATAAATTCATACAGTCCGACCGAAGCACGGCGATTTCTGGATATTCTTCCTCCAGCTCCTCCAGCTCCAACGCGCTCATCAGATTGCTGTCGCACACTTCCACGACAACGATGCCCATATTCAATTTTCATTCACCTCAAAACTGAAATTATCTATATCCGATGACTCATTATGATAAAACAAGCCCCGTTTGTCAATGCAGGCCATGATTTAACATACTTAATATACATTTATGTTGACTAAGCCGCAATGGATAATTATAATAGGGAGTGTTCAAAATAACTTTTACATATCTATGGAGAGGATGATAAACAATGGCACATCAATTACCAGCACTTCCTTATGCAAACAACGCACTTGAACCGCATATCGACGAACAAACTATGATGATTCACCATGACCGTCACCATAATACTTACGTAACGAACCTGAATGCGGCGCTTGAATCCGCACCTGAGCTTCAATCGAAATCCGTAGAGGAACTGATCGCCGATCTGGACAGCGTTCCGGAAAGCATCCGTACAGCAGTCCGCAACAACGGCGGCGGCCATGCGAACCACTCCCTGTTCTGGGAAACGATCGGACCAAACGGCGGCGGCCAACCATCCGGTAAGCTTGCTGACGCTATCAACAGCGAACTCGGCGGCTTCGACAAATTCAAGGAAGATTTCTCGAAAGCAGCTACGACTCGTTTCGGTAGCGGCTGGGCATTCCTTGCGGTAGACGCTGCAGGCAAATTGTCCGTGTACAGCTTGCCGAACCAAGACTCCCCGATCATGGAAGGCAAAACGCCAATCCTTGGCCTCGACGTATGGGAGCATGCTTACTATTTGAAATACCAAAACAAACGTCCTGATTACATCGCAGCTTTCTTCAACGTAGTCAACTGGTCTGAAGTTGAGAAACGTTATGAAGCTGCTTTGAACAAATAATATTGACGTAAACAAGAAGACGGTTGGTCCGGGTATCACGCCCGTGTCCAACCGCCTTTTTTATTTCCGCCCCTTTCAATGAACCGACCCTTGTACGGAATTGCCGAGAACTAAGGTTGGCCGCACATACTGATGGATCGCATCCCGGGATGTCCCGGACAGCGACAATAGCAAGTTTGCCGCGGCATCGCACATTTCCTCTTTTTCTACCCGCATTGTGGTCATTTTGAGGCCGCCCTCTTCCTCATATTTGAGATCATCGAAACCGACAATGGATATGTCGGCAGGGACATGAAGTCCTCTCTTCCTCATCTGTCTCGCGAGCAGATACGCAATCCGGTCGTTGCCGCAGAAGAATGCGCCCGGTTTCTTTTCCAGCCCGTCCAGAAACATCCCGATCTCCTGCTCCGTGTAATCAAAACCCGGTGAAGATGTCAAAATAAAACGGTCACTGATGATAAGCCCATTATCTTGCATCGCCTTCCAGTATCCGAACCAACGCTCCTCATGGCTGGTCGTCAAATTGGTCGGCCCGATAAATCCGATCTCCCTGTGGCCGGCCTGAATCAGGACCGATACCGCCTCATAAGCCCCTTCGATATTCGCCGAGGCAACTACCGGACAAGGAAAATCCCGATGGTAAGAATCAAGCATAACCAATGGGGTGTCCAGTTCCCAAACGGTCCTGGCATATCCCCTGTCCACGATTCCGAATAAAATAATACCGTGATAGAAAATTTCAGAGCAATGCCGTGGCAGCTCAAGCCGGGACTCCATATCCCGGTCGACGGGCGCAATCACCGCGTTCAGTCCTTTTTTACGGATACTTCGTTCCAAGCCCCAGATCATATCATGGTAAAACTGAAAATGATCGTTATCCTGGTAACTCATAATTCGCTCGGGAACCAGCACCAGAATATTCCCGCTCTCGGGCGGTTTATCCGAATATGAACCATAGCCCATCTCCCGGGCCGTTTGCAGCACCCGGTTTCGCATCTCCTCGCTGACGCCTTTCTTGTTCAACAAGGCCAGCGATACTGCATTCTTCGATATTTCCAGGTGATCGGCGATATCCTGCATGGATACTTTCTTTTTACGGCCCATGTTCTTTTCAATCCTTCCGAAACATGATAAACTATGCTCAATATTACTTTACAAATTTAAGTTTTGTCAAGTTTGTCAAGTAACGAAACTAAACTAGTACCGTACATCTGGAGGTAATAACTTTTGAGTTACGCAGTTGGCATTGACATCGGAGGTACGAAAACCGCCATCGGTCTCGTCGACCAAAGCGGGCAGGTCCTTGCAAAGAACACGCTGCCCACAGATCAATCCGTTGCTCCATCCGAAATGGTGGACCGGATCGCGGCGGCCGTCAAACAGCTCGCTCAGGCGGCCGGAATCAAGGAATCGGATATTCTCGGCATCGGCATCGGGGCCCCCGGGCCGCTGAACACCAAACTTGGAGAGATCACGGAACCGCCGAATATGCGGGGATGGTGGGGCTTCCCCATCGTTGAGTCCTTCAAACGGCATTTTGAACTGCCGATATCGTTTCAGAATGACGCCACGGCCGCAGCTTTGGCGGAGAAGTGGATCGGCGCCGCTAAGAATGCCGAAAATTTCGTCTACATCACGATCAGCACGGGCATCGGCGCAGGTATTTATAGCCATGGCAAGCTGATTACCGGTGCAACCGGAAATGCCGGAGACGTCGGTCATTTGGTGGTCGATCCTACGGTTGGTACTTGCGTTTGCGGACAGCAAGGATGTTGGGAATTCGTAGCCTCGGGCACGGCCATCGCCAGACAAGCCAGCGAGCTACTGGGGCGCACCGTCACCTCGAAAGAAGTGTTCGATTTGGCCTTGAACGATAAAGATCCCGACATGGAACGGCTGGTCAATCAGGTGTTCCGCAATATCGGCATCGGCTGTGTCACTCTGATCAACACGCTGGACCCCGAGTTGCTTGTGATCGGCGGTGGCGTGTCGCAAATCGGAAGCCCGCTGTTTGACACTGTAAAGGATTATGTCTCACACCATGCCCTGAATCCTTCGGGTCGCAATACACCGGTCATTCCGGCAGCTTTACAGCAGGAGGCCGGCCTGATCGGCGCGGCGGCTCTTGTTCATTTGAATTATTAATACGAGGAGGAACTTTATCCATGAATCAACCTATTTTTTTGGAACCCGTATTTCAAGAACGAATCTGGGGCGGTACCAAGCTGCAGCAATTGTTCGGCTACGAAATTCCTAATGACCGCACGGGCGAGTGCTGGGCGATATCCGCTCATCCTAACGGCCAAAGCGTTGTTAAGAGCGGCCCATATCAAGGCCTGAAACTCGGCGAGCTGTGGAATTCCCACAAAGAGCTGTTCCGTTCGGATTCCGCCGTATTCCCCTTGCTCACCAAAATTTTGGATGCCTCTGACGATCTTTCGGTCCAAGTCCATCCGGATGACGAATATGCGGGCAAACACGAGAACGGCGAGCTGGGCAAAACCGAGTGCTGGTATATCGTCGATGCCGAGCCGGGAGCCGTCATCATTTACGGACATGGAGCCAAGTCGAAGGAACAGCTCGTACAAATGATCGAGGACGGCGAATGGAACGATTTGCTGACCCAGGTCCCTGTAAAAGCCGGAGATTTCTTCTACGTGCCGAGCGGTACCATTCATGCGTTAGGCAAAGGAATCGTGGTCCTGGAAACCCAACAAAGCTCGGACACGACTTACCGGGTATACGATTATGACCGCCGGGATAAAGACGGCAACCTGCGCGACCTCCATTTGGAGAAAGCCATTGACGTTACATCCATTCCTCAGGCGTACGAGCCGGTCCAATACAGCAGTAAGGAATCCGACGGACTGTCCGTGACTACCTTTGTATCCAATTCCTTCTTCACCGTGGAAAAATGGAACGTAACCGGAACCGCAAATGTACCGGCTAATGAGAAATATACGATTTGCAGCGTAATTGAAGGCCAAGGCAAGCTCTCCGTCGAGGATCAGGAATATTCGCTGGCTAAGGGCGACCATTTCATCCTGCCGGTCGATTTCGGACCTTTCCAAATCGAGGGCGAACTCATGCTGATTATTTCTCGCGAAGGCGAGTAAAAACGAAACTCCCTTCTCATATAAAAAAAGACGCCCAAGCTGTCTACGGAGACAGCCGGGCGTCTTTTTTGAGTTGACTTAATTCAGCAGTTTAACGTCGCAAATAACGTTCCTCAATGATATCAAAATGATGAATGGAATGACCGGCGATAATATAGGCCAGTGCCCGTGCCGATCCCGGATGGTCGCTAAACGTGCCGATACGTGCCCAAGCTTCGTCATCGAGCTGCCGAATCAGAGATAGAGTCGCGATCCTTACGGCAGCAAAATCCTGCAGCAAAGCGTTTACCGTCTGGCGGTCCGCATGCGCATGGCTCACAAACAGATTTTCCTCAAACCCTGGCAGCGGCGTCGTATCGCCCCGGGCAATCCGAAGAAGCCGGTAGCTCATAATGCGTTCCGTATCCGAAATATGCCCCAGCACTTCTTTAAGACTCCATTTACCTTCCGCATACCGGTAGGATCCTTGTTCCTCCGTAATTTGCCCCAGCCGCTGGATCACTTCGTCAACCTGCTTTTCCAGAAGGGAAGGCAGATTCCCTTCCGGTACCTTTTGAATGTAAGGTTCGAAATGCGTTGCATATTCCCCTGCTTGCGGTTTTTCCAACATCGTTCATCTCTCCCTTTGTTTATGTAGTCAATCTTCCCAAACTTCATCCATCAACTTTCCGATTTGCCTTGTTCGGTCTTCGGTCTGCTTCAGATCCAGGATCCACTTCTCTCCGTTCCAAACCACGATATCCCCGGCCTTAGCTTTTTCATCCATCTGCTGCCGCGGAACATCCTTCGTCTGTCCATCGATCTCGAGAATGCAGAAATCCCCTTCAAAGCCCTCCACAATCGCCTGCATAGGCGGTTCACCTCTCTGTCGTGATCTCGTAGTTTTGTCCATCCGATGCAATTTCGATCGTCCCCTGCAAGTCATTCCGATAAACCTCGACTCCATTTTTGTTCAACCGATTCAGAATCTCCTGTTTGGGGTGACCATAAGAATTGTCTCCAACCTGAATTACGGCAAACTTCGGAGAAACCTGCTGCAAAAAAGAAAGCGACGTGGACGACTTCGACCCGTGATGCCCCACAAGCAGTACATCAGCCCGTAAGTCCTTGCCTGAAGCCATCATGGCCTTCTCGCTCTCGCGCTCGGCATCGCCCGTCAGCAAGAAGGACGTTCCGCCATAAGACACTTTGAGCACAGCGCTCATGTTGTTGCTGTCATCGCTGATTTCTACAGGAGCAAGCATTTCTACCTTTACCTCGTCATCCCAGTCTAGGCTGAGGCCGCTTCGGGCGCTCTTGACCTTAAGACCTTTACTCCGAATCGATTGGAGCAATGACTCGAAGGTCTTCGTGTTGCTCTGGATTTTCGGCATGTAAATGGCGCCAATCTCATGATGATCGATCACGGCATCCAACCCGCCGATATGGTCCGCGTCAGGATGCGTGCCCACCATGATATCGATCCGATCAACACCAAACTGCCTTAAGTAATCCAGCATTTGCTGCTCCATGTTGTTATTGCCTGCATCCACCAGCATCGTCCGTCCCGAAGGGCTGATCAGCAGTTGTGATGCGCCTTGGCCGACATCCAGAAAAATGACGCGCAGCTTGTTCCCGGACGATGAGGACACAGGAGACGAACCATTGCCCCCTTGAACTGAAAAATCCCCCAGATTTAAAGCACATCCGGATAACAAAGACCAAATAACAACCGTGCAAATTCCAGTTAAAATACGTGTCCGCCAAAAACTTTTACGTCTAATCATAGATGATTTAATTCCTCTTCCTCTTCCTAAAATCCCTTTTTTATACTATAGCACAGGCAAGCCGCTGCCTTACAGTCATAGATGGCAAATAAAAAGACAGCCCGCCTTCATATTGGAAGGCAAGCTGCCGTAACTTGAAATCTATTTGACCGTTACTCGAACCGTAACCGTCTTCCCGTCATACACGCCTTTAATTGTAGCGCTGCCTTTGGCAACCGCTTCGATTTTGCCAGCCGTGACTTTGGCCACGGAAGGCTTCGAGCTTGTCCAAGAAGCACTTCCTGTTACGGAGGACTTCTTGCCGTTGTCATACTCCGCCGTCACAACTACCGTTTTAGCGGAGCCTGGCGCCAGTTTCAAACTCTTCTCATCCACGGTAAGCTTCATCAGCTTCGGTACTACGCTGACCTTCACGCTTACGTCATACCCCTGGTAAGAGCCTTTAAGCGTCGCGGTACCTTCCGCCACAGCTTTAACGGAAGTCGAAGAGATTGTCGCTACCTCCGGATCGGAAGATTCCCATCCTACTTTGCTTGACAGATTCACGGTTTTGCCGTCTTTATAGAATCCGGTTACTTTAATTGCCTTGGTCTTCTTTACATTCAATGTAATATTGACCGGATCAACGACGACCTTGACGATCTTTTGTTCGATCGTAACTGGAATGCTGATCGTCTTGTTAGAGTACGTTCCTTTCAGGGAAGCCGTACCTTTGGTCAGTCCTTTAATCACTTTTCCGGTAGTCGTCGTTTTGATGACGGCGTTGGAACCCGAGACACTCCATTCGATAGAATCGGATACGCTAGCTTCTTCTCCGTCTTCCCAAACAACGTTCACTTCAGGAAGCTTCGTTTCTTCTCCGATAACGATGCTAAGCTTCTCGTCTTCCGTGATCAGCGCCAGCACCTTTTCCTTTACGGTAAGCGTTACTGTAATTTCCGTACTGCGGATTTGCGCCGGCGAGGTTACTCCCGTCTCCGGCAGCTTCGCGGTCAAGGTTACCGTGCCTTTATCTTCCGCAACGATCTTGCCGTCTTTGATTTTGGCAACTTCTTCATTGCTTGACGTCCATTTTACTTCCTTGCTGAAATCCACTTCTTCTTCATCCAGCTTCGTTGCCGTTACTTTCGGCAAACTGATCGATTCGCCCTTAAAGAGATCCAGTTCCTTCTTCTCAATAGCCAACTTGGTGATCGTCGGGTTCACGGTAACTTTGAAGGACTTGCTGATCCCTTTATAACTTACCTTAATCGTTGTTGTTCCAGCCGTCTTGGCGGAAATGTCCCCGCCGGAGACTGTAGCCACAAGCGGATTGGAGGAAGTCCAGGTCGCATCCGAACTCACGATAACCGATTCGTTCACGCCGCTTCTAACTTCAGCGTCAACTTCCAGCGTCTCGCCGATGAACATCGACTGATCGCCGGAAGGATCAAGCAGAATAGCTTCAAAAGGTGTACGAACATACACGTCGGTTTGAGCTTTTACGCCGAGATAATCGACGGTGATCGTTGTTTTACCAACGGTCAGTGCCTTGATTTTACCCTTCTCGACCGTAGCAACCGCCGTATCGGATGAAGTCCAATTCGCTTTATCGCTCACGTCCGACTTGGAGGTGCTGTCGCTGGCCAACGTGGATTCCGCCTTCAACGTAGCTTCGCTGTCGCCAACGACCAGCTCGATATCCTCGGCAGGCAGTTCCTTAACTACGTCATCGCTGCCTTTAACGAGATATTTCAGTGTCAATTCGGAATAAGGCGAGCTAACGGTAGCTTTGTAAGTCGCCGTAAGGCCCGAATATTTCGCGGTAATGGTCGCCGTTCCTTCGCCTACAAGGGTGATTTGCCCTTTCTCAATGGTCAGGACGCCGGAGTTGGAACTGGACCAGTCCGTATCCGCGGTTACGTCCTTCGTAGCGCCGACAGAGCCTTCGATCGCGGCCAGCGCTTTTACGGTCAGGTTTTTATCGCTGGTCCCCAGCTTGTATTTCCCTTTTTGGGAATATTCGAGCGTTAATTCCTTGTAGGAATCTTTTGCAGTGACTTGAATGCTGGACTTAGGGCCTTGTGCGTGATCCGCCCAGATCGTTACCGTCCCCGCTTTTAACGGTGTCAAAAATCCATTCGTTACTTTAACGATTTCGCTGTCACTCGATGACCAGCTTACCGCATTCGTCAAATCTTTCTTTACGGTGGAGCCTTCGGTTGTTCCCCATGCTTTAAGCTGTTTTGTCTTGCCTACCGTAAGTTCAACCGTTGTTCCCGAACCCTCGATGTCAATCGACACTACATCGCCGGTTGCCGCAAACGCGCCGCTTGGAAATGCTGCGGTAAGCAGCAGTACCATCGCCAGGAGCCAACCTGTCATCTTCCTCTTAGCAGTCATTCATTTCTCTCCTTTAATTCCATCTTTGCCGGAAAACCTTCCTTTCCGGGCCTATGCGTTTTATATCGGTTTTTAGGATATTTTCAGTAACCTTTTTAGCCAAAAACGAGACCTTGGTCCTATTAATATTTTTAATCCTCCGTCATATTCGCCGACCAATCGATGGGTGCTTCCCCCTGCTGTTCCAAAAAAGTATTCATTCGTGAAAACGGACGGCTTCCGAAGAAGCCTCTTCTTGCCGCCAGCGGGCTGGGATGTGCCGAAGTTATAATTTCATGCCGGGTCGTATCGATCATCTGCCCTTTTTTCTGGGCATGGCTCCCCCATAGCACAAACACAACCGGCCGTTCGCGGCGGTTCAATGCTTCGATCACGGCATCCGTAAATCTCTCCCAACCTTTTCCCTGGTGCGAACCGGGCTGTCCGTCCCGCACCGTCAGCACCGTATTCAGCAGCAGCACTCCCTGCTGCGCCCATGGCGTCAACGTTCCCGTTGTCGGGGCCGGGCAATCGAGATCGGTCGCCAACTCCTTATACATATTGCGGAGCGACGGAGGAATCCGGACTCCCGGCAGTACGGAAAAGCTGAGCCCATGCGCCTGACCCGGTCCGTGGTATGGATCCTGTCCCAAAACAACCGCCTTCGTATCTTCATAGCTTGTCAGCTTCAGCGCCTGGAATAAAAACTCCCTAGGCGGATATACTGTGTGCTCCTCATATTCCCCGTCAAGCCAGTTCATCAGCTCTTTAAAATAGGGCTTGCCCAATTCTTCCTTAAGCACCTCGTCCCAATCGTTTCCGAACATCATCAAGTCTCCTCCCCGGCTGTTATTGAAAATAAATTCACGTATCAATTAAGATTACAACAGCATTTTACCACGTTAGTAGATGTCAGACGCGATAAAAAAAGAAAAAGGCCGCAAAACGGCGCTTTCGCGCAGTCTTGCGACCTTTAACTTTTCATTGATGCCGAGGACCGGGATCGAACCGGTACGGTAGTCACCTACCGCAGGATTTTAAGTCCTGTGCGTCTGCCAATTCCGCCACCCCGGCAAAGGTGACCGAGAAAAATTCCCGTAGGTATGATTATATACGGAAATTCATTTAGATTCAACTCTTTTTATTATCATGAAACTAACCGCCTGAGGATAGACTAAGCTTTATCCTTAAGAGGATAGACTAAGCTTTATCCTTAAATGGAGGGAAATGCGATGGAAATTTCAACGGATAAATACAAGGTAGCCCCGCTGGATAAGGGCGCCGAGGCGGTTGCCATTATCAAAGAGGCGGAAGAATCCCTTAAGCGTATGACCGGGGAAAAAATCACGTTGATCGCCTACGAAGAAACCGAGAAGGAATACAAGTAATGCCGACCGGCTCCTGGCGTCAAAACAAAAGGCTTCCATATTGGAAGCCTTTTTGTTCGATGTGTCATTACCAAGTATGGACTCCTAAGAACGGTCGGTTTCTCTTCTCCGCATACCGGCAAGACCGAGCAAGCCGATCAGACCGAGCCATCCCCAATTAGAGCCGTTATTGTTGCCGTTCACCGCGTGAGCCCGGACATTATTCGTCGAATAATTGCCCCCGGTCGTGTTGTTATTATTCATATCGCGGACGTTCGTATTGTTTCCATAAGCCGAAGCGGGCAGAACCAGCACTGCGGAAATCAATGCTGTAACGAGCATTGCGGTCAAACTCTTTTTCAAAGGAAGGCACCTCCTGAATTAGTGACTACATCCCGTAAGTTTCCCGAGAATCAGGACCTTTATGCAGCGGGTAATTTCCTCTGTTCTATTTTGAAAATATGTTTTATGCTGTTTTATTAAAAGCTGCAGAATTGGAGGAGAACAATAATGAAGTACTATGTGGTGGATGCATTTACGGATCAAATATTTAAGGGTAATCCGGCTGGTGTATGCGTTGTGGACGAGTTCCCTGATACTTCGTTCATGCAAAGCATTGCCTACGAGAATAACTTGTCGGAAACCGCCTTTGTCGTGCCTCGTGACGGGTATTTTGACTTGAAATGGTTTACGCCTGAGCTTGAAATGGATCTTTGCGGACATGCGACATTGGCAAGCGCTTATGTGGTTCACCATTATGTCAATCCCGGTCTGATGGAGATGAATTTCCATACGTTGAGCGGTATACTGAACGTCGTAAAAAAGGAGGACCTCTTTGAATTAAACTTTCCTGCCCGAATTTCGGAAAAGATCGACTCCTTCCCTTTGATCGAGGAAATTTTGGGAGCAGCGCCGATTGAATTGTACGCAACCCGGAATCAGGTGGGAACTCGTTACTATGCCGTGCTTGCTGCGGAGGAAAAGATCGAACAGTTTGTACCCGACTTCGAGCTAATAAAAAAGCTGCCGCAATCCTTCGGGCTGGTCATTACCGCCAAGGGAAGCAGCAGTGATTTTGTTTCAAGATTTTTCGCTCCCCATGCCGGAGTTAATGAAGATCCCGTAACGGGTTCCGTACACTGCACACTCATTCCTTACTGGTCGGAAAAGCTCGGAAAGAACAAGCTGCTCGCCAGACAACTATCCAAGCGGGGCGGAGTTCTCTATTGCGAAAATCTTGCAGACAGAGTCTCTATAGGCGGGCACGCCGTACTTTACTTAGAGGGAAATTTACAGATCTAAAGATTATAGCCCTTTGAATTCGGCTTGGTCGGGTTTGAAATAATGCCAAGTGTCGCGAGGATTCCAAGTAAAATATCGACAGCCGTTAAAATCTCCTGTGCCATCACGTCCGTCAATATAAAAAGTCCGGTTAAATGACCGATCAACTGGATAAGCAATACAACTTGCGAGGCCACACTCACCCAAAGTGCATAATTCCGCCACCGTTTCTTTTTCATACTCGTTCCCCCTTTAGATATGACCATTTTTAATATATATGCGCCCTATCGGATTTTTAATATAAATGAAGTTATGATAAAAAAAGAAGAACCGTCCGGATAGATCCGGTCGGTTCTCTTCTATTCATATCAGATTAGGGCCTCCCAAGTCCATAGCCCTTGTCTCCCCGTAGCCGGAACCGGCTCGGGCAGCCGCTGAACATGACTTAATTCCCAAGCATATCGCCCATCGCTGTAATCTCCGAAGATTTCTTCTTGCTTTCCTATAGATATTTCCTTTGAAATGTCAGGTCTATCGTAACTTAAGAGAATTTCTGTTTCCGAAGATCGGGAAACGGACCAGCATTCCTCGAGCCTGCATACCGCAACAATGGCCCCGGTCGGCAAATTATCCTCATTATATCCGTGCTTGGCAAGCACGCTGCGAAAAGGTTCCCATCGGCATACCTTCTTATCGATTTTCTTTCCTGCATGGATCGCCAGCTCGCCCCGATAAGCTATCTTCCAACTGCGGGTCTCGAATTTTTTCTGTTCAAGAGCTATAAGCGTAGCCCAGGGTTGGTGTATAGTAATGGCTTTCAATCCGTCCCCTCCTAACCTGCATAGACTTCCAAAACACATACTATATCATTTCGCCCAATCAACTCTAGCCTAATTATCATACATTAAATGCAGAAAAGGAGGCCTGACGAAAATGCCTAATTACCGAATCATCGTTGACCTGTCCGATCGAATGCTCTATCTACTGGATAATAATATCGTTGTACGGGGATTCCCGGTGGGTATCGGAACTATGCTGACGCAAACACCCGAGGGAGTCTACACGATTGTCAACAAGGCGCCTAATCCAGGCGGACCGTTTGGAGCGTACTGGATGGGATTATCCAGGCCTCACTATGGTATTCATGGAACTAATGATCCCTCATCGATCGGAAAACAGGTTTCCCACGGATGTATTCGCATGCACAATCAGGATGTCATTCAACTGGCGAATCTTGTTTCCATCGGAACGAGCGTTACGATTCGACAATAAAAACTAGCTGTACTACTAACTCTACGGTTTGTTCAGCTAATAATTACTTGTTTTTCTCTTTCCTCTGAATGGTTACAATAGACATAGTAACCTTAAGGAGGGACGGATATGTGCGGACGTTATACCATAACAATCCCACTCGACGAATTAATCATTCTTTACCTCATTGGGAAAGCTACAACTGCCAACTATAAACCATCATATAACGTCGCCCCGATGCAGTATGTTCCTGCGGTGGTGGCTGGAAATAACGGTAATCGACTCGGGGAGCTGCGCTGGGGCCTCGTTCCGTCTTGGTCCAAAGACCCGAAAATCGGAAGTAAAATAATTAACGCAAGGGCGGAAACCCTTACGGAAAAACCGGCATTTAATCGCTTACTATTATCCCGCCGCTGTATTGTTCCAGCCGACGGGTTTTACGAATGGAAGCAAGACTCAGGAACGAAACAACCGTACAGAATTGTTCTGCGTGATGAGAGCGTATTTTCCTTCGCGGGCTTGTACGATATATGGGCGGATGAAGACGGAAATAAACTCGCAACTTGCACGATCATTACGACGGAGCCGAACTCCCTCATGGCAGATATTCATAACCGGATGCCGGTTATATTGCGCAAGGAAGACGAAGCCGAATGGCTAGCCCGCGATAACCACGACGAATCCACGCTTTTGCGCCTGCTACGACCTTATGATGCGGATAAAATGCGCGCCTACCCGGTGTCTGCAACTGTCGGGAATGTCCGGAATAACTCCGAAGAGCTCATTAAAAGCATCATATAACCGCTAGAATACCTTGCATGACTCAGCATCCATACCAACTTCAAAACAAAGCAAAAACCCCTTGCTACGCAAGGGGTTTTCAAACTATGGGCCCTGAGGGACTTGAACCCCCGACCAATCGGTTATGAGCCGACCGCTCTAACCAACTGAGCTAAGGGCCCGGATTCCAGGAACTAAAATGGATTGCGGGGGCAGGATTTGAACCTGCGGCCTTCGGGTTATGAGCCCGACGAGCTACCGGGCTGCTCCACCCCGCGTCAGTAAATAGCGACAATTAATAATATACACTATTTAAGCATACTACGTCAAGGGTTTATGGAATAAATCGTACGCCGTATTTCCCTCTTCGGGAACGGAATATTTCTATTACCCTCATCTCGTCGAATCCGTAAATCCATCCATCATGCTCCAGTCTCCGGGCCAGGCAGCCTGCTTGAAATTTGGTTCTGTACAATTTATTAAAGTAGATCCAGCGCATACCCTAAACTCCTTTCTTTATAATAGGTATGATCTCCACCTTATCTATAGATTACCCAAAAACACACAAAAAAAGCCGCCGAAACAAATCGGCGGCCCTGTTATTAATATCTGATATTTCCTGATTCGTCAGGAACGAACGGAGTACCGTCCTCCTGGAACTGTGTTTTCGGATTAAGCTTAATTTCTTGAAGCATCTTATTCCCCTTCTCCGCCCATTCCTTAAGCGCTTCGTCAGGGGTCTTCTTATTCTCCAGCACCTGTTGGAAATAGGTCCGGCCCATATTGGTGACGTTGTAAAGTCCCGGCTTATCGGCCATCATCTTATCGTCCTTAGGATTGGTTGGTGGAAGCGGCTTGAGCAGATAGAACGCCTGGATGTTATAAGACAGCCCTTGTTTCGGCTGAATGTAAGACTTCCGCGACACCATTTCATACGTATTGCTCCGCGATTTCAGCTTAGCGTACTCTTCGCCGTTAATAAACTTGATATAATCCCATGCAGTATCGGCATTCGGAGCGCTGCTGTTGATCGAGAACGTATTGCTCAGATAAATGTTTCCGCCCACGTCCGGTTTCTCAGGATGAACCGGTACAGTTACTACGTCCCAGTCCACAGGCGTAAAGTTTTTAATTTTAGAGGCATTGTTATTGGCGTCCGCAACTTCATTCACATAATTGCTTTCCCCAATCGTCATAGCCACTTTCCCGGACAAGAACAAGTCGCTGCTTACCGCTGTCCATACTTCGTTGTCGTTCATGCCGGAGTTGCTGTCAGGAATGATCTTATCTTTAGCCAGCTTGCTGATTGTCTCCCAAACTTTAACCCATTGCGGTGAGCTGACCGTCATGTTTTCCGCTTTATCGTCAAACGTCTTCAATTGCAAGCCGCCGACATAGGTATACTGCATATCCCAGAACGGGTCATTGCCTTTGTAACGGTTAAAGGAGAAGCCGTATACGCGATCTTTACCTTCGCCTTTAGCGACCAGACGGGCTTTCGCAAAAATATCGTCCCAGGTCGACTTATCGGTCGGAGGTTCTACGCCAGCATCCGTAAAAATCTTCTTGTTATAATACAAGGCTGAGGATGAGAACGAAGGCGCTAATGCAAAGATGTTGCCTTCTCCCAAATCCTTGATCCCGTCAATAACGGATGGAACATAATCGGTCGTATCAAATTTATCCTCTTGGATCATCGGATCAAGCTGCTTCAACAAGTTTTCTTGAATCAACTGCTTCAGCGTACCGGTATCGGCCACAACGACGTCCACCGGATTGCTGCCGGTCATAATCTTCTTCATGCTCTCCAGGTAATCCGGCTGAACATACGGTTCTGTTCCGTCGTTATATCTGTATTGGTTGTTATCAACCGCCGGAACGATTTCAATTTTAATATTTTTGTTCGTATACTCGAAAATATCCGTGTACTGCTGACGGAACCAGGAATCATCCGTACTTCCGTACAGCACCCCGATGCGAAGTACCTTCTCTTCTTGTTTGTCCGCCGCTTTGCCGCCGGAGCAGCCTGCCAGAAGCCCCAGTGTCAAAGCAGCAGCCAGAGATACCGTTACAGCCTTGCGCAGTTTCCCAAATCCCCTCTTCATCATGACTTATCCCCCTCCAGTGATTTCGGTGCAGTAATTACGATCTTCTCTCCATCAAATTCCATGCTCGCGCGACCGCCGATGCCCACGGCTTCCAAATACTCCTTAGGCACCTGAAGCCGTCCAACCCGATCGACTACGACAAACGCTTCATGCACTTCTTGCAAACCGCCGCCCCCGAATCCGGGATCTGCGGCCGCCAAATCCAGATTCGGATTCCGCTTTACAAATTCCGTGCTCGTTAAGCCGTCGCGAATCGCAACGACACGGTCCACTTTACCCGCTAATGTGAGGTCATGGGTAACGATGACAATCGTTATTCCAAGCTCCCGGTTTACCTTCCGGAAAATCGACATGATCTGGTCGGAAGTAGCGGTGTCTACCGAGCCGGTAGGTTCGTCGGCCAGCAGCATTTTCGGCTTGTTGGATAGCGAGATTGCGATGGCAACGCGCTGTTGTTCACCGCCGGATAGCTGATGCAGCTTGTTATGCATCCGGTCCTTCAATCCAACCCATTCGAGCAATTGTTTGGCATATGCGCGATCCAGCTTGCCCGTCAGCAGCATGGGCATCTCAACGTTTTCCAGTGCCGATAAATAAGGCAGCAGGTTACGGGCATTGTTCTGCCACACGAAGCCAACGGTATTGCGTTTGTATTCCACAAGCTGATCGTCGCGGATCTTGAGCAGATCCCAGCCTCCGACGCTCACCTGCCCGGCGGAAGGCCGGTCAAGGCCTCCGAGCATGTTCAGCAGCGTAGATTTACCGCTTCCGCTGTTGCCGATGATCGCCATCATCTCTCCCTGCTCCACCGTCAGATTTAGACCTTGGAGCGCGACGACCTCAATTTCGTCGGATTTAAAAATTTTGACAAGTCCCTCACAGCTAATCATAGGTTCGGTTGAGTTCTTGTCAGAATTTTCATTCACGTTGTCATCCATGTTGTCACTCATCTTACCGCTCCTCTCCCATCTTCACGGCTTGATGCACGCGCAGACGTCTGATTTGCCAGAACAACAGGCCGGCCCCCATGATCAGCATCACGAGTACGACCACGTACAGCTTCATCGTATCCGAAGAGTTAAAGATGATGCGGAACGGCGGTACCTGGGTCGTTACGTTATCCGTCGTTTGCAGGAACGGCAGATACAGCTTGCCGGCGACTTTCCCGATCACGATCCCTAATATGATCGAAAGTCCTGCGGTCAATATTTGCTCGGTCAGCAGCATGAAGGTCAGCTGCTTGCGCGATAGTCCCATCGCGCGCAGGATCCCGAATTGCACTACTCTGCCGGAAAGATTAAAGAACCAATACAATACATAGCCGATCAGCGATACGATAACCGATACAATGAATCCTAAGCTTAGAATCCCGAAGACACCGCCGCGGGTCGGATGCTTGCTCTGAGCAGCCAGTTCGCTGCGCACATCCTTGACGGAATACAGCTCGACATCCTGTTCGGCCAGCTTTGTAACAAGCGGAGCCACTTTGGCGTCTGGTTTCATTTTCAGCCAAACCTCATACGGAACGAGCGGGGATTGATCGTAAATATAGTCCAGATTGGCTATAATAAACGGCTTCTCGTCCGGGTATTGGCTAGGCCAGTACGGAAGAATACCATATACCGCAAATTCCAATGAAGCTTCACCCATGGAGACTGTAAATACATCGCCCGGTTTAAGCTTATATTTCTCAGCCATATTCGACGGCACCAGCGCGGCGCTCTCGTTCATCCCCAATAAATTCAAATACTGATACGGATGTGCCGGGAATAAATCGTTTCGGAACCAGGCCACCTTCGCAAAATCGACATTATCGATCCCCATAATGTTGCCCTGGCCCGCGGAACGGCCGGAAATAATGATATTGCCTTTGGTTTGAAGCACGCGTGCGGCATGCTCCACTCCTTCAAGCTTACGGAACACCTCAAACGGCGGCTCCGAGTAAATCAGTTTGGTCGGCTGTTGGCCGCCGCCCTGACCTCCACCTTGGCCACCGCCCTGTCCGCCGCCACCTTGGCCGCCTCCAGCTCCGCCTTGGCCGCCGCCCGAACCTGAACCGCCTTGACCGGACCCGCCTTGCTGCGGCTTTTTGGTCATTTCGGGAGTTGCCTCCCAAACGGTTTGCATGACTACGTCAGCTCCGTATTTGTACAGCGTCCGTTCCGTCGAGTTCAGATCGATCGTCCGAGCCGCGGAGGCGTTATACACCCCCAGTCCCAGTGTAAGAACAAGTAGAATCATCAACGGATAATAGGAAGCTGCCGACCGCGATAACTGTGTCAAACTCAAATAGTACGGTACCGGAAGCCACTTTTTGCCGATCCACCCGATCAGCTTCAGCAGCCACGGGAAGACACGTAAAAAGAATAAGCCAATCGAGAAAATAGCCAACGCCGGTACAAAAAACAGAAACGGCTGCACTTGGAGCTCATCCGTGGTCATCCCGGTCTGGAACGTCAGCATTTGGCGCTCGACGAATAAATAATATCCATAACCGGCAACGCCCATCAACACGATGTCGATGAACCACTTCTGCCATCCGGGACGCTGATCCGACCGCGCTTGCTTCTGCTTCGCTTTTACAATGGAAGCACGGGCATAGGAGACCGCCGGAAGCAGCGTCGCCAAGATCGCGATAATAACCGCGGCAGCTCCCAACAGCAGCGCATCGGAGTTAAATCCAACCGGAATCGACTTCCGGTTGACGAAAGCCAGGAAGCCGTCGGCGGAGCCGATGCTCTTCGACATAAACCAGCCGAGCAACGGCCCGGCGATCATGGCGACCGCCCCCAAAATCAAGCCTTCCAGCAAATAAATGAAAATAATCTGTTTGGTGGATGCCCCCCGGCTTCGCAGTACTGCAATGTCGCTTTGCTGTTTATCCAAGGACTGGCGGGCGTTCATAACGATAAAATAAAACACCATGGCAATCATCGGTGCCGCCAGCGTAAACAACAGCGTTTGCATTTGCAGGCTCTGCTTCCGGAAATCGTTCAGCAGGCTGCCGAACGAAATATCCACTTTTGTATCTTTCAGTTTCTGGTACAGTTCGATATTCAGCCGATCCAGCGTGCTCGACAGCGACGAAAGCTGACCCGTCTGAATTTCGCGCAAATCGAACGCATAGTACCAGCTTGAATTATGAAGCGGAACGTTTAATTGTTTCAGGATACCGTCGTTAAATGCCGCTTCACCGACGTAAAACGTGTTCATCATGCCTTCCATGCCTTGATACCAATAGGCATCCGTATCGTCCAGCGGCTGGAATGCCCCGACGATTTTCACCTTGAGCGTAACATCGACTCCGCTGTATACCGGGTATTCCATTACATCCCCGATATGCAAATCCTGCCGGTACATCGCTTCTTCCAGCATCATGGCTTCGATCATCGGCCCGTCGGCTTTATCGGCGAACAATTGCCCCCCTGTCACCGAAACGTGATCTTTCAAGCCGCTCATGGAGGAAATGCTCATGGCTCTGGTTCGGCTGGCGTCAACCTTCGTCGGATCTTCGGGATAAACCTCCGTCCCGCGGATCGAACGTGTATTCACATAACTTTGAAATGGGAACCCGATCTCCTTCGGAACCCCGTCAACGATATATTGATTCACCGCTTCAAGCCCGGCGAGATCCGTTTTTGCTCCTCCCGGGGCCTGGTAGCTCATAATCAGGGAGCCTGCCGGAAGG
Source organism: Paenibacillus sp. Marseille-P2973 (assembly GCF_018101095.1). Classification (NCBI taxonomy): domain Bacteria; kingdom Bacillati; phylum Bacillota; class Bacilli; order Caryophanales; family Paenibacillaceae; genus Paenibacillus; species Paenibacillus sp. Marseille-P2973. The sequence continues at coordinate 244,533 of NZ_JAGQEH010000001.1, forward strand.
CCTTCACTCTCCGCCTTCAGCGTGCTGGACACGACCCGTTTAAGCGAGCCGTCCGAATACATCGGTATGCTGACCGTAAATGAAACCGCGACGATCAGACCGAGTAAGGTGCTGAGCGTCAGCCATTTGGTGTTCCACATTTTGCGGAACAGCAATCGTAATAGAGGAACACCCATTAGCGACCCACTACTTTCTGCCCCGGCGTAAGCCCCTTAACGATTTCAACGTCCGTCGAGGTTTGCAGTCCAACCTCCACGTCGGCTTCGCGCTTCGTCCCGTCTTCTTCGATCACCTGCACGTAAGTACGCGATCCGATCGAGCGAAGTGCGGATATCGGGATCAAAACGGCGTTTTCTTTCCGCTGCGTTACGATGGATACGCTGAGCTGACGCCCGCGCTCCACGTCCTGCGGCCATTTATCAAGCGAAACGATCAAATATTTATCAATCGAATCCTTCTCAGGCGGCGTTCCGCCAATCCCCCCGCCGTTTCCATTGTCCGAGGAGGTCGTAGCGACCGGCATTACTTTGACCTTGCCGTCAAACGTTCCCGCCGCATTGATATCTACCTTCGCCTTCATGCCTACGGAAATCTTCTCCAGATCCTCCTTGGCAAAAGAAGCGGCCACAACTAATGAAGAAGTGTCGGAAATGATTCCGAGTGATTCATATGCTTTTATGGTGCCGCCCTTTTGGGCGCTCATCGATACGATCGTTCCCGCAAACGGGGCTCTCAGCGTACCGTCCGCAATTTTTTGTTCCAGATCGACCAGTTCCTGACGCTGCTCTTCAAACACGATGGACGCTTTTTCAAAATCGATTTCGCTCATTTCATCCTTTGTGCGCAGCGTTTCCTTCATCGTCAATTCCTGTTGCCGGAAGTCCAGCCGCTTCTTGCGGAGGTCCTTCTGCAAATCCTTCACATCCAGAACGACCAGGACATCGCCCTGGGCTACTTTATCGCCGGCTTTGACCTTGACCTCTTGAATATGAAGTCCGTCTTCCGTAAAATAAAGCGGTTCTTCCCGCTGGCTCATCAGCTTGCCAACCGCGCTGACGCTGAGCTCGATCGTTTCCGAACGAACGTCGTATTCCGGCTTTTTCGAGATCGTAGGCGGCGTAATGACCGGAAGGACCTCTTCCTCATCTTCATTCGGAAGCAAGCCGCATCCTGTAGAAGCGACGACAGCAAGACAAAGAGCTAGCAGCCCCAGCGTCCGACCGATCCCCCCTTTCCTAGCCGATAAATTTTCCATCCACCATTTCGTAAACATGGTCCGCTACCTCCAAGATTGTAGGATCGTGTGTAGTCATACAAATTGTCATATGCTCCGTATGTATGATGTTTTTGAATACAGCCATGACCTGCGCGCCCATTTGGGAATCCAGGTTGGCCGTCGGCTCATCCGCCAATAACAGTTTAGGCCGGTGCGCAATCGCTTTGGCGATCGCCACCCGCTGTTGCTCGCCCCCCGAAAGCTCGAACGGGCGGTGAAACATCCGTTTGCCAAGCCCGACCAGCTCCAGGCAATGGGTTACACGCCGCTTCCACTCTTGAGGAGGAACGCCTGCCATCCTTAGCGACAGCTCGACATTTTCCCAGGCGGACAATAACGGCAGCAAGGCGTAGGCCTGAAAAATAAAGCCGATCTGATTGCGGCGAAGCAGCGTTCGTTTGTCATCATTTAATTGATGCAGCGCTTGCCCTCGAAACAATATTTCACCTGATGAAGGCTGGTCGAGACCGCCCAGCATATTCAGCAAAGTTGTTTTCCCCGAACCGGATCTCCCTTTCAGCATGACCAGTTGGCCAGGCTGTACTTCCATATTGATGCCTTTCAGAACATGAATCTCTCCACCGCCAACGGGAAAAGAACGATGAACATCCCGCACGGACAGCACGGGCCCCTTCTCCATTTCCTGTATTTCAGTGTGATCAATCTCAGGGACGTAGCCGCCCTCATCGATTTCATCTTCCAGAAGTTCTGCCGCTGCGCCGGCTTCTTCCGCTGCTGCGGGTTCGACGGGCGCGGCCTCATCGGTTTTAACTGGTTTGCGAAGCCATCGCATCATTGTGTATCGGTCTCCTAATTTCATTTTATAAATGCCAAGACGGTACGGGTCGGACGAAATCGCTTCTATGTATCCATCACGTCTTGCATTATAAACGAAAATTCATACCAAAAAGTTACAAGAAATTTTACGATATTGATATTTTTATTTCCATATTTTTTACACTGATGTAATCTGCTATTTTTTGATAGTATTACGAAGATTGCTATATTCAGTGGAAAAGAGGGGAGTACGATCAAACCGTTAAAAACAGCGATTCTCCTGCTCGCACTTCTATCACCTTCTATCATCCAACCGCAAACCTACGTTGCCGGTAAGGAATTGCCTTTTAATGACATTGGGACAAGCTATGCTAAAGAGGCTATTATTCGGCTTAATGAACAAAAAATTATGAACGGTACCTCCGACAACGTATTCTCCCCCGCCAAGCCGATTACGCGCGCGGAATTTTTAATAACCGTCAATCGTATACTGGGACTCGAATCGGTCTCATCGTCCGTTCCCGCCTATAGAGACGTTGCAAAAGGCGACTGGTTCTACTCCGGCGTCCAAGCGCAGACCGAACTGGGACTTACCGAAGGAAAAGGAGACGGTACCTTCGCCCCTTTTCAACCGGTTACAAGACAAGAAGCGGCTGTGTGGATCGTCCGGATTCTAAACGAGAAGACTTCTGGCACCAGTACGGGATTAAATTACGGATACAAAGATGCGGACTTGATTGCACCCTGGGCTCGCCCTTATGTCGCCGCCATGTCCAAGCTTGGACTGATGGAGGGGAGCGGCGGCCGCTTTAATCCCGTCCAGTCGTTGACCAGACAGGAAACCGCTACGATTCTGGACCGTATACTTCAGAACGATGCCTGGTCCCGTAAATTATCGGCTAAGGCTCCCGCCGCTATCCAATTGGGTTGGCAATATGACCAAACCGATGAGCAGTTCAAACAATCGGTCCTGAAATCGAACGTGAATGTGTTGTCGCCAAGATGGTTCTTTTTAAATGAGGACGGCAGCATCTCCGATCACAGCGATGCCAATCTATCCGCTTGGGCCAAAAAGAACGGTAAACAGGTATGGGCCATGTTCGGCAACCGTCTCAACCAGGAAAACACGCATTCCCTGCTATCCTCCGGCGAGAAATCGGCAGCCGCCATTGCCAAAATCAAAAGCCTAGCCGTGAAGAGTGGGTTGCACGGGATTAATCTGGACTTTGAAAATGTAGCTGCAACCGATGGGAGGGCCTTCACAGCGTTCGTCTCGGAGCTGGCCCGGCAGCTTCACGCCAACGGGATGACGCTGTCCGTCGATGTATCTCCGGATCTCGGAACCGATTGGACCGAAGCCTTCGATTATGCTTCTCTCGGTAAGATTGCAGACTATATCGTACTGATGGGCTACGATGAGCATTGGGCCGGCGGTCCTGCCGGCTCCGTCTCTTCGTTGCCTTGGGTTGAATATGGACTTGAGACACTGCTGAAGCAAGTGCCCGCCTCCAAAGTCATCCTGGCCCTGCCCTTGTACGTCAGGGATTGGACAGTGGATAGCAAAGGAAACACGATAAACTCGGAGGACCTTAGCTTGGGAGAACAATTTCAACGGATCGCGCGTTTCGGCGTCAAACCGGAGTGGAACAGCCAACTCGGCCAATACACGACCAAATACTATTCATCGGCTGCGCACAAGATCTGGCTGGAAGATTCCCGCTCTCTGACCCAAAAGTACACGATGGCGCTGGAAGAGAACATAGCGGGCTTCGCCTACTGGTCTATCGGAGGAGATACGCCCGAGGTTTGGCCAGCCCTGCGCAATGCCGCTAAATATTCGGCGATCAAGTCACAGAGATAACACTACACATAGTACAAGCCCGCTGGGGAGACCCTGCGGGCTTGTTCGGCTTTTGTGCGAAGATAGGACGGGGAACTGTTTCGAATTGAAACTGAATTAAAATTGGTCTGAAATTGTAAGTCTGATATGAGTCTGATATGAGTCTGAAACGAATTTGAAGCTAATCTGAACCGAGCATACCGAAGCTCTCTGATCGCAATCTAACGAACTCCAGCAACGTTATTTCAAGGTATTTTCGAGGATTTGAAATGTAAAGAACTCAGTAACTCTTATTTGATGAAATCCTATCCCATTTACAACAATACCGTCTAATTAGCGACACATAGATTCGTTAAATTCTGAAAATCGCTTTTTTTCGCTCAATAGCGTGTCTCAGATTCGTTAAGTTCACAACAAAAAACCATGACCCTTCACGCAAATGCGTAAGGGCCATGGATCATAGACATCTATACACTAATCTTCGTTTTACTTGCCGAAGGAGGACGGATCCTCTCTCCAGGACTTCAGCAAAGCCAGATCCTCCGGCTTGATTTCGCCCCGCTCTATGGCAACATCGATCAGCGCGCTGTAGTTGGACAAGGTTTGCAGCGGAATTCCTGCCGCTTTAAAGCCCTGTACCGCCTTGTCCAGCTGGTAGCTGAAGATCGCCAGCACGGCCAATGGCTCGGCGCCCGCTTCGCGGACAGCCTGGGCCGCCTTGATCGAGCTGCCGCCGGTCGAAATCAAATCCTCGATGACGATTACTTTTTGCCCCGGCTTGATCAGACCCTCGATCTGGTTCTCCTTGCCATGCCCTTTCGCTTTGTCGCGAATGTAGGCCATAGGGAGTCCCAGCTTCTGGGCCACGAATGCCGCATGCGGAATGCCCGCGGTCGCAGTTCCGGCGATCACCTCGGTGTCAGGATAAGCATCGCGAATTACCGCTGCAAAAGACTCTGCAACCAGGTCCCGGATGTCAGGATAGGACATCGTCAACCGATTATCGCAATAGATCGGCGATTTGATGCCGGAAGTCCAGGTAAAAGGTTCATGCGGACGAAGAGCTACCGCGCCGATGTCCAGCAAACGACCTGCCACTTGATTTGCAATCTGTTCAATATTGATCATTACTTCATCATCTCCTCAATGATTTGTTCCGCTGCCTCACGCGGTTGTGGCACTCCCGTAATCGGACGTCCGACAACGATATAATCCGTACCCTGCCGCATCGCTTCCCCAGGCGTTAATGTGCGGGATTGATCTCCCGCACTGCTTCCCGCCGGACGAATGCCAGGGGTAACTGTAATAAACGAGGCTCCGCATTGTCCCTTTATTGCTTGTACTTCCAAAGGAGAAGCAACGACGCCATCCAGACCAGCTTCTTTGGTGAAAGCCGCATAGGACAAAACCGATTGCTCAACGCTGCCTTGGATGCCGATTTCCCGATTTAACGTGTCTTGATTTGTGCTGGTCAGTTGGGTTACTCCGATCAAAAGCGGCTTCTTCAATGATGCATCGCTTTCCAAAGCTGACATCACGCCTTCATAAGCTGCTGCCATCATTTTCAACCCGCCTGCCGCATGGACATTGAACATATCGACGCCAAGACGCGTGATGCTGTTCGCCCCGCCCTTCACCGTGTTAGGGATATCATGCATTTTCAGATCGAGAAACACCGAGTAGCCTTGCGATTTCAGTTCCTTCACAAAATCCGGCCCAGCAGTATAGAAAAGCTGCATCCCCACCTTCATGTAGCAAGGTATTCCCTTCAATGCTTGAATCGTTTCCCGGGCTTGTTCCGCGGAAGGATAGTCCAGGGCAACCATCAGCCTGCCGGCAGCCTGTTCATATGACAACGCCATTTGTACTCCTCCAGTCATACTTGCGGCTCCGATGCGCAAGATGCATCCGGAGCCGCTATATTTTTTATCAGATTGCTGTTATAAGCTTGGCATAGCCTGGGAAGAGAAGTTGATCGTCTGCAGCATATTCAGCAGGGCACGCACCGTATCCAGCGAGGTCATGCACACAATCCCGTTCTCTACAGCTTCCCGGCGAATCCGGAAGCCGTCGCGCTCAGGTTCTTTGCCTTTGGTCAACGTATTGATTACGAAGTGCGCCTCTCCATTGCGGATCAAATCCAGAATGTTCGGCACGCCCTCGGTCAGCTTGTGCACCGTAGTGACATGAATGCCCTCTTCGATCAATGCCGCTGCCGTTCCTTCTGTAGCGATGATCTTGTAACCCAGGTTGTAGAAGCCGCGCAGCAGCTCTACCGCTTCTTGTTTATCCTTATCCGCAACCGTAGCGATGATGGCGCCCGTGGTCGGGATTTTCATACCTGCACCGATCAGGCCTTTATATAGCGCCTTGGCATATTGCGGATCACGGCCCATTACTTCGCCGGTCGATTTCATTTCCGGTCCGAGAGTAGGCTCGACGCGACGGAGCTTGGCGAAGGAGAATACCGGCACTTTGACCGAGACCTGATCGCTCTCCGGCCACAAGCCGTCTTCATAACCCAGTTCCTTCAGCTTCGTGCCAAGGATAGCCTTAGTAGCCACATTAGCCATCGGGATGTTCGTAACTTTGCTCAAGAAAGGAACCGTCCGCGAGGAGCGCGGGTTGACCTCGATCACATACACTTCATTCTTATAGATGACGAACTGAATGTTGACCAGTCCGACCGTCTTAAGTTCCTTGGCTATTTTTGTAGTAATATCTACGATCTTATCTTTCAGTTCATCCGAAAGGTATTGAGGCGGATACACCGCGATCGAGTCACCGGAGTGAACCCCGGCCCGTTCGACATGCTCCATGATGCCCGGAATGAGTACCGTTTCACCATCGCAGATCGCATCCACTTCGACCTCTTTGCCAAGCATATAGCGGTCGATAAGCACCGGATGCTCCGGGTTGATGTTTACGGCTTCCTTCATGTATTTCAGAAGCTCCGCGTCGGAGTATACGATCTCCATCGCACGTCCGCCGAGGACGTAGGATGGACGCACCAGTACCGGATAACCGAGCGACTGTGCTGTGCCGACCGCTTCGTCAACCGAAGTCACCGTACTGCCTTTCGGCTGGGCGATACCCAGTCTGGACAGAAGAGCTTCGAACTTCTTCCGGTCCTCGGCCTCGTCGATGCTTTCGAGCGAAGTCCCGAGAATGTTTACTCCTGCAGCTTGAAGCGGCGCTGCCAGGTTGATGGCCGTCTGGCCGCCAAACTGTACGATAACGCCGACCGGCTTCTCCTGCTCGATGACGTTCATGACGTCTTCGAAGAAGAGCGGCTCAAAGTACAGCCGGTCCGATGTATTGAAGTCCGTAGACACTGTCTCCGGGTTGTTGTTGATAATGACAGCCTCGTATCCGGCCTTTTGAATCGCCCATACCGCATGCACGGTGGAGTAATCGAATTCGATACCCTGGCCGATCCGAATCGGTCCGGAGCCGAGCACGACGATTTTCTCTTTGTCCGTATGGATGACTTCATTTTCCGTTTCATACGTGGAGTAGTAGTAAGGCGTTGAAGCTTCGAATTCGGCAGCACAGGTATCGACCATTTTGTAGACCGGACGAAGTCCTCTCTCCTTCCGGAACAACGTAACGCTTTGCTCCGTCAGATGAGTGCCTGAAGGCTGGCCAATGGCGCGCAGCTCAGCGATCGCGCGGTCCGTAAATCCGAGTCGCTTCGCTTCATACAGCGTTTCATAAGTCAGTTCGGATTCCGAAGCAATTTTGGCTTCGAATTGTACCAGACGTTCAATTTTGTCCAGGAACCACCAGTCAATTTGCGTCAGATCCTGAATTTGTTGCAGACTGTAGCCGCGGCGGAAAGCTTCGGCCACCAGGAACAGGCGCTCGTCGTCGGCCTTGATCAGGCGTTGGTCCAGAGTTTCCTTATCCAATTCGTCCGCCCCTTTCAGGTACAGACGGTGCGTTCCGATCTCCAGCGAGCGAACCGCTTTGTGGATCGACTCTTCAAAAGTCCGGCCGATCGCCATGACTTCGCCCGTCGCTTTCATTTGCGTGCCGAGCTTACGGTTGGCGCTGACAAATTTATCGAACGGCCAGCGTGGAATTTTGCTGACGATATAATCGAGCGTCGGCTCGAAGCAAGCATAAGTTTGGCCGGTAACCGGGTTTACGATTTCATCCAGCGTATAACCCATTGCAATTTTTGCGGCCATTTTCGCGATCGGATAACCGGTTGCTTTGGACGCGAGCGCCGAGGAGCGGCTGACCCGCGGATTCACCTCGATGACATAGTACTGGAAGCTTTGCGGATCCAGTGCGAATTGCACGTTGCAGCCGCCTTCGATGTTCAAGGCACGGATGATCTTGAGCGAAGCGGAGCGCAGCATTTGATACTCCCGATCGGACAGCGTTTGGCTCGGAGCCACTACGATACTGTCTCCGGTATGTACGCCTACCGGGTCAAAGTTCTCCATATTGCAGACTACGATACAGTTATCGTTCGCATCGCGCATAACTTCATATTCGACTTCCTTCATGCCGGCGATCGATTTCTCGATCAGGCACTGACCGATCGGGCTATAGCGGATCCCCGATGCGACGGTCTCTTTCAATTCTTCCAAGGTTGCGCAAATGCCGCCGCCTGTGCCGCCGAGTGTGTAGGCCGGACGAACGATCACCGGATAACCGATCTCTTCGGCAAAATTAAGGGCTTCGTCTACCGAAGTGATGATCGCACTTTCAGGTACCGGCTGTTCCAATTCACGCATCAGTTCGCGGAACAAGTCGCGGTCCTCCGCCTTCTCGATGGAGGTAAGCTGGGTTCCGAGCAGTTTTACATTTTCGCGCTCCAGTACGCCGGCGCGGGCAAGCTCCACCGCCATGTTGAGGCCGGTTTGACCTCCGAGCGTAGGCAAGAGCCCATCCGGGCGCTCCTGGCGAATAATTTGCGTAACGAATTCCAGAGTAATCGGTTCGATATATACTTTATCCGCCATGTTGGTGTCGGTCATGATCGTAGCCGGGTTACTGTTGATCAGCACCACTTCAACGCCTTCTTCTTTCAGCGCTTGGCAGGCCTGAGTACCGGCGTAGTCAAACTCCGCCGCCTGGCCGATAACGATCGGTCCTGAACCGATGACGAGGATCTTCTTAAGTTCTTTATTAATCGGCATATTACAGTACTCCTTTCGCTGCAGCCGTCAGTTCGGCTTGACGCGGCTTTTGAGGATTCAGCCGCTTGTGTTCTCTTATCATTTCGATAAAGCGGTCAAAAAGATAGCTGTTATCATAAGGTCCTGGCGCCGCTTCCGGGTGATATTGCACCGAGAAGGCAGGGTATTTGGCATGCTTGACGCCCTCAACCGTTTTGTCGTTATTATTGATGTGCGTAACGATCAAATCCGTTCCCGCAAGGGAGGCTTCGTTGACCGTATAACCATGGTTCTGGGATGTGATGTAGCAGCGGCCGGTTTCGAGGTCCTTCACCGGGTGATTTCCCCCGCGATGGCCGAATTTCAGCTTTTCAGTATCCGCTCCGCAAGCCAGCGACAGCAGCTGGTGCCCAAGGCAGATCCCGAAGATCGGATATTCACCGAGCAGCTCGGAGATTGTGTTCACCGCATAAGAAACATCCTTCGGATCCCCAGGCCCGTTAGAGAGCTGAATGCCGTCCGGATGCAGTCGGCGGATTTCTTCTGCCGTCGTGTCATGAGGGACGATAACGACGTCACAGTCACGCTTGTTCAATTCGCGGAGAATCCCGCTTTTCGCACCGTAATCGACGAGAACGATACGTTCTTTGGATCCCGGGCTGCTGTATACGTTAGGCGTCGAAGTCCGGGCAACCTGGTTGCGCAGTTCCTCGATGCTGGTCGATGCGATCATTTCTTGCAGTTCGGCCACGGATTTGGAGGAAGTCGTCAAAATCCCCTTCATCGTGCCATGCTGGCGGATAATCCGGGTCAGCATCCGCGTGTCGATATCGGTAATCCCAGGGATGCCGTATTCCTTCAGCAAATCCCCCAAGTTGTACTGCGCCCGCCAGTTGCTTGGCGTTGGCTCATAGCGGCGGACGACAAACCCGTGGATCGAAGGAGCGATCGATTCAAAATCATCCCTCGAAATTCCATAGTTTCCGATCAGCGGATAAGTCATTGTTACAATCTGTCCGCAGTAAGAAGGATCAGACAATACTTCCTGGTAACCTGTAATTCCTGTATTAAAAACGACCTCTCCGGTGCTTTCGGCTTCCGCGCCGAACGATTTTCCGGTAAACAATGTGCCGTCTTCCAACAATAATCTTGCCTGCATCCTGCAGCACTCCTTTACGTAATCTATTTATAATTGCTGATTATTCGCTCCAAACCACTTTGCCGGACACGATCGTCGTTACCGGCCAGCCTTTCAATTTCCATCCGCTGAACGGCGTGTTACGGCCCTTGGAGGCAAAGTCCTCCGGGTTGACGTCCTTCTCCAGATCCAGGTCCACGATCGTCAAATCGGCTGGTGCCCCTGGTGCTAATCGTCCCGTTTCCAGTCCGAATACGCGGGCCGGATCGGCCGTCATCCGCTGTACCAGCATCTCCAGGCTCCAGCGGCCTTCCGCGACGAACTTGGTATAAAGCAGCGGGAACGCCGTTTCAAAACCGACGATTCCGAATGGAGCAAGCTGCATTCCTTTAGCTTTTTCATCCTCGCTGTGCGGAGCGTGGTCCGTTACGACAATGTCGATCGTCCCATCCTCCAGCGCCTGGATGCATGCCTCCACATCGCGTCTTGAGCGCAGCGGCGGGTTCATTTTCCAATTGGCGTCCAGACCGGGAATATCCTCTTCCGCAAGAATCAGGTGGTGAGGGCAAACCTCGGCGGTCACGTTGATTCCGATCTCTTTCGCTTGACGGATCAGCCGGATGGATTGCTCCGTGCTGACATGGCATACATGGTAATGTACCCCGGTAGCTTCCGCCAGCAGGATGTCCCGCCCGACGTGGATCGCTTCCGACTCGTTCGGGATTCCTTTCAGCCCGTGGCGCTTAGCGAATTCCCCCTCGGCTACCGGCGCGCCTTCGACGAGGGAATTATCCTCGCAGTGAGCGATGACCGGCATATCCATCGATGCGGCAAGAGTCATCGCATCCTTCATCATCTGCGCGTTTTGCACTCCTACGCCGTCATCGGTGAACCCGATCGCGCCCGCCGCTTTCAAGGCCGCAAAATCCGTCAACTCGCGTCCCAGCTCGTTTTTCGTAATGGCCGCGTAAGGGAGCACATGAACCAACCCGGCTTCCTTCGCTTTGTCCAATACAAGAGAAACGACTTCGGGGCTATCCGTTACCGGCCTTGTATTCGGCATGCAGGCGATCGTCGTAAACCCGCCCTTTGCAGCGGAGCGCGATCCGGTTTCGATCGTTTCTTTATGTTCAAATCCGGGCTCCCGCAGATGGACGTGCATGTCGATGAACCCCGGAGTTACCAGTTTGCCTGCGGCATCAATGACTTGAGCCTCTGCAGCCGGCTGGTCTGCTGCGGTTTCTCCGGCGGCATCCGTAATTTTCACAATTACTCCGTCCGCCACCGTGATGTGCTTGCTTTCCAGTTCTCCTTTTTCATTCAATACACTGGCATTTCGAATTATAAGCTGCATGGATGAAACCTCCGCTTGTTCTTTTGCAATCTTTGAAATCCAATTACCTTCTATGGTAAGAATCGTTACCTATATATGAATCGATGCCTATTTCATCGCTCGTTCCATAACCGCCATCCGGATGGGTACCCCATTCGACATTTGTTTAAAGATCCGCGATTGCGGATGTTCCACCACTGCGTCATCGATTTCTACGTTCCGATTGATGGGAGCTGGGTGCATGATGATCACATGCGGGGCAAGACCCGCTGCACGCTCCTCCGTAAGCCCGTACTCCAGACGATATTGCTCGGCGGATTTCAGCAATCCTTCGGCATGACGTTCCAGCTGTACCCGCAGCATCATGACTACATCGGCGCAGAGCGCCTCGTCCATGGATACATAGGGAGCTTCCGCCGCAAGTTCCGGAGCCCGCATGCTGTCCGGCGCGCACAATTTGACTTCAGCACCGAATTTCTGCAAGGCCCACAGGTTCGAGCGGGCTACCCGGCTGTGTTTAATGTCACCGATAATCGACACCTTAAGTCCCTTCAATTCTCCGAAATGCTTCTTCATCGTGTACAAGTCAAGCAAAGCTTGCGTCGGATGTTCGTTATTCCCGTCACCGGCATTCACCAGCGGTATGTTTACTCTGGTGGCCAATTCGGCCAACATGCCGACCGGCTTAAGCCGAATCACGCCTGCATCGATTCCCATTGATTCCAAAGTGCGCACCGTATCGTAAATGGATTCGCCCTTTTCGACACTGGATACGGCGGCTGAGAAGTTCAGAACCTCCGCTCCCAGTCTTTTCTCGGCCATTTCAAACGAGAACCGAGTACGCGTGCTATTTTCAAAAAACATGTTCGCTACAAAACGATCTTTCAGTACGGGAATCACTTTCTCGTCCCGGCTTTCCCAATACGCCGCCCGGTCCAGAATCGAACTGATTTCCGAGGCGCTGAGCTCTTTTAGCCCAAGTAAGCTGCGTTCCTTCAAAGTGGATGCGGTCATTGTCATCACTGTTCCCCCCGCTGCTGCAAAATCCGGACTTGATCGTTACCGTCGCTTTCCTGAAGTAATACTTCGATTTCTTCGGCTTTGGAGGTCGGTACATTCTTTCCGATATAATCCGGCCGGATCGGCAGTTCGCGGTGTCCCCGGTCTACAAGTACAGCGAGTTGAATTGATTCCGGTCTTCCCGCGTCCATGATGGCATCCATCGCCGCACGGATCGTCCGTCCGGTATATAGAACGTCGTCGAACAAAATGACTTTTTTGTTATGAATCGGCACAGGGAAAGCTGCGTGCTCTGTTCCCCGCTCTTGAGCGGCGCGGTCATCGCGGTAAGCCGTTACATCCAGCTCAAACCATGGCATTGGCGTCCCTTCGATATTTTCGAGTCTTTCAGCAAGCCGTTTCGCTAAAAATACGCCGCGAGTTTTAATCCCGGCCAGTACACAGCCTTCAATTCCATTGTTACGCTCCAGGATTTCATGGGCCACTCTGGTAAGGGCACGGCGAATGGCTATTTCATCCATAATAATATGACTCTCGGTGCTCATTGGAACTGCCTCCTCAGGATAAATTATCCAGATTCCGTGATAAGCCACAAAAAAACTCCTTGCCTGATTCGGGCAAGGAGTCTCTAGTCACAGGTTTAAGCCATGACTGTCATGCGGATTCAGGGTATGCATTGCCGCAGCAATGGTCATAATGTTCCCCAAATCCTCATTCACGTTACCTTGCCAGCCTCACGGGACTGAATTAAAGGTTCATATTGATTTACATGAATTATGACAGAATGCGGCCTGACTGTCAAGACAACCACCCTTGGATAATTATCCCTGGCTGAAATCGATGTCGGCATCCTTGTTCCTTAATAAAGAGCAGCGAAAGTTTTCCTGCTAATAAATATACATTATAATTAATATTTATTCAATCCATTTTTGCGGGTCTGCATAGAAAAAACCGCCCGGCTGCTTGCCGGACGGTTCCAGATCGTTATTCAAATATGAACTTCACATCGCCAAGACGGCGTTTGATTTCCGAGATGACCTTCTCTTCTTCCGCAGCTCCGCTTGCCGCGAACGTAACCGAAAAGCGAACGTAAGGCCCGGCATCATCCCAAGGAACCGTCGAAATCAGTTTCTCCCGGATCAGGTATTGAGCAAAATCCTCCGCCGTCGCAAATGACGGTCCGCCTTCGACCCCTTTCGGAGCGGCTACGTAGAGGAAGAACGAGCCTTTCGGTTTTTTGGCCTTGAACCCGAGTTCATTCAGTGCTGCAACCAGCAAATTATGTCGGCGCGAGTATTTTTCGGCAATCCGCTCCGTGATTTCAGGATGGGCTAAACCATATGCTGCCGCTTTCTGTATGGCAATGAACTGGCCGGAATCGTTATTATCCTTCACATCGCTGAATGCTTTTACAATCAGAGGGTTCCCGGTCACAAATCCGATTCTCCAACCGGTCATATTGTAAGATTTCGATAAGGAGTGCAGCTCGACGCCTACATCCTTTGCTCCGGGTATGGATAGAAAACTGAGCGGCTTCAATCCGTCATAGGTTAAAGCGGCGTAAGGAGCGTCATGCACGACAACCACATTAAATTTACGAGCCCATTCCACCACTTCCGCAAAGAACTCCGCCGTGGCGCTTGCGCCTGTCGGATTGTTCGGATAGTTCAGATAGAGCAGCTTGGCCTTGCGGGCAATCTCTTCGGGAATCGAAGCCAGGTCCGGCAAAAAATGATTTTCTTCCGTCAACGGTACCGTGTACACTTCACCGCCAAGATATTTCGTATGCGTCCCAAGAATCGGATAGCCCGGTACCGTCATAATCGTAATGTCTCCAGGGTTAATAAAACAGGATGGCAGCATTGCGAGAGCCGGCTTAGAACCGATGGAATGCACGATTTCCATATCTGGATCGATTCCCATTACGCCGAAGACCTCTTGAAGATAAAGGGCTGCAGCCGATTTGAATTCGGCAATTCCATTGTCCGCGTAGCCGCGGTTCTCCGGTTTGGCCGCTTCCTCAGCCAGCTTCGCTACGATCCCGGGATCCGCCATTTCGTCAGGTTCACCGACGCCCATATCAATCAATTCCACATCGGGAAAATCTCTTTTTGCCGCTGCTTTTGCGCGTTTGATTTTTTCAAATTTATAAATGGCGGTATCCTTCCCATAGTCGGCTCCTCCGATACGATCGGCAAATTGACGTTGGATATATGTCTCTTGATATAATTCTATACTCATAAAATGTCCATTCCCTTCTTCAAAATCTCCCTTGTCTGGTCCTTTTTCTTATATCCAGCTTAAATGGAATCGGGGTTTTTGGAGAATGGATTATTCACCGGATCGTTTGTACTTATCGACTTTATAAGATAACTATCGAAGTGGATGTGGTACCGGATTAAGCCAATCAAAAAGAGCATCCTTCGTTCCAATTTGCACAAAATGCACGTTTGGAAAAGGATGCTCTCAATGGATCAGTCATTGAATATTCGATTAACGATTACGCAGGGAATGCAGCAGATCCTCCATATCGCCCGGAATAGGTGCGCTGAACTCCAGGTATTCTCCGCTTGATGGATGGACAAATCCCAGCACTGCGGCATGCAGCGCCTGCCCGGACAACTTAAGGCTGCCCTTACTCCGCCCGTACAATGGATCTCCGACCAGCGGATGCCCTATAAATTTCATATGCACACGGATTTGATGCGTTCGCCCGGTCTCCAATTTAAGCTCCAGCAGCGTATAGTCGCCAAAACGTTCCGCCACTTGAAAATGCGTGACTGCTTCCTTGCTGTTCCGCTCGATCACCGTATACATTTTACGGTCATGGGGATCCCGTCCGATCGGAGCGTCAACCGTTCCCTGGTCGTGACTTACATTCCCGTGAACCAAGGCGTAATACTTGCGGGTCACCGAATGCTCCTTCAGCTGAGCGGCCAAAGATGCATGGGCCTTATCATTTTTGGCGGCCATCAACAAACCCGAAGTGTCTTTATCGATGCGGTGTACGATGCCCGGTCGAAGTTCCCCGTTGATGCCCGATAAGTCCTTGCAATGAAACATCAGCGCATTCACCAGAGTTCCCGAGGAATGTCCCGGGGCCGGATGTACCACCATCCCGCGGTCCTTGTTTACGACAATGACATCCGCGTCTTCATAATACACATCGAGCGGAATATCTTCAGGTACTATTTCTACCGACTCTGCTTCCGGGACGGTCAATGTAATGACGTCCCCCTCGGCGATTTTATAATTAGCTTTGATGCGGCCGCCGTTGACGAGAATGTCCCCGTTTTCGATCCAAAGCTGAATCTGGCTCCGGGAGTACTCCTCGCCTACCTGGGCTTTAATATACTTGTCGATTCGATCCTTCGCTGCACCGGCATCCGCCGTCCATTCTGCATTTCCGTCTTCAGGATCAAAGAAAGGCTTGTCCAATATCATACTTGCTCCTCTTGCTCATGTTTAGTCAACTGTTGTTGTTTTTCTCTGCGAATTTCCAAAATGGAATCCAAAACGATGAGACATACCCCGATCACAATACAGGAGTCCGCCACGTTAAAGATCGGAAAGGTGTAAGTGCCGAAATTGAATTGCAGAAAATCGACGACTTCGCCGCTTACGGCCCGGTCGAGGAAATTCCCCACGGCCCCGCCCAATACGAGCGACAGCGCGGTAGGCAGCAGCTTGTTGCCCGACGACTTCACTTTTTGCAAATACCAGATGATACCCACAACGACAACAGTCGTAATCACGATAAAAAACCAACGTTGCCCTTCCAGTATCCCGAACGCCGCACCAGTATTCCGGTGGGAAGTAATCAGGAAAAAGTCGCCGATGACCGGAATTTGTTCCCCGATCGTTAAACCGGACGCAATCAGATATTTCGTTCCTTGGTCGATTAAAAACACAATTAATGCAATCAGAAAATAGATCACGCGGGAATTCACCTCGTTTTTTCGTTAGACTGCCGAAAGAATGCGACAGAATGTTCCACTTCTAAGACCTGTATATTGTAGCACAGCCGCAATTCACCCGTCCATGCACGAAAGGATTTTCCTTAGGTAAAACGTCATGCTTCTGCGCAAAATAGCTTTACGGCAAAATACCCATACGATTTCTTTCCGGAAAGGAGAACCTTCCATGCCACACCTGACGAAGCAGCAACTGGCGGAGCTGAAATCGGACCTTGAAACGGCCCGTGACGAAACGTATCGAATGCTTGAGGAAAAGGATCATTACGGACTTCGCGGTTCCCTGCGGGATAACACGAGCGAGTTGTCCTCCATCGACAACCATCCGGCCGATATCGGAACCGAAATGTTTGAACGCGGCAAAGACCTGGCATTGAACGAGCATGATGAACTGAGGCTGACCCGGATCAACGGAGCCCTGGACCGGATGGCCGAAGGGACTTACGGATATTGTCAAACTTGCAAAGAGCCCATCAGCTTCGAACGCCTGAAGGCCGTACCTGAAACGGCTTACTGCGTTGATGATAGCCCTCAATCCTTTGTTTCAGCAAAACGGCCGATCGAGGAACTGTTTCTGGCACCACCTTTTGGCCGTACGAGCCTTGACGAGCATGAGGATCAGAACGGCTTTGACGGCGAGGACGCTTGGCAAATCGTCGAAGGCTTTGGGACATCCAACTCGCCGGCGCTTGCCGAAGATAACGAAATCGATGACTACAACGACATGGAAATCGAAGCCTCGGAAGAGCTTGACGGATTTGTCGAGCCATACGAAACATTTGTCGCGACCGACATCTATGGAGAGAACGTCGTTTTTTACCGGAACGGATTATACAGAAAGCATATGCAGGCCACGGAACATCTGGATAGCGAGGACTCTTTGGGCACAGGATCTAATAAGTATTGAGTTCAAGCTGTCTTTGTACGATCCGTACGATGTCCGCGATATAATCGCCGATAATCGGCAGGTTAAGCGCGCCCAGTACCTGAAGGACATAAATGATCGTTGCCGCAAAAAAAGTAAAGCCGATCGCAATGCCGACCCCTCTTGCCGTGCCGGATAACAAATTCAGCCAAATTAGACGCCATGGCCGGTTTAGCAGTTCTGTGTATTCGGCAATTCTGGATCTTTCCAACTGCCTGGTCCAGCTCAATGTTAGCCGGTAAATGGCGCTCATCTGCTCTTCGGGCGTCTGGGGAATCGGCATTTGAGGGTCTTCCGGCGGTGATTCGATTTTAGTTTTACCGTTCTTTCTTCGACGCTTCATCGGCACCTCCGCAAAATGAAACGAGCCCGGGCGGACTCTTTCGAAATGAAAGAATGCCTCACCCAAGCTCGTTTCTTCTTGGTTAATCCTAGTATGACCGCTGGACTTGCGCTCCATACAACGGATTAACCTTATTCCTTTATGCGGAACTTCCTTTATCCCAAAATATAAACTCCGATTTTTTTACCGCCCAAATCTACGGTTTCCCCTTGGCCTTCCTCGGTACCAAAGGTTACGTCCGTAATGAGCACGTTCTCCCGCAGCACCTGTTCAAAAGCCTGGATGGCAGCTTTAAGCTCGTCGTCGACATCCAAGGTCAAATGTACTCTCTTTTCGATCGGGAGATCGAGCTTTTTACGTGTGTCCTGTACGGCGCGAACCACCTCACGCACCCATCCTTCCTGCTCCAGCTCCGGAGTGATGTCGGTATTCAGCGCAACGGTAATCCCGTACCCGGATGCGGAGGCAAATCCCGCTTTCGCCTGTTTTTCGACAAGGAGTTCCTCTGCGGTAACAGACAATTCCTCACCTTCAGGAGAAGTAACGTTCACTTTGCCGTTCTCCACGACTTTACGGGTTTCCTCGGCAGCCATACCTTTAAGAAAGCCTTGCAGGAAGCCGACGTTCTTGCCGTACTTCTTCCCGGCCACTTTGAGGTTCAGCTTTAATGTAAAATCAACAAACCCGCTGTCGCTGGTCTCCAGTTCGATCGCCTTCACGTTGATTTCTTCCTTGATGATCTCCTCATACTCGTTCAAAGCCACATCACGATCCATGGATACGATCAGGCTCGACAACGGCTGACGGGTTTTGATGCCGGTTTCGTTGCGGACGTTACGGGCCAATTCAACGATTTGCCGCGCGCTTTCCATATCCGCTTCCAGCGTAAGATCGATCAGAGATTCGTCCGCTTTCGGATAATCTGCCAGATGGACGCTCTCTCCGCCTCCCAGGTTCGTAAAGATATCTTCGGACAGCATCGGCGTAAATGGAGCCATCAACTTGGACAGCGAGAGCAGTACGTTGATCAGCGTCTGGTAGGCGGATACTTTGTCTTCGCCCAGGCCGCTGCCCCAGAAACGGTCGCGCGACCGGCGGATATACCAGTTGCTCAGCTCGTCGATGAAGGATTCAATGGCTCTGGAAGTATTCACAAAGTCATTTACGGCCAATCCTTTGTCTACGACCAGGATCAGGCTGTTCAAACGGGACAGGATCCAGCGATCCAGCTTATTCGCGGATGGGCGGAATGCATGCTCTTCCGGCTTGAAGCCGTCAATGCCGGCATACAGCGTCAGGAAGGCATGGGTATTGACCAGCGTATCCACGACTTTCGATTTTGCTTCGGCCACGATGCCTTTGGAGAAGCGCTTGCTGTTCCACGGCGCACTGTCGGAGAGCAACGCCCACCGGAATGCATCTGTGCCGAACTCCTTGATGATATCCCAAGGGTCGATAACATTGCCTTTCGACTTGGACATCTTCTGCCCGTTCTCGTCCAGTACGTGCCCGGTTGCGATAACAGCTTTGTAAGGCGCTTTACCCGTAAACAGGGTAGATACGGCCAGCAAGCTGTAGAACCAGCCCCGAGTCTGGTCGATCCCTTCGCAAATCATGTCCGCAGGGAATTGGTCCTTAAAGGTATCTTCGTTCTCGAACGGATAGTGATGCTGAGCAAAAGGCATCGAGCCACTGTCGAACCAGACGTCGATCACTTCGCTCGTCCGTTCCATGATCCCATCTTCGCAGTGAGGACATTTCACTTTCACTTCATCCACATACGGTTTGTGAAGCTCCAGCTCCGGACTGACCTCGCCTACCGCATGAGCGCGAAGCTCGGCTAAGCTATGCGGTGCGAACTGCTTCCCGCAGTCGTTGCTTTGGCAAACCCACACATTAAGCGGAGTACCCCAGTAGCGGTTTCGGCTGATGTTCCAGTCCACCAGCTCCTCCAGGAACTTCCCGAATCGGCCTTCCCGGACATGCCCTGGATACCAAGTCACGGAGTTGTTGTTGGCGATCAATTGATCCTTGACCGCTGTCGTTTCAATGAACCAGCTGTCCATTGCGTAATACAGCAGCGGAGATTTGCAGCGCCAGCAGAACGGGTAGCTATGCTCGTATTTTTCCTTGCTGTATAGTGTGCCCTTCTCGGACAGCATTTTTACGATATCCAGATCGCAATCTTTAACGAAGCGTCCGGCAAAATCGCTAACCGTATCCGTATAACGGCCTTGCCCGTCCACGACGCTGACGAAGCTGATCCCGTTTTCTCGGCAGGTCTTGTAGTCGTCTTCCCCGTGTGCCGGAGCCATATGAACGATACCGGTACCGCTGGCATCCGTTACGAACGAAGCGCCTACGATGACGTTTACTTTATCCGCTTGGATGTAACTGAAAGGCGGCATATAAGTTTTGCCGACCAGATCGGATCCCTTAACGACCGATTCCACGGTGTAGTCGCCCTTCATGACTTTTTCGACAAGGTTCTTGGCGACGATGTATACGCCATCCTCTTGTTTTACTTTGGCATATTCCATGTCCGGATTGACGGCCAAGGCAACGTGAGCCGGCAAAGTCCAAGGCGTAGTCGTCCAGGCAAGTACGTATTCGCCTGTATCATGGAGCTTGAATTTTGCGGTCGCACTCAGGTCCTTCACGTCCTCGTAACCTTGAGCCACTTCATGCGAGCTAAGCGAGGTTTGGCAGCAAGGGCAGTACGGGCTGACCCGGTGACCCCGGTAAAGCAAGCCCTTCTCGTGAATGGTAGCCAAAATGTTCCACACGCTCTCAATGTAGTTGTTGTCGAGTGTGATGTACGGATCATCAAGGTCGGTCCAGTAAGCGATCGCTTCGGTAAAATCACGCCATTGTTTTTCGTAGCCGAATACGCTGGCCTTACATTTTTTAACGAATTCCTCAATCCCGTATTTCTCGATTTCCTGCTTGCCGGAAATGCCCAATTCTTTCTCAACGCCAAGCTCGACGGGAAGACCGTGCGTATCCCATCCGGCTTTACGAACAACACGGTATCCTTTCATGGTCTGGTAACGGCCGACAAAATCCTTGATGACGCGTCCCAGCACGTGACCGATATGAGGAAGTCCGTTAGCGGTCGGAGGTCCTTCATAGAACACATAGTTCGGGCGGCCTTCCCGGTTTTCGATACTGCGCTTGAACGTATTCTCGCTGTTCCATTTGTCCAGGATACGCAGGTCGCGCGTGCGGGCCTGTTCTTTGATATCGACTTTTTTCATTCCTGATACTTCCCTTCAACAAAATTCTTGTAAAATCAAAAAAGCCCCGTCCCAAAAGGGACGAGACTTGACCTCGCGATACCACCCTTGTTTCAAGCCGGTCACGGTTAATACATCTCCGTAGTCAGCATGACACCTTGATCCCATACGCTTCATATGGGTCCGGTATAACGGCCGGCTGCCGGCATAGCTTACGCTTTCCCTGCGGAAATTCAGCTAGGCTTCTCCGGGACGATCTTCCGTCGGCGTCTTGAACATTGGCTTTCAGCAAAATGCCAACTCTCTGGGGGACAACATCGCCGCGTACTGGTTCCCATCATCAAATCAATATAGGGAATTCACAAACACAACTTACAATATGTTATTATTTATAACTTATTTCCCAGGGGAATGTCAACCTAAGTGCAGCCTAATCGACGCAGATTGAATTTTTACTAATAAATCTCTTTCACTTCGCGGTCACGGTCGCGTTCACGTTCACGTTCTTGTTCGAAAGAACGCTCGCGGTTCTCAAGTGACTCCCACCCGTCGTGGCTCAAGAGGTCCAGTTGGGCTTCCACCAACGTACGGAAACGGGCGCGGTAGATCGAGGCCTGCTTCTTCAACTCCTCGACTTCCATTGCGATTTTGCGCGATTTGGAGAGCGATTCATTAACGATCCGGTCCGCATTCTTCTCGGCTTCCTTCACGATAAGCTGCGCTTCTTTCTTCGCGTTGTTCTTCACTTCATCGGCCGCCTCTTGCGCGACTATGATCGTCTTGCTAAGCGTCTCTTCAATATTGGAGAAATGATCCAGCTTCTCTTGCAGCGAGAACAGCTGATTGTGCAGCTCTTTGTTCTCCCGGATCACGATTTCATAATCTTTGATGACCTGGTCGAGGAATTCGTTCACTTCGTCTTCATCATAGCCGCGAATGCGTCTCGAAAACTCCTTATTATGTATATCCAGCGGTGTTAGTGGCATGATCCGCACCTCCTATTATATTTAAACCTTCCCCTCCGGGAAGCCTGTCTCCAGAACTCTCATTTTATGCGTAGGTAGTTAATTTCGACAAGAATTGCCGATCTCCTGCAAAGAGATCATACAAATTTACCGATTTTTACACGGAGTCTGCCTTTTTTTGTCATGCCATCACATTCGAGCACCTTGAAACGTCCAAAGCCCTGCAAAGCGACGATGTCGCCCGCCTTCAACATTTTGGACGGATCCTCCTCCGTCCTCCAATTCACCCGGCAACGTCCGGCCTTGATCGGCACCAGCACCTTGCTCCGGCTAAGCCGGTAAACATCGCCGGCGATGCCATCCAAACGTAAAGAAGCCACCGTCAGATCCAGCGGCTCAAGCTCGGCTTCCGCCGTTTTGAGTGAATCCAAATCCATGATATCGGTCATAACGCCAACCCGGTGTACTTGGTGCAGATTCATGCTTAAAAAGGAGGATATTTCTTCCGCGACGATGACATGGCAGCCGTCCTCCCGAACGTGAATATCACCGATTTTCTCCCGCTTAAGCCCAAGCCCGAGCACGGCTCCGAGGTAATCCCCATGCTGCAAAGAGGCCAGTCTCTGGTCATCCGAGGTAATGCTCATTACTTTCATCCGCATCGGTTCCTCGTCCAAATCCCGGTAATCCGGGGCCACGAGAGCACGCTGCCGCTCTGCACCATTATAACCGCCGTCCAACCGCAGAGCGGCATCAGGATGGCGGTTGACCAGTGTTTGCAATATGAAGCTCTGCCGCGGATCCAAAAAGTCGGTAAGCTTGACTTCATGATAATCCCCGGCGTTTACAACCCATTCCCAGGCCCGATCTACAAACGGACGTTCTTCCGGCTTAAAATGTTCATAAATGTCTGGTCTCATAGTCGATCCACGCTATATGCCAAAAATATAACCCAGCACGGCGATGAGGCCGACTTTGGCTAAACGCAGCGCATACAAGGCCACGATTGGCGAGAAGTCGATCATTCCCATCAGCGGAGGAATAAACCGCCGGAAAGGAGATAGATAAGGTTCAACCAGCTTTCCGAGCAGATCGCCGATGAAACTCTCCCGTGCGTTAGGCACCCAAGACATCAGGATGTAAATAAGAATCATATAAAAATAAATATTAAACAACAAATTAACAATACTTTCGATTGTGCCGCTTCCCAAGCTGTCTTCACCTCATTCTGTTGTAATCGGAATCCTCGGTCAGTATTTCGGTAATCGCTCCCTGAATTTCCACGGTATCCGGCGTGCACAGAAAAATATTGCCGCCAATCTTGGAAATGCTGCCGCTCAGCGCGTAAATCGTGCCGCTCAGAAAGTCGATAATCCGCATCGCCTGGTCGTTGCGAACCCTTTGCAGGTTGACTACGACACTCCGGTGAGAACGCAAATGATCCGCAATCTCTTGCGCTTCATCATAAGAGCGCGGTTCATAAAGAATCACCTTGACGTTCTTTTGCGAATGAATGCTGACCACGTTGCTTCCCTTCTGGTTTCTACGGGTTTCAAAGCTCGGGGTTTCAAATTCGGGCTCATCTTGTCCCGGAAAAGTTTCGCGTTCCACGATTTCTTCCTCTTCCTGCAGGCCCAAGAAGTTCATGAACCGGTTCATTACTCCCATTACGTCTCTTCCCCTTTCCCTACTAAAAGAGTACCGAGGCGCACCCAGGTCGCCCCTTCTTCAATCGCCACTTCAAAATCGCCCGACATACCCATGGACAATTCCGTAATGGGCTCCTTTGTCACGCCCTTGGCGTTCAACTCATCCCTCAGCTCGCGCAGCCTGCGGAATATGGGTCTTGTCAGCTCGGGATCTTCCTCCTCCGGTGCCATCGTCATCAGTCCGATAATCCGAATATGAGGATACTGCTCCGCTTCGCGAAGGAAGGCTTCGGCTTCTCCCGGGGTAATCCCCTGTTTTGAAGTCTCTCCGGAAACGTTGACCTGCAAAAACACGTTGACCGTGGCGCCCGCCGCTGCGGCGCGCTTGTCCAGTTCCTGGGCCAGCGAAAGCCGGTCCAGAGAATGAATATATTGAAATTTCCCTACGACGTCCTTGACCTTTCTGCTCTGGAGATGGCCGATAAAATGCCAGACTCCTTGTCCGCCAAGCGCCTCCCATTTCGGCACCGCCACACCCGGGCGATTCTCTCCCAAATGGGTAATTCCGCTCTCCAGGACGGAGCGGGTCATCTCGGTTGTCACATACTTGGTCACGGCGATAACCGTGACCTCCCCGGGATTTCTTCCGCTTCGGTCACAGGCCGCCCGGATCCGTTCTTCTACATGCTGTATCCGTTCTTTAAGTGACAAGAAGGGATCACCTCTCTTTCAAACCAACCCAGCTGGCCATTCGCCCGGTCACCCCGTTATGTTTACGGTAAGAGAAAAACCGGTCGCTCTGACAGCTTGTACACCAAGATGTACATTCGATATGTGTCGGCAATATTCCTGCTTTTATCATAATAATTCGATTCATTTCTTTCAAGTTCAGCATGCTTCGGTCTTCCCGGACAGAGGAAACCGCAATTTTCGGCTCCCATTCCTCTCTTGGAATTCCCGCGAAGGCCTCCCGGACTTTCCCCATCACATGCTCATCCACCTCATAGCAGCACTCCCCTATGGATGGGCCGATCGCCGTCCGGATATCGCTTCTGAGGCTTCCGTATTCCTGCTCCATCTTGGCGATGACCGCTTCTGCGATCCGGCCAACAGTCCCTTTCCAGCCCGCGTGTGCCAGACCTACCGCCCGGTGTACGGGATCTACGAAATAGAGCGGGACGCAATCGGCATAAAAAGAAGTCAGCAGCACATTAGGAACGTTAGTTACGAGACCGTCAGTTGCCTGAAATGCACTGTCCCGGTCGCGGAACCCTTTTCCGATATCCTCTTCCCTGACGACTGCGACTTCCACGCCGTGCACCTGCTCGCCGCAGGTCCAGGTTTCCGCCGGGAAACCTAAAGCCCCGGCCAGTCTTCTCCGATTCTCCAGCACCGTTTCGGGATTATCGTCGACATGATACGCCAAATTCAGACTATCGTACGGTGCTTCCCCGACCCCACCTGCACGGCCGGAGAACCCTGCGCTTAATCCCGGTACAAGGCTCTCCCATACCTTTAGTTCATATTGTTCAGGAATATCCTGTCTAGGATTCCAAATGAACGGCTCCATCATCCATCTCCCCCTGATGTTTGTCTCTCCACAGTTTAACACATCTGCCTCTCGTGAGTCCCCTGCGGTTATACGGCCATTAACGGCGATCGGCCCGCCCATCCCGGTCGATATAAACCGTTGTCTCATAAGAAGGCTGTATCCGGGATTCCCTCAATTCCTCCATCTTGACGAGGACGACGTCGGAGCCGATCTTCACGATATTTTTCCAGGGAATAATCAGATCAGTTCCATTTCCGAATAGCCCGAGAAACTTGGTGCTTGCCGGTACGACGATCGCCTCGATCACGCCCTGCCGCAAATCCAGCTCAAGATCGCTAATATGCCCTAACCGCTTGCCGTCCACCACATTGATGACGTCTTTGGTTTGAAAATCCGATATCTTCATGCTTGCTCTGACCACATTGTCCATCCATCATCGCCCCCTGACTGCCGAATGCTATCCCTATACTATATGAGCGGCAGCTTCAAAACATTAAAGCCTACCGACAAGATGTTAAAGAAAACGGCAGCCCTTCCTCGCTCCCCTGTCCCAATGACGAAAAAAAGGCCCCGAAGGGCCTTGCAGAGTTCACGACTTTACATGCTTCTGCATTTGTAGGATGGCGGATTTCTCGAGCCTGGATACCTGAGCCTGGGAGATGCCGATCTCGTCAGCTACCTCCATCTGGGTCTTGCCTTCGAAGAATCGCATCGACAGAATCATCTTCTCCCGTCGTCCCAACCGCTGCATCGCTTCCCGCAGGGCGATCTCCTCAATCCACGAGACGTCCTTATTCCTGTCGTCGCTGATCTGATCCATGACATAGATGGGATCGCCCCCGTCATGGTAGATCGGTTCGAACAGGGATACCGGATCTTGAATAGCGTCGAGCGCGAATACGACATCCTCCTTCGGAAGACCGAGCGCCTCCGATATTTCAAAAATCGTCGGTTCCCGGGAATTTTTGTTCGTCAGGCTGTCGCGCATCTGCAATGCCTTATAAGCGATGTCCCGCAGACTCCGCGATACGCGGATCGGGTTATTGTCCCGAAGGTAACGGCGGATTTCCCCGATGATCATCGGCACCGCATAGGTCGAAAATTTGACGTTCTGCGATAAATCAAAATTATCGATGGCTTTCATGAGTCCGATGCAGCCGACTTGGAACAGGTCGTCCACAAACTCCCCCCGATTGTTGAACCGCTGGATGACACTCAGTACGAGTCTGAGGTTGCCATTCACTAACTTTTCTCTGGCTGATCTTACGTGGTCCTGCTGCAAAGAGTGGAACAATTCACGCATTTCCGCATTGGTTAGAACGGGCAATTTTGCGGTATCAACCCCGCAAATCTCGACTTTGTTTCGGGTCATCAAGTCTACCTCCCAAGGAGAAACATTAATGATCATTATCTCCCGGGACTGTATTTTTATTCCTGAAAAAAGTACATGCCCGCTCCGGGCTACACCATCTTATTGAATTCCTTACGCAGCCGTTTAATGATCCTTTTTTCAAGACGCGAAATATAAGACTGGGAAATTCCAAGCAAATCCGCTACGTCTTTTTGCGTCTTTTCATCGCCGTCGACAAGGCCGAAGCGAAGCTCCATGATCATCCGTTCACGCTCGCTCAGCTTATCAAGCGCCTTATGAAGCAGCTTGCGGTCGACCTGTTCCTCGATGTTACGGTATATCGTGTCATTCTCCGTCCCTAGTACGTCGGAAAGAAGAAGTTCATTTCCATCCCAATCGATATTCAGCGGTTCATCGAAGGATACTTCTGTCCGGATTTTGCTGTTCCGGCGCAAATACATCAATATTTCATTTTCGATGCAGCGGGACGCATAGGTCGCGAGCTTGATTTTTTTCTCGGGATCAAACGTGTTGACCGCCTTGATAAGTCCGATCGTGCCGATCGACACAAGGTCCTCGATATTAATGCCCGTGTTCTCAAATTTTCTGGCGATATATACGACCAGCCGGAGATTCCGTTCGATCAGCATCGCCCGGATTGCGGCATCCCCGGTCGTCAGCCGCTGCAGCAAATATTCTTCTTCCTCGCGCGTCAATGGAGGCGGCAGCGCTTCGCTTCCGCCGATATAATAGATTTCTTCGCTTTTCAGTCCGAATAAAAATAATAAACGGTAGTACTGCAGCTGCAGCATCATTTTCCATTTTACACGCATGGCTTATTTTTCCTCCCATATTCCATTCCCGTATTCATGAAGTTCCTAACCCCAGACTCATACACCGGCGTGAGACCGCGCTCCTTGATCCGGTTTCCCGTTGCCGAAGCTCTTCCGATCCGTTCCGCTCTCCTCGGCCTCCCCGGCTAATGACGGATGAATGATGGCCCGATACGCTCCTTCCGAAGACAAACTTCCCCCGTCCAGTCCGACAAGGACACGCGTATTCCTGATTTCCCGGCCTTCCAGCATAACGGTCACTTCATCCGGTTTCAAAGCGACCATAAACTGTGAACCTCTGTTCAATCCGCGATAAGGAACCAGTCTCAGCCGGTCCCGCCAAGGAAACTCCTCATCCTCCGACCATTCCAGAATAAGGTTGTCCGCCTGACTCCCGGCCTCGAGTCCTTTTAAGGAGCCCGGCAAAAATTCACTCCATAACGAAGTCTCCATCACCATTACCGGCAGCCGGCTCAGCGGATCGGTCAATTGATTGCCGGTATCGATCAGTCCGGTGCAGCAAATCTCCGCCTCTCCGATCCGGACCTTTACCTCCGCAAGATAAGAGGAGATCAATTCCTGCCTTCGTCTTGATGAAATCACCAGTTTGAACCAAATCAATACGGCGAAAAAAACGAAGAGCACAAACAAGGTACCGATTTGCAGCGAGAATCCCATGCCCCCGGAAGCGGAATACCAAATTCCATTCCAAAGGTCGCCGGAGCTCTGGAGCAAATAATGTATCCCCAAAATTCCACCGGCTGCCGCAAAATTGACGATGTAGAATGCCCCTAAATTCCGCAAATAGTTTTGCAGACTGCCAAAACCGAAGGCGATCCATAGCATGACGACGGAAAACAGAAATTTCACCAAAAAAGTGAACAGAAACGACAGTTCGGGCAAGAACATCATAACTATGTAGGACGCCCCGACCGCCGCGGAAAGCAACAGCCGCCAAACGACGACTTTCCGTTTCCGCATCCACGCTGTTACGGCCAGAAGACTTCCGTCGATCAGCAGGTTCATCAAAAAAATCAGATCGAGATAAACGACCATGCTTCATCACCTGCCTGAACCTGTTCTCTACTAGAATCTACCTGCCTATGACGTGGAGATGGTTCTCAGTATATAGACTTCCATATGTAAAGTCTGTCTAAAATTGAAAGCGGGAGCCCACTAATTTTGTCGACAGCCAGGAATGATATAACTTAAAAATAGAAAAACCGGCTCAAGGTTCATCTTAACCCTTGAGCCGGTTCTCTACCGCTTGCTATGTTTAAAACTGTCCCGTTACTTCCATCAGCAGAACTAATACTTTTGCCACCTGATCCCGGGTAGCCTGTTCCTGAGGAGCAAACTTGCCTTCAGGCAAGCCGCCGATCATTCCCAGATTTCTTGCGGCTTGCACGCTGTCCAGAGCAAAACTACTGATCTGATCTTCGTCCGCAAAGGAACCGATAGAAGGATTTCCTGCCGGCAGGCCGGCGAGGGAATTGCCTTTCAAATATTCGTAGCCCTTCATCACCATGGTAAGCATTTCTTCCCGCGTTACTTTCTGGTCCGGACGGAAGGTTCCGTCTTCATAGCCAGAGACAATTCCGGCCTGCTTCAAGGCGATTATGAAGCCTTGGTAATACGAACCTGCGGCCACATCACTGAACGGCGCAGTTCCTTCGGCTTCGCCCAATTGCAGGGCTCTGCCCAGGAAAGCTGTCAACTGCCCTCTTGTTACCGCAGTCTGCGGCGCAAAACGTTCGTCATCGATTCCTGTTGCAACGCCACGAGCCACTAGAATCTCAATATAGGTTTTGGCCCAGCTGTCGGAAGAATCCTTGAACGTTTTGTTCGATTCCATTACGGAGTAATTCCCGGTGTTCGTAGTATCAAAGCTTACGGCCCCGCTACCGAACTTTCCTCCACGGAACTGAACGTCACCGTTATCGTTCAACTGATATACACCGGATTTTCTCTTATCGCTAACCTTCTGCATTTCTTCCTTAGACAGCAACAGAGACATCATTATCGGCTTGTTAAATGCCGAGATTTCGATTCGGTTACCAGAGTTGTCTAAGGTATAGCCGGTGAAGGAAAGTAGATTTCCGGCCGGCTTCAGATCTCGTCCAGCGACCCCTGCGTTCGACAACAAGCTTTGCGCTTCGGCCCCGTCAACAACGGCAAACCGAAGGTTCATCTCCTGAATCGTGGAGAGATTCATGGCCATTGGACTTGTTCCGGCCGCAATATTTGCCGTTGCATCCGCCGTCCGTACTTTCAAAGCGATTCCGGCAGCTTCCAGCTTAGCAAGATAGGAGCCGGTCAGCGTCAGTTCCAATGTTTCACCCGACTGTCCGCCGGTGTTAATGACCACGGCTGACCCGGTATTAATTTGATTTAATAGACCGGTCTTCCCCGCTAATTGTTGCCGGATCAAATCCAAACCATTAGTCAACCGATCCAGGGCGGACTGGAGCTGCTTCGGATCGACCTTCCAAACCTTCTTTCCCTCTTTGTCCTTCGCTTCATAGGCCGTTACCGTTCCAAGCGTATCCAGCTCTTTCAAAATAGCTTCTGCCGCCTGAGCATCGCTTACAGGCAGGCTGCCGAGCCGTTTCTTTAAGGAGTCCAAGTCTTTGGATGATGCGGACCCGTTTGACCCGGTATCTCCCCCACCGTTTCCGGGATTACCCGGATTACCCGGATTGCCGGGATTTCCTGGATTACCGTTATCCGAGCCTTGTGTTTGAATAATTACGGACGTTAATGGCTCAAGTGTTATGGAACTTGATGTAAGCTGGAAACCTGAAGGTTGTGAAACGCCATTCTTGCCAGCCTCATCGTTATCGACTAGCACTTTGCCTGAGGTTAAATTCTCCTGCAGGCTCAGCGTTCTCGGCTTACTGTCCGCGTTCACGAATACATAGTAATTTCCGCTGCCATCGGTTGCTTTGTTTTTGTATGCGATGAGCAGATCGCTGTCGACGGCCATTTCAGGCGACTGGATCAGCGTGACATTCTGATCTACAAGCTTCATATCGCCCAACGTGAAGGCATTGGTCGACTTTCTCAGCTCGATCAGTCCTCTCGTATACTCCCTGGTGACATGATTGACAGGGAATTTATCCGCATCCGTCGCTTTGGTCCAGTCGAACATATTGACCGCATCGGAAGAATCATAGGAATCATGAACGAAATAGCCGAAGGCATTGCCGGACTCATCTTTCAGTTCATGATATTTTTGCTCAGGCAACCCTTCCCCTTTCCACTGCTTGGTTCGTCCGTATTCCTGCCCCGCATGAAGGAACGCCGTTCCCTGCGAAGTCATAATCAGCAGATTCCCCAAGCGGATGCGCTTATGGATTTCAAGATCATTGGCCGGAACGGCCGGATCCTTTTTGATAGACTGAGCGATGACGTCATAGAGCGGCAGATTGTCATGAGCCTCGATATAGGACACCATATCTCCGGGATCGTCCGCCGGCGTATTGGAAGGCTGAGCCTTGATATTATTGAATATCGTTTCAATCGGCCTTGCACCGCCGGTAATAAATCTCGGTTCTCCCTCCGAACCGAAGCCGGACTTCAATTCATTCCGGATTTCGTCCGAGAATACGCCGACATTATCCGTTTTGTTCATCCAGTCTTGGGTTGCTCCATGCCCTTCCAGAGCCGGTTCCGCAATCCCGCCGCTGAATGTCCGCCAGCCTTCCCCGATAAAGAGGACATCCGGATTGATTTTGACGGCTTCGTCGTAGGCGTTCTGAACGGCTTCATAAGTGGCATCGCCCATCATATCCCAGCGCATGCCGTCAATTTTATACTCGTCGAACCAGTACTTGACGGAGTCCACCATTAATTTTTCGGCCATCTTGTGGTTAGTTGCCAGGTTGTTGCCGAAGCCGCCGACATTATTTCCGTTGGCGTCTTTCCAGGCATAGTAGTCCGGCACGATGTCGTTCAAGAAGTCGGCTTTGGCCATATGGGTATAGACCACATCGAGAATAACGCCCATTCCCGCTTCATGGATGGCATCGATCATGCCCTTCAATTCTTCGATTCGAAGCTGCGGGTCTGCAGGGTTCTCGGAATAAGCTCCATCCGGTGAAAAATAATTGTGCGGATCATATCCCCAGTTATATTCATTTCCTTGTGTCGAGTAGGCGAGCTCTCTCTCTTCCATGTTCATCTCGTCCCCGTAATACCATGCCATAACGGGGAGCAATTGAACGTGGGTGACTCCCAGCGATTTTAAATAATCCAGTTTATCGCCGAACGCTTTATATGAGCCCCATTTTCCATTCAAATCGCCTTCAATGGAAGGATCGGAGGTAAAGTCCCTTACATGAATTTCCCAAACGACAGCATCCTCCCGCTTCTCATAGCCGTCAATTTGAGCAAAGTCATATCCTTCAGGATTCGTGTCGCTCAAGTCTACGATGGCCGCCTTACCTACGATATCACCGTCAGGACCGGGCTTACCGTTCGTATCCACTCGAAATGGCGCCATGGATTTGGCATACGGATCGAGCACAGCCTTTGTAACTCCTTGATTCGTGACAAAGTACTGGTAGAAGTATCCCTTCAAATCGGAGGTCTGAAAGTCGGCAGGAGACGCCTCCGCCGCCCACACCCCCTGGTCTCCCTGAACCAGGTCGATGCTGCCTATGTAACGCGTCGAATCGTCTTTGTCATAGACGCTTGCCGTAACGGAGCTGGCGGTCGGGGACCAAAGTTTGAACGTTACGCCGCCATCGTGGTAAGTCGCCCCCAGATCGTTTCCGTCGTAATAAAACATCTCATCCAGCATTCTCCAACTGGTTGAAGCCGTAACCGTCTTTCCGGAATAGGTCACGCTCAGAGGAAGATGCTCAAGCAGACTTGCGCCGGATACTTCCGCTTCAACCGACGTAGTGCTCGTTATGTTTACTTGATTGACTTTAACTTCTGCTCCTTGGCTATCCTTAATCACAAGTTCATCCTTCAAGGCATCTGGTTCCAGTCCATCCGTCATGGTAAATCCCAGTAAAAGTTTACTTTCGGACAAGACCTCCGCAGATACGAGTCCTACCGGAACTTCCCCGTAAGGAGAGACATAGACATTGTTGTCGCCTTGCTTAATCCATAAGCGATTGTACCGATCCATTAGGCTAAACGATTTGTCACCGCCGTCCTTCTCGTCTCCATTATTGCGGTTGACGACCAGGAAACCTATCTTTTTGGCTTCCGGCTGGAGCGGAACATCCACATAGGCGCCATAACGGTCAGTTTGCTCTGCGACAAAAGGAACCGCCCCCTTTGGCCAATCTTCGGTAGGTGCCAGCACGTCCCCCCATAACCAAAGACCGTAGGTGCCAAAATTCTGGTCATCGCGGGAGTAATGAATCCGGACCGTGTTTGCAGGCAAATCTACAGGTTCATACGAGTAGACTTGATCCGAACCCGCCTTGATCCAGACCTCGTTCATGGCCGAGGAGGACAGGGTCAGGTTTTTGTCGCCTCCCTCCTTCTCTCCCGTAGTTCGGTGTACTACAAGAAATCCGACCTTCTTCGCACCTTCGCTAAGCTTGATATCGAGGTAATGTCCATAACTGTCGGCTTGATCAGGATTGAAGGCGCTTGCACCGGAAGACCAGTTTTGCGAAGGCTCCGCTACATCACCCCATAACCATATCCCCGTTCCGTCCGTATTCCCGTTGTAGTGGATCCGGACATGTCCGGCAGGCACTTCAGTCGCGACGCCACTCAGCGTTGCTTCGCTTTCTTCTGGAACATAAGGAACTTCCTCTGCAGCTAAACTTAATCCAGCGGAACTAAACAGTAATGAGAGTATCATAAAAAATGAAAAAATGACTTTTCCTTTTCTCTTCTTCCCTAGCTTCATTTTATCCGGCCTCCTGTTTATGCGAATAGAATGTTCAATCTCCAAGTTGCGCAATCGTTTGCGCAAACGGCACTATTCTCCTCCTCTCTATCCTGTAATAGCGGACAAGTCTAATTGCTAAATAATGAAACCGTTTGCATAATATATAACATATCGATTCCTTATTCGTCAATTCTCTAAATAGTTCACGCCAGGTTACCATCCATTAACGGGATGCCGGAAAAGAAAAAAAGACCCCCTCCCAATACAGGGAAGAGGTCTTCGGGGAAGACTTTTGATTATATAGATTATTCGTTATTGTTCCGACGATTCCGGAGGAAAGTAGGGATGTCCAACTGATCCCCGCTTGGCTGGTTCCCGAACGGTCTGAGTGAAGAAGACGTATTGCGGTTCTCCTGCGGTTGTTCGGTTGTGCCTGCAGCAGCAGGCTTGCGGCCCGGTAACATCGGCGGAGCCTTGTGCTCAAAGCCGGTAGCAATCACCGTTACCTTGATATCTTCCTTCATGTTCTCGTCGATGATGGCACCGAAGATCATATTCACTTCCGGATCGGAAGCCGAAATTACGATTTCTGCCGCTTCATTTACTTCATACAACGACAGGTTTGCTCCGCCGGTAATGTTCATAATTACACCGCGTGCACCCTCGATCGACGTTTCGAGCAGCGGGCTCATGATCGCTTTGCGAGCAGCCTCAGCCGCACGATTCTCGCCGGTTGCATATCCGATACCCATGAGTGCGGAACCCCGCTCGGTCATGATGGTCTTAACGTCGGCAAAGTCGAGGTTGATCAAGCCCGGTACGGCGATCAGGTCGGAAATGCCCTGAACAGCCTGACGAAGTACGTTATCCGCTTCGCGGAACGCTTCCAGCATCGGCGTTTTCTTGTCGACGATTTCCAAAAGCCGGTCGTTCGGAATGACGATTAACGTATCTACCTTTTCTTTTAACGCCTCAATTCCGATATCGGCTTGCGAGGAGCGTTTGCGTCCCTCGAAAGTGAACGGACGCGTGACGACGCCAACGGTAAGCGCGCCGCATTCTCTGGCAATTTCCGCAATAACCGGCGCAGCACCGGTACCCGTACCGCCGCCCATTCCGGCTGTCACGAACACCATATCGGCGCCCTTCAGCGTGTTTGCGATCAAATCGCGGGATTCCTCAGCGGCCTTCTTCCCGACTTCCGGGTTGGCACCGGCCCCGAGTCCGCGCGTTAATTTATCGCCAATCTGCAGCTTATGTTCGGATTTGGCCAAATGCAGTGCTTGGGCGTCCGTGTTCACCGTAATGAACTCAACCCCCTGAACACCGTTCTCGATCATCCGGTTGACGGCATTGCTACCGCCGCCGCCGCAACCGATGACTTTTATTTGAGCCAAGCTCTCCATTTCAAAATCAAATTCCAACATACTCTTCCATCTCCCCCTCATTGTGCATGGATGGCCCGTCCATCGTAATAATCCTTATATAAATTCGCTGAATAATTTCTTAAGGCGTTCCATAACGCCTGTCTTCCCAACCGTTTCCTGCGGTCCCGCGGGTTTCGGCCGATTCGCCGTTTTCTTCGGGCTTGCATTCCGGATTCGGATGTTCTTGATCACCTTATAAAGGATCCCCACGCCTCCGGTAAAGCCCGGATCACGTACCCCGATATAATCGGGAACGGCGATCCGCACGGAAGCGGCCAATTCTTGCTGGGCAATCTTCAGCAAACCCGGCATGGAGACGGTACCTCCCGTAAGTATATAACCTCCAGGCTGTTCGTTGTAACCGAGTCGTTTGACTTCCTGGCCGATCATTTGGAATATTTCCTGTACCCGAGGCTCCGCAATCGCGGAAAGATCCTCTTGAGTAAATTCTTTATCCACATTGCTGCCAATGCGTGTTACCTTGAAAGTGACGTCCGGCGCCGCATCCTCCATGGACGCGCAGCCATACTTCAGCTTCACCTTCTCCGCCTGGTCAGTCAGCGTACGAAGGCCGTACGCGATATCATTCGTTATAAATTCTCCCCCAATCGGAAGCGTGGATGTAGCTACAATCGTGCCGCTTTCGAATACCGCGATTGTTGTGGAGCCGGCGCCGATGTCCACCAGTACCGAACCCATCGTCTTTTCGTCCTTGGATAGAGCCAATTGACCCGAACCCAACGACAGAAGAACAAGATCCCGCACCTTAAGTCCGGATTTTTCCACACAGCGAAGCAAATTATGTATCGCCGTTTTGGCACCGGTAATGATGGTCGCTTCGACCTCCAGGCGAACCCCGATCATTCCGCGGGGATCCTGAATTCCTTCTAACCCGTCAACCACGTATTGCTTGGCGACGACGTCTATAATTTCCCGTTCCGGAGGAAGCGCAATCACCTCGGCTGCCTTCAGAACCCGATCGATATCGTCTTCTCCGATTTCCCGGTCTTCATTTTGTACGGCTACAACTCCATGGCTCGTTTGGAGTCCGATATGATTTCCCGAAATGCCGACGTACACTTCCGATATTTGAATACCCACCATACGTTCCGCATGATCCACTGCATTACGGATCGAGAGAACCGTCTGGTCAATATCTACAATCGCGCCTTTGCGAATTCCTTCCGAGTCGGCAGATCCAACCCCAATAATATTAAAGGTTCCATTACTAATTTCCCCAATAATAGCACGAACTTTGGATGTACCGATGTCCAAACTAACAATGATGTCATTGTTGCTCAAGCCCCTGGCACCTCCTATTTCCCATAAAAATATAATGACGTTTGTAAAATGCACTCTCTACTTATTCAACGCGGCTTAACCTTTCCCTCTTTTTTCTACAAATTTTTTACTTCCAAGTTTTGCATAGAATCAGAGAAAAGAGGGGGATAGGAAACTAGCCCATAAAATGTATTTTATCATTGTTTGTCACTCATGAGTAGTATCATTTTCACCTTCCGTCTCCTCCCCGGAGGGCGCATAAGGCAGATAGCTATCGGCCTCGAGCAAGGTCAGCGTCCCGGGATCCTGGGAATCCATGATCAGGTTCATGTACTCCGCTTTGTCAGGCAGGACAGAGATCGCGGAAATAATCTCGAAGTGCGACCTGGTATACATTTTGATCCGGTCGGGATAAGACACGGAAGGCGACGGCGTAATTTCCGAAATTTCCGAAATCAGGGAATCCGGAATTTTGGCCAAAGTAGCGCATAATTTTGCTAGATTAGGATCATCCCCGGACCAGCCGGTCAAAATCGGTTTTTCGATCGGCATGGACCCGTTCTTCAGATTGATCTTCGTTCCGTTTGCCAACAAGCCGTTTAAGCTGCCTTCCGCGGAGAGCTCATAGGCGACGACCGGGTATTCCCGAACCGTAATTTTAATGCTGCCCGGAAAAGACTTGTCCACGGTAACTTCTTCGATCGACGGCACTTTCGTAAGCTTGTCCTCAATTTTGGAGGCGCTTGTCCCAAAAAACGGGGCACCCGCCTTCAACCCGGAAATCTCAAGCAGTTCCTGGTCGGACTGATACAGATTTCCTTCGAAAGCAATTTCCGAAATTTTGCTTAAAGACGAAC
Organism: Paenibacillus sp. Marseille-P2973; assembly: GCF_018101095.1. Lineage (NCBI taxonomy): Bacteria > Bacillati > Bacillota > Bacilli > Caryophanales > Paenibacillaceae > Paenibacillus > Paenibacillus sp. Marseille-P2973. The sequence continues at coordinate 281,302 of NZ_JAGQEH010000001.1, forward strand.
GAAAAAACAACACGCAAAGCAGGATAAGCACCAGCAGGAATAAAACTACCGCCACTTTCCGGCTGCTTTTCTTTTTCGGCTTGGGCTCTTTAAGGATAGGCACGTTAGCTTTTGGCATAATATTTCTCCGATATAGTTTATAGAGGTTGTTCAAAAAGTCACCTTTTGATCACGAAGCATTTCAGGGCCCTTAACCGACATCGAATCTTGAATTCAGGCGGGCCTTCCGGTGCTCACGTAGGTTTTGCCTACGCTCCGCTCCTCAGTCCCTCCTTCATCCAACCTTCTCGGTGCTGAAAAATCGACTTTTTGAACAAGAACTTATAAGATCTGTACTCCGTTCATCGATTGTCCATGCTAATAAGAAAAACGTCTATCGACGTACTTTCATGGAAGCCAGACCGCGTTTAGAGGAAGTTTTTCTTCCGATATCAGGCAGTTAATACCCCGAAGTTCATACCTTCTGATATCTTAATAAAGCCCGTATCCCCTCCATCAGGAGGGGACCCAAGGCTTGGATCAGGCCAAATCCAGTTGTTTCAATGCCGGGGTTTCCCGGTGCATTACGCCGCCGAGCTTTTGAAACATCAGCTCGATCCGGTCGTAGCCGCGGTCGATATGATGGATCTGCTCAACAACCGTCTTGCCTTGCGCGGCTAACCCCGCAATGACGAGAGCGGCTCCCGCCCGCAAATCCGTGGCTTCCACCGTAGCGCCGTATAAACGGGGTACTCCGCGGATAAAGGCAGAATTCAAATCCACCGATATGTCGGCGCCCATCCGCACCAGCTCATCCACATGCTTGAATCTTCCTTCGAATACCGTCTCTTTCATCAGGCTCATCCCGTCGGCAAGCGACAGAAGCACCATCACCTGAGACTGCAGATCGGTAGGAAAAGAAGGATACGGTGAAGTAACGATCCGTTCAACCGCCTTGGGACGTCCGGTGCCGCTTACGGTTATTATATCATTGCACGATCCGATTTGAACACCGGCCCGGCGCAGCACATGGAACAGCGAGGTCAGGTGCGCCGGATTGCAATGGGTAAGCGTCACCGTTCCGCGTGTTGCGGCAGCCGCAATCAGCGCGGTTCCCGCGACGATCCGGTCGGGAATAATCTCGTAATCGCAAGGCTCAAGCGATTCTACTCCCCGAATCGTGATCGTATCCGTTCCGGCCCCCATCACATTTCCGCCCAATGCATTTAAAAAGTTCTGCAAATCTTGTATCTCCGGCTCTCTCGCTGCATTCGTAATCACCGTAGTGCCTTCCGCGAGCGCAGCCGCCATCATAATATTCTCCGTCGCTCCAACGCTGGGGAAGTCGAGATGAATATCGTTCCCCTTCAGTTTTGCGGCCCGGCACCAGATCTGATGATCGTTTTCTTCGATGACTGCTCCTAAAGCCTCCAAGCCTCTCAGGTGCAAGTCAATCTTCCGTTCTCCAATCGCGCAGCCGCCCGGCTGATAGATACAAACTTCCCCGAACCTTGCCAGAAGGGGGCCCATGAGGAAAATGGAGGAACGCATTTGCTTCATCAAATCTTCCGGCACATGACAGGAATCCGCTCCGCTCGAATCCACAATAATCGTGTCGTCTTTATGAACTGCATTGCAGCCCAAACGGTTCAAGATCCCGAGCATGACGTCAATATCGAGCAGACGGGGGACATTTCGAAGTTGCACCTTGCCTTCAGCCAGCAGGCTGGCTGCCATAATCGGCAGTGCGGCATTTTTCGCTCCATGGATACGAATGGATCCTGATAGGGGTCTCCCGCCTTCGATCACCAATTTGTCCAATGTATCACCTCCGAGTTTACCGTTCACCCACGAAGAAGACCTCCGGCACCAGTGCGACTTCAAATTTGGAAAAAATGGTGGCCTTGATTTGCTCCATGAGCCTAAGAACGTCCTCTGCTGTCGCTTGCCCGGTATTGACGATGAAATTGGCATGCAATGTGGATATTTCGGCTCCGCCAACACTATGGCCCTTGAGTCCTGCGGCTTCAATCAATCTTGCCGCGTGATCGCCCGGCGGATTGCGAAATACACTTCCGGCACAAGGCTGCTGTAGCGGTTGGGTTTTGCGCCGCCGGTCCTTATAGGCCGCCATGGCCGCGGCAATCTCCAAACGATCGCCGGCCTCCAGCGTAAAATTAGCCCGGGCCACAATTCCGCGCCGTTCATGCAAGATGGAATGCCGGTATGCAAACTCCATATCCTCAGCGCCGTAAGTTACCAATTCACCTGTCTCCAGAACAATTTCAGCGGATTTGAATATGCGTGACACATCGGACCCGTGTGCGCCGGCGTTCATATACACGGCTCCCCCCACTGTTCCGGGTATTCCGCCGGCAAATTCCAGACCGGTCATTCCCTGCTTTCCGGCCATGATGCTTAATCTGACGAAGGATGCGCCTCCGCCTGCCTCCACGTCCGTTCCCTTGAATTCGATCTCCTCAAGCCCTGTACCTAATTTGATAACGGCGCCGCGAATGCCTTTATCCGATACGAGCATGTTGGAGCCCTTGCCCACCGTCATCCAGGGAACCTGCTCTTCATGAAGCAGGCGGACGAGGTTCGCAAGTTGTTCTTTATTTTCGGGAACGATCAAGGCGTCAGCGGGACCGCCGATTTTCCATGTTGTATATTTCGACATCGGTTCGTTAAGCAACACCGTCCCGACTTCTTGGTGTGATAGTTTCGATATCCACTGCTGCATCGCAAAATCCCTCCCTGATTAACATCCGGAATCCCCGCCCCGCTTAAGCGCAAGGCCTGGGTTCCGGTATTGCCGCCCGGCTAAAGCCGGCGCCCGGGTCCATAAGAGACCAAGAAGAAATGCATTCGTCTTCCGAGATCCCATTGAAATGAAGAATGTCACGATTTATAGGGTATCTTATGCCTTCCTTATGGAGAGTGTGACAATCGCCCAGAACCAGGGCTTGCGGACGACTTATGAACGACCTGACCCGGTAAGACGCCGGATTTCCTCAACGATCAAATGGGCGGAATCCGGCTTCCCGAGTTTTCTTGAAGACTTTGACATGGATTCATGCCGCACTTTGTTGCTCATAATCTCTTGAACTGCTGTGAACAGTGCTTTACCGGAAAGCTCCGGCTCTAAAATAACCCGGGCCGCTCCGGCTTGTTCCAGCGTTCTGGCATTCTTCTCCTGGTGATTGTTCGTCACGTTCGGCGACGGAATCAGAATCGACGGGATGCCAAGGGCCGTCATTTCAGCCAGGAAGGAAGCGCCGGCCCGGTTCACGATTAACGACGTTGAAGCCAACACTTCAGGCATATTATGCACGTAAGGCAGCACCTGCAAATTGCGCGGCAATGCGCCGGTTTTGGCCTGAATGGCCTCCATCGTCGGCGCATAGTAGTTGTCTCCGGTCACATACACAAAAGAAAGATGATCCAGCTCCTTTAAATATGGAGCCATATCGACCATCGCATCGTTAATGGCTTTAGCTCCCCGGCTTCCACCGACAACGAGCACGATGGAACTGCTTGCGGGCAGTCCCAGCGATTCAAAGCCTTTGTTTTTATCCGCCTCAAAAACGGTTGTCGCCCGGGGATTTCCCGTATAAATAATGTTCCGCGCCCCGGGAAAGGCGGTCTCGGAGCCTTCGAAGCTGACCGCCACGGTAGAGACGTATTTGCTCAGAAAACGGTTTGTCAGCCCGGGTACCGCATTTTGTTCATGTATGATGCTCGGAATGCCAAGCTTGGCCGCCGCATAAACGACAGGTCCGCATACATAACCGCCCGTGCCGATCACTACGTCCGGCTTAAATTCGCGGAGCATCTGTTTGGACTTTCTCACGCCTTTGAGAAAGCGCATGACGGTTTTCATATTTTCAAAAGAAAGCTTCCTGCGGAAGCCCGTAATATCTATCGCTTTAAACGGAATCTCCGTTTTCGGAACCAGAGAGCTTTCCAGCCCTCTCTCTCCGCCGATATATAAGAACTCGGAACCGGGAATCTCCTCAGCACATCTGCTTGCTACGGCCAGCGCGGGATAAATATGTCCCCCCGTGCCGCCGCCGCTCAGTACGACGCGCATATCCTCACCTCGCATAACGGGATAAATTTAGTAGAATGCCAAGTGCCGTCAGCATCAAGGTCAGGGATGAACCCCCGTAACTGATGAGAGGCAGTGTAATCCCCGTGACCGGCATGAGGCCAATGACAACACCGATATTGATAACGACCTGAACGCCTACCATACCTACGATACCGACAGCCAGCAAACTGCCGAACATATCATCAATCGTCATCGCTACCCTCATGCCCCGCCACACCAGGATCAAGAACAGCAGAAGGACCAGCAGCCCTCCTATGAATCCCAACTCTTCGGCCAAAATAGAAAATATAAAATCCGTTTGCGGTTCCGGTACGTAGCTGTACTTTTGCCGGCTCATGCCCAGGCCCAAACCGGCCAATCCACCCGGTCCGATTGCATAAAGGGACTGGATGATCTGATAGCCCGCGCCGAGCGGGTCGGACCAAGGATCAAGGAAAGCGGTAATCCGCTGCAGCCGGTAAGGCGCAGCCAGGATGAGCCCAACGAAGCCTAGAGCCCCTACGGCGGCCAATCCGGCGAGGTGCTTGATCTTCGCGCCGGCCGTAAACACGATCAGCAGCGAGGCACCCAGCATTACTGTACCCGTACCGAGGTCCGGTTGAAGCATAGTGAGGCCGAACGCGGCGCCGATGATGCCTAGCGGCGGAAGCAGGCCTTTGGTGAAATGGGTGATTCTATAATCTTCTTTACTTAGCCAATAGGATAGAAAAAGAATCATGCCCAGCTTCATAAACTCGGAAGGCTGTATGCCGAACGAGCTGATGCCGAGCCAACTTCGGGCGCCGCCGCGCACTACCCCAATACCGGGAATCAATACGATGACAAGTAACCCGAAGCAAATCAGGAGCAGCACCTTGGCGTATTTTTTCAGAATCCGGTAATCTACGTTCATCGTAAAAAACATTGCTACGAAACCAAGAACAGCAAACAAAGCTTGACGTTTTACAAAGTAGAAGGAATCGCCGTAATCATGGAAAGCGAGTACGGAACCCGCACTGTAAACCATCACAATTCCGATTGCCAGCAAGCCGAAAATGCTGGCCATTAACCAAAAATCCGGTTTGTTGCGGCCTTTGACCATCGTGGAAGCCACCTCTTAACAAGGAAGTAGGGGCTTTTCCACCCCCCTACTTAAAGGGTATGCACCGCCTCTTTAAAAATGCGTCCACGCTCTTCATAGGACGAGAACATGTCCCAGCTCGCACAAGCCGGCGAGAGCAACACAATGTCCCCATCCTCGGCCAGGCCAGCAGCCTTGGAGATTGCGGTCCGCAGCGTTTCCGCGGCGCTGTCTCCAGTATCGACCAGCTCGATGTCGCTTAGACCCGCTAATTCGGCTACTCTTCCGATTTTCTCCTTCGTCTGGCCCAAAGCTACTATTGCCTTCACTTTATCTTTGAAAACAGGAAGGAGTTCCATATAATCGGAGCCCCGATCAAGGCCTCCGGCGATCAGGACGATCGGCTTATCCAGGGCGCCGAGCGCCATCGCGGTCGCTTTGGAATTCGTGGCCTTGGAATTGTTATAATAAGCCACGCCGTCTCTAACTTCGACGAACTCCAGGCGATGCTCCACGCCGCGAAACGTACGCAGCGGCTCCGCAAGCGACTCCGGAGCCGCGCCGGCCGCTACGCAGGCTGCAACCGCAGCAAGGGCGTTCCCTACGTTAAAACGGCCCGCCAGGCCGATTTCCGCCGTTTCTACGATCGTATGCTCCTGTCCTTCCTCATCGCAGTAAACAACGCTACGGCTAAGTCCGTCCTGTACATCCGGAACGTAAGCCGGTTTAACGTATACCCCGGCCGTACGCAGCTCCTCCGTCATCGAGAAAGGCAGCAGCTTCGCCTTGATGTAAGGCACCAATTCTCTGCAAACGGGGTCGTCCCAATTGATAACAGCCGTATCTTCCTCCGTTTGATTGGCAAAAATCTTGGCCTTGGAGGAAATATAATCGTCCATCGTACCGTGATAATCCAGATGCGTCTCGGCGATGTTCAGCAAAACAGCCACCTCGGGACGAAATTCCCGTGTCCCTTTGAGCTGGAAGCTGCTGAGCTCAACGACCAGCCAGTCTTCAACGTCGGCCGTCTCGGCCGCTGCACAGAGAGGCGTCCCAATATTACCGGCTATGACCGGGGACAGACTCGCCGCCTCCAGCATGTTGCCGATCCAGGTCGTTGTCGTCGTCTTACCGTTGGATCCGGTAATGCCGATCATCGGCGCTTTGGACAAATGATAAGCGACCTCCACCTCGCTCACGACCTCGATTCCAAGCTCAAGTGCCTTAGCGACTGGCGGTGCCGTGTAAGGAATGCCAGGGTTCTTGACGACCAGTTCTACAGCAGGGTTAATCAGCCCTTCCGGATGCCCCCCGCATACAACAGAAATTCCCAAAGCCTCCAATTCGGATGCTTCGGGACTCTCTTCCCTCGACTTTTTATCGTTGACCGTGACGACTGCGCCGCTCCGGTGTAGGGTTTTGGCGACCTGCACGCCGCTTTTCGCTAGACCGAGAACAACCACTTGTCGTCCCCGGTATTCATCTGGATGTTTCATCTCTACAACCCCTTGTTCAAGTAAAGTCCAATACCCGCCAGCACCAAGCCGACCGCCCAAAATGTGACGACGACGCGCCATTCCGACCATCCCGACAATTCAAAGTGATGGTGGATCGGGCTCATTTTAAAGATTCTCTTCCCGCGGGTTTTAAACGACACCACCTGCAGCACGACCGACAGCATTTCAATTACGAAAATCCCGCCGATGACGAGGAACAGCAATTCGCTCTTGGTAACGATCGCGATAGCCGCAATCGCCCCGCCGATGCCGAGAGACCCCGTGTCACCCATAAATACCTTGGCCGGATGCGCGTTAAACACGAGAAAGCCGAGTACTGCGCCAATCATGGCCGCCGCGCAAACCGCAGCCGGAAGTGACGTAGCCTGCATCGCAATTACCGCGTAAGCTCCGAGAGCAATTGCGCTGACGCCGGAGAGCAATCCGTCCAAACCGTCGGTAAAATTGACCGCGTTGCTGATGGCCAGCATCATGATGATAATAAACGGATAATAGAACCAGGCTCCCCAGTCAAAAGAGATTTGCGTTCCCGGGATGCCGATAGCCGTACTGTGTCCTTCCGAAATCAGCAAGGCGCAGACAATACCGGAGAACAACAATTGTCCGAACATTTTTTGTCTAGGCGTTAAACCCAGCGATCGCTTAAACACAATTTTGATATAGTCGTCCAGAAAACCGACCAAACCGAAACCAAGTGTCGCTACAAGCAATACGTAAAAATCAGTGTTGATTACAGAAAATTTCAAGAAAGCCAGCGTGAACGCCAATATGATAACGATCCCGCCCATAGTCGGCGTTCCCGCCTTTTTTTGATGGCTCTGCGGACCCTCGCCGCGAATCTGCTGTCCAAATTTCATTCGCCGCAGCAAAGGAATCAGCAAAGGGGCCGAGATCACCGCTAAAATAAATGATACGCCGATCGTTAAAAGAATAAGTCCAAAGTCCATGGGATCACCCCCCTTTCGCCGGTATTATGTCTCTAGATTGCTATTTTTGACTGCGTCGACGACCTCTTCCAGCTTCATTCCCCGCGAAGCCTTCACAAGCAGCACATCCTTCGGATGCAGCATAGAAATCAACTTTTCAATAAGCTCACTTTTATCATGATATGCAAAAATGGTTCCTGGCTCCAAATTTTCCGCGGCGCCTTCCGCGATTTTCTCGGCAAGCCGGCCATACGTAAACAGAAGATCTACCTTTTCGGGTGTAAGAAATCTGCCGACTTCACGGTGAAATTCATCTTCCGATGGCCCAAGCTCCAGCATATCGCCAAGCACGGCAATCTTTTTCCGGTAACCGCGTTTTTTCTCAAGCACCCCGATTGCGGCCTTCACGGCGATAGGACTCGAATTGTAGGCATCATTCAGAATCGTAATTCCGCTTGCGCCAACTACCGTTTCAATCCGCATTCCCGTCAGTTCGACCCGACGGAGACCTTCCTCAATGTCATCTTCGGATACACCGTAATGCCGGGCAACCGCCAGCGCCGCCAGCGCATTGACCACATTATGCTCGCCAAGCAGCGGAAGTCTCAGCGACGCGCTCCCCCCAGCACGAGAGGTAAATACCGTCTCTTCCTCCATATACATAATCCCGCTCGGAGAATCGTCATTACTTCCGTCAAGGCCGAAGGTGAACATTCTCAGTCCCTCCGGTTTTTCGGTGGAAGGTTCCGCTAAAACCTGAGCGATGAGAGGTTCGTCCCCATTGTAAACAAACAATCCGCCCTGCTTCATACCGGACAGAATCTCCAGCTTCGCCCGGGCTATTTCCAGTCTGGAGCCCAGTTGCAGAAGATGCGCCTCACCGATATTGGTCACGATGGCCGTTTCCGGTTCAGCAAGCTTCGACAGCAATTCGATTTCGTGCCGGCCGCTCATTCCCATCTCCAGGACCGCGATATCGGTATCCTCCGGCATGGCGAGGATCGTCAACGGTAAACCGATATGATTATTGAAATTACCCTGTGTTTTATGCACTTTGAAAGTCGTAGCCAGCAACGAGAATACGAGATCCTTCGTCGTAGTCTTTCCGTTGCTGCCCGTTATGCCGATCACCTTGGTTCCGCAGGCCGCAAGGTAACTTTTTGCAAGGCGCTGCATCGCTTCGAGCGTGTCACCCACAATCACGGCCGGCCCGGGAGGGCTGCCTTTGGACTCGGACCACAGTACGGCTGACGCTCCGGCCGCCAGACAATCGCCGGCGAAGTCATGGCCGTCAAAACGTTCCCCGGCCAGTGGAATGAACAGGCATCCCGGCTTGATTTTGCGGGAGTCGGTGACGACTCCCTCTATGGTGATGTCGGAATCGCCGGCATCTGCAACGTGTCCGCCGCACATGGCGGCAAGTTCCGCTAATTTTCGTTTTATCACTTGTCTAAACCCCTTATCGCTTCTTTGGCCACGATCCGGTCATCGAAATCGTGTACCTCTTTGCCGATCAACTGGTAGGTTTCATGCCCTTTCCCCGCAATCAATACTACATCGCCTTGGCTTGCCATTTCAATAGCCTTTTGAATCGCTTTGCGACGGTCCACAATGAGCTCGTATCGGTCGCTTGGTACTTGGTCCTCTTTCAAACCTGCTTCAATGTCGCTCAAAATCAGATCCGGATTCTCCGTACGCGGATTATCGGAAGTTACGATGATATGGCCGGACAACCGCGCTGCGATTTTGCCCATAATCGGCCGTTTCGTGCGGTCCCGGTCTCCTCCGCAGCCGAATACGCAGATGACTTTGCCCTGTGCGAACTCATTCACTGTGTTCAACACGTTTTCCAGTCCATCCGGCGTGTGCGCGTAATCCACGATCACTGCAAAAGATTGTCCTTCGTCCACAGCCTCTACGCGGCCCTCGACTCCCTTGATGGCTTCGAGGCTGGTCTTAATATCGGAAAGCGCGATACCTTCCAGGAGCGCGGCGGAAATCGCCGCGAGCGCATTGTATACGTTAAACTTGCCGACCATTCTTAAAGTGATGTCTTCACTGCCGCGGAACGTTTCCACATGGAAGGAAGTTCCTTTCGCCGTGATGGAGATATTCGAAGCCCGTACATCCGCCTCATGCTCAACACCATAAGTGATTGTCTCCGCCGCCGTTTGCTTGGCAAAATAAGCGGAAGCCGGATCATCGGCATTCAATACGGCGTAGCTCCGCTGGCCGGGTTCGGAAGCAAAGGTATTGCCAAGCCGGGAGAAGAGCAATCCCTTGGCCGCCCGGTACTCCTCCATGGACTTATGGTAATCCAGATGATCCTGCGTAAGGTTTGTAAACACCGCAGTACGGAATTTCGTCCCTTTCACACGGCCCTGTTCCAACGCATGCGATGAAACCTCCATGACGCAATACGACATATCCGCTTCTTTCATTTCATGCAGGTAACGCTGCAGATCCAGCGATTCCGGCGTCGTTCCGGACATCGGAAATGTCTGGCCGGCGAATCTGCGCTGAATAGTTCCGATCAGGCCGGTATGCTTGCCTTGATCCTCAAGAATACGTTCGATCAAATATGTGGTCGTCGTCTTTCCGTTCGTACCCGTAACGCCGATCACGTTCAGTTCCGAGCTTGGCGAACCGAAGAATACATTTCCCAATATCGCCATCGCCAACCGGCTATCCTTAACTTTAAGCTGAGGGAGAGAAACATCGTCCAGCCACCGCTGCACGACGAGCGCGACTGCGCCTTGCTCGGCAGCCTTCGCCGCATAATCATGCCCGTCAACCGTATGACCCGGCAGACATACAAACAGATCGCCGGGCTGCACGTGGCGGGAATCGATGGAAATGCCGCTGCACTCCGTATGATCATCGCCTTTTAGTTCCGAAGCTATTAAGTAAGTTGTTAAGTCTTTAAGCAGCATAAAATTCCCCTCTTTCCATTACTCAAACACACCTATCCATATTATCACCAAAAAATGATATTTTCAGGAATATTATTCACTTGTTTCATGCTGGTGGCCCTGCTCCGCATCCGCTTCGCTTCCCATATAAATCCGGATCGTCGACCCTTTATCCACCCGGGTTCCCGCTTTAGGCGCCTGGTTGATCACGACGTTTCCGGCCCCGGATTTTGCAAGGTTAAAGTTCATGTTCAGGTCCTCGTATATTTCTTGAGCCGTATGTCCGACCAAATCGGGGACCGTGACTACAGGTGTTTCGCCATATTTATATTTCTTGGCGACCTGATCCGTGCGAGGCGCGATCTGCATGTACTCCAGAGCGTCCTTCATAATATTACGAACGATCGGAGCCGCTACGACGCCGCCGAACTGAATTCCTTGGGGATTATCGACCGCCGTATAGATGACGATCTGAGGATCGTCCGCCGGAGCGAAGCCGATAAACGAAACGATATGTTCATTTTGCGAATACCGTCCGTTAATAACCTTCTGCGCGGTCCCCGTCTTGCCGCCGACCCGGTAGCCGTCGATAAACGCGTTGCCCCCGGTACCGTTGGCAACTACGCTTTCCAGCGCTTCCCGCACCTGCTTTGACGTTTCCTCCGAAATTACCTGACGGACCATTTCCGGAGCGTTCGTGTGCACTACTTCACCCGTATCGGGGTTAGTCCATGATTTGGCTACATAGGGCTTATAAAGTTTACCTCCGTTTATCGCCGCCGAAACCGCGGTTATCTGCTGAATCGGCGTCACGGACACCCCTTGGCCAAAAGAAGTCGTGGCCAGTTCCACCGGCCCTACCCTAGGCAACTTAAACAGGATACCATTCTCCTCACCGCCCAGATCGATGCCGGTCTTGGTGCCGAAACCAAAATCCTTGATATATTTGAACAAGGATTCTTTCCCCAATCGTTGGCCCAATGCCACAAACCCGGGGTTGCAGGAATTCTCAACCACTTGCAAAAAGGTCTGGCTGCCATGACCGCCTCTTTTCCAGCAGCGCAGCGTAGCCCCTCCTACTTTCACAAAACCGGGATCAAAGAACCGTTCGTTTTTCAAATCGACTTTCTTCTCTTCCAACGCAGCAGCGAGAGTGATGATTTTGAACGTGGACCCCGGCTCATAAGTCATCCAGATCGGCAAATTACGGTTATAGACCTCGGCGTCCACTTCCTGATATTGAGCCGGGTCATAGCCGGGTCTGGCCGCCATGGCCAGAATCTCCCCGGTTTTGGGATTCATGGCGATGGACAAGGCTGAGTTGGCCTGAAGTCTGGCCATAGCCTGGTCCAGCTCGCGCTCCATAATGCTCTGGATCGATTTGTCGATCGTCAGCGTAAGGTTCAGGCCGTCCTTAGGTTCTACGTATTTCTCCGAGGAACCGGGCATCAACCTGCCTCCAGCGTCGGACAAGTAGGAAACACTGCCGCCCATCCCGTTCAGTTCACTGTCATACTTACTCTCGACCCCGGTAAGCCCCTGGTTGTAGCCGCCCGTAAAACCGAGAATATGAGCGGCAAGACCTCCATAGGGATAATACCGCTTATTGTCCTCGGCAACGACAATACCCGGAAGAGCCAAATCACGAATTTGCTGCGCTTTTTCCATCGTAATTTTGCGTCCGCCGGGTTGCAGCCTGACTATGGATTGTTTCTTGGTGATCGTCTTTAATACGGCTTCCTCGCTCATCCCAAGTAATGGCGCCAGGCTCCGGGCCGTAGTCTCCGGCGTTTTCACCTGCACCGGAATCGCCATGACCGTTGGCGTCGTAATATTGTAAGCCAGTACGCTGCCGTTTCGGTCTGCAATTTCTCCCCGCTTTGCGGAGTAAGGAATGTTGCGCCGCCATGAATCTTCCGCCTTGGCCGACAGCTCCGCCCCTTTGCCGATCTGCACGTAGGCAAGCCGGACGGCGAGAGCCGCGAACAGCAGACACAGCATACACAGCAAAAATAACAATCTTCGCCTTACAACTATTTTGGATATTCTCATCGATTGCCCCCCTGTTCCATCCAGTCACATGTTGATCTCATCACATGAATATTCAGGACAAACAGGGGTTAGAACAAGCTATGGAGAAGATCCGGAGCCTTCATCCGTGTTTTCGCCTTCCGTTTCCTCTTCTGCGGTGTTGCTATCCTCTCCGGAATCCGCATTCTCCTTGACCGGCGGTTCCAGAACCAAATGAACTTTTCTTTGCCCGTTTTCTTCGGAGACGGTCTGGTCCACGACATAGCCTTCACCTTCGGCCGTCACGGAAACTTGAAGGACTGAGAGAAGCTCCAACGCTTCGCGAAGCGATTCCCCCTTCAGGCTCGGGATGGACATCGCTTTGCCTTCCTCGGTCAGGAGATACATATGCTGACCCGCTTTCAACGTGGCGCCCGCTTTTGGAAACTGAGAAATAAGTTCGGTTCCGCTGCCGAGGGTGGCGTAAGATATCCCTTTGCTCTTGAGCAGGTTTTTGGCTTCCTGCAGGGACAGTTTTTTCAGATCCGGCGTTTTGACGCCCGGATTGCTCTCTTGCACGGATTTAGAAGATGCTTCGTCGAACTTTTTCGGAACCCCCAAATATTGAAGCGTCTGATTGGCGATCTTCTGGAACACCGGGGCAGCGGCGGCACCGCCGCCCAGCTCGGAATCCTTCGGTTCGTCGATCAGCACCAGAATCGCGATCTTGGGGTCGTCTACCGGCGCGTAGCCGATAAAAGATATAACTTGCTTGGTATAATCATATACCCCGTTCACCGGCTTCACCGCTGTTCCGGTTTTGCCCGCAACCCGGTAACCGTCGATATAGGCATGGCGCCCGGTCCCGATTTTCTGGTCGGATACGACTTGTTCAAGATAACTGCCGACTTCCTTTGCCTTTTCCGGGGAAATCACTTGCCGTATTTCTTGAGGTTGCGTCTTAATGGTTTCGCCCGTCTGCGGGTCGGTGATCGACTTTACAAGATGCGGTTCAAGCAATTTCCCGCCATTCGCCACAGCTGCGATTGCAGCCACTTGCTGCAGCGGTGTAACCAGCAGCTTACCATGACCGTAGGCCATTGCCGCAAAGTCCGCCTGTTGCACCGGCGTCACGACGCCCGCTGCTTCCCCAGGGAGCTCGATACCCGTCTTTTTACCGAACCCGAAATTGTCGACATATTCCTTCAACCGGTCAGGGCCCAGCATTTCATATCCCAATTTAACGAAGGCAACGTTACTTGAACGCTTAACGCCTTCGATATAACTGATTTCGCCCCAACCGGAACGCTTCATGTCATGGATCGTTTGTCCCGGCACCCGGATGCTTCCCGACATATATCTCGCTTCCGGATTAAACAACCCGTCCTGCACAGCCCCGGCCAGCGTTACGATCTTAAATGTCGAGCCCGGCTCATATACCGATTTGATTGCGTGGTTATAGAAATTCTTCTGATCCACGTCGACCCAGTACTCATTAGGGTTATAGGTTGGCAGATTCGCCATTCCCAAAATGTCCATCGTCTTCGGATCCGCCGCTATGACCGTCATACTGATCGGCTTCAATTCATCGAACGCTTCCTTCATCGCTTCTTCGATATAATACTGTATCGTATCGTCGATCGTCAGCTGGATGTTCTTGCCATTCTTTACAGGGTTATAAATTTCGCTCGCTTTCGGGATTTCAATCCCCCTGCCATCGCTCTTGTACTCAATCGAGCCGTTCTGCCCTTTCAATTCCTCGTCGTAATAGGCTTCCAGACCGGAAACCGCATTGCCTTCACGGTCCGTGTAGCCCAATACATGGGCAGCAAGATTATTTTGAGGATAATAGCGTTTTTGTTCCTTGATCAAATAAATGCCCGTATCTTCAAGCTTATGCTTTTCCTTCAGTTCCTTGGCGAAAGCCTCCACTTTATCCCGGAGCTCCTGATCAATTTTCCACCCCTCATTGCGCACCTCGCGCTGAGAGTAGAATTGACCGTCCTTCTTCGTCGCCATCACCAACTGTTCGAGTTCTGCTTTGTCCTTGCCAAGCAGCTCATTTAATCCGTCGACGACTTCATCCTTTAAATTCAGTTCATTAATTAATTTAGGATTTATCGCCACGGTATAAGCCGGGGCATCGACGGCCAGAATATCCCCGTTCCGGTCGGTAATCGTCCCGCGGGTGGCAGTAATTGTTTTCTTCTTGGACCAGAGTTCTTCGGCGTGTTCCTGCCAGAAATCGGCCTGAACGACCTGGAGCCAGAAAACTCTCCCCATCAATACAGCAAAAAAGAGGGTAATACATCCCCCTATCAGCAGCGTCCGAAGTCTTATTCTCTTGATCATCTCTAAACCTCTTTAATACGTTATTTTTTGGCGGTGGTTACTTCGTCCGCCGAACCTTCGGTTTGCGAATTAGCCGGAATCTGAATATGGAAGCCTTCCTCCGACGTTTCAACATATCCAAGCTTCGCTGCTTCTTGCGGAATTTGCTCCTGCAGCTTTTCTTTCTGTACGGACATTTCCTTAATCTGTACGGTCATCGCCTGGATTTCAGTGTCCAGATTGTACATTTGCCGCTTAATATTGTAGAGGTTGGAATTTTGCCATAACAGACCGCCCATTACAGCCACACAGAAAAGAACGGTCACCATATAGAGCAGCTTTTCCCGAACCGGGAGCGGCGAGCGTCTTGTTACTACTTTCGTCGTTTCACGGAATCGCGGAGACTGTTGTCCGCGTTCCACTGTTTGTTCTTTTACTGCCAAATTCCCCCGAGTATACGCCATCTCACATTTCCTCCGCTTTAGAATGCAGTTTCTCCGCTACGCGCAGCTTAGCCGAACGCGCCCGCGGATTTTGTTCCAGTTCCTCATCCGAAGGAACCGACGGTTTCCGATTAATCAATTTCAATTGTCCTTGGCCTCCGCACACACACAAAGGAAAATCGGGAGGACAGGTGCACTTTTCTACATAGCTTGCAAAAATCTGTTTACAAATCCGGTCTTCCAACGAATGAAAGGTAATGACCGAGGCCCTTCCTTCCGGCGCCAAACACCGGACCGCCGCATGCAGCCCTTCTTCCAGCGCGCCGAGTTCATCATTGACCGCGATCCGCAAGGCCTGAAAACTTCGTTTGGCGGGATGTCCGCCCGTCCGGCGAGCCGCAGCCGGGATTCCTTCCTTCACCAGCTCGACCAGTTGGCCCGTAGTCTCGATCGGCGAAGTTTCTCTTGTTTCCGCGATCACTTTAGCGATCCGCCTGGAGAACTTTTCTTCGCCGTATTGAAACAAAATCCGAGCAATTTCGCGCTCCGGCCACTCATTAATGATTTCCCGGGCCGTCAACTGCGCCGATTGATCCATTCGCATATCGAGTGGAGCATCCGCATTGTAGCTGAACCCGCGATCTCCTTCATCGAATTGAGGCGAGGAAACGCCGAGATCGAACAAAATGCCGTCAACCTGCGGAACCCCATTATGCTGCGGGATACCATCAAGCTCAAGGAGCTTATGCTCGAGATGACGGAAATTACTTTTTACCAATGTAAGCTTGTCACCGTAGGCGGCCAGGTTCTCTCTGGCATTATCCAATGCCCAATCATCCTGATCAAATGCGATTAATCTTCCGCCGTCGCCAAGCTGGGACAAAATAACGGAGCTATGCCCGCCGCCGCCCAACGTGCAATCCACATAAATGCCGTCCGGCTTAATGCGCAGCCCTTCTGTCGCTTCTTTCTTAAGCACCGTGATGTGATGAAACAAGACTGCAGCCCTCCAGACTGTTCCGGGATTAGCTATATGTATTAGTCTCATGGAGCTACCCGGTTATTATCAATGTTTACAGATCGAAATTAAAATCAACCAGCTTTTCCGCAATTTCGTTGAACGTATCCTCCGACCGTTGGAAATACTGCTCCCACGTATCCCGGCTCCAAATTTCTACCCGGTTCGACACGCCGAGAACGACACAATCCTTCTCCAGCTTCGCATACTGTCTTAAATTAGCGGGTAAATTTACCCTTCCCTGTTTATCCCACTCGCATTCCGTTGCCCCGGAGAAAAAGAACCGGGTAAACGCACGGGCATCGGATTTCATCAACGGCAAGGCTTTGAGCTTCTGCTCCAGCACTTCCCATTCCGATTGCGGATAAACGAAGAGGCATTGGTCCAGACCGCGGGTAACTACAAAAGAGGTTCCCAGGAGATCACGAAACTTGGCCGGAATAATGATGCGGCCTTTCTCGTCAATGCTATGTTGGAATTCCCCCATAAACATTGGTTAGCTCACCCCTTACCTCTTTCCCCCACTTTGCACCACTTTCCACCACTATGAATACTACTTATTCTGCATGCAAGGACAAAATCCTTCTTATGTTCAAACTTTTTTTATCGGTAAAATTACCCTCAGCAGGAGACTGATGCATATTTTGGAGTTCCAAAGGCAAAAAAAGCCTTCCCCCTTCATTAAAGAAGAGGAAAGGCTTTGCTAATTGTTGCTATTCCAGTAGTCAAATTATCAACAATCTAATTAATGTTCTTGCCAGCTGTCAAGGTATGTCCGCTGTTCTTCGGTCAAGGTATCGATCCCGAGTCCGAGGCTTTCCAGCTTGTAGCGTGCAACCTGCTCGTCAAGCTCGTACGGCACGTTGACGACCGACTTGCCGATCTTCTCATATTGTTCATTCACATATTTGAGAGACAAGGCTTGCAATGCAAACGTCATGTCCATAATTTCAGCCGGATGTCCGTCGCCGGCCGCGAGATTGACGAGACGACCTTCCGCAAGAATATACATTTTGCGGCCGTCCTTCAGTTGATATTCCTCAATATTGCGGCGTACCGTCCGCACCGAGCTGGAACGCTCGGCCAGTTCCGGCTTGTTCACTTCTACGTCGAAGTGGCCCGCATTGGACAAGATGGCTCCGTCTTTCATAACGTCATAATGCTCGCCGCGAATTACATCACGGTTGCCTGTGACCGTCACGAAGAAATCGCCAATTTTGGCCGCTTCCAGCATAGGCATTACACGGAAGCCGTCCATATAGGCCTCTACGGCCTTGATCGCATCCACCTCGGTTACGATGACATTGGCGCCGAGACCTTTTGCCCGCATAGCCACGCCCTTGCCGCACCAGCCGTAGCCAACGACAACGACCGTTTTACCCGCCACGACCAGATTGGTGGTCCGATTTATTCCATCCCATACGGATTGTCCGGTTCCGTACCGGTTATCGAACAAGTATTTGCAATAGGCGTCATTGACCGCAACCATTGGAAATTGCAGCTTACCTTCTTTATCCATCGCTTTCAGGCGCAAAATACCGGTAGTCGTTTCTTCAGCGCCGCCGCGAATATTTTCAAGCAGATCGGGGCGTTCGGAATGCAGAATCGTAACGAGATCGCCGCCGTCGTCAATAATGAGGTCCGGCTTGGTTTCGAGAGCACGAACCAAAAGCTCCTTGTACTCGGCAGGCTCCGGATTATATTTTGCAAATACGGTCACTCCGTCCTCCACCAACGCCGCGCAAACATCATCCTGTGTGGACAGCGGATTGCTGCCCGTGATGGTAACTTCCGCGCCGCCCGCCTGAACCACCTTAGCCAAATAAGCGGTTTTGGCCTCCAGGTGCAGCGAGATCGCGACTTTCAGACCTTTGAAAGGCTGCTCGGCCTCAAATTGCTTCCGGATCCGTCCCAGTACCGGCATATGGGCTTCTACCCAATCAATTTTCAAATGCCCTTCCGGGGCCAACTTCATATCGGCAACAATGCTGTTTTGATTCGCTGAACTCATGATCAATTACCCTCCTACAAATATATAATCCGGTGCGTTCCCGTTACATCATAAGGAATTCCGGTCAAACCGTCAATCCAGGCTTCACCGTAACGATTCATATAATAGAAAATGTTATAGACTCTCTCCTGCGGTTTGCCCATCGGAAAGAGGGATAGCTCGATCCGGTCAAAGTGCCGTAATCCCGCTCCATTCGTTTTCTCCAGTGCATCCTTCGCTTTACCGTACAAATATTCAATCTGATCGATGATTTTATCCCGGTTGGCGTTTCCGAGCTTTGTCAATCCGTTTTGAATGCCGCCCAGCTGTTCGATTAAAGGATCGTACATGCCGGTAAAGGCCGACTTGATTTCCCCGAACCTCTCCCCTAAGTTCAAAGCGTCCTGTCCGGCTAGCCAAGCTTCCCGTTTAGCCTGAAAAACATCCCGGTCCGCAACATCCTCCCAGGAAAGAGCATATTTATCCATGTGCTTATGAAGCGTTCCTTCCAGCACTGTAAACGATTCGCGTGGCAGCAGGATCGGCATCTGCAAATCCAAACGCCGGAATGCCTGACGGGTCAAACCCCAATAAGCGATTTCGCCGGATCCAAGCACAGCGCCCAGCACTGGCAGCAGCGAATCCTGCATTAAAGGCCGGGTCAACACATTGTTGCTGAACCGGTCAGGGTGCTGGCGCAGCTCCTCCAGCAGTTCTTCCTTAGTCAGAGCTACCTTAGCTTTTCGGTCGCAAAATTTTCCGTCTTGTTTAAATAGAAGCAAACGCTCTCCCTCATGTATGTAGAACAGATTCGCCGCATGTTCCCTCGCATCCGCTTGGGCAGAAAATCCAAGCTGGAGTATGTCATCCGCCGCATGGCGATAAGCCTCTTCCAGTTCGTCGTTTCTGGCGATCATCTCTTCGAACACGGGAATTTCCAGCCGGCGCAGCCCGGGATCCGCTGAATCGAGCAGAATAAGCCCGTATTTGCCGAACCAGCTTCCCATCAGCTTGGCAAAGCAATCGGTCAATGTAGACGAAGATGCCGCGGCTTCGCGATACAGTTCCATCAATCCCGATTTGAATTCGGTCTGCGGAAGCAGTTGTTCCAGCTCGGCGGCCGCCTGCTCCCAAGCCTCGGCATCAAGCTCGGTCCAGCTGACCGGCAGACGCTGATCATGTCCTTGCGCAATCCGGATCCGGGTTACCTGCAGGTCCTGCGACAAGACGTACGTGTGATTGACCTCATCCCAATCATGGTCCTCCCCTGCGATCCAGAACACGGGAACAACCGGACGATTCAGCTTCGTTGAAGCTTCTTTGGCCGCTTTAATGATCGTTATCGCTTTATAAATAACCAGCAGTGGTCCGGTAAACAGCCCGCTTTGCTGCCCTCCGACTATAACTGCCGTTCCCGGCCGCTCCAGCTGATCCAAATGACCCGAAACCGCATCATGCGGATTATGCTTCAAATTATATACGCGGAGCTGGTTTACAAGCTCCTTCCGGTCCACGCGGAGCCGATCGCTTTGATCAAGCCATGCCAATCTGTCGCTCCAGCTTTTCTCTTCGGCCGGATTATATTCATAAAGCCCGCTAACTTTCGAAAAATCTTGAATGAGTGCTTCCGCCAGCGGTTGGCCGGCCTTCAGCGGCTCTTGAACAATATTCATCAGGTTCTGATCCTCCTGTCTTCTCTCAAAGCTAGACTACCTTAAAAATATAGCATAACCGTCTACAAATCGCTAAGCAAACAACAGTCTTAACCCCGGCACTTCAGGATTGAAAAAAGCCCCCGCGCCGCAAAACGGCGCGAGAGCTGCATTCTAATCTTAACCTAAGCTTTGCCGGAACAAAATTATCCTTTATTCGGCATCGATACCCAGTGGCCTTTGGATACTTCGACGAGTTCCGAATTGTCGAGATCGAACAAGCCGCCGCCTGCAGAACCGTCTTTAGCCGAGTGAATCGGGCCGTTACCGTTATCTTCAAGCAGAATCCGCTTCTTGTTCTCTTCCACTTCCGGATCCGGAATCGGAATCGCCGAGAGCAGCGTTTTGGTATAAGGATGAAGCGGGTTGGCATACAGTTCTTCACTTTCAGCCAGCTCCACGATTCGTCCCAGGTACATAACCGCAACGCGGTCACTGATATGCTTGACCATGGACAAGTCATGCGCGATGAACAAGTAGGTCAGACCGAGACGATCCTGCAAATCCTTAAGCAGATTGACGACCTGTGCTTGAATCGAAACGTCGAGCGCGGAAATCGGTTCGTCGCAAATGATGAACTTCGGATTTACCGCAAGCGCCCGCGCAATCCCGATCCGCTGCCGTTGGCCGCCGGAGAATTCATGCGGATAACGGGTTGCATGGTCAGGATTAAGTCCGACCATATCGAGCAATTCTTCTACCCGTTTCTTGCGTTCCGCGCGCGATCCGGCCATGCCGTGAATGTCGAGCGCTTCGCCGATAATATCCGTTACCGTAAACCGCGGATTAAGCGATGCGTACGGATCTTGGAAAATCATCTGCATATCGCGGCGCATTGCTTTCATTTTGCGCGGTGACAGTTGATTGATGTCCGTGCCATTGAAGCGGACGCTTCCGCCCGTTGGCTCGTACAGCCGGAGAATCGTCCGGCCTGCCGTGGACTTGCCGCAGCCGGATTCGCCCACAAGACCGAGCGTTTCGCCTTCGGCGATCGAAAAGCTGATATCGTTGACGGCCTTAAGTACATTGCCGCCGCCGACATTAAAATATTTTTTGAGGCCTTCAACCTCGATCAGGTTTTTACTCATGACGACTGTCCCTCCTTGGCCATCGGGTGAAGATCCCAGCAACGGGCCATATGCGTGTCGCTGAATACAGTCGCACCCGGATCAATGCGTTCGCAGATCTTCATGGCCTGATCGCAGCGTGCCGCAAACGGGCAGCCAAGCGGCGGTTTGATCAAATCCGGCGGAGTACCGATGATCGGAATCAGCGGTTCACCCTTCTTCTGGTCAAGCCGCGGCATCGATCTCAGCAAGCCTTTGGTGTAAGGATGCTGCGGGTTTTTAAAGATCTCCCATTTCGTACCGGTTTCAACCACTTCACCGGCGTACATAACGATAACCCGGTCGCACATGCCTGCTACAACGCCCAGGTCATGCGTAATCAAAATGATGGAGGTGCCAAGACGCTGCTGCATCTCTTTCATGACATCCATAATTTGCGCCTGAATCGTAACGTCGAGCGCAGTAGTCGGTTCATCCGCAATCAGCAGTGAAGGCCGGCAAGCCAGTGCAATCGCGATCATTACACGTTGCCGCATGCCGCCGGAAAATTCGTGAGGGTATTGGTTAAAGCGGGCTTCGGCATTTTTGATGCCGACAAGCTTCAACATCTCGATAGCTTCTTTTTTCGCTTCGCCCGCTGACATTTTCTGATGTTTGATAAGCACTTCAGTGATTTGTTTACCTACTTTAATAGTAGGATTCAAAGAGGTCATCGGATCCTGGAAAATCATGCCAATATCTTTACCGCGAATTGCTTCCATTTGCTTATTGCTATTTTTGAGCAAGTCCTGTCCCTGGAACAGGATTTCGCCTTGCTTGATAATCGACGGAGGGGAAGGGATCAGGCGCATGATCGTCTGGGCCGTTACGCTTTTGCCGCTGCCGGATTCACCGACGATTGCCACCGTTTCCCCTTTACCTATCTCAAAGTTCATGCCGCGGACAGCTTTCACTTCTCCGCCTTTTACAGAAAAGGAGACATGCAAATCTTTGACTTGTAAAATCGGCTCCATCAGTTCCACCTCCTATTTTTTCAGTTTTGGATCCAGCGCGTCGCGAAGACCGTCGCCAAAAATGTTAAACGCCAGCATCGTCAAACTGATGACAGCCGCTGGGAACAGCATCCGCCAAGGATAGTACAACCAGCCGGTGAGGGCATCGTTAATCATCGAACCGAGCGAAGCGATCGGTGCTTGTACACCAAGTCCCAAGAAGCTCAAGAAGGCTTCGGAGAAGATAGCATTCGGTACGGACAAAGTCACGGTTACGATGATCGGGCCTACCGCGTTAGGCAGCAAATGCTTGAATAAGAGACGTCCTGAACCTGCACCCATCGAACGGGAAGCAAGCACGAACTCGCGGTTTTTGAGCTGCATAATTTCTCCGCGAACAATCCATGACATATTAATCCATCCGGTAATCGTCAGAGCCAGAATAATCGTTCCCAAGCTTGGTTCCATAACGACAAGAAGCAGGATAGTAACCAGCAGGTAAGGAATGGAATACAAAATTTCGGAAAATTTATTCATGATTTCATCGACTCTTCCGCCGAAGTAACCCATGATGCCGCCGTAAATAACGCCGATCATCAAGTCGATACAAGCAGCCGCCAGACCTACGATCAAGGAGATCCGGGCCCCCATCCAGGTACGCACCCACATATCACGGCCGAGATCATCGGTACCGAACCAATGGGCAGCGGATGGCTTCTGGTTTGTATTCATCAAGTCGTTGGAATAGTAATTGTAACCATGCACCCATTTTGAAATCCATGGCCCTACAATCGCTGCAAGGACGATCAGCACCAGTACAGAAAGTGCCACCATCGACATTTTATTGGAACAGAGACGTTGCCAAGCATCGCGCCAAGCAGAAATACTTTCACGCTGAATGACTTCGGCTTCCTTTTCGTCTGTACCGATTTTCCGGAAATCTTCCGGTTTCAAATCTACCGGCGTCGGCATTACTTGAATTGGTGTTTGTTCCATCCTTACCCCTCCTTCCCTTTATTCACTTTAACTCTCGGATCTACCAGCATATAAGCAATATCCGTCAAGAAACGAGCAAGCATCAGCAAAATACCGTAGAAGATCGTAATCCCCATAATTACCGGGTAATCACGAGTACTGATAGCTTCGACAAACTGCTTGCCGATCCCGCCGATCCCGAAAATTTGTTCGATAACGACCGAACCGGTTACGATGTTTGCCGTCATAGGGCCGATATAAGTGATGACCGGCATAATACCGTTACGAATCACATGGCGCCATAATATAGCGAACCAGGTCAAGCCTTTTGCTTTAGCTGTTTTGATGTAATCGGCATGCAGGACTTCCAGCATGCTAGAACGGGTCAGACGTGCGATAAACGCAATCGGTTGCGCCGTCAATGCGGCAACGGGAAGAATGTAGTACATCGGACCTTTAAAGCCCATCGTAGGCAGCCAATGCAACTGCGAGGAAAATACGTACTGAAGCAGGGATGCAACCACGAAGCTAGGAACCGCGATGCCCAGCACCGCTAACACCATCGCGACATTATCGATCAGCTTGCGATGATACAGCGCTGCCAGCATACCAAGCACCACCCCAACAATTACAGCCACAATGATAGCGACTAACCCGAGCTTCAGAGAAGCGGAAAACGTTTGTCCGATAATTCCAGAAACGTCCTGGTTAATCTTTTTCATTGAAATGCCAAGATCACCTTGCACTACGTCACCTAAATACTTGAAATACTGTTGGTAAACGGGCTTGTCCAATCCGAGTTGTTCCTTTAGACGTTCCTGTATCGCAGGCGGCACTTGCTTCTCTGAAGTAAGTGGGCTGCCCGGTATACCTTTCATCAAAAAGAAGGTAGCAGAGATCAAAATGAACAACGAGATTAACATGTAAAATAACTTATTTGCAATGTAACGCACCATGCCCGTTTGCACCTCCTTTTGATAAAATTCGACATAAAACGATTTTAGGCCAATTTCAGAGCTTTGTCTATTCAATATAATTCCCATTAATCATTTGCAATTTGAATAAAATCGCCGCTCATAAAAAAAACGGGATATATATGGAATACCCACATATATATCCCGAGGAAACCATGTAATTCTTTAACGCGTTAAACTGTTAGATTAATGATCTTCCAGGTAAGCACGTGTGTAATCAATAGCACCGCTAAAGTCTAGTACGATGCCTTTCAGCCAAGGCTTCTCTACCGAAACGTTAGTGTAGTAGTAAACAGGCATCAGAACTTGATTTTCTTTGATCAAGATTTCTTCTGCTTTTTTGAAGTTTTCGTTACGTTTTGCGTTGTCTTCCAAACTCTTAGCTTCGTTCACGAGTTTGTCGTATTCTTCATTCTTGAACCCGGAATCGTTGTTACCGCTGTTGGATGTCCACATATCGATAAACGTCATCGGATCGTTGTAGTCTGCACTCCAAGCAGCACGAGCGATTTGGTAGTTCAAGCTTCTACGGTTCTCAAGGAATACAGCCCACTCCTGGTTTTCCGTTTTCACGTCAACGCCCAGGTTTTTCTTCCACATATCAGCTGCAGCGAGAGCAATTTTCTTGTGAGCTTCACTGGAGTTGTAGATCAAAGTGATTTCAGGAAGTTTGGTGTAGCCTTCTTCCTTCATACCTTCTTCAAGCAATTTCTTCGCTTCTTCCACATTTTCTGTGAAGTAGTCGTCTTTATTTTCAGTACGGTATTCGTCATTTACCCCTTTGATACCTGGAGGCACAAAGCCGAAAGCCGGAAGCTGTCCGCCCAGCGTTACCTTGTCTACAATCGCTTGACGATCGATGGACATTGCAAATGCTTTACGGATTTTAGCGTTATCGAACGGCTTAGCCGTCACGTTGAATTCATAGTAATACGTACTTGCAATACCTTTAACGTGGAATTCGTCTTTCAATTCCTTTTGTACAATCGGAATTTGGTCGGTCGGAATTTCACCGTTAGGGTGTCCGGCGCGGTCCAATTCACCGTTTTTGTAACTTGTCAATTCAGTAGCGCCACTGTTTACCAGGGACATAGTGATTTTATTCAGTCTGATGTTACCTTTATCCCAATAGTTCTCGTTCTTTGTAACATCGATTGCTTGGCCCTTAGTCCAGTTCGTCAATGTAAAAGCACCGTTTACGATCATTTTGCTTGCGTCAACAGCCCACTTGTCATCGTTCTTCACGGATTGGTGAACCGGATAGAACGTGTAGAAAGAAGTCAGACCGAGGAAGTAAGGTGTTGGTCCAGTCAATTCCACTTCCAGTGTGTTGTCGTCTACAGCTTTCACGCCAACTTGGCTGAAATCCGTAATTTTTCCTTCATTATATTCTTGCGCATTTTTGAGGTAGTACAATTGATAAGCATAAGGAGGAGCCGGAGTTGTTTGCGGGCTCAGCACGCGCTCCCAAGCAAATACGAAATCATTTGCGGTTACAGGGTCGCCGTTGCTCCATTTGGCATCTTTACGAAGATGGAAAGTGTATTTGGTTCCGTCGATATCCCAAGATTCTGCTGCTGCAGGTTGGGCTTCGCCAGCTTCGTCCATGCGGGTCAAACCTTCATACATCATTTTCAGCACGGTGTTAGCTTGGCTGTCTTGTGCTTGAGCCGGGTCAAAAGTAGGCGGTTCCGCACTCAGGTTGATTCTAAGCGTTTGATCGGCGGCCAACTTTGCTTCGCCGCTGTTTGCAGCATTCTTGTCGCTGTTGGAAGTTCCGTTGTTGCCACTATTTGCACTGTTCTTGTCATTAGAGCCGCACGCCGAGAGCAGCGTCCCTACTGCGAGAACAAGTGTCAAAAGGAGCAATAAACTCTTACTCTTCTTCATCTTGTTGAATCCCCCTTAAAATTTGTGGTATATGTTTTTAGATTATACAACCAGCGGTCAAAAAAATCCAACATAAATTTTCTGAAATTTAATCAGTGGTTAATAAAAAGGACTATTTCTTAACAAAATAGTCCTTTCTACAATATTGACTTTTTATTTTCTTAACAATTAACCTATGATGTCATTTATTTTATGTAATTCCAGATTTCTCTTTAGCAGAATCTAAGCTGCTGAAACATATGTAATGAAGCTAATGAGAAAAAGCAAAATATAGGCGATTCCGGTTCCGGCAAACGTCAGCCTCCAAACTGCCCTAAGCAGTCTTCGCATATCCACTTTGCCCTTCATCCGGTTTTGCGCTCCTCCGATCAGTCCGACGGCGATCAGCAAAACAAGCAAAATGAGATAGAATCCGAACTTTGAAGCGAAAACAATGTTAAACAAGGCGGAAACGGACAGGATCAGAAACAACGTTGTCACATCCATAGCAAGCTTTACGGCCGCTTTCTTGTCTTTCTTTAAATAGTAGGTAATGAAATACACAATTATAAAAGGAATGATCGGCATCACGGAGAGAACGAAGATAGACGTGAGCAAAATACCCAAAGCTCCACCTCCTCAGAGAATTTAATTGCCTTTCGGGCTTTCAAAAATTGTTACGGGTAATTCATGCGGGTAGCGCCCTGATCAACCGCCAGAGGGTTTCATGTCCTGGAACTTGTAAATTTACCGAGCGGGCCATTTCCACAAGATGTCCATTAATGTAGTCGACTTCAGTAGGCAACCCCTCGAGAACATCCTTTAACATCGAAGAAGTATTGGTGGAAGTAGAACGGCAAACATCGGCGATAATGGCGTGCATATCGGAATCATATGGGATGCTGCAGGCTTGATAAACGCGAATGCCCTCTTCGCAAAGCTGGCGGATCAGCTCCGCTCGATCCTCACCATCCAGCAATTCGCCGTTGGGGATTCGCAATAGGGCGGTCAGAGGATTTATAACAGCATTAATTAATAACTTCCTGTAAATCTCTTTATCGATGTCATTCGACAAAAATGATTCAAATCCTGCCTTTTGAAGCCGATTCACTAAACTTTCCCCTGCTTTTTTACTCGCTTCATTCTTTTCCACACCTGATTCTGCAAGGTTTGCAAACCTGGAATAACCGGGAATACCGATTCGGGTCGCGCCTTGCCCCGCACGGATTACTACGGATCCTTCCTCTCTTTTCGCCCCTTCGGTAGTGATTACCGCATAGACGGAATTTCCTCCAAAAGAGGTCTTAATCTTCTCTATATGTCCGACACCGTTTTGAAAGCAGGCGATTTTCGTATTGTTTCCCACCCTTGCCTTCATGCCGCTTAACAGACTCGCATCGATATGCCGCTGCTTCACGGTTAGCAAAATCCATTCCGGTGTATCCTGCCTTGTATTTTCACCCGCTTCTGCCAAAGGGGTGGCTGTAAAAGTGTTCGGCGTTATATGCAATACCGAATCATCTTGCCCTTTGACTACAATTCCGCACTCACGAAGCGTCGCCGCTTGTTCAGCTGTTCTTGTCCAAAAAGCGACCTCCTCGCCGGATGCGGCCAGCATTCCTCCGAACAACATGCCCAGTGCGCCCGAACCGATAACCTCGATTTTCATCTTCTTCTTCCTTTCCGCCGAGCTATATTAGATGAACTAAATTGAATGATCTTGTATAGTTTCCTTCTTTCTTTATACCAGACCTTCTAATACAAAACAGCCCTGAAAATAATAAAATCCTGCCGTATCGGCAGGATTCGCTTTGTACTCTTGATTTCTTATTGCATTCTTTTCACTTCATTATTTACTATTCGATATTCACTATTCGATTCGTTCCAAATTTCCATTTGCATCCATCTTAAATCTCGTTTTCGCTTCCTCGTCTTCCTCATTTAGAAAGGCCAACCGGCGGGCGCGATCCATAATTTGGATTAATGCCTTATAATCGTCATTCACTACCCTGTAGTCGGTCTGCACTTCATTTACTTGGGTTGACAGATGCTGATTCTCCTCGCGGAGTCTGGCAAGCTGCTCTTCTTTATCCCTCAACTCTTTCTCAAGAGATTTCACGTGCCGGCTCGTATCCTGAATCGTACTTTTCCAGCCGCGTAAAAAGCGGATCACCGCATCGATAGAAATCGTCTCTTCCGTAACGCCCTCGCTTCTGTAGTTCACTTCGTCCAGCTCAACCGGGGCCAGCGATGAAATCGCCGGATTGCCCGCAAGGCTTCCCTGCTTCTTCATGTAACTCCGTTTTTGCCTTTGGGCCTTGGCAATGCCAATCGCCGCTTCATATTTTTTGCGAACGCAACTGTTCCACCGGAAACCGCAAGCTGCTGCCGTTCTTCCGATACGTTCCCCAACTTCCTCAAAGGCGGTTAATTGGGTACTGCCTTCCCGAATATGGCGCAGAGTCACTTCCGCCAAAATCAAATCATCTTCCGCACTCCACGCATCTTGTCTCACTGCTGTCATGCTATAAAAACCTCCTAACGACATCCTAATATAACCGTCTTCCGACCGGCTGTTCCGGCAGGCTCGCTGGTAAAAAGCTTCTTACTCCATTTCTATGCCTCTCATAGAGTTCATAGAATCTATTTGATACTAAAATGTATTTCCAATTTAAAGCGCCTCCATACCTGTTTCAAAAAAAACCGAATTTCCACTCATTAATCCGAAATGACAGGCAATAATATATATCACAAACCGAGCTATAACTTGCTAAATATTATGACTTTTCGTTTACACATGTTGGGGTAACGGGTATAATGAGGTATAGAAATCGGTAGACGTGTATACATAGGAAAGGGGGATTTTCTCTTGGATCGCATGTTCCGCGTTCTTGGCTTCTTCACATTGGCCATCGGACTTATGGCTTTCGCCGGCAACCTGATTGAAATGGCTTTGCTGTTCTTCGTGCAAACCGCCTTTTTCGTACTGTTCGGTTATCTGAAATTTACGGAAAGAACGTACATTTTGCTCTTCTGGGGTTATATGATTGTCGCCTTTACAGGCTTCAGCTATTGGACAATCTTTCAGATGGGAATGCCGCTGTAATCCCCTCTGTTCCAAACCGATTAAAGGCGATCCGGCCAACACCCGGACCGCCTTTTTTCATTTTTGGCGAGTTAGGAATTAAATGACATACTGATATTTGGTTTACTGGTATCATATATATGGATGGAATCCAATTGGGGGAGAGTGGATGAAATAATTAACAGAAGAATCTCTTCTTTGTTCCTCTCGATATCTCTTACCGTCACCCTCTTGCTGCCGATGCAAACTGCGGCTGCCCCGATGTCGGACGAGGAGTTGAAGGTTCTGGAGAAAAGCTTGTCG
Source organism: Paenibacillus sp. Marseille-P2973 (assembly GCF_018101095.1). Taxonomy (NCBI): domain Bacteria; kingdom Bacillati; phylum Bacillota; class Bacilli; order Caryophanales; family Paenibacillaceae; genus Paenibacillus; species Paenibacillus sp. Marseille-P2973. The sequence goes on from NZ_JAGQEH010000001.1 coordinate 310,579, forward strand.
ATTGTGGAGATCGACCGGGAAATTGTCCGGATCGAGAAGCAGCAGAAGGAAACCGAGCAATCGATTCAGCAGCTTGAGCTGCAGCTTGCGGACAAGAACGAGCAAATCCGCGGAAGCCGGGATCAAGCCGGCAAGCGAATTGCCGCTTACTATATGGGGGAGCGGGAAACCCTGCTATCGGCACTGTTGTCCGCGGACAGCCTGAAGGACTTTTTTACGATGCTGGACTATTATCAATTGATCGTTGAACGAGACCGACATATTATGGATGCCTACAAAAAGGAATATGCGGGTTTGGCAAAAACGAAACGCAAGCTGGATCAGTTGTCGTCCGACCTTGATCAAATGAAGACCGCCTTACTCCAGCAGCGGGACCGCGTCGCCCTTCTGCAGGAAAGCCTGGACGGTTCGCTAAGCGCAAGTAGCGATCCCGAGAAAATGAAAGCTATGATCCAAGAGCTGACCACTTACTGGGAAAATGTCGGTCTGTATGAAATCCGCCGCCATTTCCGGGCGCTGGCGACGGCGATGTCCGATTTCCCTGACTTTTTAAAAGATCATAAAGACAGTCTCTCTTCCGGTAAGAACGGCTATACGCTGACGGTCAAGGAAGCGGACTTGAACGATTTTCTCCGCTCCAAAAACGAGCTGCTAAAGAACATGTCCTTTGTCTTTGAAGACGGGCGCATTATTGCACAAGGTCGGAGGGAAGGTCTTGAATTGGTGGTGGAGGGCCATTATACCGTTGAAAACGAACCGCAAAATTCGATCATCTTCCATGTGGACCGGCTGCTGTTTAACGGCCTGGAACTGCCGGATACGACAAGAGCCGAGCTTGAGGAAGATTTCGATCTCGGATTTTATCCCAAAAAAATAGTTCCCTTCGTCGAAGCCACCGAAGCGGACATCCGAGAGGGAACCCTGATCGTGAAACTAAAAATTGTTTTATGAGAATAACGAACTTATAAGGACTCTAATTCACTTAAATAGGATTTATAACTGAGCTCCCCGTATAAAAAAGATGAGGACAATGCGCCATATTTCTCCATTAGCAAGGGAATTCCGGCCCCCACGGGCAGCGGAGTTCCCTTTCCATTTACGAATGAAGCCGGGATCCAGGCAGGAAGTCCATTGCGGGACGCTTGGTAGTACATCGTTTTTAACACTGGCAAATATCCCGTTAAGTCAAACCACTGACGCTGCTGAAGCTGGGTTGTCATTGCCGTAATCCACAGACCGGCCGCTTCTTTATTACCCGATCGCGCCGAGACGGCGTAACTTCTTCCTCCTACCCATGCTCCGCCTGCAGGTGATTCCTGATCCGGGTAGACGATTGTGAGATTCGGATGCTGGTGCCGCTTAGCATCGCTCCACCTTACCAAAGCAAAGGCCGCTTCTCCGTTGAACAGTTTATTCCACGTTTCTTCTTCCCCCGGTGATCCTAGAGTCGTCAAGAATGGCTTCATCGTATCCAGTTGCTGAACTACCGTTTCCAGCTCCTCGGTGGGCTTGAACAAGGACGTCTCATCCGTTGAACCGCGTTGTCCCGTCAGTTGCCACATGAACGACATCACAGCATAAGGGTCGTTAAAATCCAATGCGAACAAATAAGGAGATGAAGGATGTTTCTTATAAGCGTTTAGCAGCGCTCCCCAATCGCTCCCCGATGCGGGAAATTCCAGCCCGGCCTCTTTTAGCTTACCGGGATGATACACCCATACGTAAGGATCGGCATCCATCGGAACCGCCCACACATAGCCATTCCACTCATTTTGCGTTAAGGAAGCGCTTAACACTTCGCCGGTCAAAGAACCCGAATAATAACTTTCGGTCGGAAGCAAGTAGCCGCCGGAAGCAAATCTCCGGATCCATGTATTGTTCAGCAGGAGGACATCCGGAGAATCCCCCAGTTCCAATTCCTGCCGAATACCCGAATAATCCTTTCCGGCCGGAAGATTTCTCAGCTCAACTTCAATATGATATTCATCCACCACCTGCTGATTCAGCTGTTGTAGACGCAGAAAATCGGAATCATTTAATTGAACCGCAACCGAAATAGAGCCTGGGTCTTTCTCCGTTTCCAGGCTTTGCGGGGTAATCGGTTCCGTTTCTCCTTGGTCCTCGGATCTTATCAGGGTCGATGTTTCGCTTGGCGACAAATTGATCAAGGCGAGTAAAAGGATGGCAAAAAGCACCCAATGGTTTTTTCGCTTCACACCGGTTCTTCCTCTCCGCTTGTTACCCCCTATTGTAACAAATCTGCTCGGAGATTGTCCTTACAAATCATTACAAAAATGACGTCACGGTAAAAAATGCCGAAGCTTTCGCTTCGGCATTGTAACAGCGGTCTCTTATGTCCATGGCTAGAGCAGGTCCGCAGCCAGTTGGGCCAGCTTGGAACGCTCCCCCTTTTCCAAAGTAATGTGGCCGCTGATTCCCTGTTCCTTAAACCTTTCCACCAGGTAGGTCAATCCATTGCTGGCCGAATCGAGATAAGGATGGTCGATTTGCTCAGGGTCTCCCATTAAAATGATTTTGCTTCCCTCACCTACCCGGGAGACGATCGTCTTCACTTCATGCCGGGTCAAATTTTGCGCTTCGTCCACAATAATGAACTGCCCTGGAATCGAGCGCCCGCGGATGTACGTCAGCGCCTCAACCTGTATGCTGCCCAGCCCCATCAAAATTTTCTCGATATCGCCGGACTTCTTCGTATCGAATAAATACTCGAGATTATCATAGATCGGCTGCATCCAGGGGCGGAGCTTTTCATCCTTCTCACCCGGCAAATAACCGATGTCCTTGCCCATCGGAACGACCGGGCGTGCGATCAGAAGCTTTTTATATTTATGGTCATCTTCCACTTTCAATAAACCGGCGGCCAGCGCCAACAATGTTTTCCCTGTCCCCGCTTTGCCTGTTATGGTTACGAGCGGAATCTCATCGTTCAACAGCAATTCCAGCGCCATCCTCTGCTGGGCATTGCGGGCGCTGATCCCCCAAACGGGATCATTGCTTAAATATAACGGCTCAAGTTTGGAAGCATCCCAATTAACACGCAGTAGCGCCGATTTTCCGGTGCCCATTTCATCTTTTAAAATAACAAACTCATGCGGATAGAGATTATAGGACAGTCCCAGCGGTTTGATCGGTAAATAACGGTATGAATAAAATTCATCGATAACGGAAGGATGCACTTTAAGGGTAGAGTATCCGGAGTATAAATCCGACGGGCCCGCTGTGCGGTCGGACAAATAATCCTGGGCGTTCAAACCCAGAACATCGGCTTTGATCCGGACAAGCACATCCTTGCTGACCAGAACGACAGAACGCGGCTCATTATTTTCCTGCTGTTCCAGATGATAGTTGAGCGCCACGGCCAATATCCGGTTATCGTTCGTAATCTCGCCGAACATCTCCTGTACCTTGAGAAAACTGCGGTGGTTCAGTTCCACCTTCAGCCTCCCCCCGCTTTCCAGCAGAACTCCGTCATGCAAATGACCGATTTCACGAAGTCCATCCAGAAGCCGGGAAACCCTGCGCGCATTGCGGCCAATTTCTTCCGCATTCCTCTTCTTGGAGTCGATTTCTTCCAGGACTACCGCCGGTATGACTACCTCATGCTCGTCAAAAGCAAATATTGCATTCGGATCATGCAGCAAAACATTGGTATCGAGCACAAAGATTTTTTTCACGAATATCCCCTCCACCGAACATCTTGCAGCCTCTAATTCGCATACATACTTTCCCCCGTCCGGGAAATGTTAAAAAGTATAGTTTACTACAAGATCCCTACTGAAAGGACGGTAGCAGTTCATGCGAATATGGCTGTGTTTGTTATTGACGATTTTTCTGCTTACAAGCTGCGGTACGGCAACTAAAAAGGCATCACCCTCTCCTCAGAATCAAACTAACAACGGTCCCCGTGCTCAAAGCACAAACGACGGGAACAGGAATATGACAGATGGTACAGGTACCAGAGCGTTGTCGGCGACAGAACGACAAAACCATTTGGAGGAACTGGTAAAAAGGGTACCTGGCGTAAAAGGCGCTCATTGTGTCGTCATGGGTAAAACTGCGGTGGTTGGCATCGATGTTGATTCAAAACTGGAACGCGCCCGGGTAGGAAGCATCAAATATACGGTAGCCGAGGCGCTCCGCAAGGATCCCCAAGGCGCTGGCGCTATCGTGACCGCCGATATCGATCTAAACCAGCGGATCGCCGAAATCGGCGATAAAATTGCGAACGGAAATCCGATCGGCGGGTTTGCAACCGAGTTGGCCGACATTATCGGTCGAATCGTGCCGCAGATGCCGGGTGATACCACTCCGAGAGACAATGTGCCTAAGGTTCAGAATAACGGGACCGGCAATGTCAACGACGGAATCCGCAGCAATGGAACCATCCATGATAGAACCGGCGGCAAGCAAGACGTCAACCGTACCAAAAACCACGGAACCAGAGAGATGCAAATGGCCCCAGGCAGATAACCGGAAATGGGATGTCCCAAAAGAAAAAGCCCAGCGAAAAATTCGCTAGGCTTTTTTCATGGCAGCAAACACTTGGTTGTCCAAGAGTTCCGCCGCACGGTGATCATACACTTTGGCATAGGACGGCGCGGAGGCAAGCTGCGCTCCATAGAACAGCGCATTGCGGACCGCGTCAATCTTCATGTCGAAGCAGCACATTTTGAATGGAACCCCTTCAAGCGGGTCTTGGACAACCTCTGCTTTACCGTTAATCGCATAAATCGTCTCATCGCCAAACACGGTAACCGTAATTCTCGGATGGGCCTTGATGTTTCGGACCAATCTTGACCGGTGATCCAGCGTAAAACGCAGCGTGGAATGATCCAGGGCGTAAATCCATGAAATTGCACTGGAAGTCGGTCCCCCGGATTCTTCGTCAACCGTACTCAGCAAAACAAAAGTTTCGGACTGGAATGCAGCGTATAACGGTTCAGACAATTGGGTTACGAGTTCGGACATATGCCAGCCCTCCTGTAGTACAAATCGTCATTGGATTCTTCATCATTAAAACCGTATAACTAATTGTATTATACCATGGCCAAAAACTTGCATTCAATCGTCAATTGCCTGCTTGTTCGTCGGATTCCCCAGTCGACGGCGCCGTTTTCGTCCCGGCAAGCTCATTCTTCAGCGCCTGCTTGGCCTGTTCAAGCTCGTCGTCATTCACATAAACATAAGGGCTCTTCCATTGTCCGGTTACCGGCACGAAATCGACATTTTCCTTGGAAATGTTCCAATAAGTAGAGATCATATTTTTCATCTGCTTGGATTCCAGATCGGTCTCCATATTTTTGCCGACCGATTCGATGACCTTGCCTGCGCCAAGTACCCCGTTTAAGGATTTCGCCTGATCGATCAGAGCGTGCAGTACTTCGTTCTGCCGGCGGTTACGGTCAAAGTCGTCCGATGCCTTTGTCTTGGGACTGCAATTCGACTTCCGGTAACGGACAAAGCCGAGCGCATCCTCGCCGTTCAGATGCTGCGGCCCCGCCTTCAAGTTAATATCAGTTCCATCAGCGCTGTCCCGGTAGCACATGTTAGCATCTACGTTCACGTCGACGCCGCCAAGCGAGTCAACGATGTCGCGGAAACCCTGAAAATTCAGAACCGTTACATAATCGATGGTCAAGCCGAAATATTTGCCCATCATCGTTTTCATTTCCTGTTCGGCGGAGATGCCCGATTTCTTCTCGGCTGCCAGGAAATTCGGATAAAAGGCATTCAGCTTGTTCGTCTTGTAGCCGTCCATTTCAAATCGGGTATCCCGAGGCAAGGAAACGACGGTAGCCGATTTTGTATCAGGATTCATGGAGATTACCATCATCACGTCGCTCAGATGGGTTCCTGTTTTCGGCCGATAATCCGTTCCAAGCAGCAGCATGGTGAGCGGCTTTACCTTAGCCGATTTCTCGGGAGCCACATTAGCTGAAGTCCCGGTATCGTCAATTACCTTATCGACTGTCAGCCAAAGGAAACCTATATAGGCGCCAACGCCGACAACCGCTAAAATCATAATGCTCAACAGAACCTTCAGAAAGGTTTTTCCGCCGGATTTTTTTCTTTTCTTCGGACTCTTGCCTTTGGAAGTTACTCTTTGGTTCTGCCCCCGAGGAGGCAAACCGCTGCGATTAGAACTCATGAAATCTAACACCTAATTTCGTCTGTATTAAGCCGCATGAATAATAACGAATAGAGACCGCGATTAGTTACAGCCTCCATGGACAGCAGAACTAGTCCTGCTTATTCACGGCGGACGGCTCGGAAGCGGACTTGTCCTTCCGGCTCCGACGTCCTTCTACAAAATAACGGATTCGCACCATCAGCATCAAAACCACGGCTACGAGAAGACATTGAATAATCGGCAGCTTATCGATCTGAAAAATAAGCAGAAGGAAAGAACCGATCGCCATAAGCAGGTACAGGATAATCTCCTTCAGAAGCGGGAGCTTCTGTTGGGTACGGAACACTTTGTTGTACACGAAAATCACAAGCACATAAATTAGAATGTAGGATATTACCGGATTTTGCGCAAACCAAGCCTGCAAGACGGGTCCCTCCTTCAATATCGTTAGTAATTATTATAGATTGGCTTCCGCATTTTTGCGATGTTTTTCGGCACGTTCGCGTTCGCTCTTGTTCAAGATCTTCTTACGCAGACGAACCGATTTCGGAGTAATTTCGCAATACTCGTCATCATTCAAATATTCAAGCGCCTGCTCCAGCGAGAAGAGCCGAGGCGTTTTCATCTTAACCGTATCGTCTTTGGTCGCCGAGCGCACGTTCGTCAATTGCTTTTCTTTGCAGATATTGACGACGATATCGTTGTCGCGAGTATGCTCTCCGACGATCATTCCCTCATAGATCTCAGCTCCCGGCTCCAAGAACAGGATACCGCGATCTTCGATGGACAAAATTCCGTACAGGGTGGAAACGCCGTTTTCGCTCGAAACAAGCACGCCCTCATGACGTCCGCCGACCTGGCCGCCAATAAGCGGTCCATAGCTATCGAACGCATGGTTCATAACGCCGTAGCCGCGAGTCAATGTCAGGAAGTGAGTGCTGTAACCGATCAGACCGCGAGCCGGAATCAGGAATTCCAGACGTACCTGTCCGTTACCATTGTTGATCATATTGACCATTTCCGCTTTACGCGAGCCAAGGCTTTCCATTACGGAGCCCATGCTCTCTTCAGGCACATCGATCAGCAACCGTTCCACCGGCTCCATCTTCATGCCGTCAATTTCTTTGACAATAACTTCCGGCTTCGACACTTGGAGCTCATAACCTTCGCGGCGCATATTCTCGATCAGGATACCGAGATGCAGCTCACCGCGTCCCGAAACGATAAACGCATCCGGGCTATCGGTTTCGTCGACGCGCAAAGAAACGTCGGTTTCCAGTTCTTTAAGCAACCGCTCGCGAAGTTTACGGGAGGTTACCCATTTTCCTTCGCGTCCGGCAAACGGACTGTTATTAACCAGGAAGGTCATTTGCAGCGTCGGTTCGTCGATTTTCAGAACAGGCAAAGCTTCCGGTTGATTCGGATCGGCAATGGTCTCTCCGATATTGATATCTTTAATCCCTGCGATCGCCACGATATCGCCGGCTCCGGCTTCTTCAATTTCAACGCGTTTCAGCCCTTGGAAGCCGAACAGCTTCTCGATGCGGGCTGATTTCTTACCGCCGTCGCGCGTCATAACCGCAACGGGTTGACCTTGGCGAATCACGCCACGATTGACACGGCCAATCGCAATTCGGCCCAGATATTCATTATAGTCCATCAAAGTGACGAGAAATTGGAGCGGTTCTTCCACGTTCTCCGTAGGAGCCGGGATATGGTCGATGATCGTTTCGTAAAGAGCCAGCATGTTCTCATCCTGTTTTTCAGGGTTCAAACTGGAGGTTCCGTTCAAAGCGGATGCATATACAACGGGGAATTCAAGCTGTTCATCGTTCGCTTCAAGCTCGATGAACAGATCGAGTACTTCATCAATTACTTCCGCAGGGCGGGCTGCAGGGCGGTCAATCTTATTAACGACGACAATCGGGGTCAACTGATGTTCAAGCGCTTTACGAAGTACGAATTTGGTCTGCGGCATGCAGCCTTCGTAAGCATCGACGACCAACAGCACGCCGTCTACCATCTTCATAATCCGTTCCACTTCGCCGCCAAAGTCGGCGTGTCCCGGAGTATCCACAATGTTGATCAAATAATCTTTATAAGTGATCGCGGTATTTTTGGCCAGAATGGTAATTCCGCGTTCGCGTTCCAGATCATTGGAATCCATCGCGCGTTCCTGGACGGATTCATGTTCCCGGTAAATACCGGACTGTTGAAGCAGTTTGTCGACAAGCGTCGTTTTGCCGTGGTCTACGTGAGCAATAATCGCAATGTTGCGGATTTGTTTTCTTTCATGCATGGGTTTTCTCCATATCCTTTCGTCTCTGTTTGCTTATTCTATAAAGCTAAGACAGCTGAATCACCACAAAACAAGCGTCGGAGTTCTCATATCCCGACGCTTGGACATATCCCTTATATTATACGCAAATTTTAGAGAAATTCAAGAACTTTCCATACATCACCAGCTTCGCCGGGTTTTTCCCCGCGCGGCAATCAACCAGATGCCTCCTATTATCAGCGCAATGGCAACCAAATAGATCAGCGCCAGCGAAAATAAGGTGATGCCGAACAATATGACGGACACGGCTCCCACAATGACAGCCGCAATCATAACCCCGTTTTGGCGGACGGAGGAGAAAAATTCATACTCGTACAGTCCGACAGCGATTCCGAGGATAAATCCGGGCCAGCTGTACTTGAGGGTGGTCCATCCCCAAATGTTCGCAATAATAAACAGAACACCGTAAACGGTCAGAATCCCGCCGGGCAGAAGCAGCTCGGACGGCCCTTTTCTCCAAAAATGCCACAGGTGAAATACAATGCCCGGTATCAGCAACAGTAGCGGCCAAAGCGCCTTTCCAAGAAAACTGAATACCCCGAGTTTCCCAAGCAGGATGATGATCCCGGCAGCCAGAATCAAAATTCCGGTCATTAGCTTGTTGTTATCGGACATCCCATCACACACCTTCCGGTTAGACAATGAGGGACATGCCGCGGCAAATTACGACATTCCCTTTATGATTTCAGTTTAAATGAAAACAGCATAAAAAACCACTCTCTCCCGGATCAAGAGAGTGATTTTTTCATGCCTCGGTCCGCAAATTGAATCCGGCTGGAGTTCAGCGACCGGCCTGATATTTTTTCACCCAGCCGAACATAATAACGAGCGCGGCCAGTGCAACCGGCAGCATGTTCGCAAGTGCCGGCAGAGTCGTCTCAAGCAGCCCCCCAAGCTTGGGATCATGCAGCAGCATATCTCCTGCCGTATAGCCAAGAATTCCGGCGCCGGCATAAGTCAGTATTGGCAGGCGCTGCAGCCAGTCCGCAATCAGATTACTGCCCCAGACCACGATCGGGATGCTGATCGCAATCCCAATAACGAGGATGGCGAGATCCCCGTCGGCCAGTGCCGCAATCGCAAGCACATTATCGAGACTCATAATAAAATCCGCCGCGAGAATGGTTCGGATCGCACGCCACATCGTACCCGCTTCACGAACTCGCGTAGTCTCGTCGTGGGGTAATAGAAGCTTAAAGGCAATGCCTGCAAGCAATAGTCCGCCGGCTGCCTGAATAAACGGAATTTGCAGCAGAACCACAGCAATCCATGACAAGAGACAACGAAGCAATACCGCTCCCAGTGCCCCCCACCATACGGCCCGTTTGCGCTGCTGGAGCGGCAGTTCCTTGCTTGCCATCGCAATAACAAGAGCGTTGTCGCCGCTGAGCACCAAATTTATGATCAGAATTTCTGAAAGCAGTATCAGCTGATCCACGCTTATCCCCCTTTTTGAACAACCTCTTATCATTTTTATGAGGTAAGTGGGCAAGCTATGTCTTTATCCTTTTGTAAAAATAATCTGGACAAATGAATCCATTTGGTTAATTAATACGTATATACGTCTGAAGAGGAAGTGACATAAGTGGAATTTTTCAGTGCAACATTTTTTCTCTCTCTGATCAATATCATTTTTATCGATTTGATTTTGGCTGGAGATAACGCAATTGTCATCGGAATGGCGGCTAGAAAGCTTCCCAAGACAGTTCAGAAGAAGGCGATCCTTTACGGTACGGCCGGCGCTATTCTGCTTCGCATCGCCGCCACGCTTGTGGTCGTCTGGCTGTTGGGAATTCCTTGGCTGCTTGCGGTTGGCGGACTCATGCTCATCTTTATCGCTTATAAAGTGCTTGCCGATGAAGGTGATCACGATTCCGTCGAAGCCAAAGATTCGCTTTGGCCTGCGGTACGAACTATTGTCATTGCGGATGCCGCGATGGGGCTGGATAACGTAATCGCTGTAGCCGGCGCATCGGGACAACATACAATTCTTGTAATCATCGGACTGCTGATCAGTGTGCCGATCGTCGTGTGGGGAAGCACCTTATTTATTAAGCTGCTCGGAATGTTTCCCTGGATCGCCTATGTCGGGGCGGCCGTGCTGGCCTACACCGCAGCTCATATGATTACCGAAGAACCGCATTTCATTGGCTTTTTTGAGGACAACCCTATTCTGCGGTACCTGTTTATCGCGCTCGTTATGGCCGGTGTGCTATTTGCCGGTTATAGAACGAAACAAAAGCACCGCGAGAAGGAAGAGGAAAAACGCCGGTCCCATCCGGCTACCCGTTAAACATCGGTGCCAAGATAAAACAAATCGCTCCCGGACCGGCCTGAGGCCAGCGGGAGCGATTTGTTTTATTTCTTAGGCGATGAATTCAGCTAAGCTTTGCGTCAAATTGATGCGTAGGTTTTGGGATAACTGAAGTTTTGGTAGTGCGCGTCCGATGACAAAAGTCAAGAGAAAAGAGCGACGAACAATGGAGAGGGCAGCGTAAAACCGGAGCATTTAAAACCAATTGTTGTCGATAGTCCCTGCTCCCGCCATATTCCCGCTGCTGATATCATCAGGGGATGATCTAACAACTTCCTCATGCGGCTTGATGATCAGGGTTTCCGTATCCCGTACGGCAGTTTCGATTTGTTCGGCAAGACCGTTCAAGCCCGCTTCAATCTTCTCGATAATCCGCAGATTCGGATTCGTTGTCGGCGATTTCGGTACGAACAATGTGCAGCAGTCCTCATATGGCAGAATGGACAAATCAAAGGTGCCTATTCTCTTGGCCAGACTAATGATTTCATCTTTATCGCTCATTACAAGCGGCCGCAGCAGCGGCAGCTCGGTAGCCCGGCCAATCACGTTCATACTCGGCAAAGTCTGGCTCGCCACCTGGCCGAGGCTGTCTCCGGTGACAAGTGCCAGCGCCCCGTTTTTTTCGGCCAGCAAGGAAGCGATTCTCAGCATCGACCTGCGCATTAGCGTAATGATCAAATTATCCTGTCCGGTACCGGCAAGCGAAGTTTGGATCTCCGTAAAAGGAACCAGATGAAGCTTAACTTGCCCAGCATAGCGGGAAAGCACTTTAGCCAGTTCGATCACTTTTTCCTCCGCCTTCTTGCTTGTAAACGGATAGCTGTGGAAATGAACGCATTCGATCTCAAGTCCGCGTCTCATCGCGGACCAGCCTGCCACAGGGCTATCAATACCGCCGGAGAGCAGCAGCATCGCCTTCCCGTTGGTGCCTAGCGGAAATCCGCCTGCGGCCGGGATAACCTCGGAATAAAGATAAGTGCCTTGCTCCCGGATCTCCACGCGCAGCTCGAGCTCGGGGTGATGGACATCCACTTTCAAGCCGGGGGCAGCCTGCAGGATCGGTCCCCCGACGAGCCGATTCATTTCCTGCGAGCCGTAGGGGAACTCCTTCCATACTCTGCGGGCGTTCACTTTAAAAGGAATATGCCGGTCGGCAGGCACGCTTCCCACGAATTCTTTTGCCGCGCTAATGATGTCCTCCAGTCTGGAAGGAGAGACTTTGACCGGGCTAATCGAAGTTATGCCGAATACATGTTTAAGGGATTCGCTGACCTCTCTCGCCGGTTCCCCATGGAGTTCGACATAAATCCGCCCGTATTCCCGGATTACCTTCGTTGCAGGATACGGCTTAAGCAGCGATTTCACGTGGGCCAGCGCGGCCTTTTCGAACCGGGACCTATTTTTTCCCTTGATTGTAATTTCTCCAAAACGAAGCAGCAGCATATCATATGATGTCATGGTCATCTCTCTCCCTTTAAATTCCTTACACGCCGTACACATTTATTGAGCGCCTCCAGCAGATCCGCAATATCCTTGCCCGTATGCTCCTCACCCAGACTGATTCGAATGCCCGCTGCGGCAGCCTCGGGACTTTTGCCCATCGCAAGCAAAATCCGGCTTGGCTCGGCCCGTTTGGAAGAGCAGGCCGACCGGGTCGATACCAGGAACCCTTCTTCCTCCAACATGTGCAAGAAAGCTTCGGATTTCATTCCGGGATAAGAGAAATGAACGATATGCGGTGCGCCGTGAGTCTCCTCCAACGCAGAATTCAACTCCAGCTCCGGAAGAGTGGCTATGCCGCGAATCAGTTTATCTTTAAGCGATCTAAGGTGAACTGCCCGCTCGGGGCCCCCTTCCTTGGCCAGCCGGATCGCCTTGGACATGCCAACGGCATACGGGATGTTCTCCGTTCCCGGCCGCCGCCCTTCCTCCTGGCCTCCACCGGCAAGCAGGGGCTGTAAGGTAACTCCATCGCGCACATACAACAGGCCGATCCCTTTCGGTCCCCTTAGTTTATGCGCGGACAAGCTGTATAAATCAATTCCGCTCTCCTTGATCGGCAGCTCTATTTTTCCAAACCCCTGAACTCCATCCACATGAAAAAGCACACGCGGATATTTCTCTTTCAGCAGGCTTCCTATTTCTGCTACAGGCTGAACGCTTCCTGTTTCATTATTGACATGCATCACGGACACCAGGACCGTATCCTTCCGGATAGCCTCGTCAACTTGCTCTACGGATACCCTGCCCTCTTTATTCACTGGTAAAAACGTAACTTCCCAGCCCCACTGCTCAAGCTGCCTGCAGCACTCATATACGGACGGATGTTCCGTGGCTGTAGTGATCAGGTGCTTGCCCCGTTTGACATACTGAAGCGCCGCGCCCTTAATAGCCATATTGTTGCTTTCCGTGGCTCCTGAAGTAAATACAATTTCGCCGGGCAAAACTCCCAGCGCTCCGGCACATACTTCCCGCGCCCTGCGCAGCAGCTTGCCGCTTTCTTCTCCAAGCCGGTGCAGAGATGACGGATTCCCATAATGCAGAGCCATCACTTCAGCAATGGTCCGGGTCACTTCGTCATATGGAGGCGTGGTTGCCGCGTGATCAAAATATCTCATCTTTATTTCCTCCTGAACCAATCCAAATCAAATATAGACTTCAAAAAAAGATCAAAAGAAAAAACGCGAAAATCCGGCAGCCGGAGCGTTTTCCCATTTGATCTTTCCCTAGATGAACCCCTTACCTTAGCGGATTCAGTACAATCCATTCATTACCGTTTTGCCGTCAAACTGCATGGCATGCGTTAAATTTCATACTTGGAGCGTGCAGCCGCAATCTTAGCGATATAATTCTGCGTCTCCCGGGGAAGCAAGTGCAGCTTATCCATCAGTTCCTGGTCGTTGGAAATCCCCAGCTTTTGCAGCCTGCCCGGTCCGGCATTATAAGCTGCAAGCGCCGTGTTCTCATTGCCGCCAAACCGCTTGAGCTGATAGGACAAATAACGTGTTCCGCCGTCGATGTTCTGCCCCGGGTCAAACGGATTGCTCACGCCGAGCCCGTTGGCCGTTCCGTCCATAAGCTGCATCAATCCTTTAGCTCCAGCCGATGATACGGCCCCTGGGTTAAACGAGGATTCCGTCTCGATGACGGCTTTGATCAGACTTTCGGACACACCGTAATTGCGGCTGGCTTGGGTGATCAGTTCATCCAATTCTCCGCGTTCCTGGCCAATCGAGGCCGAGGGCCGATAAGCAGACGCCTCCACGGCTTGCCCACCGAGGACTTCGGCAGGTAAAGCCTGCGAGATCCACCCCTCATAACCGGAACCATAAGTAAGCGCAGATAACGGAAGCTTGCCCACCAGATCACTGGACTCGGTACGGCCTTCCGCCATCATCATTTCTTGAAGCAATATATCAAACAAGGAACCTTCGCCATCGACATTGGTACGTGCTGCCGCATTCCCTTGGAGGTCGATATCGTTAACGGTCTGTAACTGTATTAGCTGCGTCATGGTGCGTGGATCGATTTGCATGTTTGCTTGACTCCTCTTCACGTTAAAAAGGTGGTATACCCTATATTTTACACATGAATCGCAGGCTTGACCACCTATTTGTCGCAAAATGTAAAAATGCCTCGCTCCAGGTAAAAAAAGACCGACACCTTTGGCGTCGGTCCTTTTTACAAACTGCTCTCGTTTAGCGGGTAAAGGGTATAAGGACGAAATAACTCAGCGTGGCAACAACTCCAAGGCCGATTGCCCAGGCACCGGAAGTTTTATTACCCTGGCTGTAGGCGTAAAATCCCATCACTGCCGCCAAAGGTCCCAAGATGATGGACCACATGAAAAGCGACGCTATCCCGAAACCGACGCCCACATAGCCGACGGTTTTCCCTGCCGTAGCCGTGCCGTTTTCAGAGCGTTCTGCACGTACGGAATTGTCGGCATCGCGCCGTTCGCTTCGTCTGTCGGCGACGGTGCTCATCGGCACCACCTCTGCCGCGTACTCCTCCTGATGGGTCTTTCTAGGATAATCCACACGTTTTTTCGAGGAAACGGGATGGTCTTGTTTATCCTTTGTACGATCAGTCATCACAGCACCTCCTGAATTTGGCTTCCGGGTTACGACGATTTCGGCTTAAACGTATGACAGCAAGTTGCGGAAGACGAAGCGGCAGTGTCCTGATGCTCAGTATCAAACGATTCACCGGCAAATTCGGCGTTATAGCTCTGGTTTGCATGCTTATCGATATCGATCATGATCAGATCGGCCTGACAGAGGTTTTTTTCACCCCAATAGGTACAATTCGATACGCTGCATTTAACTATCGGTTTTTCGCCGTTTGGCATTATGATCACCTCACCGTTCATTTTCCCCGGAGGCCCGTGCCGGTATGCGGAGCGCCAGCTGTTAAATCGATACAAAAAAGATGCTGTGCAGGCATTTGCGGCATTTCTTCAGTTTGTCCATTTGACGATCCCCATATCGCAAAAAACGCTGGAAAACGTTACCCTTGACCTGCATTCACCGCGGTCCTTTAAGAATAAAACCATCGGTTTTACCTCATTCTATGTCTATCTTTATATTGTGCAAAGGAGGACCTACATGAGATGGCAGAGATGGGCTGCGCTGGCCCTTGCGGGAGTCGCCGCTGTTGCTCTTTACAACTTGATTCCGGATTCGTCCGCCCCTTCTGCTAACCGGCAAGCTGAGATCAAAACCGTTAAAAATCCGGCCGAGGAACATAAGCTGAAACAAATGATGCTGAAGCGCGACATGACCGCTACGGAACGCCTTGCAAGGCTGGACGCCAAGAGGCATCTTCGCCTGCTTGCCGATAAATTCGCCGCTGCACAGCCAGGGAAATTACCGACAGATGCCGGAGATTTACAGAAGGATCATAAACAATTTCCTTCCCTGCGTTGGTACACGGGGAAGCAGGAACGGGAATTTCGAGCGGCAAAATTCCGGCTGGAAGCAGCGGAGCAAAAACAGTTGGACACTTATTTGGGCTTCGCCCGGAATGCCCTCCGCAAAGGAAATTCTTATGAATCGCCTGGTTTTCCGCAGGGTAATCCGAAATATGTTGTAGCTGCAGAACCCGCTCAGGGCAAGAATCAACAGGGAATGATCGCAGTGCTGGATATGGGGATTTTAAGCCGGGTACAGGATCACCAACATAAAAATCTGCGCCTCATCTCTTATCCCAAAGAAGGAAAGTATAAGATCGAATCCGTCCATGCCGACACATTGCAGGATATTACCGTAAAAACCGGCCATGACAATGAAAAAGCGAGCCATTATTACGAAAACGAAATTGTCGTCACTTTCGGGAAGGCGCCTTCCGCTGCAGATATGAAGAAGATCGAGCGCGATCTGCGGTGCAATCCGGCGCAAAACATCGGCAACACTTATATTTTCCGTTCGGAATCGATGGATATGAAGCAATTGACAACGTATTTTAAAAAGCATTGGAAACCGAACCATGTCGAACCGCACTATCTGTACATGACCAATGAAAATGTAACCGGTCTGGGCGATGAGAATCCGGAAATCCCGAATGACCTGCTGTTCTCTGAATACCAATGGAATCTGCCGATCATCGAGACTAACCGGGGCTGGAAGTTGTCCAAAGGAAGCAACGATGTTATCGTAGGCGTCGTCGATACGGGCGTGGATCTGAAGCATCCCGATCTCCAAGGCCGGCTCCTGAAAGGATACAACGTCGTCTCACCGGGCGACGATCCCGTTGACGACGTTGGTCACGGCACCCATGTCGCCGGTATCATCTCCGCCAATGTGAACAATAACGAAGGAATTGCCGGAATGATGTGGGGAGGCAAAATCCTGCCCGTAAAAGCGCTGGACAAAACCGGATCCGGCACGACCTATTCCGTGGCCCAGGGAATCATCTGGGCTACCGATCACGGTGCCAAAGTGATCAATATGAGCCTCGGAAATTATGCGGATGCCCAGTTTCTGCATGAGGCGATCAAATACGCCTTTGATCGTGACGTGGTCCTAATTGCGGCAACCGGGAACGACAACACGGAGCGTCCGGGTTATCCGGCAGCCTATCCGGAGGTGCTGTCCGTCTCCGCGACGGATTACCACCTGCAGCGGGCATCATTCTCCAACTACGGCGATTACGTAGATGTGATGGCGCCGGGCGAAAGTATTGCGAGCACCTATCCCGACAACCAGTACGCCGCTTTATCGGGCACCTCCATGGCGAGCCCCCATGTATCCGCCTTGGCCGCTTTGATACGATCCGTGAACCCTAAATTAAAAAATACGGAAGTCATGGACATCATCCGCAAGAACGTTATTGATTTGGGGGATCCCGGTCACGACAAATACTTCGGATACGGCCAAATCGATGTCTTTTCGGCGCTGGAGTCGGCGCAGGGTAACTCGGCCCCCTTGCAGTTCTGGCCGCAGTCAATGCAGCGCAAAATGAACAAAATCCTGAATGACGCTATGTAAGACTACACTTTATGACTTCGCACAAAAAAACGGTTGGATGAGGAAATCCTCTATCCAACCGTTTTTGCATTTTTCCGCTATAAAAGTCCAATTTCCCATTCATACATGATGCATGTGAGTTGCAGTGAAGAAAGTTTGCCGTAAGCCGGGTTCTGTACTCTTTGCGGTAATAACGGGAACTACCCTCCCGCTTTGAGCGACAATCATCTATCTAGGCCGCACATTACTGGGCGGCTCCAGCGACCAACCCGGACGCGCCTCGGGCTAAGGCTGCTTCTCAGGGAAGCTGCGTCCCATTAGGTCTTGCTCCAGATGGGGTTTACCAGGAACGAAGTCACCAGCGTTCCTCGGGGTCTCTTACACCTCGGTTCCATCCTTGCCTGTGCACGCTTTGCAGCGGCCATCGGCGGTCCATTTCTGTGGCACTATCCTTCAGCTCGCGCCGACTGGACGTTATCCAGCACCCTGCCCTATGGAGCCCGGACTTTCCTCCCGCGGCCGTTAAGCCGCCGGCGATTGTCTGTCAAACTTTCGAAAGCAACACTTGATAGTATACAGGCATTGCCGCTGAATCACAAGTAGAAACTAGAGGAAATTAAACGGCTCCGTATGAACTCCGGAACTAAACACCTTGGTTTCGTATTTCCCTTCCTCCAGTTTTTCCTTTAACCACGCAGCCACCCGAGGCTTCATAATCTTCTCGGCGTTATGCCCCGGATCGATCAAGGTGAGTCCGGCCATCAACGCATCTTGGGCCGTATGGTAATCGATATCTCCCGTAACGAGCACCTCCGCTCCCCGGAACATCGCAGCCTTCCAGTATCTCCCGCCTGAGCCCCCGATCACCGCCGCTTTTTTAATCTGACGGTCCAAATCGCCGACCACTCGAACAAACGGTACATCCAGCTTCTCTTTCACACGCTGGACGAATTGTTTCAAAGTAACCGGCTCGTTCAGCTTGCCGACCCGTCCGAGTCCGAAGGTACGGCCCTTCAGGTCCATCGGATACAGATCGTAAGCCACCTCTTCATAAGGATGGCTTTTCAACATCGCTTGAATCACTTTGCTGCGAATGCTTTGAGGCACAATGGTTTCAATCCGGATTTCCTCCGCTTTTTCCAGTTGGCCCTGTTTCCCGATAAACGGATCAGTTCCTTCTCCAGGAACGAAGGTACCGTATCCTTCAATATTGAAGCTGCAATGGCTATAATTGCCGATAGCGCCCGCCCCTGCGTTCAGCACGGCATCCAGCACGCGTTGATGATGGTCCTTAGGCACGAATACAACAAGCTTGTACATATTGTCGGTGTGGATGTCTTCCACGGAAGAGCTGCTCTCAATACCGAGCACCTCCGCCATCCAATCGTTCATCCCGCCTTCGGTCACATCAAGGTTCGTATGTGCCACATAAACAGCAATATCATGTTTAATCAGTTTTTCATATACTTTGCCCATCGGCGTATCGCTCTGCAAATTCCGAAGCGGACGATAAATGATGGCGTGATGAGCAATGATTAAATTGGCTCCGAGCGCGATTGCTTCGTCGACCACCTCTTCATTCACATCAAGCGCGGTCAGTACGCCCGTAATTTCCTTTTGCAGCGTTCCAAGCTGAAGACCGATCTTGTCATCCTCCATCGCCACATGCTTGGGGGCAAGCTGCTCCATATACTGAATTACAGTTTGGCCTTTTGCAAACATGCCAGCACCTCCTTAAGCCGGTTTGAAAGTTGATTCAACGACTCTTCTTTCTCACGCGAAGATTCCTGTTTAGATGTGGCCACGGACTGCCGGATTTTATCCAGCTTATCGATTTCGGAGCGCCATTTGGCAAACCACACCTCGTCCTTCGATTCCGTCAAATGCGGACCCATAAGCAAAAGCAGATCTCTGGTAAGAGAAACCGTGCTGCCGGAAATCGTACGCTCCGAATATAATTGATCGTTGAGCTTGGCTGCATCCGGTCCTGTCTCCGCCGTAAGAATCTCATATATTTTGCCGTCTTCCTCAAGGATGATCTCCTCACTCAAATACCAGCCGTTTGCAATAAGCCAGCTCCTCACGATATCCTCCCCGACATTCGGCTGAAGGACAAGCCGCTTAACTCCCGCAAGCTTGTCTTTCCCTGCCTCCAGAATCGAGGCGATCAACGCTCCGCCCATACCGGCAATCGTGATGGCATCCACTTCTCCCGGCTCGACAACGGCCAGGCCGTCTCCTTTACGGACAGACACCCGCTTGCTCTCTCCGGCTTCGGCTACCTGCCGCTTGGCCGCTTCAAGAGGACCATCGTTTACTTCGCCCGCTACGGCAAAGGAGGCACGCCCGTTTTGTACCGCATAAACCGGAAGCAGGGCATGATCCGATCCTATATCCGCCAGCCTGCAACCGGGCGAAAGCCGGTCCGCAATATGCTGTAATCTTGCTGAAAGTTTCATGACGCAACCACACCCCCTATTTTTGGTATTTATCCTCCCAAGACCATTTGCAATGGTCTTGGAAAAAAGCTAAAATAAAGAACAATAAAGAAAAAGAAGGAAATACTTCCAAAAGAAAGAAGTCCAGGCCCTACATCTTTTTCTGTGAAAAAAAAGACCTTGCTGCTTAACTGCAGAAGGTCGGAATTTTCGCATTCGCTTATTCGAGGAAATCCTTCAGCCGTTTGCTTCGGCTAGGATGACGCAGCTTGCGGAGCGCCTTCGCCTCAATCTGGCGAATTCTTTCCCGCGTTACGCCAAACACCTTGCCTACTTCCTCCAATGTTCTCGTTCGGCCGTCATCCAAACCGAAACGCAGGCGAAGCACGTTCTCTTCGCGTTCCGTAAGCGTATCAAGAACATCCTCCAACTGTTCCTTCAGGAGTTCGTATGCAGCTGCATCGGCAGGCGCCAACGCTTCCTGGTCTTCGATAAAATCGCCGAGATGGGAGTCGTCTTCTTCCCCGATTGGCGTTTCCAACGATACAGGCTCTTGCGCGATTTTCATGATCTCGCGCACTTTTTCGACGCTGAGCTCCATCTCCGCAGCGATCTCTTCCGGCGCCGGTTCACGCCCTAACTCCTGCAGAAGTTGACGGGATACCCGGATCAGCTTATTGATCGTTTCCACCATATGCACCGGAATCCGGATCGTTCTGGCCTGGTCCGCAATGGCGCGGGTGATTGCCTGGCGAATCCACCATGTCGCATAGGTACTGAATTTAAAGCCTTTCTTATGGTCGAATTTCTCGACCGCTTTGATCAGGCCCATATTGCCTTCCTGGATTAAATCGAGAAACAGCATACCCCGGCCTACATAACGTTTGGCGATGCTGACCACGAGACGCAAGTTGGCTTCGGCAAGCCTGCGTTTGGCTTCCTCATCCCCGTTCTCTATGCGTTTGGCCAATTCCATTTCATCATCTGCCGACAAAAGAGGTACCCGACCGATTTCTTTCAGGTACATCCGAACCGGGTCATTGATTTTAATGCCGGGAGGCAGCGTTAAGTCATCTTCAAAGCTGAACTCATCGCTCGATTCGCGCCCTTCCTCGTCATTATTGCGGTTTGTCAGCTCTTCATCGCTGTCGCCCGTAATATCGATGCCCAAATCAGCCAAATGTTCATAAAACTCGTCCATCTGTTCGGGATCCTGTTCGAAAGGGGAGAGCTTCTCCATGATTTCTTTATAGGTCAATGAAGACCTCTTCTTACCCTGCTCAATCAGACGGTCCTTGACCTGATCCAAGGTTAGTTCAGTTTCTAGTTCAGTATGCTGATCATTCGTCATTTCTGGCTCCCTCCTCCCTAGAAACATCCGAAAGTCCATTCTTATAGAGGTTGTTCAAAAAGTCGGTTACTGATCTGACTTTTTAACACGCACTTCTACTGTCTCTCTAGGGCAATAATCTCACTTGCAATTTGTGCCGCACGCAAAAAATCCCCGGCCCGTTCAGCCGATACCATCTCTTCCTTCTTGCGCTTTATTTCTGCCTGCAGCGGGACCTTCTGGATTTCCCGGATACAATCATCCAGCTCCTGGGTGCTCCATTCTGCCGGCGTATCCATCATGGCGATGGAAATAACGGTTTGCTCCAGCTTGTCGTCCTGAAGCGATGAGATGAACCGGCTGGCATCAGGCGCTTTTCCCTGCGCATAATAGGCGTATAGATAAGCAGCGATCGCTGTATGTTCACCGATGTTAAAGCTGTCCCCTAGACGATCGCCCACATACCGGGCGACTTCGTCATCCTGAAGCATAAAGGAAAGCAGCCTACGTTCCGCAACATGATAAGCGGGCAGCAGAACCGGCATGGACGCCTGCCCCTTTTTATGCCTACCATTATTCCACCTTTTGGCCGTATTATCCCCCGCCGGTATCTTTTTTTGCATAGCCTGGCGCATTTCGTTGCATTCCTGCTTCAAGCTGTCAAACGATACCTGAAGATCGGCGGACATTTCCTTCAAATAAATCTCCCGCTCCGTCGGCGACGGCAAGGGTGCAATTACTTCGAGCGCATCTTTGATGTAAGCGACCTTTCCGTCTTCCTCTAGCAGTATATGGTTTTTTTTCAGATATATAAGCTTAAATTTGACGGATGAAACAGCTCCATCTAACACCTGATGCTTGAAACGCTCGGCCCCGTGCTTCTGAATAAATTCATCCGGATCCATCCCTTCGCTAAGCAGGGCGATTTTCGCGGTAAAACCAAGACTTTCCAAAATCGGAATGCTTTTGAGAGCTGCGGCTTGTCCCGCATTATCTCCGTCATAGCAAACGATGACTTCGTCCGCAAGACCCCTCATCATCGCCGCATGGCTTTCGGTCAATGCCGTTCCCATCGTGGCAACGCCATTATGTACGCCGGCTTCCCAAGCGCTGATGACATCGCCGTATCCTTCAAACAATACGATCTGCCGTGATTTCCGGATTTCCGCCTTCGCCTGGTGAAGATTGTAGAGCGTACGGCTCTTGCTGAACAATTTGCTCTCCGGCGAGTTCAAATATTTAGGCTGTCCCTCCCCGAGCACTCTTCCGGCAAAAGCAATCACCTTGCCATTCCGGTTGTGCAACGGAAATATCACCCTGTCGCGAAAACGGTCAACATAGCCGGTACCATCCTGCTTGGAAGATAATAAGCCGCCTTTCTCCATCGTTCCCAGATCAAAGGATCGCTTCTCCAAAAATTGAACGAGCGTATCCCAACGCGCCGGCGCATAGCCGATTTGGAACGTGTCGATGGCTTTGTCGGTAAACCCTCTGGATTTAAGATAATCCATAGCCGGTTTGCCGTGTTCCGTATTTTTCAGCAGAAAATGATACAGCTTGGACGTCCATTCATGGGCTTGCAGTTGTTGCTCTAATTCCAGATTTCGCGGCGCATCTCCCTGGCCGGCCGTTCCGTAATCAAACGGGATATGGGCTTCTTCGGCCATCATTCTGACCGCCTCCGGGAAAGTCAGGCCTTCGATCTCCATTCGGAATTTAATCGCGTTTCCGCCTTTGCCGCAGCCATAACAATGAAAAATTTGACGGTCGGGCGTCACCGTGAATGAAGGGGTTTTCTCCGAATGAAACGGACAAAGCCCTTTCATATATTTGCCCTGTTTTGTCAGATGAACGTGCTTGCCGACCGTATCGACGATATCATGCTGCCGCAAGACTGCCTCGATGACTTCCTCCGGAATACTTCCTCGTCCGGTACTCATCTAAACCACCTTCATCTTTCTTAAGACACGTAAATAATAATTCGCTAAAATTGTACATTCTCCTGCATATCTTGCAAAAGTTTTAACAATACCTCGGTAAAATGTCCCCGGTCCTCATCTGTAAAAGGCCGAGGCCCCTTGAAATAGCGCCCTCCGCGCCGTGCCTTGGCATGATGATGGCGGCGTTCGAGCAAATAATCAATATTCCCCGGGTCAAATATTTCGCCCCGGGGAGACAAAGTTCTGCATGATTTGGCAATCGCCAACGCCGCAAGTCCGTAATCCTGCGTGACGACGATATCGTGCTTGGCAATATGGTTGGCAATGTACAGATCGGCGCTTTGCTGACTGCGGTCAACCTGAACAATATCCACGCCTTCACTTCCGCGAAGCACATGATCGTAAGAGGAGACCATCAATACGCGGACTCCGTAGCTCCGCGCCGCTGCAACGATTTCTTCCTTGACAGGGCAGGAGTCCCCGTCAACGACAATTCGTATATCCATCAGACTCCCGCTCCCTTTCGCCGGAACTCCCGGCTGAATAAGATTAACTATACGTTACGCTCCAACGACTGCTTCTTAGTAAGCTCGGGGCCGCTCTCTTCCCTCTGACTGCAGCCTTCAGCCTCATAAAACAACTGCAAAACCTGCAGCTATTTTTGGCGTTTTGCCAACTGCCTCAAAATAACTGCAAAACTTACAGCTATTTCAGCCTTTTACCAACTGCCTCAAAATAACTGCAAAACTTACAGCTATTTCGGCCTTTTACCCTCAGTATCCCAAATTAACTGTAAAACCTACCGTTAATTTGAGCCATTATGCCAATTTCCCGCCGAAAGAACAAAATTAACTGCAGGTTCTACATCAAATTTGCTTCAAACAGCCTTACCGGCTTGAATTAGCTGCAGGTTTTACAGCTAATTCAAGCCAAGTCCGTATTTCGCTACTCCGTACTTTAACTTACTTCGAATCAAAGCCCGGCTTTTTGAACTACCTCTTCAAATCAGGTTCAAAAACCGGGCTTTCAGCACTGAGAAGTTGACTTCCTCTATATTATGCCCAGACTAGTTTGCTGAAATCGGCGAAGGCTTTAAGATCCCGATCGATTGCCGCCAACAAAGCAAGACGGTTCGTGCGGATTTCTTCATCCTCAGCCATGACCATAACCGCATCAAAGAAAACGGTGATGGCGTTCTTCAGTCCGCCGAGATGCTGCAATGCTTCAGCGGCATTGCGACTGTCCAGCGATTTCCGGTATTCCTCGGTCACTTTGCGCCAAGTATCATAAAGACCTTGTTCGGCAGGGTCGTCCAGCAAATCGGATCTTACTTTGGCGGCCGATGCTTTGGCGGCCAAATTGCTGACCCGGCCAAAGGATTCTACCGTCGACTTGAAATCGTCCTGCTCATTCACTGCAGCCATCAAAGCGGCGCCACGGGCAACCACGGAAACTACATCATCAAAGCCGGCGGTCATAACGGCATCAACCACATCGTAACGAAGGCTATCGGACAGTGTCTTTCTTACGCGCAAGCCGAAGAACTCCATCAGATCCTTCATGATTTCTTCCCGGGTCCGTTTCAGTTCATGGAAATGCTGATGAGTATCCAAAGCGATGGCAAAAATATCGCTAAGCTTTACCGCCAGCCCATGCTCCAGAATAATCTGAACGATACCGGCAGCCTGACGGCGAAGTCCGTACGGATCCTGCGATCCCGTCGGAATGATGCCGATGGAGAAGCATCCGGTAATCGTATCGATTTTATCGGCGATGCTCACGATAGAGCCGACGCTTGATGCAGGAGCGCTATCACCGGAAAACCGCGGCTGATAGTGTTCGAAGATCCCCTTCGCCACCGCCTCGGATTCTCCGGCCTTGCGCGCGTAATCTTCGCCCATAACGCCCTGCAACTCAGGGAATTCATAAACCATTTGCGTAACGAGGTCGAATTTGCAAATTTCCGCGGTACGGCTGACAGATTCCGCCGTTCCCGTATCAATGCCGATCAGATCGGACAGCTTTTCAGCATTCCGGCGGATCCGGCGCACTTTATCCCCGACCGTTCCCAGCTCTTCGTGGAACACAATGCTTTCCAGTTTCGAAAGTGCGTCCTTGATTGCCAGCTTCTGATCTTCCTCATAGAAAAACTTCGCGTCGGACAGACGGGCACGGAGAACCTTCTCATTCCCTCTTGCAATGACATCAAGGGAACGGTCATCCCCGTTTCGTACCGTAACAAAGAACGGCAGCAAAGCACCCTTTTCATCAAGTACCGGGAAATACCGCTGATGCTCACGCATCGAAGTAATCAGAACCTCCTGTGGAATGTTCAGGAAAGACTCTTCGAATTTGCCGAATAACACCGTCGGCGTCTCGACAAGGAATAGAACCTCTTCCAGCAGATCGTCCTTCACCGCGATATTCCAGCCTTTTTCTTCAGCCAAGGCCTTGATTTGATTCTTGATCTGCTCTTCCCGTTCGCTGACGTCGACGATTACATGTTGGGCACGCATCGCTTCAACGTACGCTGAAGGTACGGAAATAACCGTATCTTGACCAAGAAACCGGTGGCCTCTCGTGACGTTTCCGGACTTCACACCGGCTACTTCAAGCTCGATAATTTCTTCGCCGAACAGAGCTACCATCCAGCGGATCGGACGGACGAATTTGAAATCATAGCGACCCCAGCGCATGTTTTTCGGGAAGTTCATCGCATGCAGAATGCCGTTCAGACCATCGGCTACAATGGTTTTCGTTTCTACCCCTGCCCGGCTTTTGCTAACATAGATATATTCGGTTCCCGCAAGCTCCTTGAACGTAAATTGCTCAGGGTCAACGCCTTGACTTCGCGCAAATCCCAAAGCGGCTTTGCTCCATTCCCCGTTTTCGCCGAGAGCGATTTTGCGGGAAGGTCCTTTCACTTCCTCGTGAACATCCTCCTGCTTTTCGGCCACGTCTTTAACGAGCACAGCCAAACGACGAGGAGTTGCATAGCTCTCAACGGCTCCATGCGGAATCACGGATTCCTCGAGCCATTTTTCCAAACGATCCTTCAATTGCTCCATAGCCGCGCGGATAAAGCGGGCGGGCATTTCTTCCATTCCGATTTCAAACAACAGATCCTTAGTCACGGACAACGCCTCCTTTCTGCAGCATCGGGAATCCGAGCTTCTCACGTTCCTCCAAATAAGTGGCCGCCACCTGGCGGGCCAAATTCCGCA
This sequence comes from Paenibacillus sp. Marseille-P2973, assembly GCF_018101095.1. Lineage (NCBI taxonomy): Bacteria > Bacillati > Bacillota > Bacilli > Caryophanales > Paenibacillaceae > Paenibacillus > Paenibacillus sp. Marseille-P2973. The sequence continues at coordinate 336,781 of NZ_JAGQEH010000001.1, forward strand.
CCCGGGTAATGTATCCTGTCCGTTCCGTCACGCTGATCGCGCCGCGGGCATCCAGCAGGTTGAAGGTGTGCGAACATTTCAGGACGTAATCATAAGCCGGGAATACAAGATGCTGCTCCATCGCTTTGCCCGCTTCCTGTTCGTACATATTGAACAAAGTGAACAACATTTTTACGTCGGAAATTTCAAAAGTATATTTCGAATGCTCGAATTCCGCTTGATGGAAGACGTCGCCATAGGTAGTACCGTCAACCCACTCCAAATCGAACACATTTTCTTTATCCTGAATATAAGAAGCCAGACGCTCCATACCGTAGGTAATTTCCACGGCAACGGGGTTAGTTTCAATGCCGCCGACCTGCTGGAAATACGTAAATTGCGTAATCTCCATGCCGTCGAGCCAAACTTCCCAACCGAGTCCCCATGCCCCAAGTCCCGGATGCTCCCAGTTATCCTCAACAAAACGGATATCATGCTCCAACGGATTGATACCGAGACGCTTCAGGCTCTCCAAATAAATCTCTTGAATATTATCCGGAGAAGGCTTCAAAATAACCTGAAACTGGTGATGCTGATACAGCCGGTTCGGGTTTTCCCCGTAACGTCCGTCGGCCGGACGGCGGGAAGGCTCAACGTAAGCCACATTCCACGGTTCCGGTCCGATGGAACGCAAGAAGGTCATCGGATTGAGCGTACCTGCGCCTTTCTCCACGTCATATGGCTGGACCACTATACAGTTTTGTTCCGCCCAGAACTGCTGCAGTGTCAAAATCATTTGTTGAAAATTCATGAACCACAACTCCTTACGCATATTTAGGTCAGTTCAGGTTTACGCACCGGAAGACGCAAATAAGCTCCCGTCGCCTACGCCTGCTGCCAGACATAGGGACGAGAGCAAAAGTCCCGCGGTTCCACCCTACTTGATTTGCGAAGCGCCGGTCATTAACGGCCCGACACAAATCCACTTTTCACGAACAAATTCCCACACTCCCGGGGCGCCATTTCATGAGTTTTCCGGCCAGGCTTGCACTATCCCCGGCTCGCTATTCGGCCCAAGCTCATTACTTTTCCCGTTCGACGCATGAGTCTCCGATAAAAGGCATTTTAATGCCCATTTAAAGAAGAAATTCTCATCTATAATATATGATAATAGGTCGTTCGTCAAATTTCGTATTTGTCCAATTGGTCTAGAAATTGAAGGGATTTAAGCCTGAGTCCAAGCTGCATATCCATAAATGCTCTCATGACGGATTTCAGCTCTTTTTTCGTCGCATCCTTCACTTCGATATTGCCAAGCCTTCTAAGATCCATTTTCTCAAAAAGAGACAATAATTTATAGGTTCCTGGCGTCAATTGCAACGCCGCCGGATCGTGATTACGGCATGCACGACATAATTTGCCTCCAAGCCGGGGGCTGACCGTAAGAGAATCATCGACCCGTCCGCAGGAAATACATGATTCAAACGAGGGTCCGTACCCTGCCGCCTGCAATATTTTCATCTCAAATAGATGGATAACGATCTGTGGATCTTTTCCGGCCGAAAGTCCTTCCAGGCACGCTTTCAGCTGCGTGAACCAAAAGCTTCCCACTTCTTCGTCCTGTAGCGTCTTGTCGAGCAATTCGCAAGCATAAGAAGCATAAGCAGCCAGATACAGGTCTTCACGTAAAGAAAAGTGAGATTCAATAATCTCACCTGAATTCAAAGTACCTAATCCTCTGTTTTGGCGAAAAAATGCAAATTCCCCAAAAGTAAAAAGCTGTGTAAGTGCAGCATGACGGCTTTTTACTTTTTTTGCTCCGCGTACCAGTACCCCGATTTTTCCATGGGACTCCGTGCAGAGCGTAATGATTTTGTTTCCCTCGCCGTAGTCCATGCTGCGGATGACGATTCCCTCCACCCTGTATAGCATGTCTCTTCCCCCAAGCCTGACCTCATTCTAATAAAAATACCAGCGCCGAATTATTCGGCCTGTTCTTCCGGAACAAAAATCTCCTCCGCTGCCGCGGCTTCCTCCTCGGAATTGCCGCCAGCTTCTTTGTATAACAAATAAGCGTCGACATCTCCAGTCATTGAAAAATACTTCCACGAAAAATCTCGCATTCGTATTCACCCTTTCTTCGGAAAGACGCCTGCATCTTCAAAGAATAGGATGCGCGGGTGAACACGAACTATGCGTTGCAATAACTCCCAACATAAAGAGTTAAATAAATTATTTAAGCATCTCTGTGGAATCCGAGATCTTTTAATACGCGGTCCTGGTTACGCCAATCTTTCTTCACTTTAACCCAAAGCTCGAGGAAAATCTTGGAGCCCAGCAAATTCTCGATGTCATGTCTCGCCAATTTACCGACTTCCTTAAGCAGCGAGCCCTGCTTCCCGATAATGATCCCTTTTTGGGAATCCCGCTCCACAAATATGACAGCCGAGATATATACGACACCGTTATCCTCGACGCGCATATCTTCGATAGTTACGGCGATGGAATGAGGCACCTCTTCCCGGGTTAAGTGCAAAATTTTCTCCCGGATGAGCTCCGCGCAGACGAATTGCTCCGGATGATCGGTCACCTGGTCTTCCGGATAGTATTGCGGGCCTTCCGGCAGATACTTGCCAATCTGTTCCAGCAATGTATTCACATTATTACCCAGCTTAGCCGAGATAGGAACGATTTCCGCAAAATCGTACAGCTTCCGGTACTCCTCGATAATCGGCAGCAATTCTTCCGGCTGTATACGATCGATTTTGTTCAGAACGAGAATGACAGGAGTGCGGAGATCTTTCAGCCGCTCGATAATAAAACGGTCGCCTCCGCCCAATCCCTCGGCCGTATCGACGAGGAACAGAACCGCTTCCACTTCTCCGAGCGTATTCAGTGCTGTCGTATTCATATAATCTCCGAGCTTCGACTGGCGCTTATGGATACCTGGCGTATCCAGGAAAACAACCTGCATTTCCTCGGATGTATATACCCCATGAATTTTATTCCGCGTCGTTTGCGGTTTGTCGGACATGATTGCGATTTTTTGACCGATGATTTGATTCATCAAGGTCGATTTGCCGACATTCGGCCGGCCTACGATGGCCACAAAGCCGGATTTAAATTTATTTTTAGCCATGATGTTATTCCTTTCCGTACAGGAAACCTTTGTTATTTTTCGTTCAAATCGGAGGAGCTGAAATAGTAAGGAAGCAGTTCGCCAACCGTAGTCTCGCGGATATCCCCTTTGAGGTTGCCGAGAATGACCGGCATATCCGGTCCGCACAACTCAAGCATTACCTGCCGGCAGACGCCGCATGGCGAGATCGGACCTTCCGTATCGCCGACTACCGCTATAGCCTTGAAGGTACGAGGCTGAAGGCCGTCCGCGATCGCCCTGAAAATAGCCGTACGCTCGCCGCAGTTGGTCGGTCCATAGGCCGCATTTTCAATATTGCAGCCACGGTGGACACGGCCTTCCTGATCCAGCAGGGCCGCTCCCACTCCAAAACCCGAATAAGGTATATAGGCGGCCGTCCGGGCTTTAATCGCTTCCTGAAGCAAAGCGCTGTAATCGATATTCATACTCTATCATCTCCCATTCTTTTGATCACTAGCCCCCGCCGAGCCAGGTCATAACCGGGTTATAAAACAGCAAAATCCCGATTAGAACGGCAAAAGCCGCGGCGACCAGGACAGCTCCGGCTGCGGCATCCTTGGCAATTTTGGCCAGTCTGTGCCATTCCGGAGTCGCCAGATCGACTGCAGCTTCAATAGCGGTATTCAACAATTCAGCCGTTATGACCACGGAGATCACCAGGAGCAGCAGCGCCAGGTCCCTCACCGGAAGCCGGAAGAAGAGCGCGGCCAGGATCACAAGGATCGCCGCCGCTACGTGAACCCGGAGGTTTCGCTCCGTTCTCAATGAAGTTATTACCCCGCTCCAGGCACTTCGAAAGGTGGCGCTCCATTTACGCCGGGAGACCATTAGCGAACAAGCCCGACCTGGGCCAGAACGGCTTCCTGTTTCCCCATCATCACTTTTTCGCTCGCCACGTCCTGATGATCATAACCAAGCAGATGCAAAAAGCCGTGTACGAACAAAAATCCGATCTCACGGGTTAATGAATGACCGTAATCTTCCGCTTGCGCCTGAGCCCGTTCAACGGAAATAATAATATCTCCGAGCACATCGGTCATATCATCCAGTTCTTCTCCCTCTTCAAGCTCATAAACGATATCCATTTCCTCGTCCAGAGACTCGTTCATCGCAAAAGAAAGCACGTCTGTCGGACGATCGATCCCGCGATAATCCCGATTCAATTCATGAATGGCCTCATCACTGACAAATGTAAGGGCTACTTCCCCTTCCGTCACGCCTTCAACCTCACCCGCTTTTTGCAACAGCTTGTCCAGCAGCTCAATCAAATCCTCGCCGATCTCCATAATCTCCTGTTCATTGTTCCAAGCCAGACTTAGTCCCATTCACATCAAGCCCCCTATCCTTCTCGTCATTTGCTTTTGTCTTCTTGATTTGTTCCGGATACTCAATCCGGGAATGGAAAATTCCCATCACCGTTTCTTTTAATGTTTGGGCAATCAGATCAAGCTCCCGCATCGTTAAATCGCACTCATTGAACTGGTGATCGTCCAGCCGGCTTTTGATAATCTTTTCGATCATCGTTTCCACCTGCTCTACCGTCGGTTTGCGCAATGAACGAACGGCCGCCTCGACGCTATCGGCTATCCCAACCACCGCAGCTTCCTTCGACTGGGCCTTAGGACCGTGATATCGGAAATCTTTCTCCGTAAAATCCGGCTCCACGCCTTGTTCTTCGGCGAGAGCAAGCGCTTTGTGGTAGAAATAATGCAGGAACGTCGTTCCGTGATGCTGCTCCGCAATATCCCGGATCGGCTTCGGCAGCTTGTATTCCTTCTGCATTTCAACTCCGTCTCTGGCATGGGCGATAATAATCGATTTGCTCAGTTTCGGGTCGATGAAATCATGCGGATTTTCCATATTGTTTTGATTTTCAATAAAATAGCTCGGCCGTTTCGTTTTCCCGATATCGTGATAATACGATCCGACGCGGCACAGCAGCCCGTCCGCACCGATCGCTTCCGCAGCCGCCTCCGATAAATTGCCGACCATCACACTATGGTGATAAGTACCCGGCGTTTCCGTAAGCAGCTTCCGGAGAAGCGGGTGGTTCGGGTTGGACAATTCCACCAGCTTCAACGCCGACAGAATTCCGAATGTCACCTCAAAGAACGGCATCAGGCCAATGACCAAAATTGTAGTCAGCAAGCCCCCCGCAATCGCGAAGCCAATCGCATACAATGTGCTTGACTCCGTCCATCCGTTATTGTTAATCACGATCAACGTAAAGACGGCAACAGAGCCGAACAGGCAAGTCATGATACCGGCCTTCAAGAGCGTTGACCGCTGGCTCGCACGGTGAATGGCAAATATCGATGCGAATGAAATAACGAAGGCAAAAAAGCCAAACTGAAAATCGAATATTTGTCCCTGATGGACATTTAGAATCACACTGGCCAATATACTAAACAAGATCGAGCAAATATAAGCCAATGACAGATCGATCAAAAGAGTAATCAGCATGGCACCGGTCGCAATTGGCGCCAGATACCCGATATATGGCCGCTGTTCGTTTTGCACGATCCCCGTAATATGCATCGAAATGATAGTGATCAGAATAATTAGCAGCAGCATGACAAATTGAGAGTTGTTGTATTTAAACCTGCTGACTCCCTCAGATTGGCGCATAAACATAATAAGCCCGATCGTCATCAGCGACGACAGCAAAACGAGACCGAATTGCGGCCAATAATTCACCTCATCCTTAAGCAGTCCGTTCTTTTCGAGAAGCGTATACATTTCCTGGGTAATTTTCTCGCCCTTAGCTACGAGAACGTCCCCTTGCTTAATATAAACGGTAGGTGTATTTTCCCGCGCTTCTACTTTTGCGGTTTTGGTGGCTTCCTCGTCATAAAACTTGTTGGCGGTGATGGATAGACGTGCCAGCTCCTGCACGACTTCGCGCGAGATCCGCTTGCTCAGCGAGCTCGTGCTGACCATTTCAGCTACCTTGGCCCGAGCCGTCTGGGCATCGACGATCTGGTCCGTCATCAGACGCGCGACGATGTCGGCGGCTACCGGCTTCATCTCATTGATATCCTCAGCAGTCAATTTCGGAATCTTAATAAATGTTTCTTCCGAAATATGATACTGCTGTTCGTCAACCTTTTGCGTGACTTCCTGAAAAAGCGTCGAAGAATAAGACCCCGAGTTGCGGTTATTCATGATGAAATTCTGGACATGGTCCTTAACGCGCTGGGGCAGCTCTTCTTTGTAAATATTAATTTTATCCTCTGTCGCCACCTGGTCATCCTGGTTCAGCCGGAAGATCCGGTCGATCAGTTGGCCGACCAGCGCTTCGTTACGGAGCGGCAGAATGGTATAGACTTGTCCTACCTTCTCTGCGGCCTCTTCCTGCGCCTTCAAAGTAGCCTTCGTATTCGGTATTTCCATCGGAGCCAGAATTTCTTTATCGCTAGGCATTCCTACGGCAATGTCATATGTTTCGGGCAACAGTTTGGGAGACAGACTCACATAAAGCATGGCAATTAACACAACATACAGAACGTAACGAACCGATGTGCTGTGTTTCCATCCCGCGGTTCTGGCGTGAAGCTTACTTTTCTCTTGTCGATCGTTTGAGTTTGAGGTCATAGAGACAGCCCTCCTGAAAAATTTAAAGCCCGCCGAACCCTGTTTTACGCATTACTCCGGTAAGCCGCAACGCGAATGTAATGCTTGATGAATCCCGCTAGGGAGGGTTCGGGGGCTGGATGATTAACCCTGATTTTCAGCAGCACGGTCATAAGCAACGATTATTTTCTGCACAAGTGAATGACGAACGACATCCGACTCCGTAAAATAGACGAATCCGATCTCTTCGATATTCTCCAATATCTTCCTGGCTTCGTTCAAACCCGACTTTTTCCCTTTCGGCAAATCGATCTGGGTGACATCGCCGGTGATGACCATTTTCGAACCGAAGCCTAAACGGGTCAAGAACATTTTCATCTGCTCGGGGGTCGTATTCTGGGCCTCGTCCAAAATAATAAAGGAGTCGTCCAGCGTCCGGCCGCGCATATAGGCTAGCGGAGCAATCTCGATCAGGCCTCGTTCCAGCGCTTTCGCCGTTTGGTCGGGCCCCATGACATCGTAAAGAGCGTCATACAATGGACGCAGATACGGATCTACTTTTTCCTGCAGATCGCCCGGTAGAAAGCCAAGGTTTTCGCCTGCTTCCACGGCGGGGCGTGTTAAAATGATCCGTTTGACAGCGCCTTCCTTCAAAGCGGTAATGGCCATGACTACGGCCAAATAGGTTTTACCGGTCCCGGCCGGCCCGATACCGAAGACGATGTCTCTCTTCCGGATCGTAGTGACGTAATGCTTCTGTCCGATGGTTTTGACTCTTAAGGGCTTCCCGCGGAAAGTGACGGCAATTTCGCCCTTATATAAATCAAGAAGCTGATCCGCGCGAAGCTCCTTCGCGAGATCGATGGCATATTGCACATCTCTTTCGGTAAGGATATACCCGTTGCGGATCAGCTCCAGCAGCACTTCAAACAACTGCTGAATCCGCTCAACCTCGTGCTCTTCACCTCTTACGGATATCTCCGACTCTCTGAGCACGATACTTGCTTTCAGATGCTTTTCAACCAGTTTCAGAAATACATCTTGAGGGCCGAATAGGGACAATCCTTCCGCGGCGTTTTGTAGTGTGATCTTTATATTGAATAGTTGTTCTGACAAGTAGCTCATTCTCCTTGGTCATGTACTATCGGAAGTTCTTCCGCTATATTTTGTTCCACTTCAAAAAGCACTTTCATATAAACTTTACCATTGTCTGTCTTCTCATGCAAAATTTTTTGATCCAAAATGATGCTTGTCGCCCCGTTTTTAGCCAAAATGTCTCTTTTCGCGCGTTCGATTCCGTCTTTAAGCGCCTGTTCCCGAGACAGCTTGATTTCGAGTTCCGTCGTTTCGAGCATCTTCTCGCTCATCCAGCCGATCGGGAGCTTAAAGCTTCTCCAGCTCAAAGGATCGAACTCCGTGAGGACCTGAGATCGATCGAAGTCCACTTTTCCGTATCCTGTGAGTTGAATCGCCGTCTTTCCGAAAAAAAGATAACCCCGCTCCTTCTTTTCACCGGTATATACCTTTTGTTTGCGGACGAGCGGGACTTCGATCTTATACTCGTGCCATACGTTTCCCTTCACCTCGCCCTTGGAAACTACCATCTTTCCTCCCTGTATTCCCGATACTAGAACTTGGCCCTTTTTGACACGGTCATTTTTCTTTACTTCAGGCTGGCCCTTTTCCGCATAAATATATGTAATAATCGCATCCGCCTTGCTGACCAGGTGCCGCGGGCTCGCAAGCCCTTGCTCCTTTGGCTCTGTCGCCTCCACAACCTGAATCGAGATTTTGGTTCCCGTACGAGAGACACCGACCCATGACGTCCCCGGCAGCTTGCGGTTTAACTCCGCCGACAGCTTGTCCTGTCCGGGCAACGAGAAAATCCATTGAAACGGATAAAGACCTTCCTCGCGCGCCGCCTTTAGTACATCTTCATCCGGTATTTTCACATTACCCTTAACTTCGATATCCCACACCAGTTGGGAGAGACTGAAAATGACGGCCACGAACAGGGCAAAGCCGACCGCAAACCATTTTCTCCGCCATAGCCTTATCAAGATAAAAGGCAGGCCGGAGCGCCGCTTCACCTTTAGGCGGCAGCCCGTCCTTTTCAAAAGCGGACGCAAAGAAAAAAAGTCCGCAACCTGCAGGTTCATTTCCATTTTTCCGTCCGGCAAAGGCACTAAATCCCAGATTTGAATGCCGCCCCTGGAGAGCTCATTAATGAACCGTTCGATATTTCCGCCGCGAATCACGACGGTCACGGTTCCTTGCAATTTGGAAAACATCGGTGATTTCACTAGGATCCCTCCGTTTCGCGATATTTAATACCGGAGATCCGCCCCTCTACCACAACTTCCTCCGGCATAATCTCCTTTATGACAAGCCCGCTCCCTTCAACCTCCAGCATGCCTTGGCTAAGCTCCAAATGTAGCGATTCCGGGGAAAAATGCACTACTCCCCGATGGTTCTCTATGTAAAGCTGCTTACCTCCGATCAAGGTGAGCCTGGGTAAATCGAGTACGAGATCACTCGGCAAGTCGAGCGCATCGACCGTCCATTTCCGGAATTTGCGGACAAACCGGCTCATATGAGGCAATCCTCCTTCCTCTACCTTACAAAGTATGCGGAAGGACTCCCATTTATGAGAAACAGAAAAAACACCCTCTACGAAATGTAGAGGGTGTTGCTTTCGTTTCACCTATTGCAAAAGCTGTTGAACTGCCTGATTGACCAGCTTGCCGTCTGCCCGGCCTTTGACCTTAGGCATAAGCGCGCTCATCACTTTCCCGATTTCAGCTTTGGAAGTAGCACCGGTTTCCTGGATGGTCTGCTGTACAATGACTTTAATTTCTTCTTCACTCAGCTGTTCGGGAAGGTATTTGGCAATAATCTCGGCTTCCGCTTTGACGTTGGCGGCAAGATCGTCACGACCCGCTTTTTCAAATTCTTGGAGGGCATCTTTGCGCTGTTTGATTTCACGACTTAGGATATCAAGCACTTCATTATCGTCCAAAGGTCTTTTCAAATCTATCTCAAGATTCTTTATAGTAGCACGAACCATTCGAATGGTGGAGAGTTTGAACTTGTCTTGACTCTTCATCGCTTGCTTCATATCTTCGTTCAATCGCTCGCTAAGATTCATGGTAGCATAATCCTCCTAAAACTTTCTCTTACGAGCAGCCTCAGACTTTTTCTTGCGCTTTACGCTTGGCTTTTCATAATGCTTGCGTTTCTTCACCTCAGCCAATACGCCATCTTTAGCGATAGAGCGTTTAAAGCGACGAAGTGCAGCATCAATTGTCTCGTTTTTGCGAACTTTAGTTTCAGACACCAGTTTTCCCTCCCTCCGACCAGACCGTCCAAGAGCATAACACGGTTCATCATTCTTCATTATAGGGGAAAAATAAATAGGGTGTCAACCTGAACACCCATTTTTAATATATGGAAGAATATCCGTCCCGGATCAGGCGTGCGAATCTGAATTCTGCACAAGGGCTCCGAGCCGCGTTCCGCCAAGTAAATGATAATGAATATGGTACACCGCTTGTCCGCTATCCGGACCGCAGTTGTTGATCAGCCTGTAGCCGCTGTCGGCCACACCCAGCGTTTTAGCCACTTCCTGAGCAATGCGGTGCATTTCTCCGATCAGAGCAAAATCCTCCGGTCCCGCATCATTCATCGTGGGGATATGCTTCTTCGGAATAATCAGCACATGGGTCGGAGCCGCAGGCTGAATGTCATGAAACACAAGAAACTGCTCGTCTTCATACACTTTGTTCGATGGGATCGAGCCTTCCGCAATTTTGCAAAACAAACAATTTTCCACCTGAAACCCTCCTAGATTGGCGTTAGCGTGTATCGAGTAAACTAATTTTGAATAACCTCTACCAGCTATCATACCTAAAATAGGCAAAAAAAAGAAGCACCCTGCTCACTCAGCGAGTTCGCTCGTCGCACGGACGTATTGGACCGAAACATGAAATGAAATCTCTGTCTCCAATACGTCCGGCGGGGTGCTACACAAAATTGATGTCGGCTAACTGTAGTATAACAGCAGGGTGATACTGTATCTGTGATTTTGGTCACGAAGTTCAGTTATATAAGCTGAAATTAAAATACAGGTCTACATCAGCTCCATTACTACTCTGGAGCCTTCGCCTCCGTGTTCAGCCGGAACGACGACCAGCTTGCGGGCAAGACGTGCACGCAGTTCCGCTACATGCGTAATGATCCCCACGGACAGATGATCATTATGGAGATGCTCCAGTGAAGTTATCACTGTATCCAGCAGTTCCGGATCAAGCGTTCCGAAGCCTTCGTCCAGGAAAAAGAACTGCAGCGGGTATTGTCCGCGCAGCTGGATTTGGGCCGACAATGCAAGCGCAAGAGCCAGGGAGGTCAAGAAGGTTTCGCCTCCGGACAAAGTGGAGACCGGTCGTTTGATCCCTCCATTGGCATCGTCGCAAACGACGAAGCCGCCGCCGGAGTCCGTTTCCAAGGCATACCGCTGCTTCGTCAGCGAGCGCAAACGCTGGGAAGCGGCGCGGCTGACGTTCATCAATTGTTCCTCAGCGACATATTCGACAAAAGCATTGCCACGCAGAGAGGATTGCAGTTTGGCGAGCATATCCGAGTGATGCTCCTGCTTCAATCTTTGAGCCTCCAGCTCCTTCCAGCGAAGATGCCTTTCCCCCAGATCCTCCAGGTCGCGTTCGGCTCGGGCCTTACCTTGCAGGGCGGCTTCATCCATAGTCTTCGCGAGCTCCAGCGTACGGACAGAATTCTCCCAGTCTTCCTCAGTAGCGACTCTCCCGTCCAGCTTGGCATCCAGCTCCTTAAGATTAATTTCGTGCTCGGTCTCCTGATCGCGGTGATTCTTAATCCTTGCGGCATGGATCTCCGCCTGCTCAGGGTCGATGTAAGCCTCGGACGCTTCCGTCTCATTTTGAAACGGAGAAGCGGCGAGCTCGCTTTGCCAGCGGTCCAGGCATTCGGCTTCCTGATCAGCGGCCGCCTGGGCCGCCTGGCGGGCCAAGGCGTGGGCCTGCTCCGCCTCCCGATTCAGGGCATCACTCTCCAGCTGCTGCTTGCGGCTTTCCTGAGCCGCCTGACGCAGCGCTTGCAGACGGCGCTCCGTCTCAGGCAGCAGCTTCTCCACGGAGTCCTCGCCGATCCATGACGACAAGCGTACGCGTTTTTCTTGGAGCAGCGTAACCTTCCCTTGTTCCTGTACCTCCAGTTGAAGCAGCTTCTTGTCCAGCTCAATCAGCTGCTGGCTTAACAGAGATATTTTCGCTGATTTCTCTTCGATAAACGGAATGCTTACCTCGAGCCGCTGCTTGATCTCATCGCTCTTCTTGTCTTTTTCTTCGATTTGTCTCTGCAGCATCTCCGCGGCTTCTAAGCTAAGGTCGGGATAATCTTCTGTCCATTCCGCCATTTTTTCTTTAAGCTCGTCGGAAAGGGAACGGCTCCGCCGGACGGCCTGCTCCAGCAGACCTGAGGCAGCCGCCGCTTCCGCCTGTGCGGCTGCCCGTTTCGGCTGCAATTCGGAGAGGCCTGTTCTCGCCGCCTTGATATTCCGTTGCAGTCCTTCCAATTCCGAACGCAGCCGGGCAGACTGGCTATCCAGCTCTTCCGCATGCTTGCGAAGAAGGACGAGCGTTTGAGCGACTGCGGACTTCTCTAGACCGACGCCAGCGGCAAACCCTGCCTGCTGCTGTCCGGCAGCCGCCTCAGCCGCCATGCTCAACCCTGGGGCCCTGCCGGAAACTTCCGGCTGCTCCGTACCGAGACTCTCTAGCAGGCTGCGGCAGATGTCCAGACTCCGCGAGACAGTAAATTTCAATTCTCTGATCGAGGTTAAAAGAACGCCGAATTCCTCAAGCTCGCTTTCGTTTCCATGAATCTGCTCATCGCCCGGTGGCATTCCCGGATGATGCGCGGAACCGCATACCGGGCACGGCTGGCCTTCCTCAAGCTGCTCCGCCAAACGAATCGACCAGATTTGGCGCTCCCTGTTCTTAAGCCGGGCTCTCAGTTCCGCTTCCGAAGAAGCCATAGCGTGCTCAGTGGCGGCAATCTGCCCCTCCAGCGTATGCAGCCGGGACAATTGTTCCAATGCTTCTGCAGCATATTCCCGGCATAAAGATTCCGCCGATTGCTCGCTGGCCGCCAGCTCTTTCCATGAAATCGCGGCTTGCTCCGCCTTCCCTTGAAGCGTGGTTTCCTCCAGCGCAGCCTTGGCGGCTTCTTCCTGCAGTCTCGCGATATCCTGCTTGCGGCGAGCCGCCTGCTGCGCCTGCTGACGCTCGGAAGCTTTGACTTCGCATTCCCGGAGCAGCTGCTCCAGCTCCTGCTGGCGCTGCCGGGCTTTGGCGAGGAGCTGCTCTTCCTTCTGCAGCTCCTCCGCTACGGTGCGGCGCTGGCTGCCTTCCTGCTCGCGGGAGGCTTGCAGCTCCCGCAGCCCCGTCGCCAGCGCATCGCACTCCAGTTGGAGCTGCCTTGCCTGCTCCAGCTGGTCCAGGCGCAGCAGCAGCGAGGGCTCCTCGCTGCTGAGCGCGCCGGCGGCCGCCTCCGCTTGCTCGGCGGCCCGTGAGGCCGCGGCCGCAGCCCCTGCGGCCGCTTCGCCGGCGCGGCCGGCGGCGGCGCTGCGATCCGCCGCCAACTGCCGCGCCGCTTTCCAGGCCGTGAGCGCCGGCCTGATGCTGCCTGCGGCAGCCGACTTGGCGAGCCGCGCTTCCAGGGCGCGGATCTCGCCGTCCTGCGTGCGCAGCTCCGCTAGCAGAGCCGCACGGCGGCTGCGCTCCTGGCTCAACTCGCGCACCTTGGCGAGCTGATCGCTCCGCTGCTGCGCTTCGCCAAGCTCCCGGCGCCGCGTCTCCGCCAGCAGCACGGCTGCTTTAAGCGCAGCCTCGGCTTCGCGGAGCGCTTCTTCCGAAGCATTGCCGAGACCCTGTTGCTCGGCAGCCAGCTCCTTCAGCTTCTGCTCCGCTTCCTTTACCTTCCGGGTCAGTTTTTGGCCAAGCAGGTCCCCATACTTCTCCAGATGGAACAGCCGCTGGAGCATCTGTCTCCGGTCAACGCCCTTTAAAGACAAAAACTCGGCGAATTTCCCCTGCGGCAGCACGACGGCCCGGGTGAAATCATCCATTTTCAGCCCGATCTTGTCCTCCACCTGCCGCGTTACTTCCGCAAGCTTATCGGCGAGTACTTTTTCCCCTTCCGGAGCAATTTCGATAAAACGGCTGATCGTATTGCTCACAGAAAGCTCATTTTGCCGCTTGAAACGGCGCTCTACCCGGTATCGTTCAGGGCCTTGAGCAGACATAAGTTCAAAAGTAAATGAAACAAACAGGGCATCCTCCGAGTGATTCATGATCCCCTGGGTTCCGCCCGAAGCACGGCCTACTTTTCCATACATCGCCAAGGTTATGGCGTCCAGCAATGTGGATTTTCCGCTGCCGGTCGGTCCGAAAATGCCGAACAAGCCGGTGTCGCACAAGCCGGTAAAATCGATCTCCTGCATTTCCCGATAGCTTTGCAGGCCCGACAATTTAAGACTTATCGGTTTCATTTATTCCGCCTCCCCGTCTCGCCGCTCTTCATCTTCGGAGACCAGCGACATAAACAAATCGACCAGTTCTTCCTCCGGCTCCGCTCCGCCACTCTGCCGCTGATAAAATTTTCGGAACAGTTCATGTACAGGCATCTGAGCGCGGGAAGACACCAGCTCCTCGGCTTCGCGTCCGGGGTAAACCGGACGGATGTGCACGATACCCTCATGCGCTTTCCGCAGCTTCTGAATATCGCCCATTGACATCGCTTCGCCGAGATGAAGCTCCAAATCGATAAATGCGCTGCGGTCCCTTCCTTCATCCAGGTACCGCCAAACTTCCTCCAACCCGCCGCGGCAGCTCCATCGGACAAGCGGCTTGCCGCTCGTCAGAAACAGCTCCTCCGTTTGGGGAATTCCGCCCGGCACCACGTCGACCTGCATCACCGATTTGGCTTGTCCCGCTTCCGAGAAGCTGTAGGCCAGCGGCGACCCGCTGTAACGGACCATTCCGCCCGCTTTAACCGCTTGCGGGCGATGCAAGTGCCCCAGCGCCGTATATTGAGCTCCAATATCCAGGGCGGAAGGATCTACGGTATAAGCGCCGCCGACTTGAATCGGCCGCTCCGAATCGCATTCCAAGCCGCCCAGCACATAAATATGACTCATTGCCAAATTAACGGTATCCGGTTGAAAGGCTCCAGAGAGCTGCCGCATTAATTTGCCGACTTTAGCGCTGTAGGCGATCCGCAATTCCGTTTCGTCTCCATCACCGGCAAGCAACTCCGCCAGCCTTGCTTCCGAAGGGTAGGGAAGAGCGGCGATCACCGCGGTTTCACCTGTACGCGGCACGTGCAATCGCACGCATTCGGACGTCGGCAGTCCAACCAGGGATATACCTCGGCGGGAAACGAGCGGAGCCACGGCAGAGACCCGCTCCGGCTGATCATGATTGCCCGAGATTACAACAAGCTGCCGCCCGTTCTCCGTAAGCCGCGCGGCCGCCTCATAGAACATGGTCTCCGCCGCAGCCGGCGGGTTGACGCTGTCGTAGACATCGCCGGCCATCAGGATGGCATCCGCCTGCTGCTCCTCCGCCATCAGGACAAGCTCCTCCAGAAACTTCTCTTGCTCCTGCAACCGGCTCCTTCCTTCCAGTGTCCGCCCCAGGTGCCAATCCCCCGTATGCAATATCCGCATTGCTCTTCCCCCATTTCTAAAACTCCGTTAGTTGTCCTGTTTGCTCAAACCTTGACGGCTTCGCCGCTATCAAAGAAATACAACCATTTCTCATCCACGGGAACGCCGGTAATTTGCTTCACAGCGGAAGCATAAAGCTCCAGCTGGAACCTGTATGCCTCAGCCAACGCGGTGACGCCGCCCCGGTGGGCCAGCACCTTGTCGCTTTTGTAATCCAGCAAAACCTGTTTGCCGTCCACATAGAACAGGCAGTCCACGATCCCCTGAATCAATACGGTCTCCTGATCCAGAATCTGCGCGATCCGAATACCAGTCCCTGATTCTTCTGTAAGCTGCCCGTTCATCGGCGGTGCAAGACGCGGATAGGCGTCGGCCGCGGATAAACCGTAACTGAACGGCATCTCCCGCCGGACCCAATCCGCTTTTCGCAGCATCTGCCCTAGAGGACTACTTAAAAATTCCGTAATTCTAGGCACATCCATCTCCGCAGTTTGTTCCTGGGTCATGATCTGTCGTTCCACCAGCAGAGCCAACGTCTCGATGACCGTACTCTCGCCGGGCTCCTTATCCAAAGGCAAATGCTGCATCACGGTATGGTAAGCGGTCCCCCGTTCGGTAGGAGTCATCCTCGCCTGTTCCATGAACCGCGGCCGGCGGAGATGAAGCTTGAAATCCACCTGTTCTGGCGATTGCTCCATCTCCTTGCGAAGGTCGGCTTCCGCAAAAACATCAAGCGGTGGCATCTCCTGTTCGGCTAACATCTTTTTCATTTCGGTAACCGAGGTCTTGGCCGAAATTTGCGTGGACAGCTCATAGGGGTAAGACCAGCCGAGCTTAACTCCAATCTGCCGGCCTGCTTCGCTGTCCTCCGGTTCTTTTACGCTCACGGGTCCTCCAGACAATAAAGCTTGGATCTGAGCGGGATTCACTCCTTGATCCGAACTTAATCCCGTGATCGGATTCTCCGCTTCTTTGGACACCGCCGCCCCAAGCATAGCAGACAACGCGATCTCTTGGGCAGGCAGGAAGCCGATAACCCAATCCGAGCTGCTGTCAGCGAAAATCGCAGGGGAGGTTTCGGGTAATCCCGCAAAACGCCGCAGCTCTGTCGCGGCCGGATGCCGAATGAGCGACGGCCCGATCCAGTCCAGATAAGACCTCCCCCGGGCAAGCAGGTAATCGGGCAGTTTTTCTTCCCGGATTTCCAGCGCACCGCTCCAATTCTCAACCGCTGCAGTTAGATCCTTGACCGAGGAGATCAGAATCAGCTTGTCCTTCGGACGGGTCAGAGCCACATAAAGCACGCGCATTTCCTCCGCGAGCAGCTCCATTTGCGCCCGCCGGCGGATTGCCAAATTCGGCAGCGTCGGATAACTTACGCGCAGTTCACCATCCACGAATTTCGGACCGAAGCCCATTTCCTTATGCATGAGGAAATTCGCATTCAAATCCTGCCGATTAAACATTTTGGATAGCCCGGCGACAAATACGACGGGGAATTCCAGCCCTTTACTCTTATGGATGGTCATGATCTGAACCGCATCCTCTTGTCCTCCGGCTGAAGCCGCGGCGCCCAGATCCCCGCCATTCTCACGCAGCCGGTTCACGTACCGCAAAAAACGGAACAGCCCCCTGGAAGAGGTCGTCAGTTCATATTGTCTCGCACGATCATGCAGCGCTCTTAGATTTCCTTGGCGCAAGGCGCCTCCAGGCAGGCCGCCAACCCAATCTAAATAACCGGTATCCCGGTAAATCCCCCAGATCAGCCTGCTAAGCTCGCCTTCCCTAGCCAAATTGCGCCAGGACTCAAGCTGATTCAAAAAAGCCTGCAGTTTTGCGGTAAGTAAAGGCGAAACTTCAGCGGAATCCTCTTCGGACAACTCCACTTGACCCTTCACGGGTATTCCGGATTGTTCACCGTCCCCGCCCGCTGCGGCTACCAATGCTTCAAAGTAACTGCCTGATCCTGCAGCGAGCCGGATTTCCGCCAGTTCTTCTTCGGACAGTCCGTAAATCGGCGACCGCAATACGGCGGCTAGCGGGATATCCTGTAAAGGGTTATCTATAATTTGCAGCAGCGACAGCATCGTCTCCACTTCCGAAGCTTGAAAATATCCCTGGCTGAGCTCTCCGTAAGCCGGAATTCCCTCAATGCGAAGCTCTTCGATCATAACGGGCGCCCAAGACAAAGTAGAACGGAGTAATATAACCATGTCCCGGTATTCCACCGGCCGTAAATCTTTCAATTGCTTATCGTAGATTCGCAGGGGCGGCCTTCCGCTCTCACCCGTCAACTCGCGTATTCGAGCGGCAATCGCCCGTGCTTCCAGCCGGACGGCCTCCAGTTCGGCCGCGACCTCTTCCTCTGTTCCCGCTTCCGTGGAATTCCCTTCTGCCAGCGCCTCTCCGGTGCCGGAAGCGTGAGCATCCGTGCTCCGATCAACGAGCAGCAGTTCGGGACGGTAGTCGTTGTCCCCGGCCGAAGCCGGAAAGCCTTCGCCATAAACCAATTCCGCCCTGGCATCGTAGGCAATCTCCGCTACGCCCTCGTTCATGATCTGGCGAAACAGCAAATTGACCGCATCTACAACCTCACGGCGGCTCCGGAAATTCCGGGCCAAATCGATCCGTAATCCCCCGTCCTCAAAACTGTTCCCATAGCTCCGGTATTTCTCCAAAAACAATCCGGGCTCCGCCAGCCGGAAACGGTAAATGCTCTGCTTCACGTCACCGACCATAAACCGGTTCCCGGGCCCTTCACGGGAAATCAGACGAACGATATCTTCTTGTACTGTATTTGTATCCTGATACTCATCGAGCAGCACTTCATCATACTGGGCCTGATATTCCCGAGCTGCATCCGAAGGCACAGTCATTTCCGGAGTCGAAGCCGAATCGCGCAATATCTTCAGGCAGTAATGCTCCAAATCCGAAAAATCGAGCCATCCCTTGGCCGTCTTTTCCCGTCTGTAGCGTTCGCCAAACTCGATAACCAGCTCGGCGAGCGCTCCCATCAATGGAGCAGCCGAATGAAGCTCTCCCAGGAACGCTTCCGCCGTCCGGCCGAATAACTGGCCCCGTAAATCGGTGACCATCTTCTTTGCTTCTTCGCGCAAGCCCTTGACCCTCTCCTGTATTTGCGGATCGGTCTGGTCTTTTTTGCACGGCTTTAATTTGCCGAACGAGGTGAGTTGGAACTTCCCGTACAGTCCGGACCAGGGCCCCTCCAAAACAGCGGACTGCAATCCCGCAACCATCCCGAGATCCTCTTCCAGCGTCAAGGCATAAGGCTCGGGTCCGCCGGGGGAAAGCGACAGCGTTTTGGCTTGGCGGAGCAGCTCCGCAGCCCCGTCCAGCGTAATCGACGTATCGGTTAAAATACTCGCCACCCAAGGGCTTGCCTCCAATGCCGCGGGATCGGGAGCATGAAAGGAAGACGCCGCCTGCCGCAGCCAATGCTCCGGCCAGGAATGGCTTCGCGAGAAGTCGTACAGCTTCTGCACAAGCGCAAACACGGCATCATCGCTTCTCTCGCCGCTGAACCAGTCAACCAGCGATAAGAAGGTGCCGCCCTCCTGCTCGGTGGCGTATTTTTCTTCAAACAGATCCTCCAGCACCTCCTGACGGAGCAGTGCCGTCTCGCTTTCGGAAGCGATACGAAACCCGGGATCAAGCGGGATCAGTGTGTAATAACGCTGGATAACTTCCATGCAAAAAGAGTGCAGCGTCGTAATCGACGCGCGGCCAAGCATGGCAAGCTGCCGTGTAAGATGCTCGCTGCCCGGATCCCTTTCCAGTTCTTTCTCCAGCGCTTCGCGAATCCGCTGTCTCATTTCCGAGGCGGCTGCTTTCGTAAAGGTTGCGACAAGCAGGCGATCGACACTCAGCGGTGCATCGGAAGCGGACAGCTTGCGGATAATCCGTTCAACCAGCACGGCGGTTTTGCCGGAACCTGCCGCCGCCGCAACCAGGATGTCGCCGCCTGACAGCGAAATCGCCTTCCACTGATCATTGCTCCAATAGCTGCCGGGCGGTTTGGGTATCGTCAACATGTCTCATCCTTCTTTCCATCCGGCCCCTCCAGCAGTTCCCACAGCTGGTCCTTACCGGGCTTGTTCAAAATTTGATAATCGCTTCCGTCCATCGACTCTTCGAACCGGCATACCGGCTTGAACGCGCAATGCGTGCAGGCCGTCTCGGTTCCGAGGCGGTACGGCGCTATTTTAACATCACCGTCGGTAATTCTTGTGCCAATATCCACGATCGTTCGGCGTACCGAACCGAGCAGCGTCTGCCACTGGTCCGGCGTTGCGACGGAGGCGCTGCTGTAAAAGCCTCCATCCGCTTTCACCGCCACCGGCAGAATTTCGGAATGTCCTTTTTCCAGTTCCCCGTCCATCTGAGCGATTACGTCTCTGTCCGCCAGCAGCAGGCCTTTCATTTTGAACCGCTTCAGCAGCTCGGTCCGGGCCTCTTCCGCACTAAGTCCGTTGCTGCTCTGGAGCAAAGGGTTTTGCACATGAAAATAAAGCGTTCCAGCCGGCATAGCGGGCTGCCCAAGCCATTCTTCCGCCGAGCGCAGCAATACATCCAGATAAGTAAGCATTTGAAGCGACAGTCCGTAATACACTTCATGCAGCTTCAAATCGGTCTGACTGGATTTATAATCAATGACCCGCAGCAGAACGCCGTCTTCTCCTTCAGCCATATCAACCCGGTCGATGCGGCCGACGATTTCCATCACGCAGCCGTTCGGGAGCTCGAATGTCAACGGCGGAAGAGGCCGCCCCGGTCCGAAATCCAGTTCCAGACCGACCGGCTCGAAGCTGCCCCGCCGGGATTGCTCTCCCAAAATGACGGAGGCGCGGCCGACGATATTCTTCAGCTTGCGTGAGATATATCCGTACCTCTTCGTACTAAGCAATATTTCACCTTGAAGTTTGGGAGCCAGTTTATCCACCGCCGCATCCGCTTCCCTTACGCACTCTTCCGGTGTCAGACTGCCCCAGCTTCGGTTCTGTTCCTTAAAGGTTATCGCCATCTGGCTCAACGCCGCATGGAACAGCTGACCGATATCCGGCGCCTTAAGCCGATACAGCTGCCGTTCCTTCAGCTTGAGGCCATGTGAGGCGAAGTGAGAGAACGGGCAAGCTGAAAACTTCTCCATTCGCGATACGCTCGTACGGAGCCGCTTGCCGTACAATTTGCGGCTGGTAGCCGGGGAAAGTCCGCTGACCCTATTCCGGTAATCCAACGACCCCAGCAGACGGTCCACGTATTCCTCCCATTCGGGCCGCTCCTTATACCACTGGAGCACGCTCCACCAAACCGGCGAAATAGGCTGTCCGGACTTCCATGCCCTTAGCTGGTTCATCAGCCGCGGCAGCGTCGGAACCGGGCGGCTGATAAATTCAAGCTGCTGCTCCCGGGGCGCGGAAGCCGGCGGAGCATCGTCGATTTGTTGTTCTTGCAGCATTCCCGCCGGAAAAATCTGCTTCATATGCCGAATCACTTCGGAGGGTAGCAGATTTTTGCCTTCCTCGTCCGCGTTCGGATAACTCAGCCACAGCGAACAGCCCGCCGCGGAAAGCGCTCCATAGATCAGGAAGCGCTCATCAAGCAGCCTGCGCGTCATGCCGGGAGCCAATTCAAGTCCGATTTCCTCCAGTCGCAGACGCTCCTGATCGCTCAGGATCCCCTCCTCCTGAAGATTCGCCGGCATGATTCCCTCGTTAATGCCCAGCAGGAAGGCGTGCTTGACATGGCGCGTCCGGCTTCGGTCCGTACTGCCGACCAACACCTGATCGATGGCCGGCGGAACGAGACCCAGCTGCAAATCCTTGAGACCCGTCTCCAAAATTCCGGCAAACAATTCGGAAGCCAGGTTTTCTTCGCCCATCATCTCCACGATCTGATCAAGCAGGTCGAGAACCGCGCTCCACAACTGCCGATGTTCCATCGCCTGCTGAGGATGTCCGCCCTGAAGAGCCCTGTGAGCCAACAGATCCAATCGTTGCGGCGCCTCGGTCTCCTCAAGCAAGAGGTAAACGGCTGCACACATGTCCCGTATTGTTTTTGCGCGCTTTAAGCGCTTCTCAAAGGCAGACAACGGCACCGTCACCGCTGCGCGGCAACGTTCAAGGAACTGGAGCCGTTCGCTCTCGGCGCGGTTCCGGCTAGCTTCGTCCGCTTCCAGCGACAGGCTTGGCGTCCCTTTCCATGGACGTCCGTCCGTCCAACGGTATCCCTGGATACCGCTGGCCAACACATAATTTTCTAATATGTCCATATCCGCCCGCGTCAGGCTTCCATCCATAGGGAGGAGGAACTCACTCTTCACGCAGCGGAACACATCTTCGTATTTCCAAAATTTCAACGCCACGTCCAGCGCTCCGCGGATCAATTCAACCAGCGGATGATGCAGAACGCTAGCCTTCTGGTCCATGAAAAAAGGAATTCCGTAATCTTCAAACACCGGCCGGATAATGTGCTCATAATCGCCGAGATTTCGCACAAACAACGCCATATCCCGCCAGCGCGCACCCTTATCCCGCGCCAATCTCAACATTTCCCGGGCCGCTCCCTCTACCTCGGTCCGGCGGCTTCCCGCCGAACGAAGGGACAGGGATTCCTCAAGGTCATCCGGTGCGGCACTTCCCGGCCATGGCGTCCTCCGGTCATAGGCCGACTCCAGATAAGACAGCGTCTCACTGCTGCGGAATCTCGGAAACGGGCGAGCCTTGAGCAGTTGGGCTGGCTGCACGTCCACGCCAACCGATTCGGCCAGTGCCCGCAGCTTCATGTACGTTGTCGCTGTTTGATGAAACAGATTCAACTCATGCGGAGGGGCGCCGTCGTCATAAGGCTTATCCAGCGTCAAGGCGACCGTGACCGATGAGGCAACCTGCATTAATACACCCAGCGCCTTATATTCCTGCGGAGTAAATGAGTGAAAACCGTCGATCCACAGATCGGCGCCGCGCAAGTAAGAAGAGTCCCGCGCGCCTTCGGCCAGTTTGACGACATGATCCTCAGCATCGATGTATAAGCTCGATAGCTCCGCGTCGAACTCGCGGTACAGGATGCTCAGGTCATGCAGCTTGTCCTTGAGCAGCGGAGATTCCCCAGCGGCTGCTTCCAGCAAGCGGAGATGTTCATCGAGCCGGGTAAAATCGGCATTATGCTTCTTCAGCTCCGTGTACAGGGAATTGATCCGGTCGATCAGTCCCAACTGATCGCTGCCGTTACCGTACAACTTCAGATCCGCTTTGCGGCGTCTGAGAATTTTGTACAGCAGCATCTTCTTCCCTTCCTCACCGATAGGAACAAGGGCTGCACCGCCCGTCTCCTGCATGACGCGAAGCGCCAATCGACGGAAGCCGAGTACCTGCATGCGCACGGTTCCCCGCAGACCCGGGGCTCTGACTAGCGCCTGCTCGATCTGAAATGTTCCCTGCTCGGGAGCCAACAGCACCATCGGAGGACCCGACGGGTCCTCGCGAAGCTTCGATGTAATCTGTTCCAGAACCAGGCTGCTTTTGCCGCTGCCCGAGCGGCCTATGATGAATTGTAATGACATGAAATTGCCTCCCGCCTGCGAAGGCATCCATCCCTCGCCAATATGCTATTAATACTCCGTTTTTTCTACAGTTTACTATCCAGTATATCATATCAGACAAAAATAGGAATGTACGTTCCCCGCCCTGCAACAAAACAATCCCTTCCGGAACATCCAGAAAGGATTGCAATTAAAGTCCATTATTTAGAGAAGTTTAAAAAACTCTCAAGTGTAATCTCATTATCACACGAGTAAACAGATTAATCTAGTTGTTGTTACTTCTTACTTAAAATAGTAAAAATATGTTTTCCGGCAAATCCTACTAGAAATTTTTGCTGCGGACTTCGAACACGGCAAATTTCAGATAGTGTCCCTCATCCACGCCGAGGATTTGCGGATGGTCTTTACCCGCCGCCCGCCATTCGACGAGACGGAGGATTTTCCCAGCATCGACTGCGGCTTCCTGAATCGTCTCCAGGAAAAGGTCGGGGCGCATATGGTACGAACAGCTTGCCGTTACCAGGTAACCGCCCTCGTTGACCAGCTTCATCCCATGCAGGTTAATGTCCTTGTATCCCCGGCAGGCACCCTTGACCGCTCCCCGGGTTTTGGCGAAGGCCGGCGGATCAAGGATCACGACGTCCCACGTCCGTCCGCCTCCGGCCGTCATAGGGACGGAAGTGTCGGTTTTGGCTTCACTGCCCGCCGCGGCCCGGTTGCTGCGTTCGGCCAGCCCTTTGACTTGGCTGCGCAGGTAGTCAAATGCATCCGCAACCACAAATTCAACACGGTCCTCGAAACCGTTCAGCTCCACATTGCTCTTTGCACTCTCGATCGCATGCTCGGAAATATCCAGGCAGGTTACTTTTTTAGCCCCGTATTGGCACGCATGCAGCGTAAAGCTGCCCGTATGGGAAAAGCATTCCAATACCGTCGCTCCATCCCAATAAGGGAAAGTCACTTCCTTGCCTTTGCGGTTGACCGGAACCCGGCGGGTCCCTCCCTCTTCATCCGGTATTTCCTGCAGCTCTATGCCGCTGCGCGCTCCCCATCCGGTCATGAGCGGCTTGATGGAAGCACGGTTTTCGCGCTGATCAAAGAAATATCCGGTCTTTTGACCCTGCTCAATGTCGACCTTGATCTTCAAACCGTTCTCCGTAACCGTAACATGCCGCGGCGGGTTCCCGTATAACGGTCCTTTAACCTGCTCCAAACCCTCCATTTCCCGAATGGAAACGTCGCTTCGCTCATAAATGCCGACCGGCTGCAGTACAGTAACCAACGCTTCGACAATAGCGTCTCTGCATAGATCCATGCCCAAGGTCAGCAATTGGACCACCAGCACTTCGCCGAAACGGTCAACGATCAAGCCCGGCAAAAAGTCGGCTTCTCCGTACACAAACCGGTAAGCATTCTCATGAACGAAACGCTCCCGGTGCTTGAGGCATTCTTGAAACCGCTCCACGAAAAAGGCGGTATCCATCTTTTCCAACATGACGAAGGAAACGGCCCGAACCGTGATTTGCGATGCGGGATTATAATACCCGGTGGCCAGAAACCGGCGCCGATGATCCAGTACCTGTACCAGACTGCCCGCCGCCGGCTCTCCTTCCACACTCTCAATTTCACTCTTGTAAACCCAGGGATGGCCCTGTTCCAGACGCTTCTTGCGGCTGCGCGATAAAATAACGGATCCCACGATAATCACTCAACTCCTTAACTAGTTTGTTCGTTCAAATTGCTACAGTACTACCGTTCCTATTCCTGTGGCTGTCATCAGCTTTATCATCGCCACTATAAGTCTGTACCGTACCCCGCATGGACTTCTGCCAAGAGGCATATATGTAACTTGTATAGGTTGTTCGATAAATGACGGAGCATAAAAAAGGAGGTCTTTACCGATGTTTCACGCCATCGTTTTTCCTGTCACTTTCGGACTGGCCCTCTTTCTGTTCGGCATGAAGGTGATGGAGTCCGCCCTTCATGCCTGGGCCGGCCCTAAGCTGATCCGGGTGCTGCATCTCACAACGAGAACGCCCTGGACCGGACTGCTGTCCAGCACCGTCGTATCCGCAGTCCTTCAGAGCAGTACAGCTCTCACAGTAATGACGATCGGGCTCGTGAACGCCGGGTTGTTGTCCTATGCCCGCACGCTCGGCATCATTCTCGGCGGCAACATCGGAACCTGCCTGACCACCGAACTGATCGCCCTGGATATTTCCAGTATTGGCGTTCCGCTCCTCTTTATATCCTTTCTGGTATGGGCCGCGGCTGTCACTCTATTGGAAATGCTCCCCGGTTGGAGGTCCGCCAAATGGTCCGGCCTGCTCATGCCGCTCCAATTCGGCGCCCTGGCGACCGCCGGATTCAGCCTCATCATGATTGCAATCCGCTGGATGCAATCGACCGGGCCTGCGCTCAAAACCTACGGCATCATCGACTGGCTGCTCGGCCACGCGGGAGACAGCCTGCTTTGGGGCGCGCTCGCCGGAGCTGTGCTAACCGCACTGATCCACAGCAGCGCAGCCACGATCGCAATGACGATGGGCCTGGTCGGCACCGGTGCCCTGCCGCTTGAGCTCGGCATCGCGATGGTGATCGGCTCCAATGTCGGCACCTGCGTCACCGCGCTGATCGCTTCCATCGGCGGAACGCGCTCTGGCAGCTTTGTCGCCTGGTCGCATGTCGTGCTCAATGTGCTGGGCGCAGTGGTGTTTCTCCCGCTGACGCCGCTGCTGGGAACAGCCTCGGCCTGGTTGTCCTCCGATCCGGCGGCACAGATCGCCCATTCACAAACGATATTCAATGTGGTCTGCTCACTTGCGGCCCTGCCGATCTGCTATCTTCCGTTTTGGACGCGCCTGGACCGTCCGCCAACGTCTCATAGCACTCCCATTGCACCCCAAAGAACATAATAGGGGTTGTACTAAAACTAAACTTCCAGCTTTAGCATCCGCAGCGCTTTTTCCAAAATAAAATCATTGTTGTCATACCCGGATTTCAGCTGCTTTTCCCAAGCGTCCTTCGGTTCGTACCACGCCACGCTGCGGATTTCTTCCAGTTGGGGCCGGAGCTGGCCGCCCCGGCTTTCTACGAGGTAATAATGAACCTCTTTATCTACGGCTCCGTGAACGGGATGATTGTACGTATAGGCGATAATATCGATAAGGTCATCGATATTGCCGACTATGCCGGTCTCCTCCCTTATTTCCCGAAGCGCCGTTTCCTCTACCGTCTCCCCGGGCTCGCTTTTTCCCTTGGCAAAAGAAAGTCTGCCGTACCGGTCCGTAATAAGCTGAATCTGCAGCCGGCCGGCATTTTTGCGGTAAACAACGCCTCCGGCGGATATTTCCTTGTCCGGCATAATCCTCGCCTCCTTACCCCGTATTACCCCGATTCAAAACAAGGACTTCAACCCCCGGCGGGGTGAAATCCCTGTTTATGTCCCATCCTATGTTCCACGGGTCAACCCGCTAACCTCTTAAATCTACGCCAACGCCTGCGCTGTTTCATCCAGAACGCGAACCAATTGGCCCTCGCTCGTATTCGCATCGGCCTTCGTCATCTTGACGCGGCAAATTTTGCCGGCCAGGTCGTGGGAACCGTCGAATTTGATTTGCAGATAGTTGTCGCTGAAGCCGGTTACGAAGCCTTCTCCCCAAACGCCCTTCTCATCGCGCTCGGGAATTACGTCCAGCACCTGTCCGACAAACTTCTCGGCATAAGCCTGTTGCATTTGCTCGGACAAATCGATCAATTCCTGCACTCTTGCATGCTTGATCTCTTCATCGACCTGGTCTTCCATGCGCGCTGCAGGCGTTCCGGTCCGTTTCGAATAAGGGAAGACGTGCATTTCCGAGAACCCGATCCGCTTAATCGCTTCGAAGCCTTCCCGGAACAGCTCATCGGTCTCTCCAGGGAAGCCGACGATAATGTCGGTAGTGATCGCCACATCCGGCATGAATTCGCGGATCTTCTTGATCTTCCCTTCGAATTCCTCGATCGTATATTTCCGTCTCATCCGCTTCAACACTTCATTACTGCCCGCTTGCAGCGGAATGTGGAAGTGGCGGCACATCTTCGAGGAGCCTTTCAGCACCTCAAGCATACGGTCGTCAATCTGGCTCGCCTCAATAGAACTGATACGAATGCGTCCCAGGCCCTCCACCTTGTCCAATTCCCAAAGTAGGTCGGACAGTCTGTAGTTGTCCAGATCATCGCCGTAACCGCCGGTGTGGATCCCGGTCAACACGATTTCGTTATAACCCGCGGCCACCAATTGGCGAGCCTGAGCTACGACGCTTTGCGGATCACGGCTGCGGGACAGCCCCCGGGACCATGGAATGATGCAGAATGTGCAGAAGTTATTGCAGCCCTCCTGAATTTTCAAAAAGGCGCGAGTATGATCCGCGAAATCGGGAACGTCCAGTTCCTCGAATTCCCGGGTCTTCATAATGTTGCGAACGGCGTTGATCGGTTTTCGCTGAGCTTGAATTTCATTGACGTACGGAATGATTTTCTCGCGATCCTGCGTCCCGATTACCAGATCTACGCCCGGAATATCCAGAATCTCAGCCGGAGATGTCTGGGCATAGCAACCCGTCACCGCCACGATCGCGTCCGGATTGCGCCGAACGGCACGGCGAATAATTTGCCGGCTCTTCTTGTCCCCCGTATTAGTTACCGTACAAGTATTAATCAAATAAACGTCGGCCGTCTGTTCGAAATCGACCTGTTCATACCCTTCGTTTTTAAATAGCTGCCAGATCGCTTCTGTATCGTAAAAGTTCACTTTGCAGCCGAGCGTGTAAAATGCAACGGATGGCATCCTCACATTCCCCCCATTTCTCCAGATTCATACATGATGCAAGTCAGGGCGGCCATGGCGGCCGTCTCCGTCCGCAGGATACGCCTGCCCAGGCCGATGGATACAGCCCCCGCGGCTTCCGCTTCCGACACCTCGTTCTCGGATAAACCGCCCTCCGGTCCGACGATGACGGCGATGCTGCACGGCTGTCCGGCCGGATGCTTGCCGACGAACGGCTTAAGCACGTCGCGAAGCTGCTGGCCGTGCTCCTTTTCGTAACATAAGCATACCAGATCATAAGCGGACAAGCCCTTCAACAGCTCGCGCCAGGATACCGGAGAATCCACGGCTGGCACGCGGCTGCGATGCGCTTGTTCGGCAGCTTCCTTGGCGATTTTACGCCAGCGCGCCGTACGCTTTTCTTCTTTTTTTCCATCATATTGAACAACGGTACGTTCCGACAAAAAGGGTAAAAACGAGGTGGCTCCGATCTCCGTACACTTCTGGATCACGGTCTCCATCTTGTCCCCCTTCGGCAGACTTTGCGCCACCGTCACCCGAAACCACGGCTCTCCCGAAGGTTCGAGCGTTTCTATGATTTCCGCCGTCACTTCCTGCGGATCTATCGCAATAATCGCGGCGAGCGCATCGCGGGATTCCCCGTCGCTGACGATCAGTTTATCCCCCGGCTTGGAGCGCATCACTCTGCCGATATGCTTCGCATCATCGCCGGTAATGGTAACCGTCTTCTCCCCGAACTGTGCGGGCTCTATAAAATATCGCTGCATTCGTCATCATTCCTTGAAATCGAACTAAAAATCACCAAAGACCATCATACAACTTTTGATTTGCGCTTTCCAGTACCTGATCCCGGTAAAAATATCTTATCTCTTCAGTCCCTTAAGCCCCGAATAAAGTGCGGAAGAAAATCAGAAAGTGTGCCGCCAACGAATGGGCCGCATTATACAGCGGAGCAATCGTATATCTTTGAAATCCCGGTACGATTAAGATAATCAAGAAAATGAGCACCGACCACTGTTCAAACTGCTGAAGCTTGCCCAGTACGCGGCGCGGCACCACATCTTCAAGAATCCGGTAACCGTCAAGCGGAGGGAGCGGAATAAGGTTAAATAAGCATAAGAAAAAGTTCATGACGATGAACAAGCTGAAGAAAATATGAACGGCTTGCGATAGTTTATCGTCGCCCAAAGGCGAAACAACGCCAAATTGCAGCAATGCCGCATAAATCGCGGCCCCTACGACCGCCAGCAGCAAATTGCTCAAAGGGCCGGCTACGGAGACGATAACGCCCATCAGGCGCGGCCTGCTGAAATTGTCCCGGTTGACGGGCACAGGCCGTGCCCAGCCGAATCCCGCAATCAGCAGCAGAATGATCCCGAGCAAATCGAAATGCACCGCAGGATTCAAAGTGACCCGGCCAAGCAGCTTGGCCGTCGGGTCACCGAATTTGTTAGCGAAGTAAGCATGAGAGAACTCATGAAGCGTAAACGCAATAACCAGCGTGATCAAATAAAAAGGAAGCTGGCTTAGCGGAACGCGCAATATACTATCCAGAAAATCCATCGATTACCTCTTTCTCGCTACGAAAGCGACCCAGTCTTCATCCCGAGCCGTCTGTGCAATTTCAAATCCTGCCGCCACCAAGGCTTCCTCGACGGCTTGTTCCTTGTTCTTATATATTCCGGAGGCGATATAATAACCGCCAGGCTGCAAGGCTTCATACACGTCTTCAATAAACAACAAAATAATCTCCGCCAAAATATTGGCGACGACGACGCGCACCGGAAGCTGCACATTTACCTGGGCATCGCCTTCTTTTTTAAGGACGGACAGCAGGTCGCTCTCCACCACCAGAATTTGCTCTTCCAACCGGTTCAGCCGCGTGTTCTCCATCGCACTGGACACCGCGACCGGATCCAGATCCAGCGCCAGTACCCGGGAAGCGCCAAGCTGGCATGCGCCGATCGCCAAAATGCCCGATCCGGTGCCGACGTCGATGACTTCATCTCCCTCGCGGATAACGCCTTCCAGAGTTCGAAGGCAGAGCGAGGTGGTCGGATGCGTCCCCGTACCGAAGGCCATTCCGGGATCAAGTTCAATAATGCGCTCCTCTGGAGACTCAGGCTCATACTGCTCCCAGGTCGGCTTAATGGTCAAGCGGTTGGAAACGCGGATTGGTTTGAAATACTGCTTCCAGTTGTTCGCCCAATCGTCCTCGCTGACATCTCTTACCGTGATCACCGGATTTCCGGGATCGATATCGTATTCCCGAAGCTCTTCGGTCCGTTCCTTCACCTGGGAGACTACTTCCTCCATATCGATTCCTTCGGGGAAATAGCCGCTGATCTTCGCCTCGCCTTCGGGAATATCGTTAGGCGGAATTTCAAACCATTGCCCCAGGGATGTGTCGCGCGGCTTGTCGTTATCGACGTGCTCTTCGATCGTCACGCCCCCCGCTCCCGCTTCATGCAGGAAATTGGAGATCATCTCCACCGCTTCCTCGGTTGTATGTATAGTCAGTTCTTTCCATATCATCGTAAGTTTTCCTCCTTGAATTCGTGCATAAAATCTATTGTACTATAGAATGAAAAGAGTGACAAAAGATGCCCCAATAAACAAAATCAAAAGCGGCCGGGCCAGTGATTGTCTGGCCTGGTCGCTTTATCTTTTCATCGCTTCGCTTCATTAAAGTCGAAATCAATCGATCATCATCATCCGGAACATTTCATGCAGACCCAGTGTGGCTGCGCCTACGGCCGCTCCGTTCGTCTTCCAGTGGGCGGCCTGCACCGGAGTGGGCTCGGGAACCCCGTGCTCCAGCTCCTGAATGCGAGCCGCCAGTTTGGCGAACAATGCATCTTCCTCTGCAATCCATCCGCTTAGAATAACGGCTTCCGGGTTCATCAAATTCAACATCCTGTTGCAGTCCGCAGCAATATCATTCACTAGACGTTCCAGTTCATCAGAGGCCGGGCTTGTCCCCGACATGCCGAGCCGGGTAAATTCCTGCAAGGTTTGCTCCGGTGTGGCCGTTTCCGCAAAATGTTCAGGGAACTGCAGCTTCAGGCTCTCCGCATAGCGGATCATGCTGAATTGCCCGAGCTCCGGTGTTCTACCCGCCCGGCCGCTGCTTCCCCGGTAAATGTGGTTGTCGATGACCAGCCCCGCTCCAACGCCGTAGTCGATCAGGATATATAAAATGGTACGCAATCCCTGCGCCGTTCCGTTATACCGTTCGGCAAAACCGGCAGCGTCGATGTCGTTCACCAGTTGTACCGGCGCTCCGAGCGCTTCTTCCATGATCGCCCCGAGCTCCAGGCGGTCCAACCCGATCGGGATCGCACCGATTACCGTTTGCTTACTCTCATCGATTCTGCCGGGCACGGAAATACCGATGCGCCGCACCTGCTCCAGTCCGATGTCGTGATGCTCCAAAAACGACATCACCGTCCCCGCAAGCTCATCACGGATCTGCTCAGCGCCTATCAGACGCGGAATTTTCTGCACGGCCTTTAGTTCGCCTTTCATGTCGAGCAAGACGCAGCGCGGATTGGACAGATCGATGCCTACCACATACCCGCTGTCCGCCTTGATCTCCAGCATTGTCATTTTGCGTCCGACCCCGCTGCCGCTGGTCCCAGTTTCGTGAACAAGCCCTTCTCTGATGACTTCGTCAACCAGGATCGATACGGTCGAAGGACTGAGCTTGGTTTCCCTGGACAGTTCGACCCTGGACACCGGTCCCCGCTCATGGATCAGGTGCAGCAGCAGCGCTTTGTTGATTTCCCGGAGCATTTGTTGATTCCCGATTTTATTCATTACCTTATCTCCTGCCGCTGTTATTCATTTCCCCATTATATCATTTGCCTACGGTTCCGGCCTTGGATTCCAGGGCGGAATCCCCGAACGACTTTCGCGTCAGCCCCAACATGAACAAAAATCCGAAGGCCCCCATCAAGGTTACCAGGGAACTGATCCTGTAAAGCGTGACGGGACCCAAATATTCGAACATCCAGCCGCCGGCCAGGCCGGCAATGACGCCTGATATTCCGCCCCAGGTCAGCCCGTACACAGCTTGCCCGGTGGACCGGAATGAATCGGGCACGAGCAGCGAAGTCAGCTGTGTCCCGATATAGTAGTAAGCTCCGAAAGTAACGCAGTGCATCAGTTGAATCCAAACGATTCCGCCCGCCGTTTCCACCGAGCTCATTAACAGCCATCTCAGCGAGTAAAGACCGCTGACTACGACCATCCAGGCGATCATCTTGTGCGGTGAAGGCTTTAGAAAACGATCCAGCAGCAGAAAGACGGGAGCCTCCAAAATAGCCGTCGCAAATATCGACCAGCCTACGATCGACGCCGATCCGCCCAAATCCGAAATATAGATGGCTACAAACGTGTTATTGACCGAATTGGGCACGGAAACCAAGATGCCGATCAGGACCAGAAGCATAAAGGGCCGGTTCACGAACACCTGGCGGTAGCCGCTGTTGGAAAACACGTCTTTCCGCTTCCCTTCCCCTCCGGTCGGCAGTAAAAAGGCAAACACCAATGCCAACAGCATCATGGCGTCAAATACGATCCAGAGCCGGTTGATTCCTATCCACCCGATGACAGGACCAAAAGCCGCGGCGCTAAGCGCCCAGCCCAATGAACCCCACAGGCGGAAGGCTCCGAATTTCAGCCCTGTACCTTGGATCGAATTCAGAATCAGGCTGTTGCTTTGCGTATACAGAGGGCTTTGGAAAAGAAAAAACGCAAGCAAGGTTCCATATATGACCGGCTCATTGTGCGTCAAAAAAACGAACTGCATTACGATCAGCGCCGCCGTCAGCGTAATAATCAGAATCAGCCGGTTGTTGCGGAGCCGGTCCGCCCAATAGGCCCAAAACGGGTTGGCGATCAGAGACACGACCGGGCCACCCGCCAGGATGGCCCCGATCGCGATATTAGAAACTCCGAGATTCCTCAGGTATAAAGCGAAGAACGTTCCGAAAATGGCCAAGGCACCGTACAAAACAAAATTGAATACTTTTAGCATCAGGTACGCGTTGCGGTGAATCCCGCCGGTACTTTCCGACATCCGGATTGCCCCCTCTCCACGTAAAAACTCCTCTTTTTATACCGCTGCCTAACCGTTTTACAAAGAAATGGAGCAAGAGACCGAGCGTTGTTTCACTTCGTCCGCCGAAACTTCGCGCCCCAGCTCATGGGAAAGGAACAACCCCTCGCTGATCAGCATGGTATTTAACGCAATCTGCGCTGTCGGCAGGAGCGGAACCTGGCCCGACAAAGCTGCGATCCAATGGTGCTGTGACGAAGCGTACGCATCCGGATAAGGACTAAGCCGCTGATGCCGAAGCGCGGCCAATTCCAGATTCACTGTACAGTCCATGTCCAGATCCGCGATCGTAGTATGATAAGAGAAACGGTTCGGCTCCTTCTCGGAGACCGCGCCGGAAAACCTGATCCCGCCCTCCGATCCGACGAGCGAGCTGCCCTCCAGCCCGCCAAGATGAAGGGACCAGGACTCGATAATATCCAAGGTAATCCCTCCGTCCATTTTGACGAACCCTGCACCCATCTCCTCAACGTTAAACCCGCTGGCCGCCCTGCGTTCCTCATTCATGGCCATCTCCTGATACACTTGCCCGGAGATCCGCTGTACTTGCGGGTTTCCTAACAGGTACAGCATCCGGGAGATATGATAGACCCCCATATCGTACATGGCTCCCCCGCCTGCCGTTTCCTTCCGTGTAAAAGATGCGGTGCCGTAGCCGTCCACGAAAGGACGATTGCGCCGCCGGAAGCCGGTTGAGCGGGCGTGATACAGCTTACCAAGCTTTCCTTCGTCTATGAGACGCTTT
The DNA here is from genome assembly GCF_018101095.1 of Paenibacillus sp. Marseille-P2973. Taxonomy (NCBI): domain Bacteria; kingdom Bacillati; phylum Bacillota; class Bacilli; order Caryophanales; family Paenibacillaceae; genus Paenibacillus; species Paenibacillus sp. Marseille-P2973. Next base: position 370,507 of record NZ_JAGQEH010000001.1, read on the forward strand.
GCCGCCCATGTCTCCGTGTCGTACAATTTTCCGAGTTGAATATGCAGCATTCGTCCGAATCGTTCCGCATCCTCGACCATACGGAGTCCGTCCGTGTAAGAGCCGGCGATCGGCTTCTCGCAATAGACATGTTTACCGGCTTCCAATGCCGCGGAGGTCACCGGCTGATGCAGATTATTATGCAGGCACACGTCCACGGCTACCAGATCCTCCTGGGCCAGAAGCTCGCGAAAATCGCTATATACGTTCCGAATTCCGTATTTCTCCGCTACTTGTCTCGCCTCCTCGGCATTAACGTCGCATACGGCTGCCACTTCTACTCCCGGAATGTTCTTGTATTGATCCAAATGCATTTTTCCGATCTGTCCCGCACCTATAAGTCCTATTTTTACATTCTGCATTCTGTTCCTCCTGTTTGTCTCTGCCGCGAATCAGTTATCCGCTTCCGCCAGTCGTTTTTTTACTTGCGCTATGACATGCTCGATTTCAATATATGGATTTGACTGTGCGTTATACTCGATTGAATAGTGGCCCTCATAACCGTAACGTCGGAGCATCCGGACGATGTCGGGCGCCTCCTCCGATCCCGCGGTGTTGGCGTCAAAATGGGTATGAATGACCCAAGGGGCCACGATTTCGTTGCCGTCTTCCCTGTCCTGGTCCCATCGGTTTAAATGAACCAAAATTCCGAAATTCGGTTCATCCACCGCTTGAGCGATCCGAGCTAACTGCTTCGGTATAAGGGAGGGACCCATGTGGTTTTCAGGCCCGATCTTTATACCATAGTCGCTGCAAATCCGGCAATATTCCCGGTACTTGGTGACAATCCAATGAAACGCCTCCTCCGAGAATTCTTGTTCACCGTAGCCTCCGGTATCGATCCGGACAGTTTCGGCTCCCAAAATAACCGCCGCCTTTAAATGATTCAATGCGCTCTGGTAAAGCGCCTCACGCATCTCAGGGTCCGGGTCCCATAAATGAGCTGTATCCACGGCAAGATTAATCAGTCTCAATTCTTTCTCATCCAGCGCTTCGCGGACCTTACGCAAGTAGCTCTCATCCGCCAGGGTAAGAATCGGTGTCGTACGCTCTGCAATCTGGGCGTTCCACAAATCAACCGCATCCAGCCTGTAACGGTATTTAACCGTTTCCAGATAACCGAATACATCCATTTTCCCTTCCAAAAACAATTGATTGAATGAATACCCGCCCAACGAGATTTTCATGGGTTATGCCTCCTAGGTAATTAATTATTTCGATGAAAAAATTAATTAACTTCAACATATTATGTTTCCTAGGGACTGTCAAGATCCACTTTAAACTTGATCATAACAAAAACCGCCGGAGCCTTCTCCGACGGCTTGCTTGTCTAATGAGTCTGTTTCCGTGATGAATTTGTAGAGATAGATTAGAGAGTTGCGAAATTATCGCCCGGGCCAGGAGCTGTGCTGGCCCTGCTGCCGTGCATCCGCCCGTTCACTGCGTTCAATGGCTTCCCAATCCTCTTGATCCGCCAGTTCATCCGAGAATTCGACGTCCTCGTTATGTCCGATCGAGAGCCGGGATGATTTTGCCGTTTGTCTTTTCGTCACGCGATCCAAATTCTTTTCGCTCATAAATAAACTCTCTCCTTCCATGGTTTCAGATTTCAATTGTCATTCAATGATATTTCCGGCTACATCAGTCCGCCGGCTTCTTCCACGATTCGCAGCGCTTGGTGGTGGATCCCCTCGTCCACAACAGCTGTAAGTAATATGTCATGACCCGTTGGCCCGCCTTGACCGCCATGGCTCATACCGCTGGCTGCCGGGTCCGCTGCGGCCAATATCCCTGCCGAGGTGTTGGTTATCATTGCATCCTGGGTAATTGCCGCCAGACTGCTCACCTTCCCCGTGATCGGGTTCATCGGATCATAGCCTTCGCCTGCATATCGGCTGAAACGGTCGACAGATACCTCAACGGCCCGCAGCGCATTCAGCTTTCTGGCTACGCCTTCCGCTTCTTCCGGGCTTTTGAAATAAGCCAAAATATTTTTTTCACCCATTCTGATCCCCTGCCTTTCCTAGCTGAAACGTCAAGTGAACCCCTTTGGTGCGGTTCTTTCGTTTAGAATGCTATCTTTTATCCCGGTTTATTCTGTGTGTCTTTAAAATTTGAAACGCTTTGGCAGCTAGTCCGTATTACAGTTATGGCATTAGATCATACTAAAATTCATAGGAGGGTTACCACATCAAATGCTAAAGAAATTAACGATGATCGTGATGGCGTTTACGCTGATTTTCGCCTTCACTTCACCAGCCTTGGTCGATGCAAAACGCGGCGGCGGATTTAAATCCGGCCCACGTTCTTACACGCCGGCCCCCAAAAAGTCGACGACCAGCGATTATCAGAAATCCGGCGATACTTCCAGTACTAAAAAGTCCGGCGCCACGACTGGAAATAATTCTGGCCGCGGATTCTTCAGCGGAGGAGGCTTCATGAAGGGCTTAATGATCGGCGGTTTGGCCGGCATGCTCTTCGGCGGACTATTCGGAGGAATGGGCTTCCTCGGCAACTTGCTCGGTCTCGCAGTAAACCTGCTAGCCATATATGCAGTCATCGCCGTTGTCGTTTGGCTGTTCCGCCGATTTAAGAAGCGACCGCAACCTGATGATTACAACCGCGGAGGACGATATTAAGCTATGGTTCTCAGCATGGACGAAATCATAAACGCAATCTGCATTCATACCGCCGAGCGTACAGGACTTCGTCCTACCGACGTTCAAGTGGAGCTCAGCTGGGATGAAGACACCGGCTATACCGGAGAGCTTTGGGCGGGCGGCAGAAGCCGATATATCGTCGAATCCAATATTCTGGAAGCGATTATGCAATATGTATATAAGGAATACGGTATCCGCGCATTTCGCGATGATATCACACTGGATCTGGATGAAGAAATCACCGCATTTGTCCGGCAGTAATGTTCCTTAAAAGGCCCTAAACAAAAAAGCAGCAGTTCGAAGGTTTCCCTTCGACTGCTGCTTTTATATTACGGTCAATCTCCACGGAACGCCCGTTTCATCCGATCGAAGAACGATTGTTCATGCTCGTGCGTATGCTCGCCATCGAGCGCCGCGAACTGCCGCATCAAATCTTTTTGTTCCTCGCTCAGCTTGCTAGGAGTTACAACCACGACCTTGATATGCTGATCGCCTTGTCCGATGCCGCGAAGCTTCGGTACCCCTTTGCCTTTGAGACGGAAATAAGTTCCGGTTTGCGTTCCTGCCGGAATCTTCAGTTTGACTTTCTCCGTCAAGGTCGGAATCTCGATCTCATCGCCAAGCGCCGCCTGCGCAAATGTCAGAGGCACCTCGCAATAAATATCATCACCTTCACGCTCGAAGAAGTCATGCGATTTCACGCGGATAACAATATACAGATCGCCTGCAGGTCCCCCGCGCAATCCGCCTTCGCCTTCGCCGGACATCCGGAGCTGAGCCCCATCGTCTACGCCGGCAGGAATGCGGACATGAATTTTCCGCTGCTTCTTCACTTTGCCGCTGCCGGAGCAGGTAGGACATTTTTCCTTGATGATTTGGCCTTTGCCGCCGCAGTTGTTGCACGCGCGACGGTTGACCATCCGGCCGAACGGCGTGTTCTGCACGACCTCCTGTTGTCCGGAGCCGTGGCAGACGGAGCAGGTTTCCGGCTTAGTTCCGGGTTTTGCTCCCGAACCGAAGCAGGTATCGCAATTTTCAGTCCGCGGGATCGTAATGTCAGTCTCTTTACCGAACACCGCTTCTTTAAATTCGATGGTCATCGTGTACTGCAGATCATTTCCCCGCTGCGGGGCATTCGGATCCCGACGACCGCCACCGCCTCCGAAAAACATATCGAAAATATCGCCGAAACCGCTGAAATCGCCGCCGTTAAAGCCGCCGCCCATCCCTTGGTTCGGATCGACATGTCCATATTGATCATAGCGTGCGCGTTTGCCCGAATCACTCAGGACATCATACGCTTCCTTAACTTCCTTAAACTTGGTCTCCGCATCATCCGCCTTGTTTACATCCGGGTGATATTGACGCGCAAGCTTGCGATAAGCCTTTTTGATCTCTTCATCCGAAGCGCTCTTGCCAAGGCCCAGCACTTCGTAATAGTCCCGTTTTTCAGCCATCCTTCCACCCCCGTTATGACTTGCTTGGCGTGCCGGAACAAAGTCTCCTTAATCCGGCAAAAGGAAAGTCAAAGCACGGAAACAGCCCGCACTTTGACCTTCCCAGTTCACCTAAGTCTATTCACCGGTCAAGTAACCTGTGATTTAGCCCAGTTCTTTAGTCCTGCTTCTTGTCCTCATCCACAACTTCGTATTCGGCGTCGACTACATTGTCTTTACCGCCTGCAGCCGATGCTCCTTGAGCGCCTTCAGCCTGTTGTTGATCCTGTGCCGCTTGCTCGTACAGCTTAACGGACAACTGTTGTACGATCTCGGTCAACTTTTCGGATGCCGAGTTGATACTATCCAGGTTATCGCTTTCCAGCGCTTTTTTCAATTCTTCTTTCGCTGCGTTCGCTTTTTCTGTTTCAGCCGCATCGACTTTATCGCCAAGTTCCTTCAGCGTCTTGTCAACGCTGTAGATCAGTTGGTCGCCGTTGTTTTTGGCTTCAACCAGTTCTTTGCGCTTCTTGTCTTCTTCGGCATGAAGCTCGGCGTCTTTCATCATCCGTTCCACTTCATCATCGCTCAAGCCGCTGGAGGAAGTGATCGTGATCTTCTGACTCTTGCCAGTGCCTTTGTCGGTAGCCGACACGTTGACAATCCCGTTGGCATCGATATCGAAGCTAACTTCGATTTGTGGCACGCCGCGTGGAGCCAAAGGAATGTCGCCCAGCATAAAGCGTCCGAGGGTCTTGTTGCCTGCAGCCATTTCGCGTTCCCCTTGAAGTACGTGGATTTCAACGCTTGGTTGATTATCCGCATAGGTCGAGAAGACTTGCGATTTGCTTGTAGGGATCGTTGTGTTGCGCTCGATCATTTTCGTAAACACGCCGCCAGCGGTTTCAATCCCCAGCGACAACGGAGTTACGTCAAGCAATACGACATCTTTGACGTCGCCGGTCAGAACGCCCGCTTGTACGGCTGCGCCCAAGGCAACAACTTCGTCAGGGTTCACGCCTTTATGAGGCTCTTTACCGGTCAGTTTCTTGATGGCTTCCTGTACGGCAGGAATCCGGGTAGATCCGCCCACCAGCACGACTTTGTTAATGTCGGCAGGAGTCATGCCGGCATCGCTGAGCGCGCGGCGAGTAGGTCCCAAAGTCCGTTCAACCAGATCTGCGGACAATTCTTCGAATTTAGCGCGGGTCAGGTTCAATTCCAAGTGCTGAGGAACGCCGTCAGCAACGGTGATGAATGGAAGAGAAATGGTCGTCGTAAGAACGCCGGACAATTCCTTTTTCGCTTTTTCAGCAGCATCTTTCAAACGTTGTACAGCCGCTTTGTCTTTGCTCAGATCAATGCCTTGGTCTTTCTTGAATTCTGCTACCAGATAATCGATGATGACTTGGTCAAAGTCGTCGCCGCCGAGACGGTTGTCCCCGCTAGTGGCTTTAACCTCAAAGAAGCCGTCGCCGAGTTCCAGAATCGATACGTCGAAGGTACCGCCGCCAAGGTCATATACGAGAATCGTTTGATCTTCGGATTTCTCCATACCGTAAGCCAATGCCGCAGCAGTCGGCTCGTTGACGATGCGCAATACTTCAAGACCGGCGATTTTACCGGCATCTTTGGTAGCTTGGCGCTGGCTGTCGTTAAAGTAAGCAGGCACCGTAATTACCGCCTGTGTTACAGGCTGGCCAAGATAGGCTTCGGCGTCCGATTTCAATTTTTGCAAAATAATTGCGGAAATTTCTTGCGGCGTGAAGTCTTTGCCGTCAATGCTTTCCTTATGGTTCGTACCCATATGTCTTTTGATCGAAATGATCGTGCGGTCCGGATTCGTGATCGCCTGACGTTTTGCCGTTTCACCGACAACGCGCTCGCCGTCTTTCTTAAAGCCTACAACCGAAGGGGTTGTACGCGCGCCTTCCGGGTTCGGAATTACGACAGCTTCGCCGCCTTCCATAACCGCAACGCAAGAGTTTGTGGTTCCAAGGTCAATACCGATTACTTTACTCATAGGAAATTATCCTCCTTAATTGGTTGCTGTTTCATAATTTCTGTTCGGTTCAATTTAACCGCTGACTTTAACCATCGCCGGACGAAGCACTTTATCTTTCAGCAGGTAACCCTTCTGAACTTCTTCCACAACGATACCTTCCTCATATTCATCGCTTTCGACCTGCATGATCGCCTGATGAAACTCGGGATTAAACGGCGTGCCCACCGACTCCATCGGAGTCAAGCCTTCCGCTTTTAATACACCTTCAAACTGGCGGAAAATCATTTCCACCCCTTTGGCGTAAGAAGAAACATCTGCATTCTCCGACACCGTGCCCAAAGCGCGTTCAAAGTTATCAATGACCGGCAGCAATTCGACGATAAGTTTGGAGGAAGCATATTTACCAAGCTCTTCCTTCTCCTTCACCGTGCGGCGGCGGAAATTATCAAAATCGGCCTGCGTACGGAGCAAACGCTGTTTGTGGTCCTCCGCTTCAGCCCGCAACTGGTCCAGCTCGGCTTGCCCTGCAGATCCAGTCTCCTGAACCTCTTCTGCGGACACCTCGGGCTCTTCCACCCGGTTCGGGTCCTGATTCTCAGTACCGTTCACATTTAACTCTTCTTCCACACCCGTCTGGATGTTATCCTGAATCGGCTTTTGTTCCTTCAAGATGTCACCTCCTTAGCTATAAATGTTGCCATGTTGTCTGGTACGCTTAGTTTGCTCATTTTCATTATTAATGCAGCCGGGATAAAAACTTGGTCAAGTCTTTAGATAATATATCCAAAATCCCGATCACCCGGGCATATTCCATACGGGTCGGTCCCAAAATCCCGATCGTCCCTACGGCTTCGCCTTCGATGGCGTAAGTCGCCGTAATCAGGCTGCAGTTAGCGAAAGCCTGGTGGTCGTTCTCAGTCCCGATCCTTACTTGAATGCCGGTGCCCGTCGACGCTGAAATCATCATTTTCATTAAGGTCGGCGTTTCTTCGAATAGGTCGAGTATGCTCTTCACTTTATCGATATCCCTGAACTCGGGCTGATTCAGCATATTTGTCGTTCCGCTGAGAAACAGACGCTGTCCGTCCTGACCGCCATCCAGCGCTTCATCCAGCACGTTCATCAGTTCCTCGAAATGTTCGACATGCCGCTGCATCTCTTGCCCGATTTCGTTGTATAGAGCCGTCTTCAGCTTATAAATAGGTACCCCTGTAAGCTTCCGGTTAAGCAAATTCACAACCTTTTCCATATCGGACACGGAAACTCCGGACGGGATCGAAACCGTTTTGTTTTCGACCTGGCCCGTGCTTGTCACAATAATGGCAACCGCTGTGTTCTCACCGAGCGGAAGCAGCTGAAAATGCCGCAGAGACGTATGAAAAACTTCCGGCCCAAGCAGGATGGAAGTGTAATTCGTCATATGGGACAGTATCGTTCCGGCATGCTGCACAACCTGTTCGATGGCATTCAATTTTTCCGCGAAGAAAGTCTTCATCATCTTGAACTCGTTTGGCTCAAGCAGATTTAGTGGAGCCAAGTGATCCACATAGTACCGGTATCCCTTATGGGAAGGAATGCGTCCGGCCGAAGTATGCGGCTGCTCCAGAAATCCGAGTTCCTCCAGATCGGCCATCTCGTTGCGGATGGTAGCCGGGCTATACCCGACGTCCCCCCGTTTGGAGATGCTTCGGGATCCCACGGGTTCCGCCGATCGAATATAGTCATCTACAATAGCCGTCAGAATCATTCTTTGGCGTTCCGTCAACATGGAAATCCCTCCTGTTTACTGAATGTTTGAAGCTCGTTAGCACTCTAGTCTGTTGAGTGCTAATCACTAATACAAAAATACCAAACCAACCTGACGATTGTCAAGTCAGTTCAGTATCTTAAGTACGGCTATTTCATCGCAAGCATGCTGCTTGGCGCAGTTTACGCAATCCGTCCAAACCTTTTCGGGAAAAATTTCTTTTTCCACTACGGTAAATCCGTTCTTCAAGAAGAAAGAAACTTCATAGGTCAAAGCCATTACCTTGAAAAGCGAGCGTTTCTTAGCTTCATGCACAAGCTGCTCAACGAGCATGGATCCGAGTCCCCGGCCCTTATAACCTTCCGCAATGCCAAGCGACCGGATTTCCACCAGTTCTTCACCCAGCTTGCATAACGAACCGCAGCCTACGACGATGCCGTCAATTTCAGCGACGACAAAATCGTGGATCTGCCGTTCCAGCACGGCGCGGGAGCGCGGCAGCATAATCCCTTGACGGCTGTAATTCTCAATCATTATATAAAGCGGCTCGACATCTTCAATTGTCGCTTGTCTGCACACGGCTACGGCCTGCATAGTCTCTCCCCCTCGAACCCATCCTAAAAACTGATATGAATAAATATACATGATGGCGTATAAAAGTTCAAGAGAGAAAATGCGTAATTATCTGCACAAGCTCACAATTCCAATGCAGAGCCGATCACCCGATTACGTCGTCAATGCGCCGATAAACTCGGCAAACACCTCATTGCCGAACAGAACTCCTTTTTCGCTGAGACGATAACCGCCATGATCTTCATGCATCTCCAACAAACCCGCCGAGGTCATCTTATGCAGCTGATTATGGAACGTTTCCTCCAGCGTAACCCCGAATTGGGCGGTAAAATCGGCCATGCGGATTCCATCCAGCATGCGAAGGCCGACCATCACGAAATCTTCCATGGCCTCTTCCTTAGATACGGGGAATTGGTCCAGTCTCGGGAGCTTTTGCTTGGCAGCTTCGACATACGGATTGACGCCCTTGATATTCATATGGCGCTGCCGTTTGACATAACCGTGGGCTCCGGCGCCCAGCCCATAATAATCCTCATTTCGCCAATAAGTAATGTTATGTCGGCTCTCATAGCCCGGCTTGGCAAAATTGCTGATCTCATACTGCTTGTATCCGGCGGCCTTCATGCGCTCCATAAGCAGAAGGTACATTTTCAGTTCATCTTCCTCACCCGGAAGCGGGAGCTGATTTTTTTGGAAAAGCGTATGGAACAGCGTGTTTTCCTCCACCTTCAGGCTGTAGATCGAATAATGCGGCAGCCCCAATTCCAGCGCCCGGCCCACGCTGTACTCCAGCATTTCGACCGTCTGGTTCGGCAGACCGAACATCAGGTCGATCGACAAATTATGGAGTCCCGCCTCGCGGGCATTCTCCAGGCTGCGGTAAACATCGTCCGTATTATGAATCCGGCCGATTCCCGAGAGCAGCTCATTTTGGAACGCCTGAACGCCGAAGCTGACCCGGTTGACGCCGCCGGCCTTCATGACCGCCAGTTTTTCGGCATCCGTCGTTCCCGGATTGGCTTCCATCGTAAACTCGATGTCCTCCGCCCAGTCCGGAAAGTTTTTGCGGACCGATTTCAGGAAGAACTCCATCTCCTGCGGGTTAAGCACCGTCGGTGTACCTCCGCCGACAAAAATCGTCTTGATTTCACCGGGAGGGGTTGCCTGTACGGTCAACTCCATCTCTCGATCCAACGCCCGCAAATAATCCATCACGGGCTGATCCTTCAGCACGTACGAATTGAAGTCACAATAAAAGCACTTGTTCGTGCAAAAAGGAATGTGTATATAAACCGCCTTGGGAGCGGCATTGTTTTCTTTCCCAAGCTCAGGCATTCCCTGGCCCTGCTGATCTGTGATCTCATTCATGGTAATGCCTCCTAAATATTGCTTCGCTACATTTAATGCAGCTCTTGGTATAGCCTTCTTCCATAGCGTTTAGCTGTGGATCTTCATCTATAGTGGTTAAGTGGCTGACTTCTTCTTCCCGCACCTGGGCCCATTGGATATTTCCAATGAAAATAGAGATCCATTGGCCAATTTGCCCTTTGGAATGGATATTTCCAATGGAGATCCCTAATTTCACGCCCAAAAGGGGAATTTCATAAATTTCATTGGAATTTTCCAATGAAACCCGCCAATGGGCTAAATCAAGATGTTTTTCATTGGATATTTCCAATTCAATCAACAAACCGGGCTGAATACGTGATTCGGCTCTTACAAGGAAAGGAAAGCCCGCAGGCTTTCCTTGGATCGTCGATCACGCCGACGCGCATTTTTATTTGTCGTCTATTTTCAGTACCGCCATAAAAGCTTCCTGCGGCACTTCGACATTGCCGACTTGCTTCATGCGCTTCTTACCTTCCTTTTGCTTCTCCAACAGCTTCCGTTTCCGCGAAATGTCACCGCCGTAGCATTTGGCAAGGACGTTCTTGCGCATCGCTTTGACCGTTTCGCGAGCGATGACCTTCGTACCGATGGATGCCTGGATCGGCACCTCAAACATTTGCCGCGGAATGAGCTCACGCAGCTTCTCGCAAATGATCCGGCCGCGATGGTATGCACGTTCCCGGTGTACGATAAAGGACAAAGCGTCAACCTGTTCGCTGTTGAGCAAAATATCCATCTTCACCAGATTGGACTGGCGGTAGCCGGACAGCTCGTAATCGAATGAGGCGTATCCCTTCGTACTCGACTTCAACTGATCGAAGAAATCATATACGATTTCAGCAAGCGGGATCTGATAAGTGATCGTTACCCGCGTCGTATCGAGGTATTCCATATTCACGAATTCGCCGCGTTTCCCCTGGCAAAGCTCCATTACGGTCCCTACGAAATCGTTAGGAACGATAATGGCTGCCTTCACATAAGGTTCTTCCACGTATTCGATCTTCCCGACCTCCGGATAGTTCGAAGGGTTATCGATCGAAATCGTCTCTCCGTTCGTCAGGGTGACCCGATAAATTACGCTCGGTGCGGTTGTAATGAGTGGAATATTGAATTCGCGCTCAATGCGCTCCTGAATGACGTCCATGTGCAGCAGGCCGAGGAATCCGCAGCGGAAACCAAAGCCAAGTGCGCTAGACGTTTCCGGCTCGAAGCTGAGCGAGGCGTCATTGAGTTGCAGTTTCTCCAACGCTTCGCGAAGGTCGTTATAATCCGAGGTTTCGATCGGATAGAGACCGCAGTAAACCATCGGGTTGATCTTCCGGTAACCCGGCAGCGGCTCTGCGGTCGGATTCTTCGCGTCCGTAACCGTGTCCCCGACCCGGGTATCGCCTACATGCTTGATGCCGGCAACGATGAACCCTACGTCTCCGACTTTCAGCTCGTCCACAATCGTCATGCTCGGTTTGAAAGCACCGACCTCGATGACCTCAAAGGTTTTTTCCGTCGCCATCATTTTTATTTTCGAACCGGACTTGATGTTTCCGTCAACGACGCGCACATAAACGATAACGCCCTTATAAGGGTCGTAATGCGAATCGAAAATCAGCGCTTTGAGCGGCTGGTCCGGGTCTCCCGTAGGAGCGGGAACCTTCTGGACGACCTGCTCCAGAATTTCCTTGATGCCGATACCCGCCTTCGCCGAAGCAAGCACGGCTTCGCTGGCATCCAGCCCGATCACGTCCTCGACCTCCTGCTTCACCCGCTCCGGATCCGCACTCGGAAGATCGATTTTGTTGATGACTGGCAATATTTCAAGATTGTTATCCAGTGCCAGATATACGTTGGCCAGGGTTTGAGCTTCGATGCCCTGCGCCGCGTCCACCACAAGCAAAGCCCCTTCGCAAGCGGCCAGGCTTCGGGATACCTCATAAGTGAAGTCGACGTGTCCCGGTGTATCGATCAAATTAAGCAGGTACTCTTCCCCATCGTCTGCGCGATAGGTTAAGCGTACGGCCTGCAGCTTGATCGTGATGCCCCGTTCGCGTTCCAGATCCATCTTGTCCAGAACCTGCTCCTGCATTTCCCGCGAGGTCAGCGCCCCGGTATATTCAAGTATCCGGTCCGCCAGCGTCGATTTACCATGGTCTATATGAGCGATAATACTGAAATTCCGTATCTTCTCTTGTCTTGCTCTAATGTCAGTCATCCTTACCCCCACCACAAATCCTTGAAGTACAATCAATTTATTATATCAGTTGCAAAGGGTTGCATCAATCGGTGAGACCGCTAAGTGCACATTTCATCCCAATTATGACTCAGGCGGGTTCGTAATCGAATCCCGGTAGATGATGGAAGCCGACATATAAATCGTCTCCTTCGGAAATTCCGGGTGGTTCATATGATTGAACAGAACCTGCACTGCCCGTTTGCCCATCAATTCTTTTTCAACATTTACTGTAGTAAGCCGAGGCTCGGACAAAAAAGCATCCTCAATATTATCGAACCCCGTAATGGATACTTGGTCGGGAACGCCAATATTCATACTTCTTAAGGCGCTTACCGCGCAGGTCGCGATGGCGTCATTGGCGCAGACTAATGCGGTCGGGAATTCCTCTTGTCCCTTCATATCCTCCAGAATGGATCTTACCTGCTCCGTATGCTCAACCCTTGTCTCGCCTTGAAGACCTGTGAGCGGATGCTGCTTCGGCACTTCCAGCCCGGCTTCCTCCATCGCATCCTTATACCCCTTCCAGCGGCTTAGGAAACTCAATGAATAATCCGTATTCCCCACAAAGTAAATGAAGCGATGCCCTAAAGAGATTAGATGATGCGTGAGTTGTGAGGTACACTCCCTGTTGTCGGCAAACAGTTCGCTGGCCTTAACCAGCGGTTCCTCATGATCAATCAGCACGATGGGCACCTGAAGCCTTCCGACCTCTTGAAGCACTTGGGGACTGACCTGACCGACCCCGATAAAGCCTTGTATATTGTCCTGATGGACCAGGGATAAAAAACTGTCCGCGGTCTGATCCGTAATCACGACAGCCCTGGCGTTGCTTTCCTCCAGCTCCTGGGTGATCCCGTCCACGATCCGTCCCCAATATACCGAATCCAGAAGCTGATAACGCACATTAGGGAGCAGCACCACAACCGTTGTTTTCCCCGTTTCATCCCCATCCGGCGAACCTCCGTCAACCCCTGATGTGCGTGCCTGAAACCGGTAACCCAGCTTTGCGGCCATCTGCAGCACGCGTTCCCTGGTCGCCGTATTGACGCCTCCTTTGCCGGAAAGCGATTTTGAAACGACATATTTGGATACTCCTGCCGCATCCGCCACATGCTGCATGGTTACTTTTTGGCTCATAACATTCTCTCCAGACATCTTAATGCTATTTGTGGAAACATTGCTTGATTCACAACATTATAGCATTGAAGCGCTGTATAGTTCTATCTCCGGTTCAAAACTAATACAAGAGGAGCGAATCCTCCGATCTAACGGGGAATCCGCTCCTTTTGATGAAACTGTAAGTTATTAGTTCTTGAAGCCTTTTATCTCGTCAATATACAAGGTCCCGTTACCTTCGGAGATGCCGCCTGGCGTCACGATTTGAACCCCGATGACTTTCCCTGCTTTCAGGTCCTCTTTGTTAAACGGTTCTTTAGCGATGTACCCATATTCAGAAAACACGAATCTTAATGTAGTAAAGCCTTTTCCGTCTACGGTTAATTCACCCGAATCCATCCAAATCCAGTCATTTCCCATTTTGATAAAAAGCTTCGCCTTCACGTTCGGTATTTCGGAATCAATCTTAACCTTCGCCTCGATTCCGTCAAAAGAGCTCAGGTCCATGGCGCCCGTTTTGCTCACCGCCATAAAGTCGTTTTCTTTTCCTAAAGTGAAGTCAGCCTTTAATACATTCCAGTCCTGTCCATCCTCGGAATATACGCTCTTAGTTACGGTTACATTACCTGCTTCCTTCGCCCAGCCTTCCGCATCCTTGTCAAAACCGAAAACGAGTTGAGGCTGCGCCTTAGTTAAGACAACGTCTTTCAAATAGAGGTTAGCCGTTCCGCCGTCGTTTCCGATCTCCTCAACTTTGATGCCGATCATTTTAATATCCTTCAGATCAACTCCAGCTGCTGCCGCTGCTTCCGGCAAGGAAATCGTCAAGGCGGTGTAGCCGTTCGCATCGACGTTTGCCGGTGCTCCGCTATCGGTCCAAGTCCAGCCTGCTCCGCTCTTCATGAACAGACGGGCTTTCGCCGTACCCTTACTTAATTTCACGCGGGCGGTAATGCTGTCCAGTCCATTCAGATTCAAACCGGACGGCGATTTGGAAATCTCGAATTCTTCATTAGAAACTCCTGAGTTATTTTTACCCGTGTTCACTAAAGGAAACTCGATAGCGAGCGCCGCTTCGTTTGTATCAAACTTTGGAGCCAGCGCTTTGGCCGTATTGCCGTCAAGGTTCCATCCTTCGATATCCGAAGCGGATTCAAATTTGTACAATACGCCCGGCGGCATCCCCGGCTCTTCTTGCCCGACCCCAGGGATCTCAGGAAGATTGTCGTCCTTGACCGCACGGATATCATCAAAGTAAAGGATTCCGCTATGCTTGCTTTGATCCATCGAGTTTACATAAATGTTGAAGCCGGTCACTTTTTTCAGGCTTTCCTTGGAAATTGGCCCTCCCGAGCTCCAGGAAGCCACCTCAAAGTCGTTGAACGAAATATTAAGTTCCTTCTCGCCCGCGGCTTCCAACTCCGGATACGCTTCGTATGCGGAGCCATTCATATGCAGCTGGATGACCAGTTTGAGCGGCTTGCCATCTTTGGCATAAGCGCCTGTCTCGCCCGCGGCTACCCAAAGATGCAATGCATTGGTATCGGACCAATTCACGGTACCCAGATTTTTACCGATCCCCGTATATCCGGCAGAATCAATGTTGTATTGGAGCTTCATCCCGTATTCGCCGGACAATTTGTGATCCTGGTCTATACTCACGCCGATATCGTCTCCGCCCGCTTTCGGGTATTTCGCCGATACGGCTTCGCTCGATCCGCCGTAACCTTCGAAATCATCCACAAGGGAAGTATCGAGGATCGGAGCCGTATATGCGCTGAACAGACCCAGGTTATCCATATAGATAGATTCGCTGCCGCTTTGCTGCAACGCGCTTCCTATCAATGAAACCGCCAGGCCGGATGCTTTACTAGCAGCCTCGGCATTGTTTAATTCAATGACAGCATCATATTTGTAGTACGCTTTACCAGCAATCGTTACTTGTTCCAGTTCGTTCAATGTCTTTTTCGTGGCATTCATTCCGTATTTATGGTCCCAATCTTCGGGATACATCGCGACCGCCTGGATTGCCGCTCCCGTACCCGTTCCCGCAAGGGATACCGGAATGAGCGCGGACAGCTTTAAGCGCTTGACTTTAGCCAAATCAACATCCGACAAGGCCTTGTCAGTCAACTGCAGTTTCAACTCCTGCCAGGTGTCTTTAGCCTCCAGCCCCGATACCTGGAATTCCAGCTTGCCATCTCCATCGACTACACTATGACCGAGACCCAGTGTTATTGTTTCAGGCCAGGTTCCGTTGTTATTAACTGCATCAAGGGTGTCAGCCGTATCAAAAGTGAATTGCTTGATGGCCAACTCGCGAACTTTTACGAACACGGAAACGGTTTGCTCGAGGATGGCTCCGCCGGTTGGATAAGCCCGAACCGTAATCTCAGCCGTGCCGCCGTTCAGCGCCGCTTCGGGAAGCCAAGCTGAAGAATAATATCCGTCGGCGTCTAGCTTCATCTCGATTTCCGTTCCATCGTTCCCTATACTATAGGTTACTTTGGAAGGTACCGTATTCAACACCTTGGCACGAATGACCGCAGGAGCTTCGCTTACCGTTCCTACATGCGTAGGAGTCACGATGTGCATGAAAGGTTTTTCACTCGCGGCGATGACGGTACGGTTATAAATATTCGCGCCCTTAACGTCTCTGGAGAAAGACGTGTAAGGATCGTTATAAAATTTGATAAAATCAGGCAACAGCTCATGGCTGCCTTTTCCCGGAACGTCCTTATACGGCACGAACAAATTGTTGCCTTCGCCAAAATTGGCCCAAGTCAGCATATAGGATATTCTTTTGGCATCAGGATCGCTCTTAATAGCATCCGTGATTTTAGTAAACCAGCTCAGCTCGTTGTTTCCGGTCGTTTTCATCCCAGCGGCGCTGTAGCCGTATTCCGACAAAGTCGCAACCTTGCCGCGGCTGTCCGCCAGCTTCGAAATCATGGCCAGATCCTTCACAAGCCCGTTCAAAAACCCTTCGCTGCCTGCATTTTCCTTGTTGTCATACTGGTCCATGCCGAGAATATCGACAAACTCGTCTCCCGGATAGGTAGTCAAGTATTCATTCGGATTTCCGTTAAACGGTCCGTTCGGTGAATATACATACAGGAAGTTGCTTACATTCTTCACATCCCGTAAATACTCCACTGTGTAGCGGTACAATTCCACGTACTCGCTCCTCGTCGTCGTGGCCGCTCCCCACCAGAACCAGCCGCCGTTTTGCTCATGGAACGGACGAAACAATACGGGAATCGGTTTGCCGTTATCGTCCTTCAACTGGTTGGCGAAAGCGGCGATCCGATCCAGATATTCGCGGAATTTGCCGTTTGCGTCGCCGCCCGGCAAAATTCGAGCTACAACGGATTGTGTAGCATCCGCGGTATTACTCGTATCATTGAAGGTGCCCCCCGTGACCGGATTGTACGGATGCGTGCTCAGCGTCACGATTCCGCCGAGCTCATATGCTTCCTTCATCGCTTCAGAAAGCGCGATGCGGCTCGCTTCGTAATCTCCGGATACGCCCGGAGGATTCTCAAGCCCATCCAGGCTAAGCGTGTCCCAACCGAATACTACCGGATAGTCTCCAACTGAATTGTTTACGTCCGATATGGTCCGGCCTTGATCGTCTTTCCCGGCAAAAGAAACCGTGGTATCGTGCTGATGCCCGAATAAAACATTCTTACCGCGCGTTTCATTCAGGTACTCAAACAGCGATTTCGTCTCAGCCGTCGCCTGATCATCTACCAGATTCACGCCTTTTACTCCAGGCGTCCCCGGATCGGTCCCCGAACCGCCGCCGCTCCCTGAACCGGAACTCGAGCCGCCGTTAGCGGCACCGCCAGGATTAGGCGTAGTACCTGATTGCGTGATTACCTGTAATTTCCCGCCTTGAAGAGCGTATTTCTTGTTCTTTTCAGCGGTCTGACCGTTAATCTCGACTTGATCAGCCAATACCGTGATTTCACCGATGCTGCCTTGTCCATCCAGCGTAGTACCGGCCGCTCCGCTGCCGATCGTGATACTGGAGACTGCGGTACCGTTCCCCAATTCCAAAATAGCCGCAGTGTTAAAGTCAGCATGTCCCAATCGAGTCGTTCCCGACAGGACGATCCTTACCTTGCCGCCGATACGATTAGCGATCAGGTTCGTTATTTCCGAGTCGGCAATATGTATCGATTGGTCTCCGCCTCCCGATACAAACGCCGTCCCCTGTACTTTTACCTGATGCAGTTCGGCATCCCCGTTACCAATTCCAGGAGTCAGGTACAGATTTCCGGAGATGCTGCTGTCCTTCAAAATTACACCGGTCCGGTTAATCATGACATGACCGGCAGCTTCTCCGCCCGTAACGGTTCCCGCGCTATGATAAAACTTGCTCACCAGATGATCCAGCACGGTAACGAGCTCTGCCCGGGTCATAGGCTGGTTCGGGCGGAACGTGCCGTCCGGATAACCGGAGATAGCCCCGCTTAACGCCGAAACTGCTTTACGGGCATATTCGCTGATATCTTGTTCATCTTGGTAGTTCGTCGGTTTAACAGCGCTTTCATTTGTTAGTGAGAACGCTTTCGAAATCAAGGTTACTGCATCCTGCCGGCTTACATTAGCAGTCGCTTTGGCCAAGTTGCCGGGAAATCCTTCATAATACCCCGCGCCACTCGCAATCGCCATAGAGTCGCTGTACCAAGCCTCCGCAGGAACATCCGCAAACGGCTTATCTGATTTCGCTGAGAAACCAAACATCCGGTTAATGATCGTGGCCAATTCGGCCCGGGTTACCTTTTCATTCGGATGAAACAACCCGTCCGGATAACCTTTGACTACCCCATAGCCCGTCCATTGATCGATGCTGGACTGCGCCCAATGCGCTCCACTCTGAACGGCAATGGTCTGAGCCTTCTCCACCGTCGTACCGGCGGCTTGAATGGAACCCATCGGCACCGCTAACTGCAGCGTCAAAACTGCTGCCAGGAGGGCGGCTGTTCCCCCTCTTCTAATTTTCTTCAAAAACCTCACCCCTTCAGTTCATAATGAGTGCAATAAAAAAATGAGCACTAACCTCCCTTCAGGTACTAATATTTTTGTCTACGTCATAAATATTAGCATCAAGAAGCAAATAAAACAATAAAGTTAGCGCTAATTGAATAATATAATTATTATCTTTTGATAATATTTAGATAACAAACAACACAAAAGCCAATTTGAATTAAAACTTAAAAACCGACAATTTTTCTTTAAGCTTCGCCGAGGCCTGCTCCAGCTTTCCGGATAAAAGGACCAGCATTTCGCTGACATCCTGCTGCTCTCCGCTCAAAGAAGCCACTTCCTCGGAAGTCGCGGAGGATTGCTGCGCTACGGCGCTTACGTTGCTCATCGATTCGGACAACACGGACTGGGAATCATACAACCGGCCGATCGAGTCCGTCACCGTGTCCAAGCGTTCGATAAACGCCCTCATCTCCTCTCGGACGGCAAAGAATATCTCGTTCGTCTCTTGAACCGCATCCCTCTGCCTGCCGAATAACGGCGTCACTTCGGACAGAGCGGCAACCGTCTCATTCATTTCATGCATGATGCCGTCCGCAATCGTGGCGACCATTTCGATCGATTGCCTGGATTGCTCGGCCAATCCGCGGATTTCATCGGCCACGACCATAAATCCTTTGCCCGCCGCTCCTGCTCTCGCCGCTTCGATCGTCGCGTTCAGCGACAAAATATTCGTCTGTTTCGTAATGTTTTGCATGACATCCAATACCTGAAGCACCGAGGAGGTCGTCTCTTTCAGACCGTTTACCCTCTCCACCAAGGCTCCGGTCTTTTGTCCGGTCAAACCGGTCTGGATTTCCAGCTCCTCCAGTTGCCCGATTCCCCGTTCACTGGATTCTCCGACACTGACCGCCGAGTCCCCCATCTCCCGGTTTACTTCAATGAATTGCCGCATCTGCCCGGACATTTGCTCCGTCAGCTCGTTGCCGCGCTCCGCTTCCTGGGCCAGATTCGTTGCTCCGATGGCAATCTGTTCGGTAGCCGCTGCGATTTCTTTGGCCGAGACCGCCGTTTTGCGCGAAGCTTCGCCAAGCTCCCTGGCCGTGTCCAGTACTTCCAGCGCCGTCTGGCCGGTCTGATCGACTAGCCCCGTAATCTGTTCCATCATTTCATTAAACGAAAGGGACAATTCTCCGATTTCATCCTTGCTTCGGGAGCTCATCCGCACCGTTAAGTTACCTTTGGCGGCTTCACGCATTAACATCTTCATATTAATGAGCGGACCAGCGATCGTTCTGGCCATCCAAAAGCCAACGGCGACTGCGATCAATGCTACGATCAATGCGGATAAATAAGTGGTCATTAGGATTTTCTTGGCATCCTTAATCAGTTCATCGACAGGGATGACGCTGATCAACCGCCACTTCGCAGAACCTAGCGTACTGAATACGGTTAAGCTTTTGTTCCCGTCCTCATCCTTCCCATGCAGGCTCCCGCGTTCCTGCTCCGGATCCACGTTACCCATAACGGCATCATGCCCCGCTTGCCCGGCCTCGGCCGAGGAAGCAATCAAATCCCCGTCCGCTGAAATAAGCTGAACCACCGACTTGTCGCCAAGACTTATTTTTTTCAATTCTTCGGTTAATACGGAGCTTTTAATGTCGGCTACGATGACATAGCTTGTCCCGACCGAACCCGGCAATGCCTTCGCCAAACGGAACAACGCTGAAGGTCCTTGCCCCTGCCCGCCTTCCTTTTCCGCCATCCAGACCGTATTGTCCGTTGCCAGCGCCTGTTCGAACCACTCCGCCTGCTTGGCGCCCTCAAAGAAAGCATCATCCTTCATCCCGGACGTTACGCTTTGCATGACATCATTCTCAGGAATCAGATATACGCCCAATACTCCCGGGTTAGAAAACGCCCAGTTTCCGAGCGCCGAAGTTAGCTTCTGCTTGATGATGATTTGTTGTCTGGCTTCAGTACCGCTTAACGATCCTTGCCGTACCAGATCCTGTATTTCATTACTGAACATCGATTGCTGGAGCGAATCCTCGTATCGCTTCAGCACCAGCTCCAGCTTCTCCGCCGTCTGATTGACCGTTTGCTGGTTAGACAGCTCTGCGTTACGTTCAATCGTGTTTCTGGACATTTGATAAGAAACTATACCCAGGCTCAAAACGAAGACCAAAGTGGCTACGAAAAAAATAAAAAACAAACGTGCTCCTACCGACTTCGATGGATGAATTCCAATTTCGCGAAATCGGGTATAAGGACTTTTTGTATGATGCGGTTGATGGATCTTCATTCCAATTCCCCCTTTGAACCTGTTCCTCATGATAGGACCTGCTTTTTATTACATTTTCAATAATTCCTGCATAACTCGGTCGCCTAAATAAGGCAGGTACTCGTGACCATATTCATGGTATACGACGAGTTCCTTGTCCGATTGAATCTTGTTATAGGTTGCAAACTGCGTATAAGGCGGGCAAACCGTATCGGCCAAGCCTGTCACAAATACAACCCTGGCCCGGATCCGGTCCGCAAGGTTCTGAATATCGATATAGCCGAGCTTGTTGAAAACTTCATCCTGCCGCTGATGCAGCGGATCCATAAACCGGAAATAATAAGCGATTTCTTCGTAAGCGGATGACGTAATCTCCATTTCCCATGCTTTTTTATAATCCGTCAGGAAAGGGTATACCGGGATCGCCAGACTCACTCTCGGTTCCAAAGCAGCGCAAGCTACCGTAAGCGCTCCGCCTTGGGAACAGCCGTGTACCGCAATTTTCTCCTCATCGACCTGATCCATGGACATTAAAATCCGGACGGACTGCACCAAGTCGAGAAACACGTTACGGTAATACAATTTATCGGGATTTTCCTCGTCGATGCCGCGGATGATATGCCCCTTCAACGTCGTGCCTTTTGTAGTGGAATTGTCTTCGGACATCCCTCCCTGTCCCCGGCAATCCATCGCGATCACCGTAATGCCGTGGGCGGCGTAGGACGCTTTATCGGACCAGTCTCCGCTGCCCGTATGGTAACCGTGAAACAGAGCGAGCCCGGGTCCCTTTTCGGATTGGAGTTGTTTTGGCTTGGCAAATTTCGCATGCACTCTGGCACCGCCGACACCGGTAAAATACAGATGGTAGCACGCGGCAAGCGGCGTCTGGAAATCAGCCTCCACCAGTTCGTAATCGAGCGGTTGAGCGTCCAGCTCCTTCAACGCCCGATCCCAATAGGCATCAAAATCGTCCGGTTTCGGACTGATCCCGGTGTATTTCAGCAAATCTTCCACTTTATCGTTAGCCATGGTTGTCTCCTCCTAATAAGACAAAAACGGATAATTCCATAAGAGTTATCCGTTTTCGCTGTCTATTATTACTTGAAGTGATTAGTGATTACATAATTCCGATTTCGGAGTCGTCGCCTACTTCTTCATGCGTTGCTTTTACATAATCGACGATTTCCTGAACCGTAGTGTAGGCCACGCCTACATACGTATCCGCAGCTCCGTAGTAGATAGCGATTTTTCCGGTTTCCGCATCGGTCAACGTCGCACAAGGGAAGATAACGTTAGGTACGAACCCGCGCTCCTCATACCATTCTTCCGGCGTAAGGACGTAAGTGCTGGAACGGTATTTGACTTTGGACGGTTCGTCCTTGTCAAGGATGACGGCGCCCATGCTGTATACAAGCCCGTTGCAGGTTCCGGTGACTCCGTGGTAGAACATCAGCCAGCCTTCGGAAGTTTCGATCGGAGCAGGACCGCCGCCGATTTTTACCGATTGCCACCAGCCTTGTCCGCCTTTCGACATCACATGCCGGTGCTTGCCCCAGTAGACGAAGTCCGGGCTTTCACTCAAAAATACATCGCCGAACGGGGTGTGTCCGCTGTCGCTCGGACGAGAGAGCATCACGAAATTGCCGTTGATCTTTTTCGGGAAAAGCACGCCGTTCCGGTTGAACGGCAGGAACGGATTCTCCAGACGTACAAAGGATTTAAAGTCGGTCGTCTTCGCCACGCCGATGGAGGCTCCGTAAAAATCGGTGCACCAAATGATATAGTACGTATCTTCCACCTTCACGAGGCGGGGATCATAGGCATAGTTCGGTTGAAAAGGCTTGCCTGCCTCGTCTACGAAAGGAATGCGCTCTTCTTCAATTTTCCAGTCCAGCGCGTTATCGCTCCAGCCCATATGCAAATGAGGGCGGCCATTGATCGTTTCGGCGCGGAATACACCGACAAATTTTCCTTCATACGGAACTACGGCACTGTTAAAAATACGGGCGATGCCTTTGGCCGGATTTCTTTTTACGACCGGATTTTCGCTATGTCTCCAGACAGGTCCTACTGCACCTTCCGGTTTGTCTTGCCAAGGGATATTCGGCAGGTTTTCTCCAATAATGTTGACTGTAGTCATGATGCAATCTCCTTCCATAATGAAAAAATGTTTTTTTATTTAACCGAGCCTTGCGCAAATCCGTTATAAATATATTTTTGAAGGGCCAAGAATACGATAAGAATCGGAAGAATCGTAATCATAATGCCGGCGCAAATGACTTCCCACTGGGAACCGTATGGGCCTTTAAATTTAAACAATGCGGTCGAAAGAACCTGAAGGTCCTCACTCGGCATATAAAGGAAAGGCGTATAGAAATCGTTATAAATATTTACGCCTTTAACGATGATTACCGTAACGATGGCCGGAGCCAGAAGCGGCAGGATAATCCGCCAGTAGATCGTAAAATAGGACGCTCCGTCCAGCATGGCCGATTCATCCAGCGATTCCGAGATGGAATCCAAAAATTGAATGAAAATGTAAACGGCGATGATATCGGTCCCGAGATACAACAAGATTGGAGCAAACCGGGTATCCACCAAATGAAAGAAGTTGATGATCCGGAATGTCGCGACCTGTGTAGTTACACTTGGAATCAAGGTAGCCAACAGAAATGCGCCCATCAGAAGCTTGTTACCCCGGAATTTGAAACGATTCAGTACGTACGCGATCATGGACCCGATGAGCGTAGCCCCGATGATCGAAATAACAACGATAATGACCGTGTTTCCGAAACCTAGCAGCATTTTCCCGTTGATAAACGCTTTGGAATAGTTAGCGAAATTAAGCCAGTTATCCGGAGGCGTCAATGGACTGGTATCGCCGTATTCCTTATTCGTCTTAAAGGAGGCAAACAGAACTACAGCGATCGGAATCAGAGCAGCAAACGCGCCAAGGAGCAAGCTTACGTACTTTACAATGCTCGCCGCCGTATACTTAAGTCTGTACATGTTTACTTCTCCTCCTTAATCAACAAGCGCTGCAGTAAAGTCACGATGATGACGATAAACAACAGAACGACAGCCATGGCCGAAGCAAGGCCCAGCTTGTTGTATTTGAACGCTGTGGTTACGGTCTGGATAACGAACGTATTACTTCCGTTCGATCCGCCGGTCATAATATATGGAATGTCGAAGGCGCTGATGGCTCCGCTAATAGCCAAAATCAGATTTAACTGCACAATACTCTTGATGCTCGGCAGAATAATGTGCCGGAATTGATGCCAGCGGTTGGCACCGTCAATTTCTGCGGCTTCATACACGTCTTTGCCGATCGAGGAGATCGCGCCCAGAAAAATAATAAAGTTGAAGCCCATGTATCTCCAGAGAGATGCTCCTGCAAGCGAGATATTAATGATCTTCGGATTCAGCAGCCAGCCTTGTGTGTAAGCACCCAAGCCTATGGACTGCATCAAAGTATCAAGCGTACCGTCCGGTCTGAAGAAGAACAGGAAAATAAAACCGATGGCCACCCCGTTCAGCAGGTAAGGGAAGAACAGGACGCCTTTAAAGAAATTCTTGAAGCGAACATTGAAGCTAAGTATCGTTGCGAAATATAAGGCCAGGGCCATCTGTACAAAGGAGCCCGCGAAATAGTACAAACTGACTTTAAATACGGTAAAATATTTAGAATCCGTAAAAATCGTTTTGTAGTTTTCCAAACCTACATAATCATAGCTTTTGCTGTAACCGTTCCAATCGGTAAAGCTGTACTTGAACATATTAAATACGGGCAAATATGCGAAAGTAAACAATAACACGACCGGAATTAGCGAGAAGGCGACAATGATGACCTTTCGCTGTGTTTTGTAGCTTAAATTTTTGAACACCACTCACACCTCCAATAATCTTGCTGCATATGGTCTCTGTCTCTACAAGTCAAATATAAGGGAAACGCACCTAGCGCGCGTTTCCCATTTTTTTATTTCCGGGTGTCAAATGCTTGGTCGGTCTGTTATTCTTTCGTTACTTTCGCGCGGGATTTCACCCATGCGTCATTCAGATCCTTCATGATGTCATCATAGGATTCGTTCAAGTTGCCGATGGCTGCTTCGATAATGCGTTTCTTGAATTCCGGCTGCCAAAGACCAATTTCGGCATCCTTGTCAATTTTGTCGACCAGGCCTTCTTGACCAGGCTGGGAAGGAGTTTGAAGTTCGAATTTCACGTCAGATCCTTCAAATTGTTTCAAGGTTGCAGGAAGCGGAGCGCCAACAACCGGGCTCATACCGCCGGCTTGTTCTGTAGGATAGTTGGACTCGTTAATGAACCAGTCGATCCAAGCACGTGCTGCATCTTTGTTTTTGCTGTGTTTGTTAATACCGACTGTGTAATCGTCAGCAAGCGGCATGATTACTTCGCTTGCATTCGTAGGGAATGGCATATAAGCGATGTCGTCCGGATTTGCGGCCAAGCCTTGAACTTGTCCGATCGCCCAGGAACCGAGCACCATTGCACCGATTTTGCCGTTCGCCATATCAGCTTTCGAAGCTTCCCAGTTTGTTGTTGTTGGGTCTTTTTCGATCAAACCTTCTTTTGCAGCGTCATACATTACTTTATAAAGTTCGTAGTGTGGCTTGCCGGCTACAAAGTTATCGTCCGTGTTCGGCTGTTCCACGTTTACATAATCCACGCTGCCTGCTACTGTGGTCAGTACGGCTTCCCACTGTGTCAATGGCCAGCTGTCAGCATAGTTCGTGTACAAAGGAATCGCATCGCCTTTATCCTTAATAGCTTTCAAAGCGTTCAAGAATTCTTCAGGTGTTTTAGGCGCTGTTGTAATGCCTGCATCCGCAAACACTTTTTTGTTGTACAGAATGCCTGAGAAGTTCACGGCAGTCGGAATCCCGTATACTTTACCGTCCACGGTTCTTTCTTCCAAACCGATATACTGTTTGCTCAGTTCCGACAATTCGCCAAGCGGCTCATAAAAATCAGGAGAATCCTTAAGCGGAATGCTTGTCGGCAAGAGCAGAACATCGCCGTAATCATCGGAGTTCATACGAACCGTGATTTGACCTTCGTAATCGGACAAAGCTTGGAAGTTGACTTTAACGTCAGGATATTTTTTGTTGAATTCTGCAGCGTAGTCTTTGAACACCGTATCTACGATATCTGTTCTCTGAGTGAGCACGGTAATTTCTCCGGCGATTTTCTTCTCTGTTTGTTCCGACGAAGAATTGTTCGCCCCCGTGTTGTTTGCAGGCGTGTTGTTTTCCGCCGCGTTATTGCTCTTTCCACATCCTGCCAGCATTGAGAGTACGAGTACCAATGCCATGAAACCAAATAGTGCTTTGTTTTTCTTCACTTCATTAACCCCTTTCAACTTAACTATTTAAGTTATCGATAAACTACTTTTTCATTCTATCTTGAATACGCTTTCCCGTCAATTACGAAATTAATATTAGTTAATTAATTAGTTTATGTGTTAAGTTAATTGTAGCTTGAATAGAAACATCGGAGTCTGTCTCTTTATCTTTATTAACGATAAATGTATACTGATTTTATATTAGTTAAGCTGATTCCGGATAAAGTTTAACAGGACGGTGAATGAAGTTAATGAAAAGTAATATTACGATGAAAGATATCGCCAATAAATTAGGGGTCAGTAGCGTAACGGTATCAAAAGCGCTAAACGATAAAGAAGGAGTCAGCGACAGCCTGAAGGTTACGATCAAAAAAGTCGCTGGTGAGATGGGTTACCGTTTTAATTCGGCGGCCAAATCCATTAAGGATGGACTTTCCTATAATATAGGGGTCATGATCCCGCAACGTTTTACGGGCATGAACGATTCTTTTTACCTCCGGGTTTATCAGGAAATTGCTATTCATCTGGATCATTACGGCTACTTTGGCATCCTGAATATACTAAGCAGCGAAGACGAGGAACAGTTGAACTTTCCGCGGGTTTACAGTGAGAACAAGGTCGACGGGATTATTATTTTGGGCCAAATCAGCAAAAAATATATCGAAACCGTTCAAAATATGGACCTGCCCAAGCTGTTTCTGGATTTCTATGACGAGCATGCGGCGATCGATTCGATCGTCACGGACAATTTTTATGGAGCCTATGAATTGACCAACTATTTGATTCAGAGCGGACACCGTGACATTGCTTATGTAGGCAACATATACTCTACAAGCAGTATCCAGGACCGTTTTCTCGGTTACTACAAATCTTTGCTGGAACATGGTTTAGCTTTTGAAGACCGGCTGTTGCTAAATGATCGCGACGAGCGCGGCTATTATATCGATATCGAACTTCCGGAGAAAATGCCGACCGCCTTCGTCTGCAACTGCGACCAGGTAGCATACAACTTATGCGAGTTTTTAAACGATTCGGGATATAAGGTGCCTGAAGATTGCTCCGTAGTCGGCTTCGATAATGATCTCTATGCTACGCTCACCTCCCCTCCGCTCACTACGGTGGAAGTGGACATTGAACAGATGGCCCGCACGGCCGTCAAATCGATTATGGATAAAGTGTCCAACCCGAACCGCCGGAATGGCCGGGTACTTGTACAGGGCAAAATCATATACCGGGATTCCGTTCGCACGTTAGATGCTGATCAAGTTAAAATAAATAACAAACCGCAAATAAATTCTAAATAATAGACATATTTCAAAAACCGCCGGTTATATCGGCGGTTTTTGTTGTTTTCGGGTTCGTAAGATCCAATCACTCAAAAATTAAAGTGTTGAAATCATCGGGTGTTAGACTTATATTAAACATAAGGTAGCTAATTTGTTATATAAAATTATAACAAACAATAACAAACATCATGATCACAGCTAAGCGAGGTGTTGAAATGAAGCAGCTAGATGAATATGTAGCTGGTATGACTTGGGGTTTCATGGGCGTCCGGGGCAGTTGGGCTAACGACGAGGCTTCCGCATCCATGGAAACGATGGCGAGGAATACCGGCGTCAACTGGACAGCCATCGCTTTCTCCGCTCTCCAGGATACGGCGTTTTCAACAGAAATTCCGTACTGGAACGAGCCTACCGTAACCGATGATGAAGTTAAATGGGCCATTCAAAAGGCCAAGTCCCTTGGGCTTAAGGTTTGCCTGAAGCCCATCGTCAATTGTGCCGACGGCACTTGGCGGGCGCATATCAACTTCTTTGATAAAGACGTGCCTTGCGAACCGAAATGGTCCGACTGGTTCGCCTCCTACCGCGATTATATTCTCCATTTTGCGCAAATCGCCGAAGAGACCGGTTGCGAGATGTTCTGCATCGGTTGTGAAATGGTGCAAACCGACCGGCGCGAGGCCGAATGGCGCCACCTCATCTCGGAAGTAAGAAAGGTATACAGCGGTCTTGTTACCTATAACTGCGACAAATATCAGGAGGATAACGTCGGCTGGTGGGATGATCTCGATCTGATCAGCTCCAGCGGCTATTATCCGATCGATGACTGGGACCGGCAGCTGGATCGGATTGAAAGCGTTGTACGGAAATACGACAAGCCGTTTTTCTTTATGGAAGCAGGCTGTCCGAGCCGCACCGGATCTTCCGCGATCCCGAACGACTGGACTCTTCAAGGGGCGACCAATCACGCCGAACAAGCGGATTTTTACCGCACGATGTTTCAGAAGAGCGGTGAACGCGACTGGGTACGCGGCTTTATGCTCTGGGATTGGCCGGCAAAACTGTATGAGAAGAGCGAGGCGGCCGACGATGACGGTTACTGCGTTTACGGAAAAGAAGCCGAGGCGGTAATATTCGAGGCCTACGCAGCC
Source organism: Paenibacillus sp. Marseille-P2973 (assembly GCF_018101095.1). NCBI lineage: Bacteria > Bacillati > Bacillota > Bacilli > Caryophanales > Paenibacillaceae > Paenibacillus > Paenibacillus sp. Marseille-P2973. The sequence continues at coordinate 398,780 of NZ_JAGQEH010000001.1, forward strand.
AGAAACGGCATGAAAACTAAATAGGAGGTTGTTCCTGCGTGAACAAACAACAGTGGAAAGAAGAGCTGCAGCAAGAATTAAATGATAACATTCTAAAATTCTGGATCGACAACAGTATCGATTCCGAGCATGGCGGCTTTATTGGAGAAATCGATCAGCAGCTTCAGGTGGACAGCAAAGCGGATAAAGGGCTCGTACTGAACTCCCGGATTCTTTGGACATTCGCCTCCGCTCACCGGTTGCATCCTTCTCCGAAATATCTGGAGATGGCGGAACGCGCCTACGATTATTTGCTGAATCATTTCCTGGACCGGGAGCATGGCGGTTTGTTCTGGATGGTGGACTATCTGGGACGCCCATCTCAGGATAAAAAACAGGTGTACGGCCAGGCCTTCATGATTTACGCCTTAGCGGAATATTATCGTGCAGCCGGAAATCAGGAAGCATTGGATCTTGCGATCGAGCTTTATCATCTGCTGGAGAAATACAGCTATGATCCGATCCATAAAGGCTATGTTGAAGCGTTGTCCCGGACCTGGGAGCAGACCGGCAACCTCAGCCTGAGCGACAAGGATTTGAATGAGAAAAAATCCATGAACACTCACCTTCATGTGCTGGAAGCCTACACTAATTTATACCGGGTATGGAAGTCGCCTGAGCTCAAACATAGCTTGAACGAGCTCATCGAAGTGACTTTGGACCATATTATCGATTCCGAAAGCTCTCATTTCCTGCTGTTCTTTGATGAGGCATGGGATGTAAAAAGCCATCATATTTCCTACGGCCACGATATTGAAGGCAGCTGGTTACTCGTGGAAGCCGCCGAAGTGCTTGACGATCCGGGTGTGCTTAAGCGCGTTATTCAGACAGCCATTGCAATGGCTGAAGCCGTGCATGCCGAAGGTATCGATAAAGACGGCGGCATATGGAATGAGGCCGATCCAAGCGGCCTAACCGACACGAACAAAGACTGGTGGCCGCAAGCGGAAGCCATGGTCGGATTCTATAATGCCTACCAAATGACGCGTGACGAAAAGTTTGAGGAAGCAGCCGTAAATTCCTGGAAGTTCATTCAAAACTATATCGTCGATCGCAACGGCGGCGAATGGTACTGGGGCGTTGACCAATCCGGCACCCCATTGCCGAACGAGCCGAAAGTCAGTCCTTGGAAATGTCCTTATCATAACGGCCGGGCTTGCCTGGAGATGCTTGAAAGACTTGACCGTCAATAAGAATTCAGCAAGTCAGTACAAAACCAATTAATTCATTATCCTTAGGAGGCAAAACATGAGCTTATTTGAAGAAAGAAAGAACCTGTTGACCGAACGTTACGAATCCTTGATCACCCGCCGCAATGAAGTCGTTTCGGGCGGCAATGGCATTTATGACCGTTACAAGCACCCTATTCTGACAGCAGAACATGCTCCGCTGATCTGGAAATACGACTTCAATCCGGAAACCAATCCATATTTCATGGAGCGCATCGGAGTCAACGGCGTATTTAATCCGGGAGCCATTCAATTAAACGGAAAGTTTTATCTTGTCGCGCGTGTGGAAGGCGTAGACCGCAAATCGTTTTTTGCGATCGCCGAGAGCGACAACGGCGTAGACGGCTTCCGCTTCTGGGACAAACCCGTCGTGTTGCCTGAAACGGACGTACCTGATACGAACGTTTATGATATGCGGCTGGTTCAGCATGAAGACGGCTGGATCTACGGCTTGTTCTGCACGGAGCGGAAAGATCCGGACGCCCCTCGCGGCGACCTCTCCAGCGCAGTTGCCCAATGCGGCATCGCTCGGACGAAGGATCTGATCACTTGGGAACGCCTGGCCGACCTGAAGACCGCTTCCCCGCAGCAGCGTAACGTAGTGCTTCATCCGGAGTTTGTGGATGGCAAATACGCCTTTTATACTCGTCCGCAGGACGGATTCATCGATACGGGTTCCGGCGGCGGCATCGGCTGGGGTCTGTCCGATACGATCGAAAACGCCGTGATCGAGAAGGAAATCATCATTGATGAGCGCTTCTACCATACGATCAAGGAAGTCAAGAACGGTCAAGGCCCGGCACCGATCAAAACCGAACGCGGCTGGCTGCATATCGCCCACGGGGTTCGCAACACTGCGGCCGGGCTCAGATATGTCTTGTACGCCTTCCTCTCCGATCTTGAGAAGCCTTACGAAGTTACGCATCGTCCGGGCGGACACCTCATCGCTCCTGAAGGCGAAGAACGTGTCGGCGACGTATCGAACGTAGTCTTCTGCAACGGCGTCATCGCTACGGATAACGGCGAAGTGTATATTTATTACGCTTCCTCCGATACGCGTATTCATGTGGCTGCCACAACTGTAGACCGCCTGTTGGACTACGTGGTGAACACACCGGAAGATGCTATGCGTTCCTTCGCTTGCGTGGAACAACGCATCGGGCTGGTTGAACGTAATTTGTCCCTGAAGTAAACATTATTTATAAAACAAGGGCCGATCCACGCAGTTATCTGCGGGACCGGCCCTTATTGCTTGTTTCGAATCTACAGGTTATTCTCCCTCTTATTGCTCCACCGAAGGAGCCGCACTGGAATCACGGTGAACCAGCTCAGCGGCTACCAGCACCTTCTCGTATACTTGTTCCGGATGCTCGATTCGTTCGATCAGCTTACGGACAGCCCTGCGCCCCATCGCTTCTTTAGGCACATGTACCGTTGTGATCGGCGGTTCGTTGCGGTAAGCGTCATCGATATTATCGAAGCCCGTGATCGTGATCTGGCCAGGCACGTCGATTCCGACCTTTTTCAGAGCTTGTCCCACACGAATCGCAATTGAATCATTGGCGCATACCAAGGCGGTCGGTAACTGGCGTGATTTCTGCCGGGCCATAATCCACTCTTCGAAATCAGGCACAAATTCACCTGTATCCACACCGCGAAGCCGCAGCATCGGATCACTGATCTCTGGCGTCTCCAAATCATTCTCTTCCAGCGCTTCCCGAAATCCGGACCAACGGTCGCGGAAGCTGCGTGAAAATTGAATGTTTCCTAAAAAGTGAAGCCGAGTATGTCCGAGGCCCATCAAATGATTGCACAAACGGAAAATGCTGTCCCCGTTGTTTGCGAATACCGTGTCCGTCGGAATAAGGGCGTCCTCATGATCCACCAGGACCATGGGAATCCCGAGCCGGTGCACTTCAAGCAAAAGCGAAGAATCGATTTGCCCTACTCCGATCATTCCCAGAATTCCATCCGGATTCAACACATGGATAAAATGGTCTACCCGGGATTCCGAGACGATGACCATGCCAAGGCTGCGGGCCTCCAACTCCTCCGAAATCCCCTCAAGTATTTTGCCCCAATACAGCGAATCCTTCGTCTGAAAACGGATATTCGGCATCAATACGATGACCGATTGCTTCCCTGTAAAGGAAGTAGACTGCTGAGAAATGGGTTGGTTTTTCATATAAGCATTTTTTTGAGCAAAATAACCTAGTTGTGAGGCCGCTTGGATTACCCGGTTCTTCGTGGTCTCATTCACCCCGCCCTTGCCTGATAGCGCCTTGGACACGACAAACTTGGACACTCCCAGGTGGTCGGCGATTTGCTGCATCGTAATTTTCTTCAACTGACAATACCCCCGCAAACAATAACTGTTTGTTCAATGTGCTCATTCCATTATAACAAAGTCAGCTGCGGTGATACATTGGAATTTGGACGGTTCGCAAAATTATTCCGTAGAAGGCCCGAACCAGGAAGCAAACCAGTGAATCCCCTTGCGGGATACCTGTTGAAGCAGGTTTGCGGTCTTGTCCGCAAAGCGGTCTACCGCGGGAGGAGCCGGTTGAGGAAGCAGTAAATCACCAGGCGTCAGGGCCGCTCCGCCGTTAGCCCCATCAACGTATTGCCTGCCGTCGGCGGTGTATTGCCCGTTATTTGGGTTACCGTAGTTATTGCCATTGTTATAGCCGTTATTATAATCATTGCTATATCCGTTATTATACCCCGTTCCATACCCTCCGGCGTTGGCATTACCGTTGGCATACCCGGGAGCCATGTTCTGGTTCCCCGCCTGTCCGGCCGGTGTTCCATTGTAAGCCCCGGCCGAGCCGACCTGGACACCGTTATATGGAGATCCATTGGACCAGACACTGGTTGGCCATGCTCCGTTTTGCGCGAGACCGGATTGACCCGCCCCCGAGTCCGAGAGCTGCATCCCCAAAGTGACGCCGGCCACGAGCAGAATCCCGTACAGCATGCCCTTCCTCAACGTTTTCGCCATGAAGTCCGCTCCTCCCTCTGAAATGGTTACGAGTTTTTATGGTTGGAACCGGCGGCCGTCTTCGCCGCCGCCTTTTCCTTTGCCTGTTCCTGCGAGCCGCCCTTGGTCAGAGAACCCGCCTTCTCCGCATCCTGGCTTTCCCAATAAAGATCCGCTATGATGCCGGCCAGCACCTTGGAGGTCCGCTGGAGCTCTTCCTCCGTATTATCGATTCCGCCGATTTCAATTAAGATACTTTGCGGGGATAAGGACTGGTTGTATTCCCCATTACCCTGGGAGCTGGTTTTGCCCCATATGCCGCGGGAAATGCCCGGATGGGACTTCTCCAGCCGTTCATGAATCGAACTTGCGAAGGCTTCATTTTTCCGCCAGTTTTCATTCGCGTGACCGATAATAAAGTAGACTTGGGCGTAAGTCTCTCCGCCAATCTCCGTTGTAGTTTTCTCGTGACGCTGCGAATCTCTGTGAATATCGATAAAATACTGCAGCTGCCCGTTCTGAGCCATGGCTGTCTTTACGGTCTCTCTAGAATATTTATATGAATAATTGTAATTGTAATTACTTACGGTAGACGCATAATTCTGAAAAGAGTGCAGCGTCGCTACCCCTTTATGTTCCAGGGCATTAGCAAGGAATTCGCCGACGAGGCCAACGTTCTTCTTCTCCTCCGGGGAACTCGGATTATCTCCGGTCGTCCCGAGCAGCGGATTATATGATTCCTGCGGATGGGAATGATAGATCATAACTATATTTTTGTTTCCCGGCTTAATAGCAGGATCCTCCACCGTCTGATCTTGTCCTCCGGCTTTGGGGTCTGTCGTTCCCTTATCGGGTGGAATCTGTCCCGCAGGATCCTCATCCGGCGGCTGGTTCCCCGCATCCGGTTCTGGATGATCGGGTGCTGAGCCTGCGGCTCCAGTCCCCGGACGGTAATCCTCCGGCGCTTGCACCGTCGTATTGCCCGAACCGGTCCGCAGCAGAATGGGACTGTCCGCGCCGAGGCCCGGTACTTCGCGGGCGACCAGGCTCTTCGGATCGGCCGGATTCACGTCGGTCAGCAATTGAAATACGAACTGGGACATCTGTTTGCCTGAAAAGGCGGGCGTTTGTTTCTCACTGACCGAATGCGGCAGCTCCATGCCGACCATTTCGATAAAAAACCGGCTCGACAGGGAAGCAGCCAACCCTTTCATGGAAGAAACCGGCGAGGTGTTCAAGTTTTTCTCGGCAATCCCTAAAGTGCCGAGCAGAATAAAAAATACGACCGACAATACCGACATCAGCAGAAAAGTTTGTCCCATCGCCAGCACGTTCATAAAGTTCCGCTTTATTTTTCCGATGTTCCACGCTCTGAATTTCATTTCGTCATGTCCTCCTCCAGCCGCTAAACCTTAGGCTTGAATCTCTTTACTCCAAATCTATGAACCTAGCGGAAAGTTTAGAACATCGGATTCTCACAAAAAAAAGAAGTCCGCTAGATTGCGAACTTCCTGAGAGGGAGGAGACCCATTTTGTTAATGAGATGTTAATGAGTATAGGTAGCGACGTTATCGGGGTTGACGGCATCATGCAGCGCCAAATTCAGCCCGCTCGCGATGACATTCGCAATGTCTTCGATAAATTCATCGATCTCCTTGGGGGTTACGATCAAATCATGGCCGAGCGGTTGAAGAACCTCTTTGACGAGCCCTAGGCGTTCGCCTTCGGTAAGCTCGGTGAGCAGCCCGAGAATCTGCTTCGTTTGCGGTTGCTGTCCGGCGCCGCTCTCCTGATCGAAATGAGTCTTCATCAAATCAAAAACATTATTCACAATCGTGGACGCGTAGCAGACCGTCGGCACACCAATCGCAATGCACGGAACGCCCAAAATTTCTTTGGTCAGCCCGCGGCGTTTGTTTCCGATCCCCGAACCCGGATGGATGCCGATATCGGCAATCTGAATCGTCGTATTCACCCGCTCCAGGTTTCTTGCCGCCAAGGCATCAATCGCTATAATGAGGTCGGGTTTGGTCCGGTCGACAATCCCCTGGACCACTTCGCTCGACTCGATTCCCGTAATCCCGAGCACTCCCGGCGCAATCGCGCTTACCTCCCGGTATCCCGGGGATACTTGATCCGGAGTCAATTCGAAGAAATGGCGGGTCACCAGCACATTCTCGACTACGAGAGGACCGAGCGCGTCCGGGGTCACATTCCAGTTGCCGAGACCGACGATCAACACTTTTGCCCCTTCGCTGATGCCGATTTTGGGAAGGAACACGCTGAACTCTTTAGCAAAAGTAGCCGCTACCTTTTCCTGAAGATCGCTGTCCTGGGTACGCAATCCGGGAACCTCGATGGTGATGTAGTGTCCGACCATTTTACCGATCTGTCTGGACGCCGCTTCATTCGTTACATCCAGACGGGTAACCTTGATGCCTTCGTTCTCGTCAATCTGTTCGTTCAACCCGGGTACCGGCCCGCCGTAAGCGGTCTCCGCCATCTCTTTCGATTCTACGGCCAGGTCGGTCCGGACGGAATAGTCCCGCAAATCCAAATTCATGTCATAATGACCTCCTTTTCCTCGGTTGCCTTTAGTTTGCGGGAGAGGCGAAACTATTATGCACTCCCACTGATCTTAGTTTCGAGGAACTCATTGCATTTTGGCGGGGGTCATGATAAAATATTTTAAGTTGTGAATCATCTGGGATGATATATGCTTTACAGGAGGTGAATGCAATGCCAAACATTAAATCCGCTATCAAACGTGTAAAAACAAACGACAAGCGCCGCGCTCTGAACGCTTCGCAAAAGTCCGCTTTGCGTACGGTTGTTAAATCTGCCGACACCGCTCTTGCGAACAACGAAGTGGAAGTAGCTAAAGCCGCTTTCGCCGCTGCTACCAAAAAGTTGGACAAAGCTGTTACTAAAGGTTTGATCCACAAGAATGCAGCAGCCCGTAAGAAATCCCGCTTGGCTAAAAAATTGAACGCCCTTACGTCCCAAGCGTAAGCGTCGCTATTTATAAACTTAAGCTCAAAGAGACCTGAACGATTTCGTTCAGGTCTTTTTGATGTTATTTACAAAACACACGTTCAGCATCGGATTATAATTGCGCATGATCGGCTGGCGAAGTGGATGGAAGGAGCGGCTGACATAGGGAACGGAGGGAACGGAGGGAGTGACTGGAGCTACCGAACCTTGGTGTAGCAAATCAATGATGCGATGATGCCCAGCATTGGTCAATAGAGCTTAAGTTCCCCACTCGCGGCGACTGCTTAGGGATTATAAGCTTCGCGTGTTTTAAAGGTCGCTGAGTACGACGTTGCTGGGTAGGTGAGTTTGATGAGGTTGATGAGTTGGATGAGTTTGATGAGTTTGATGAGGTTGATGAGTTTGATGAGGTTGATGAGTTTGATGAGGTTGATGAGTTGGATGAGTTGGATGAGTTGGATGAGTTGGATGAGTTCGATGAGTTGGATGAGCTAATTAGTTGCTATTTAGTTACTTCATTAGTTACGGTGACTCGGTATGATTCACTCTAGTAATTCGGTTTTCAATAGCCCCCCCAAAAATAACTGTATTATGTACAGTTAAATTTCTGCATTTAAGTTAGTTTTGTAATTTAGCTGTATTTCCTACAGTTAATTGAACATGTTTTGCACTTTGGAGGCTATTTCGGTGAAATTAGCTGTAGGTTTTCCAGTTAATTGCACTGAAATAGTAAAAAGCCACGAAATAACTGTAGGTTTTCCAGTTAAATCGCAGCTTCAATCGTTTTAAACAGTTTTGGTCCTCATCAGCCCAGTCCTGCTGGTCCTCTGACCGGTCCGGTCCTATGCCCCCAGCTTCAGCAGGAATATCTCCAGTCCTAACACTTTGTCGATGCCGCCGCTCTTCATCTGGTAGTCCAGTTGGGCGAGATCGGAAAGAATACGCTTCAGCTTTGCCTGTTCGAATTTCCGGGCCTGTTCCCCGGCAATCTTAACCGCGTACGGATGCAATCCCAATTGGGAGGCAATTTGCTGCTGGGAATAGCTTTGACGTGCCAAGTCTTTAACCTGCAGCATGATCCGGAACTGCCTTGCGATCAGCGCCGCAATTTTGATCGGCTCCTCGCGTTGTTTGAGCAGCTCATAAAAAATATCCAAGGCCTGCTCCAGTTTGAGCGCAGCAATATGCTCCACCATCGCGAACACATTTTGCTCTGTAGTACGAGCCACCAATTGGTTAATGACCGCGATATCGATCATGCCGCCCTCGCCGGCATACAGGCAGAGCTTGTCCACCTCGACGGCCAATGCGGCCATCTGCACCCCGCAGGCCGCAACCAAGGCCTCAGCCGCTTCCCGGCCGATCCGGCGGCCGCGCTTCTCTACTTCGCGCACGACCCACTGCGTCAGTTCGCTGCCGCCAAGCGGCATGAAAGACAGCACCGTGCCTGCTGCCTTCATAGCCTTAACTATTTTCTTACGCTCGTCCAGCTTCTCACCGTTTACGACAAACACGATGACGCTATGCTCGGCCGGATTATCTATGTAAGCCAGCAAGGCTTCCACCTTATGTTCTATTTTCCCGCCCTCTTTCCCGGCGGTAAACACCGCGGAGTCCCGGACGACGATCAGCTTGCGCTCCACCAGAAAAGGAAGCGTCTCGGCTTCCTCGACGACAGCTTCCACTGGGGTCTCGGCCAGATCAAACGACGCCATGGCAAAATCCCGTTGATCCCGGTCCACCACCTGGTCTTGCAGCATGCCGACAAACTCCTGAATCTGGTATTTCTCCGTACCATAACATAAATATAATGGGGAGACCTGCCCTTGTTTGATTTGCTTTACCGCCGTTTTCACGTCCATGCGGCATCTCCCTTCCTCTTCAACGATTTCAAGCGTGTTCTTGAACAATCTCTCTAATATCATGATACTGTGAATCATCCAAATAGTCCAAGGTACAGTACTTGGAATATCAAGCAAAGGACCCGTAAACGGCAACAAAGGGACCTCTGCGCGCGGCGAAAGGTCCCTCTGTCCCGGAGCATCTATATAAACGCGGGCTGAAAAGCTCTAGAAACTTTCCCGCCGGCGGTCATACGACGATCAGGGTCAATCCTGTCTCTATTTATCTATATAACCTATTCCATATCTCCCGAAAAGGTGACAGTACCTGCAGCCTATTCTTAATTTCGGTTAAAAGAGGCAGAACCGTTTGGTTTCCGGTCCATCATGGCTGATTCGCCGTTGAATTGCCAGTGCCATTACCGTTACCGGTGCCAGTACTTGTGTCGCCTTCCGTTTGTTCCGGATGCACAACATGCGCCGCCGAAACCCCGTCCTTTTCTGTCTCATAGGTGAATGTTTTGCCGTCTTCGGACCATTCTCCTTTTACCCAGTTACCCTCCACAAGTTGCTTCACCAGAAGCTTACGCTCCCCGGAGTCATTCCGGTACACCATTACATGTTGGTCGCTCAATTCAGCCGTATACAATCCGTCCGGTGAAGACCATTGATTCGACTCTATAAAATTGGCAATCCCCATCAGGCCGGTATCCGCAAATTCCTCGACAGGCGTCTTCTCGGGAATTGCTTTTAAGCTGGCTTTTTCATCCCCTGTGGCCGGTGCTCCATCCTGCTGAGCTGCAGGTACGTTCTCCGTCGGCGTTGCGGTATTGCTCGGCCCGTCAGCTTTCGTCGAAGCCGGAGTCTTATCTCCCCCACCGCTCGCCGGGGGACTACCTTTACTGGAGTCAGCCGCATTCCCAGCCTCGTTCGGGGCGGTCGTTTGCTGCGTCTCCCTGTCGGAATTGCCGCCGGCGTTATCGGACGATGACCTCAGACCCTCACTGGCTTCAGGCGCGTTAGGGTCTTCTTGCGGACTGGAACCGGCAGCGCCGCTATCCGCCTGGTCTGAGAAAAGCTTCGCGCTTTTTTCCGTTTCCGGCGCCGCATTATCAGACGAAGAAGAACTTTCAACCGCAGATGAGCTTGTGTCGTAAGCAACCTGCGGTGCTATTTCCGCATTAGGAACCGTGCGAGGCTCGTATTGATAAATGAACACGCCTAGAATCATGGCCGCAGCTAATCCGAAAGCGCCTGTAAGGTAGGCTCTGCTGCGCCGAGGCGCCCGTCCCGGGCGAGAGCTGCGGCTCATTTCGGACGTAGTCTTGGCGGCTACCATCGTACCTGGAACATCTTCAGCCGCACTGCCTTCCTGCCGGGCCCGATCGATCTCATCCAGTTGAGGAAGAATCGAATCTACCAGACTAAAGCGAGGCGTCACTTTCGGAAGCTCTTCGAGTTTTGCCGAAATTTCGTTTAGCAGGGCAAACTTTTCCGAGCAATCGGGACAATTTCGCATATGTTCAAACAGAACTGAACTTTCTTCCTCGTTCAGATCGTGGTCGATATACCGATGCATCCATTCCACCGCCTCCGGGCATTTCATCCTGATACACCACCTTTCTGATAATCTTGGAGTAAGTGTTGAAGCTGCTGCCTGGCCCTGAATAGATATGATTTCACCGTATTCAGCGGCAAATTCAGGCTGTCAGCAATTTCGCTGTAAGAAAAATCTTGCAAATACCTCAGAACGACGACCATGCGATGATGCTCAGGCAACTGGTCGATCGCTTCGCGGATGTCCTGTGCCAAATAACCGGACATAACCTCCCTTTCGACGCTCTCTTTTCCCTGGAAAACCAGTTCATGTTCTTCAATCGAAACCGTAGGTTTGTTTCTCCGGAATTTGTCGATACAGATGTTGGTGACAATCCGCTGCACCCATGTTTTAAATTGGGCCTTTTCTTCATAAGAATCGATTTTGGTATAAATCCGAATCAACGCTTCCTGGGCAGCATCCATCGCATCCTGTTCATTGTTCAAAATGTAATAAGCTGTCCTGTACACGTGAGTCTCGATTTCTCGCAATAGGGTGATTAGAGCGTCGCGATCGCCCGTTTGAGCAGCTCTGATGAGTCCTTGCTCCACCACAAAGGCTCCCCCTTCCTTGCAACCTTACAGACGTGATCGTCCATCGATATGTTGCAATGTTGTTACTATTATTTTGAGTAAAATATAGGAAAAAAGTCTGGAGTTCTAGTACCTCTGTCTTCAATCTCACCTAAGAATACCAAAAAAAAGAGGACGCGTCATCCGCGTCATCCATAGATTGGACATCATCCTATAGGCAAATGGAAGATTCGTCTTTCTCACAATGAAAAAAACCTCCGGTTTATCGGCTTAGTTTGGTTCTAATAAAGATCATTCCGTCAGTAACTCTCATTTGAATTTCGCCCATCTGATCCGTGCGGTATATGGCGCCTCCCGATTCCGTAAGACGCTCCAGCACCCCCGGGTTGGGATGCCCGTAGCTATTATACTGGCCTACGGAAATGACGGATATCATCGGCCTCAGCCAGTCAAGCCACTCCGCGGACGTTGAGGTCTTGCTTCCGTGATGCGCCACTTTTAAAACATCGGCATGGGGAGCCGACCGTCCTTTGCTTTCCGAAACCTTGTTGTCCAGAACGTTGAGTTCCGCCGAAACATCCATATCTCCTGTAAACATAAAGGAGACCCCTTCCATTTCGAGCAGGAACACAAGGGACCGATGATTCTGATCCTTCACATACGGGATACCGGTTAAAACCGGTTCATTCAAAGGTGACAAGAACTCGATCGTTGTCATTGTATCCGGCCGAAGTTTCATGCCATCATATGCCGCATAAACTGGAATGTTTCTGTCGTCAGCAGCCTCCATCAGCTTCTTCATGGTAGTGGACTCAGCAAGGCTCCCGTTAAAAATGAGCGCTTCCACCGGGAACTGTTCCACGACCGCTTGCAGGCCGCCGATATGGTCCTGATCGCCATGGGTTAGCACGATAGCATCCAGGCTGTGGATTCCCCGTTTTTTGAGCAGAGGGACGACCGTCTTGGACCCTACTTCAAAAGGCTCCCTGCGATCACGCCATGCATCTCCCGGTTTACGAAACGATACGGTTCCTCCTCCATCGACCAAGATATGGGCTCCGCCTGGCGTCGTGATCAGGGCGCAGTCGCCTTGACCGACGTCGATGAACTGAACGTGGCCGGTGCCATTTGCATATTCAGGTCGATACCCGAGAACAAGCAGCGCCGCAACCCCCGCCAGCAGAGCAACAGACACCGCTATCTCCTTCCAGGGCCTTTTGGCATGAGGAGGAGCTAGTAAGAACGGTCCTGTCTTGCCTCCTTGATGCGGAAGCAGAGGAACCGTATCCTCGATAGAGGCTAAGGAAGTTTCCCTGAAGGAAGAATAGGAGGCTGCGTCATTCGAAAGCGGCGGATATGATCGCGCTCCCCGGCGCAACAAAACATATATAAGTATGTAAAAGGCCCCGATCCAAATGAGGGAAGGCGACTTCCAAAACGTCATAAATCCGCTGCGATCATTCAGCCACTCCGTGCCAAGAAAGCTCAGGGAGTTGATAAGGCGGACCGGATAGGCGATAACTTGCCCCAACGGAATCCAGATTCCGCTGAGAAGCAGTGCGGCAGTTCCAAGCGGAAGTGCGACCAGGCTGACCAGAGGGACAATCACCATATTTGCCGCCAGCGACAGCAGGGAAAACTGATTAAAGTAGTAGATCGTCACGGGAAACGAGACGATCTGGGCGGCCACCGTAATGGCTGTCGCTCCCCGCATCCGCTGAGGGAGCCAGCGAAAATAAGGCGACAACAACGGCACGAACAGGATCAAGCCAGCCGTAACGGCAAATGAAAGCTGAAAGCTGACATTAAGCAAGTAATAGGGCTCCCACAGCAGCATAAGCAGGGCGGCAGCTGATAGGACGTTAAGTCCGTCCTTCAAGAGTCCCTTCCGCAGGAGATAAAGACCGAGCATCGTCATAAGTCCCGAGCGGATGACCGAAGGCGAGAAGCCCGTCAGCAGTACATAGACGGGGACAAAACCAAGGACGACCAACAGTGAGGTCTCCCGCGTCACCCGGCACAAGCGGAGCAGGGCGAACAACAGGCCCACATTAATCGCAACATGGCTTCCCGAAATCGCCAAAATATGAGTCAGTCCCAGATTGGTGAACTGGGCATATTTCTCCGGCTCCAATTCATCTGCCAGCCCGATAATCAAGCCCTTCATATATCCTGCTTGCCACCCCGGAAAAAGCGTCCCGACCCGGTTCCCCAGTCCCTCTCTCAAGCTGTCGACCTTACCCAGCAGGGTCGCGTAAGTAATGCCTGCTGGCGGTTCAATTGAGATGCCGGAAGCTCCTTTTGTTTTTAGAATCCAATGAATTCGCTGGGTCCGCAAATAATTCCGATAGTCAAAGCCGCCAAAATTTCTGGCGGTTCCCGGGCGCTCCAGCGTTCCCGACATAGACAGCTTCGCACCGCGCTTCCAAGCGGCCGCTACAGCAAGCTCTTCTTGGGAAGACAAACGGACCTGTACGGCTACCTTTTCCGTGCTGTCATATTTAATCCGCCGTTCCCCCTTGGATCTCTCTGCGACAGAAGTCTCATCTCCTAACGAATATCTGCTAAGTTTGAGCGTAAAATCCGCACGGTCGCCATCTATACTTACGGTTGAAATGATGGTACCTTCTACATTAACAACCAGCTCAGCAAGTTCAGCAGAATCAAGTGTCCCGCCAGAGCCCGCTGATTTCGCCGAATCCCAACCCGCTATTTTGCCTGTCTGATAGGCTTTGTTTACTTGCTCCAGCTTTGGTTCGATACCGCTCACATTCCTGCCATCATTGTAGGCCCAATAAGCGGCCCCCAGCGAAAATGCGATCCAAAGGATCAACAGACGGCTCAAAGTGAGCTTCCTCAAAACGGCAAACAAAGGAGCGATTAATGAGATGCCGCCCCATAACAGCCAGAAGGTTTTGCCGCTGTATAAACAGGCCAGCCCGCTCCCGGCGATCCAGCAGCATGCTATGACTACCAAGGGTCTGCGTTCCATTGGACAGCCCTCCACTCCTTAATTGGTAATGCCTTAAAGAACTCTCGCAAAACAAAAAGAACCCCATCTGCCCATAGCAGATGAGGTTCTTCCTTCATCCTGAAAAGTTGTACCGCCAAACTGTCTTCAGTTCTCGATTTCCATGACCGTTTCTTGCGGCGGATCATAGGATTCCAGACGCCGGAATACAATGCCCTTCTGATCCATCATCGCCGTCACTTTTCCCGTATCCTTAGGATAGGGCCGATGGAACACGATCTCCGTAATCCCGCTGTTGGCCAGCATATTGGCGCAAGTCCAGCAAGGCTCGTCCGTGACGTACACGCTGGAGCCTTCCCGGTCGATGCGGTCGGTAAACAGCAGCAGGTTTTGCTCCGCATGGATGGTGCGGACGCAGCGCTGTTTTTTGATCATCGTTTCCTGACCGTTTACAACGGCAAGCTCATACTCTTCCGCGATCATACAGCCGGCTTCGGAACAATCGGGCACTCCCGAAGGGGCGCCGTTATAAGCCGTCCCGAGCAATTTCTTGCCCTGAACCAGCACCGCGCCGACATGCCGGCGGCTGCACCTCGAACGGGTAGATACCATATAGGCGATATCCATGAAATACGTATCCCAGTCTTTGCGTTGATCCGGTTTCATCCCTGCATGTCTCCTAACTTACAGCCCGATATGAGGCTTCATTTTTTCCAGCATTTTATCGCCGATCCCTTTCACATTCGTCAGCTCATTCACCGACTTAAACGGGCCGTGCGCGTTCCGGTAGTCAACGATCGCTTGTGCCTTCTTCTCCCCGATCCCGGGAATTTCCTGCAGCTCTATCGTTCCGGCGGTATTGATGCTAATCAGTCCGCTTTGGTCCTGCTGCTGCTGAACCGCTGCCGCCGGGGCTCCGGCAGAGTCGCCGGTTGTTCCCGGCACCGGGCTGTCCCCGGGTAGCGCGTTAGCTTCGGATACATGGGATATTCCCTGTACCGTTTGATCTGTGCTATTCTGCGCCTTTTGCCCGCCTTCGCTGCCATTCCCGGATAGCTGCACCGTGTTTTTGTCCTCGCCGCCAGCCTGCTTTGCCGGTTCAACGTACCCTCCTGCCGCTGCTGCGCCGTCGTCCTTTAGGGACATCGCCGAGGTGACGCTTTCGTTTACCGGAATCCAGCCCTCAATTCCGGAAGGCTTGGCTCCGCCAAGCGCCAGCAGCATTAACCCCGCTCCGACCACTGCAGAGACGACCGATAAAATGATATGCTCTCTTTTCAACCTGAACACCCCTATCTTAAAAGAATCTGATTCGGATAGGTCATGAAGATCCATTCAAGATGCATACATATATAAAAGGTTGTTCAAAAACAAGGTTACGCACGGAAGGGGGAACCGGGATGAAAGTTGCTTTCATCGGAACAGGATCGATGGGAAGCTTGCTGATTGAAGCTTTCCTGCGTTCCGGTGCGTTGCACCCGAATTACATCTGCGCCAGCAATCGCTCCCGACAAAAGGCGGACGCGCTGGCCAACAGGCATCCCGGACTTCGCGTTACAGGCAGCAATGCCGAAGCCGCGAACGGGAGCCAAATCGTATTTCTTTGTGTTAAACCGCTTGATTATCCAGCCGTCATTGAGGAGCTTTCCGGAGTTCTCGATGAGCGGCAAATCGTCGTGTCCATAACAAGCCCTGTGCAAATCAGCATGCTGGAGGAACGTCTTTCGTCCAAAATCGCAAAAATCATTCCCAGCATCACCCACTCGGCTCTTTCCGGAGCCTCTTTATGCATCTACGGAAGCCGGATTCTGCCGGAGGACCGCCTCCTGCTGGAGCAGCTAATGTCCTCCATCAGCATCCCGGTCTCCATCCGGGAGACGGAAACCCGCATCGCTTCGGATATCGCCAGCTGCGGCCCGGCGTTTATCGCCTTCTTTCTGCAGCAGTGGGCGGAAGCCGCTTCGCGGCAGACCGGAATCGGTCGAGCCGAAGCGCTTCGGCTCGGGGCCGAAATGCTTCACGGCACCGGTAAGCTGCTGACCGAAGGAGGCTTCACGCCGGAACAGCTGCAGCGCCGCGTAGCCGTGCCCGGCGGAGTAACCGCCGAAGGCATTGCCGTGCTGCAAAACGGCCTCGAGCACGTCTTTACCGGTCTGATTGAAACGACACACCGGAAATACGACGAGGACCTTGGCAAGCTGAACCATCTCTTCGGACTGCAGCCGGTCCCGGACGCTGACGCCGTGGAACCTGATTAACCTACGACGATATTCACCAGTTTTCCAGGGACGGCGATCACTTTGCGGATCGTCTTCCCTTCTACCGCCTGCTTCACGTTCGGAAGGCTCAAGCTATGCTCTTGCATGGCTGCCTGATCCAGGTCCTTGGAAATCTTCGCCCGGTCGACGATTTTGCCGTTGACCTGGACGACGATTTCAACTTCCGCGTCCACCGTCCATGCTTCGTCAAAAGCAGGCCAAGGCTCATACGACACGGTTTCCTGATGGCCAAGCCGTTCCCACAGCTCTTCCGCCAAGTGCGGTGCTAGAGGTGACAACATTTGAACGAAGTTCTCGGCAGCCGCTTTTGGAACGGCGTCGGCTTTGTAAGCTTCGTTAATGAAGATCATCAGTTGGCTGATCGCGGTATTGAAGCGCAATGCTTCAAAATCCTCAGTTACCTTTTTGATGGTTTTGTGCCATGTCCGCTTGAACTCCTCGCTTCCGTCTCCGTCCACGATCTTACTGCTCAAACTGCCGTCTTCGGCCACGAACAAGCGCCAGATCCGGGACAAGAAACGATGCGTTCCTTCTACGCCGTTTGCATTCCAAGGCTTCGTAGCTTCCAGCGGTCCCATGAACATTTCGTACATCCGCAAGGTGTCCGCGCCGAATTCGTTGACGATTTCATCCGGATTGATGACATTGCCGCGGGATTTACTCATCTTCTCGTTATTCGTTCCGAGAATCATTCCCTGGTTGACCAGCTTGTGGAACGGTTCTTTCGTCGAAACTACGCCCAGGTCGTACAGCACCTTATGCCAGAAGCGGGCGTAAAGCAAGTGAAGTACCGCATGCTCGGCACCGCCGATATAGAGATCGACCGGCAGCCATTCCTGCTGCTTCTCTTTGGAGCACAGCTCTTTATCGTTATGCGGATCGATATACCGCAAGTAGTACCAGCAGCTTCCCGCCCATTGCGGCATCGTGTTCGTTTCGCGGCGGGCCGGCAGTCCGGTTTCCGGATCGGTCGTGTTGACCCATTCGGTCACGTTCGCCAGCGGCGACTCACCCGTACCGGACGGCTTGATCGCGTCCACATCGGGCAGAAGCAAAGGAAGCTGATCCTCAGGCACCGGCTTCATCGTGCCGTCTTCCAGATGCAGAATAGGAATCGGTTCGCCCCAATAACGCTGGCGGCTAAACAGCCAGTCGCGCAGACGGTAAGTCACTTTGCCTTTCCCCTTGCCGCTCTCCTCCAACCAGGCGATCATTTTCTTGATCGCTTCTTCGTTGCGAAGTCCGTTAAGGAAGTCGGAATTGACGTGTGGTCCGTCTCCGGCATAAGCTTCCTTGGCTAGATCGCCGCCTTCAACCACTTCAATGATCGGAAGATCGAATTGCTTCGCGAACTCATAGTCCCGCTCATCATGGCCCGGTACGGCCATAATTGCGCCTGTACCGTAACCGGCCAGCACATAATCCGCAATCCAGATCGGCAGTTTCGCGCCATTTACCGGATTCACCGCATAGGCACCCGTGAATACGCCGGTCTTTTCTTTGGCCAGATCCGTACGTTCCAAATCACTCTTGCGTGCAGCCTGGTCTTGATAAGCCTTAATGGCTTCGCTTTGAGCCGACGTAGTAATCTGTACCACAAGCTCATGCTCGGGAGCGAGCACCGCATAGCTGGCGCCGAACAGCGTATCCGGACGGGTCGTAAATACGGTCAGCGATTCTTCATGGCCGTCAATGGCGAATACAACCTCCGCCCCTTCGGACTTGCCAATCCAGTTGCGCTGCATATCCTTGATGCTTTCGGACCAGTCGAGCTCCTCCAGATCTTCCAGCAAGCGCTCTGCGTATTCCGTAATTTTCAGCACCCATTGGCGCATCGGCTTGCGAATTACCGGATGGCCGCCGCGTTCGCTCTTGCCGTCGATAACTTCTTCGTTCGCCAGCACCGTACCGAGCGCAGGGCACCAGTTCACCGGTACTTCCGCAACATAAGCGAGGCCTTTTTTATAAAGCTGGATAAAAATCCATTGGGTCCATTTATAGTAATCCGGATCCGTCGTGCTGATCTCCCGGTCCCAGTCATACGAGAAGCCGAGCGATTTGATTTGGCGCCGGAAATTGTTAATGTTCTTGACCGTAATGTCACGCGGATGCTCGCCTGTATCCAGAGCATGCTGCTCCGCCGGCAAACCGAAAGCGTCCCAGCCCATCGGATGGAGTACATTGAAGCCGCGCATCCGTTTGAAACGGGATACGATATCCGTTGCCGTATAACCTTCAGGATGACCTACATGAAGGCCTGCACCCGAAGGGTAAGGAAACATATCGAGCGCGTAAAACTTAGGTTTTCCCGCATCCTCCCGGGTTTTGAAGGTTTGATTGTTGTCCCAGAATGCTTGCCATTTCGGCTCAATGCTCTGGGCTTGGTAAACGTCATGATGCACGTTTTTGTCAGCCATGGTTTGAGTCCTCCCTAGAAATCTTGTTCATTTATTTCACCTGAATATAAAAAAACCTCCCGATCCATAGCGTATCATCGCTAGGGACGAGAGGAAGTTTCCCGTGGTACCACCCTAGTTAGCGTCGAACATGCTTTGTCCTCCGCTCCCTTTACACCCTTAACGCGGGTACAACGACGATGTTTTGCATCGTAACTCCGAGGCGAGTTCATTTGATCTCTCCAACCGGCTTGCACCAAAGCACCGGCTCTCTGGATGGTGAAATTCAAACTAATAATCCTCTTCAAAGTTTACAAATATCCAATTGAATCACCAACCATTATATAAAAATGAACCGGCTGAGTCAATGGGGAGTCAAGAAATGCCGCAGCGAATCAATTAACGCTTCACTTTTAGCGCGTCCTTGATTTGCGGAATCGATAAACCGTCCGCCTTCATCTGCTTGATCCGGAGAATAAGCTCTACCGTACTCTCTCTGGGATATCTTCGCGTCAGGTTTTCCTCCGCCTGTTCAAACGGCAGCATGCCTTCTTCCGTGTAAAATTTCAGCGTGCTGTACCTTGCTCCGGTCAGCCGCGTCAGTTCGCCGATCGATACGTATTCGGAAGCCAGAATCGCTTCCATGGAACGTTGTCTGGACATGAGCGTGCTCCTTTATGCCAGGTGTTTCGGAAGCAGGCGTACCCCATGGATGGGCACTCTTCCGTAAACTGCGTGCGGAATCGCTTCGTAGACCAGATTATCAATTTTGAGGTTCGGAACCTGGCCTCTGCTCAATACTTTGACCCGGTGTCCTTTGGACTCAAGCCGTGTCAGTACATCCCTCAGCCTTGCTTCAGGACCGGGGAGCATCGCCTCCGTATCAATGAATATCGCCTGCGAGCGCTCGAGAATCGGGAACAGGAAGTTTACTCCGCTGCCTGCCTGTGTCGATACGGCCCGCTTCTTGAATTGCAGGAGCTGCTTAACGGCGATTTCGAAGCCACGGCGGATCCGGAGAGGATACAGAGTCTTGGCCAGAGGCCGGCTTTGCATCAGGCTGACCATTTTACGAGTGACCTGATCCAGTTCATTTCGCGAAAACAAATCATGCATACAGCCGCTCTCCCGCAGCAACCATAGCATACAGACCGACTGATCCGTCATGGTTCCATCCTCGAGGACGTCCGCACGCAAAAACTCCGTGATCCTTGCGTATTCCTCCACATGGCTGCGGTATTCATTGATAGATACACCGGCGGAATGAAAATACAAATCACAGCCGAGCAGATGCGGGATCTCCTCCAGCAGTCCCCGTTTCTCCAGCGAAGCAGCCATGCTTCGTTCAAACCGGACCAGCTTGCCGGCGGACAAGCGGGACACTTTGTGCAGCCACCAAGGTAGCTCCTGATTCAAATCTCGCTTACCTCCTGCGAGCGGCACCAATACCGTTCACCGATAGGTTCCTTCCGGCGATCCGCCTGTTGTATCCTGCTTCAAACGCATTTGAGCCACTTGATTTTGCAGCCCGCCTTCCAGATGAAGCTCCAAGATAACCGCTGCAGCCATACAACGGAGCGCCACTTTTTTCGCCATCGTCAACTCAAGACTTCGCTGGGCATTCAACGCAACCATCGCAAAGCTCTCAGCCAATTTCAAATCCGCTATCCGCCATCTCCCCGATCCTTAAGAATAGACGTTTCATACCTGGTTAAGCTTATTTGCCCGTTACCTACACCATATATCATCATGCTTTTTGTAACTTTTACTTACTACTTATCACTTATTACTTATTACTTACTATATACGTGATTTCCTCCAAAATGTCAATGGATGCGAGCAGTCGCCATACAACTAGCTGTATTTCCCATGTCATTTAAAAAGGCTGCCCCGAAGCCAGGGCAACCTTTGCATTACATCCTTGCGATTATTGAAAATCTTTAACATTCATAACAAGCTTTCAATGCTGCTTCGCCCTAAATTAAACCGGCTTGCTGGAGCAAACGTTGGATCATGACAGCCGTCTCAGCTCGGGTAATCTGCTGTTTCGGAAGGGCCATGCCGTTAAAGCCGGTTAATATGTGGAATTTCGCATTGAGGGCTGCAGCAGTCTTGGACCATTCATGAAATTGGCTGCCATCTTTAAAAGCCCCCAATATCCCGGCACTCTCGCTCTCCGTAATGTTTGTATCCATACGAGCCAGATTCATTGCACGGAATAAGAGCACCGTAGCCTCTTCTCTAGTAATTTTTTGATTAGGGAGAAACTCGCCATTTTCAAATCCTTCAACTAAATCATAACTCGAACCGACAGATACAGACTCATAAAACCAGTTGCTTTTATTTACATCACGGAATGAAACAGATTTGTCGATAAGATGCAATCCTAAAGCTCGGACAAGAATAGCTGTAAATTCTGCACGTGTGATACCTTGATCAGGCATAAACTGCTTATCATTAACACCCTCAAAAATCATCCGCGCAGACATGTCCTCAATGCTTGCTTTTGCCCAGTGATGGGTAATGTCGGCAAAAGTTTTTTCGTTATAAATTACGGAATAAACACTGTTCGTCAAGCTGTTGATGATAGCGACCGACTTTCCGGCTCTCGTCTCCACTTTTGTCGGAATGTGTGCTACTTTACCGTCTTTCGTAAGTACAACGCCTGTCGTGATTTTCTTCGGATCAACGCTATCCGGGATCGTAATCAATCTTTCTACAAAACTATTAAACTGATCGACTTCAATCTCTTTACCATTATAAGCAGCCGTAATAGAAAAATGCACAGCCGGGGCTATTCGTGTCGCTTCACCCAATCCGCTCGCAAGAAGCTGAACGTCAGCATCAGAAGCCAGCGTAACTGTAACACGAAGTTCGATGTCTTCAAGGGCAACACCCGTACCCAAGGCTTCTGAAATCTTGTCGATATTAATCTCTTTGGCCGGAATCGTGTAGGTCGCTTGATTGAGTTGAATTTGCAGTGTAACCGCTTTGATCTCCATCGCTTTTATTATGCGGCCGTTTAATTCGGTGACTCCATTATCCGTGTTATGAATCGGAATCACGACTGTCGCCCCCAACGGCTCCTTTTGAAGTTTGTCTTCAAACTTCTTCTCATTAATCGAAACTACGGTTACGTTTTTACCACTTCTCATCTCCACATGGGCTTCGGCAATTTGTTCCTGAACTTGACCGTTTACGATCACCACTATTTTACTGCTTGATTGATCCTTAACGCTGCCAGAATTACTGGTATTTCCTATGCTCCCATTACCGCCAATGTTTCCGTTACTGCCTGTGCCGCCGCCCGGGTTGGTGGTTGCTATTGTAATTCTAAAACCAACAGAGGTTTGGTTCCCCGCTTCATCGGTTACTACAAGCGTGTATTTACCTCCGTTCGAAATCGTAGAACCCGAAGTGAAAGGATTATCGTTCAACGTCGCAATTCCTTCATTAAACGTCACAGTAACAGCTGTTTTGTATTCGCCTTGGTCCGATATACCGGAAATCACAGGCTTTGTTTTATCGATTGTAAAGGATACCTTCGTCTCATTCCCTGCTGCATCTGTTACAACAAGCGTGTAGCTGCCTTCCTCGCTGACAGTCGTCCCTGAGCTATAAGGCTCATCGTTTAAGGTAGCCGTACCCTCGATATACGTTATGGTTTGATCCGTATTATAACTTTTTCCATTTGTAATCCCGGTCACGACCGGGGCCGTCTGATCGATGGCGAAGTGAATCGTTGTTACGTTGCCCGCCTTATCGGTAACAATGAGTGTATAATCTCCATCATGACTCACGGTATCCCCTGATACGAACGAGGCATCGTTCAACGTCGCTTTTCCCTCGTCAAACGTCACCGTTTTATCCGTGTTATACAGCTTCCCGTCTTCTACGCCCGAAACCACTGGCTTCGTTTTGTCGATGGTAAAGCTAACAGTCGTCGCATTGCCGGCGGCATCACTCACGACAAGCGTGTAGCTGCCTTCTGCACTTATCGTAGTGCCCGAAGTATACGGCTGGTCGTTTAACAGAGCATTCCCCTCTGTAAACGTGATTGTTTGATCCGTATTGTAATTGCTTCCGTCTGTTACCCCCGTTACGGTTGGAGGTGTTTTATCGAGTGAAAATGTTACCGTTGTTGTATTTCCCGCCGCATCCGTTACGATGAGCGTATAATCGCCAT
>NZ_JAGQEH010000001.1:421924-766305 GCF_018101095.1 Paenibacillus sp. Marseille-P2973
AGCTAACAGTCGTCGCATTGCCGGCGGCATCACTCACGACAAGCGTGTAGCTGCCTTCTGCACTTATCGTAGTGCCCGAAGTATACGGCTGGTCGTTTAACAGAGCATTCCCCTCTGTAAACGTAATCGTTCGATCCGTATTATAACTCACCCCGTTCACGACACCGGAAACGGCTGGAGGTGTTTTATCAACAGTAAAAGATACCGTCGTTATATTGCCGGCCGAATCCCTGACCACAAGCGTATAATTACCGTCCGTACTTACTTTACCGCCCAAAACAAACGGTATACCATTTAATGTAGCTGTCCCTTCATCGGACGTTATTGTGATGTCGGTATTATACAATCCGCCTTGGGTAACCCCCGTTATTATAGGAGGAATGGTATCCAGCGTTATGGAGTCTTGATAGATCACGGATTCTGCATTCGAGCTGTCGCGAAGCTGATAATAGACTGTTTTAAGTCCGTCTCCGGTGGTCAGCGTCCAAGATCTCGTTGCTGCAGCCGCCTCCCAGTCCGACCAATCGACCCCATCGTTAGATAATCTCATTTCAACAGAATCACCGTTGGGATCACTGTTCGTCAAATTCAAATTCACACTGGTTGTATTGGTATAAAGCATCCCTCCAGCGATTTCAACCGAGCCCGTCGGAGGCTGATTTTCCTCATAGGTAACAATCAGCTGCGGACGCTTGTAGGCATTGTCTATTTCTTTAGAGTAAATCATCATTTTCACAGTATCAGTTAAGGACTCATTCCCTGTCAGCACAAAAGTAACATTCCGATCGTTTGCGTCTGTCTGTACATTAACAATAGAGGTTACGTCTATGGACAGTTTCTGATCTTCCCCGGGATTTGGAATCTCGTTGTAATTTACATGTACAGGGGGTCCATCCAGTTGAAAGGTGGGAAATACCAGATCGTCATCCATCATCGTGTTATTGGGAGAACCCCAAACATCGATGTAAAATTCATTCCCATTAAGAGGATCAACGTCCGCTACTAAAGTAAGCTGAAGCTCGTATTTAGTAACTGTTCCTGGGATCGACCCGAGGTTAAAACGAAGGGCTGCTCTAGCAGGTTCTACTGGACCAAAAGGATCTGTTGTGCCCACATATAATTGTTGGGCAGTGTCATCCGTCCCGACATAACTATTCCCTACGGCAAGAAGATCCGCTTCCACTTCCAAATTTCTCGTAGAGGCATGTGCCGTTGTACTTAGCAGCGCCGGAGATACGACTCCGGCAAGCAGTAATACCGCCAGGACAACGGATAATGTCTTTCTGTACATAAAAGATATCCCCCCATATTTAAATAATAGTTTAAAAGTAAAATGACCTGAAATCCTTATAGAAGTCAGGTCAGTGAGTTGAAAATAGAATATAAATCAGATTACGATCTGGGAGGGAAAATCCCCTCCAGTGCAATAATAAAATTAAGTCCAAGATACGGCTGTCTATTATTGTGCGGCTGGGTGCCGCCTTGTGGTTGAATTGCTCTTGGACTCATGGGCGTATCCGGAGCAGTTCCGTAGATTTTTTGCCCGCTTAATCCGGCAGAGTTAGTCCAGATCGCCCCTGTGGGGGTAGCGACTCCATTAGATACGGATTGGCTGTTCGGAACATGCGAATGTGAAGGAATTTGAGTTTCCAGCAGCGTGACGGCAGCTGAACCTGCCGGTTCACCAACCCTGTAATCGCGCAATCCGGGACCTCGTCCCTGGTGAATCGGAGCCCGGCCCTGGAAATTCGGAAGGGCAAAGGTGGTTTTTCCGTCACCTCCGTATTGCGTCCCCAACAGGGAGAACAAAGCCGTATATCGGGTAAGCGGGAGCAATTGACCGTTACAAAACGCCCAGCCTTTAGGCTCAAAATTTCCGGCAAACAAACGAATTTCTCCAAGAAACTGGTCCATGCTGCTCCTCCTAATTCCTTGACGGGTAAATTCCGTTAATGGCAATACAAAAAGACAACACATTATAAGGCTGCATATTGTTATGAGGCTGGCTTTGTCCCGTCGTGGATAGAGCGTTAGAGCTCATTTGTGTAGTTGCCTCAGCCGCATACATAGACGAGGGGGCAGTCCCCCAAACATTATTCGCCGCTTTGTTTGAGGACGAAGTACCAGCTCCGAATACGAAATGCGTATGTTGAGGCATTTCTTGGACCGTTAATGTATGATGCTCTTCGCCTGCGGATTGTCCAAGCTGTACACCATTGCCCGGGTGAACGGGCACTCTACCTCTAAGATCCGGCAGGGCAAACGTAGTAACCCCGTCACCGCCGTAAATGGTACCCAGTAAGGAATATAAAGCCTGGTTCTGATGAATCGGGAGAGTCTGTCCATTGCATGCGGCCCAGCCTTTAGGGACAATCCCGAAAGAAAACGAGCGAATTTCACCTAGGAAAGGTTCAGACATAATAATCCTCCTCAAAATTTTTAACCCTGCATCGGATAAACACCAAATAATGAGATAATAAAGGTGGTCGTTAAAATCGGCATCACATTGTCATGCGCCTGATTTCCGCCGGAAGGAGTAATCCCGGCTGGATTCATGGTTCCGTTCGGTTCGCCGACCACATAGGGCCTTGCGTTGCTTGATCCCCAAACGTTATTTTGCGGGCTAACCGACTCACTGGCTCCAGCATTTGCGGAAACCATATGCGTATGAGCAGGAAGTTGTCCGGTAGTTAAAGTAGCCGTTTCAGAGCCTCCAAGCTGTCCTAGCGCATACAAGGTTCTTGTAACAGGATTTTGACCGGTATGCAGAGGAATTCGCCCTCTTAAATCAGGGAGAGCGAAAGTATTCCGTCCGTCACCTCCGTAGGTTGTGCCCAAAAGCATAAACAAGAGGTCATATTCGCTAATGGATAACAGACTTCCGTCACAAAAGGCCCAACCGGCAGGCGCAAAGTTCCCCGCAAACATGCGGATTTCTCCAATATAGGGCTCACTCATTTCCAAATCCCCTCTCCCTCATTGTCCGGATGGATA
The DNA here is from genome assembly GCF_018101095.1 of Paenibacillus sp. Marseille-P2973. Taxonomy (NCBI): domain Bacteria; kingdom Bacillati; phylum Bacillota; class Bacilli; order Caryophanales; family Paenibacillaceae; genus Paenibacillus; species Paenibacillus sp. Marseille-P2973. The sequence goes on from NZ_JAGQEH010000001.1 coordinate 424,919, forward strand.
CGGATACCAACTCATTTTCAAGTACAGGTCATCCGAACTACCGGTTAGCTTAAAGCCCAGCCTTTCATAAAGCCGCCGGGCACGGTTATTTGACATAACTTGAAGCTCAATTGTTTGTGATTTCGCTATAGCCGCCTGCTGCAGCTGCCTGATCAGCGATTCTCCAATTCCACGGCTTCGAAAGCCTGGAAGCATTGAAATATCAACCAAGCTGATTACACCCGTTGTCCGATTAAGGATAATACGCCCAGCCGGCTTTCCTTCGTAAGAGATAATGAATTGCTCCGCATCGGGATATTGCAGCAAGTACGAACCCTTTTGCAACCTCCACTGCATATCCAGAAACTGCTCAATCTGCGTCTCTTCCCAGCCCCATAGCAAAATCTCGTCTCTTCTCGTCGAAGCATACAAGTGGTATAAGAACAATTCGTCTTCGATCCCTGCCAGTCTTGTTTCTATCATACTAAGCCTTTCGTATGGATTTGGATTAGCCGTTTGCTGACTTGAATTGATAAATTTCCTGTCTACGACAAAAATCACTATTTTACGTTAGTAATTCTACATTTATTTGGATATTCCTTCCTTAATTCATAAAAATAATTAGTTTTGTCAATGGTGCTAACAACCCATGCCTCTGGAACGCAAATAGGGCCAGACATATAACGCCTGGCCCTACTTTTTTCTCAACTTTAATAATGGATATATCCGAGGTATTAGCTGCAGCACATTACAGCTTTATTGATATCCGACTTCTTTATATGAACATTACCAAGCTCATCTGTTCTGAACTCAATCTCATTGTCGCCAAGTCTTTGCTCAAGAGACGTTCGCGTTTCGTCGGTAAGAGCGTTCGTTTCCGCGAAAATGACATAAGGATCCGATTTAGTACAACTTGCTATGGATATACAGGCCATTGCTAAGATCGAGACGAAAACCGCCTTCCTGCGAAAAGAATCTAGTTTCATTTCATCCCCCTGGCCGAGTATTTAAGGTCTAAAACACTGTTTAACCGTCCCTTTTCCTTCATTAACCTCAACCTCGGCATATGCACCGTTTATAAACGTAACCTGCGGGGGAACATGGCCGCAATCGATATCATAAATCACCGGAATTCCTAATTCCCGGGACAACTCCTCATATATATCTTCTAAAGTATAATTTTCAACAGGCCGATTTACGCCGCTTCTGCCGAACATAATCCCGGAACAATGATCGAACCACCCGGCGAGTTTCATCTGAACCAGTGATCTGCGTATGTCCGTGGTTGACATTTCGCAGTTTTCCAGGTACCAAATGACCGGTTCATTATGGATATGAGCACTTTGAAAATGCCGCACGTCCCCAAAAGGGGTACCGATCAAATGCCGGATCATATCGATACAGCCTCCCAGCAGGCGGCCTTGTAATTTTGCACCCGATCCCGATGCAACCTTCCAGCAAGTTTGCTCCGTTAAATGGAAAACAAACGGGGACTCGGCTTCGTGGTTCCATTCTTTTTGATATAGCGGCGATGAATGCTGTTCGATAGATTCCCCTGGCTTAGTTGATAATACCGATTGCCACATAGCAGTCGTATCATCGCTGTACTCGCCCCTTAAGTCGATCAGATTCGTTCCATGCGCCGTAGCGAGACCCGTTTTCAGAGTGACGGCCAGCAGCAGCACACTGAGATCCGAATAACCCAAAATCCACTTGCTTTTCAAGTGTTCAAAATCGATATATTCCAAAATTTCGATTAACAATTCTCCGCCCCAGGGAGGAATAATCAGGTCGATGTTTTCATCTTGCATCATTTCGTTGAATTCCTTGGCACGAGTTTCAGCTGGCGCTGATTTGGCCTTATGCTGGGTCCACACCGTTTCGCCGCAAACCACGCTGTAGCCTCTTAACTTAAGCCGATCACAGGCACGGTTGACTAAATCATGCAGGTTCTCTTCCACTCCGGAAGAAGGTGCTGTTACCCCGATTGTTGTTGCTCCTTCTCTTAAAATAGGATATCGAATCATTTCAATCACCATCCTGTTCTTTTCATGAAAGTTATTTCTACAAATAATACACTACAAGGGATATATCAGGTAGTGGGTGCCGGAAAATAGTACAGAATGGTCAGTTCGCGCTGCTAAAAAAATCGATAATCCGCTCAGCCAACGGCTTCCATAAATGCGGATATTCCTGGTTGATTAACTGCCTCACCTGCTCGGCCCGGATACTGCTGAAATCTTGATCCTGAACGACAAGCGTGTAGGCTCCGTTTACCGTATCGCCAATGGCAATGTGCCCGCTCGCATATCCTCCTATAGCGATGTGCGAAGCGATGGCGCCGCCGCCTAATGAGAACATACCGATCGACAAACCGCCAATCGTCAGAATTCCTAGCGCAAGCCCGCCGATGGCCAGAAGGCCGGTCGCGACTCCCCCAACTCCCAGCAGCAAGCCAATTGCCAGCGCCGCCAGACTGATAAGGCCCCCGGCAAGCACCCCGATACTCAGGCCGCCCAGCGCAAGGATTCCAATCGACAAGGCCCCAATTGAAATATTGCCGACAGCAATGATTCCCTTGGCGACTTTAATACCGCGTCCTAAATGAATATGAACGAGCGGGATTCCGAATAACTTTGCTTTACTTTTGTACTCAAAATGAAAATAAGGACGCCAACCTGCCGGGACAATTCCCGGGACCTGGGATGGGGTTTCCTCGACAACACCCGGAATATCCTTGACCAGATGATCTATCGTTACGTGAAAAAGTTCACTTAATGCGATCATCTTATCCATCTCAGGATACGACTGCCCCGATTCCCACTTGGATACGGCTTGCCTGGATACACCAATTACCTCCGCCAAATTTTCCTGGGACATTCCCTTTTGTTTTCTGTAGCTTTGCAGTTTTTCCGCAAAGTTCATCGTCATCACCTCACGCACATCTTATAATAACGACCTATTTTCGGCTATCAAGTAAGGCTGGCAATGTGTCAACTACAGGTTGCGATGTGAATTTAATAGCTTTTCTTGAAACTGTTCTCGTAATAATCGAAGAATGCCGAGATCTCGGACGCTTGCTTCCTCAGGGCCTCGTCATCGGTGATCAACTGCCAGCCATAGGTGAAATAAGGCTTCCAGTTGGTCTTACTGATAGATGAAAGATCAAACTGCTGTTCAACCGCGTCGATCGCATCTTTGTAGTCTTTGGTAAACTGTTTAAAAGCTTTATCGGTATCCACGAAAACGGGCATGTCTTTTTTGTTATAACCCATTCTGTAGGCCTCTTCGCCGTTTCCGAAAGAAAACTGTGGATTTTGCGCATCCATCTCCTTGACTACAACAGCAAATTCCTCTGAAGATCCCCCTGGATTGAAGCATCCTCCAAGCCCAAAAGCCATGCAAACTAATAGAAGCAACCCGATAATCGGTTTTCTCATGATAAGCTCCTAACCTCCTTAAGACTATCATTTTGCGATCCCAAAAAAATAAATCCGGAATTGCCTATAATTATATAGACAACCACGGATTCGTTCCATCGTTTACTTAACTTCTATTGTTCCTTCTCTCATGCTAAAATAGCCGTTTTTCACAAAAGAGAGGATTCTGCTGACGCTGATTCCGGTTTGGTTGGAAATGTCCAATACGATCGTGTCCGGCCGGGCCTCAACGATACTGCGTATTTTCTTGTAGGTCGTTTCGCAGCTTTGGCACATCCGGCTCTCCGATCTTTCATATAAATTACCGCAAAAATCACAAATCCGATAGTTTCCCATGATGTCTCCTTACGTTTCATTAATCTTTCGATTTTCAACCCAGCTGCGAGAATTCTAGGAATATTATACTAGGATTTCAGAATTTAAAACAATATTAGTGATAAATTTCTCTTCAAGAGCGTTTAATCTATATAGATCGGAGAGGAGATAACCTGAATATGAAAAAATGGATTTTGGCGATCTTGCTCACATCCCTGCTGGCATCACTGCTCATAGGCTGTTCTGACAAGTCTGACGACTCGGGCGTCCAGAAAGATCAGAATATAAAGCCTCCGGCGGAAACGCAGTCAGTAGATAACGGAACCGGTGCGGATGCGAATTTTGATACGAACACAAATGCAATCGCCGAGACTAATACACCTGGCGAACACCCTGAAGGAGAGCAACATCTCGCGGACATAGACAAATTAAGCACTTTGTTCGGGTTTACGAATTCGGACGGCAGCCAAATCATCGTGACGGGGCAGAATGCCGGCCTGGACACTTCCATGCCGGATTACGGAAAAATAATCGGTGAAGGCGGAAAAACTTACAGTGTAAAATTTGTGAAATGGCAAAAAGGCAGCGAGCAAAGCAACGGCCGGGACACCGCCAACAATTTCGCCCACCTGGAGGGTTATATTTTCGATGTAATCAACGGAAAGGCTGCTGGCAACGAGACCTACTATGTGGTGAATGAGCAGGACTTTGACCTGAAATCATTGATTAAAATTTCTTCCCCCGAGCAGACAATGACAGATAAGGAGCTTGAAACGGAGGAAACGCTCAAGGATAACATCTCCCTCATGAAAGACCGGGGCGTAACCGATATGTGGAGTCTAGCCGACATCGGATCAGATCAAAAACTATATCTCGTTAAATTTGAAAATAAGGCTAAGGACCGGCTATTCAGCATCGTCTTGTTTACCGGAGACGACTTCTTATTTCAGGATTATCCTGCCATTGCCGAGGACGACTATTCCGTCTGGCGTGTGGATGACGGCGGCGAGGTGTCGCCTGACATGTTTCCGCTGCTCTTCGCCGCTGAAACCAGGCAAGGTCTCCTGCTCGGCTTATCCTGGTGGGGATCTGAAGGACTCAATACCTTTTTCCTGGCGGAAAACGAGGGGAACCTCGAAGAACTGGAAATCAGTTACGGGCGGTATACCGCGCCTTGATGGATTGAAGTCTCGAATCCGTTGCAATCTTGGCAGTAACAACCGAAGCAATCAGCAGACCGCTCAACGTAGTTGGGTGGTCTGCTTTTTTGATGTGTTTTTGCCCCTTGCAATTATATCGGCATCCGATATAATATATCGTAAACAGATATATCGGTCGACGATATAATAAAGGAGTGGGGTTTATGCCAGAAAGCACGGCACTCACCGAAGCGGTTTATTACATCCTCCTGTCCCTCTATGAGCCCATGCATGGTTATGGAATTATGCAGAACGTATCCAAACTAAGCGGCGACCGGCTGACGTTGGCGGCGGGAACGCTTTACGGGGCGTTGAGTACCCTTTTGGAACGCGGATGGATTCAGTCTTTACCCGGAGAAACCAATTCCAGGAAGAAGGAATACGTAATTACGGCGGCCGGGAAGCAAGTCGTTCAAAACGAATACTCGCGGCTGAAGGAATTGATCGAAAACGGAGCCAAAATTATAGGGAGGGCGGATTTATGAAGCATACCGTTCATAAGGTATTTAGCATCGGGGCGTTTGAGAAAGAGGAGCAATGGCTTAATCAAATGGCGGCAAAAGGCATGATTCTGACCGACGTCGGCTTTTGCAAATACGTTTTTGAAGAAGGAACCCCAGGCGAATATATCTATCGGCTTGAGCTACTCAATAATCTTCCTTCCCATGCGGAAAGCATTGCCTATATTTCATTTTTAGAAGATATGGGCATCGAGCATGTCGGCTCCTATTTACGCTGGGTGTATTTTCGACGGAAAGCGTCGGAAGGCAACTTCGATTTATTTTCGGATATCGATTCAAGGATCATCCATTACAAAAGAATAACCACCCTAAGCTCGGTATTGACCTTAGTGCTGGCGATTCTCGCAGTCGTCTATTTTGGGCAGGCAGTTAGTTTTTTTGCGACCCATACATCCGGCTTCTTCCAGCCGTTTCTTGGATATGGCATCATATTCACTATCGTTGCAGCCTTGTTTCCTTTAGTGACTCGACCTGTGCGAAAATCTTTAAAAGCTTTACTCAAGGAACGTCGGATTCGAGAATAAGGAACTATAATTACTAAGCGCAAACAAAATAGCTGGAGTCTATTGCCTCCAGCTATTTTGCGACTATGTTGCGTATATTCTATTTGCCGCTCCAGAGTTTGACACGGTCTTTGACGAATTTGCCGTAAGCTTCTTCCATCTCTTTCACGCCCGCTTTATCCAAATCCGCCATATAAGCGTCCCAGATTTTATCAAACTCTTCCGGTTTCGCCATGATGGCTTCCGGAACCCGTTTCCAGGTGATGTCCTTCATTTTGGCCATAAGAATCGTTGCCTTGCTGTCGCTCGGCAATGCGATATTGTAAACTGCGCCTGCCTTTCTTTCCGGAAACTCTTCCTCACTCGGGAACAGGTCTTTCCAGTGTTCGATCTTGTAAGCTGCCAAAGCTTCTTTTTCAGGCGCGCTGTAAGAAGCAGTAAGGGATTCGCTGTTGCTCTTCGTAAAATAGTTACCGGTGGAATCCTTGATTCCGTCACCGTAATGGACCGAGAGGTTCCAGTACAAGCCGAGACCCGATTCCTTCATATAAGCATTGCCTTCGTTGTCCATTTTCTCTTGTACATCTTTCGGAACGACTCTTTTTCCATCCTCAACAACGTAGTCTTCGCCTTCGACACCCCAGTTCATGAGGATTTGTCCTTCTTCCGAAGCCAGGTAGTCCAGGAATTTAATTGCCGCTACAGGATCCTTGCATTTGCTGGAAATCGCAATACCGTATCCTCCGTCAAAACCAGCCGGCCAGAAACTCGCGTCTTTGTACTCTTTGGATACTGTAACCGGATAGTGACCATACGTCTGATCAAATTTGCCGGCAGACTTCAGAGCCTGCTGCGCCTCGCCATAATCCCAAGCCGGATCGATCAGGCCGAGTACCCGTCCGGAAGCAACTTTAGCTTTAAATTGGTCGGTCTTTTGAACAAAGCTCTCATTATCCAGCAAACCGCTGGCGTTCATATGGTTCAGCCAACGGAAATATTCACGCTCCTCCGGACGGCGGAAATGGTAAGTCACATCAAAGGTTTCTTGGTCGACGTAATATTCGCCGTCATCCGGCGCGCCAGTTGTAAAGAAGCCCATATTCGTCACCTGATACATATGCCAGTCATCCGCATTAAGCGTCAAACCGATGTTTTTGTTTCCATTTTCATCCGTCGGATGCTTAGCCAAATAATCCTTGATTACCTTCTCGTAATCTTCCAACGTGCGAATTTCCGGATAACCCGCTTCTTTTACAACGCGATGCTGGAGCTGGAATCCATATTCAGCTTTGAATTTCCGCTCGTCGATGGAAGACCATGTCGGAATCGCATAGATGGACTGGTCGTCCAGACTATATTTAGCGCGAACGATTTTGTCGCCCAGCATTTTTTTGATATTCGGAGCATGCTCCTCAATCAAATCGGTCAAGTCCATAACCGCGCCTACATCCACCAGCTTGCCAAGATCCGCCTTGGCTGCGATGAGATCGGGAACCTCTCCGGTCGCCGCCATGATCGATACCTTCTGCACGGGATCTCCTACTGCAAACTCGGCATCCAATACGACGCCTGTTTTCTCCGTAAGTACTTTGCCGATTCGATCCTGCATGTCATTCCAGTTGGAACTCGCATCCTCGGAAAAATAAGTTAGCGTAACAGGACTTGATCCGTTACCGCCCGAATTCGTCGACTTCGCCGGGTCTCCCCCGTTCGCAGCATTGTTCCCGCCGCAGCCTGCGAGCATACTCAGCAGCAGGCCCGCCGTCAGTAACGAGGCTGCCGTTCTCTTTACTTGCTTCTTCATAATGACATTACACTCCCCTGTTTAATAATATCATGTATAGTACAGGCTTACCTGGACATACCGAACCTCAGAACTCGACAGTTTTTACCAATGCATTCTGTAATTTAGCTCTTTACAGCTCCAAGCGTCATCCCTTTAACAAAATACTTCTGCAAGAAAGGATAGACGATCAGAATAGGGACCGTCGCCACGATGGTGATCGCCATTTTTACTGAATCGGGAGAAACTTGCGCCATGAGCTGCGACATATTTTCACCCCGTACGTTGTTGGCATTCGTCATCGTGCTCTGCAAGACTTTCATCAGCTCATACTGCAAGGTCGTCAACTTCTCGTTGGAACCGTTAAACAGATACGTATCGAACCATGAATTCCATTGCCCGACGGCGAGAAACAACGCAACCGTTGCGAGCGCAGGCTTGCAAAGGGGGAGAATGACCCGCCAGTAAATCGTAAAGTCGTTAGCTCCATCCAGCTTGGCCGATTCCTGAAGCGCGTAGGGAATCCCGTCGATAAACGAACGGATAACGAAAATGTTGAATGCGCTTACGAGCCCCGGCAAAATATACACCGCGAACGTATTGATCAAGTTCAAGTCCTTGATGAGAATAAATCCCGGAATCAACCCGCCGGAGACATACATCGTGATGGCCAGGAACGTCGAGATAAAGCGTCTTCCTTGAAAATCTATCCGAGCCAGCGTATAGGCCACCATCGAGCCGCTGATCAGGCCGGCCAGCGTGCCGACTAACGTACGGAGCACTGAAATCTTGAAGCCGGTGATCAACCCGCTGTAGCTGAAGATTACCTTGTAATTTTCCAGAGTGAATTCTCTCGGATATATCGTAATGCCGCCCCGAACCGTATCTACGGAATCATTGAACGAAATGGCAAGCACATTCAGGAACGGATATAGCGTTAAAATAGTAATGATCCCGATGAGCAGGTATACGATGAAATCGAATATCCAGTCTTGAGGAGACTTGGATGCAAATCTCATTCTTTTGGCGGATGTGGCCGATTCGGCTGCCTCCATATCAAAATCCCTCCTTGCACGATGCTTTTACATGATGCTTTCGTTTGCGAATTTTTTGAACATCCCATTCGCTACAAACAACAAAATTACGCTGATGACTGAATTGAAGATACTGATCGCTGTACCAAAGGAATATCGTCCCATGGATAATCCGTAATTTAACGCATATAAATCGAGTACCTCGGAATAGTCGCTCACCAAATGGTTGCCAAGCAAGAACTGCTTCTCAAATCCGATTCCGATCAAATGGCCGATGGACATAATCAACAGTACGATGATTGTCGGACGGATGCCCGGAAGCGTAATATGCCAGATTTGTTTGAGCCGGCTTGCTCCATCGACCCTGGCAGCTTCATAGAGTTCAGGCCCGATGCCCGAAATGGCGGCCAAATATATGATGGCGTTCCAGCCTGTCTCCTTCCATACGTCGGCTCCGGTTACGATCCCCCAAAACATATGACCCTTCGACATAAATTGAATCGGTTGATCGATAAGATGCAAGCCCATCAGCACGCTGTTCACCACACCGCCATCCGTAGACAGCATTTTGGTTACGATCCCCGCCGCTACAACCCAGGATACAAAGTGCGGCAAATACGAGACCGTCTGCACAAACCGCTTCAAAACCTGCACTCTCACTTCATTTAGCAACAATGCGAACAGTATCGGGAATACTAAACCGGCCACAAGTCCCATAAAGCTCATTGCTAACGTATTTCTAAGCACAAGGTAGAAGTGGTCGTCCTTAAACAAGGTTTGAAAATGCTCGAGTCCAACCCATTTCTGACTAAAAAAACCTTTACCGGGTTTATAGTTTTGAAATGCCATCGTCCATCCCCAGAGCGGTAAATATTGAAAAATGAATACCCAGATTACGAAAGGAATCGACATCATATAAAGGAATCTCTGATTTTTGAACACTTTCCATCTCTGCGATTTTTTACTCAATCCGCCGCTAGTTTGGTTCTCTACTGTTATCGCTTTCATCTGTTTGTTTCCCTCCTCTCATTTCTAATCCTATAGCAATTATTAAGAGAGAAATATATCTTGGATTTCGCACAAATTCATTCCAAAATCCACAGTGTTTTCTGAAACTATCATCGTTTGCAAAACAAGGGGAAATTAAAATCCCCCCTGTCGGCAGCATGTAGATGCCGTACAGGGGGGGATCGGTGACTCAAGCATTCATGAAGTTCATATAAACCAGCAAACGTTTAAGGATAACGGCTGTTTGGGCACGGTTCACCTTACTTTTCGGTGCAAATCGGTCTGCGGTTTCTCCTTGAATTAGTCCCGAAACTACCGCTTGTTTAATGCTATGTGTCGCCCAGGAACTAACGGATGAACTGTCGCTGAATTGTTCCAACGTAATGCCTGTTGCTGCCGGGGCCTTACCTGAAATAGCCGCCGCACGAAGTATCATTGCAGCCGCCTGCTCACGAGTTATTAGAGCATTCGGTTGAAAAGTGCCATCTCCCAAACCTTGGATGATTCCCATTTCACTCGCGGCTTGGACCGCTCCAGCATACCAGTCCGTTTCCGAAACATCGGAGAAGTCTCCAGTTACAGATTCAGTAGGCAGGCCGAGTGCTCTGCTGATGAGCACAGCGAATTCGGCGCGCGTGATCGATTGGTCCGGTACAAATGTCCCGTCACCTGTCCCGTTAATCACCAGTTTGTTGGACATTAGCTCGATATCGCCCTTCGCCCAGTGCCCTTCAAGATCGGCGAACGTTCGGTTCAGCTTGACCACGGTATAGCGACCGTTTTGGTTATGCTTGATCGTCACGACGGTCTTTCCGTTCCGTGTTGCAAATACCGCCGGTACAAACGACATTTCCTTGGTTACCGGATCAATCGACACCGCCGTCAGATTGTCCCCGGCCGCCGGCGGGATCGTAATCGTTCGGGTTACATAGGTGTTTCCGAAGCTGTTGATTTCTACAGATCCGTTACCGGACTCAGCCGTAATGCTAAACTCGAACACATCACCAGCCAACTGGGCATTCGAGGACTTTGCCTTATTGAGGATATCCATATGGATTTCCGAATCCCTTTTGATTTTGACGGATATTGATGTTTTTGCAACCTCAGTGCCTAACTGTTTCGTTACTGAATCAACATCGATGAGCTTGACCGGAAGGCTGTAAGTAAAGGAATCCGACTTTATCAGGATCGTCGCATTAGGCATACGGCGTGCCGCCTCGGCGAGAGATCCTGCCGGAATGATGACCTCAGCCGTATCGCCGCCTTTTACTTCAATTTCAAAAACTTGCAACTCCGCGGGTTGCTCCTTTAATCTGTCGAGCGCTTGGGTAAGCTTCGAGCCATCCACCTCGACACGCTGAATCCCCTGGTTGCCGGTATCTCCTATGCTTCCTATATTTTCAGGTTTCCCCGAAACGCCTGTATTTCCAGCATTGCCTGTATTACCTGTGTTGCCTGTATTGCCTGTATTACCCCCATTTCCTCCACTTTCTCCATTATCTTTGGAGTACAAATCACTCGGAAGCTCGTCGAGCGTAATAACGTTATCGTGGTGATATACCTTTTGCAAATGTTCCAACGTATTCGTTTTACCATCTCTGATAAAGTCGCCGGTCCAAGTACTGAAAAAGCTCCAGTCTGCGCCATATGCCTGCAGCAAATCCGGATCCGGTATCGGACCATTCTCGGCTAAACCAACCATCTTCTTATCATTTACCAAGGAGACAAGCCCCTCATATTTTGCAATGCTCGGATTGTAATCCCCTGCCGGATTATAGATATCCACACTTACGATGTCTACTACATCGTCGCCCGGATACCAATCCTTATTTTCGGAGTTCCATACCCAGATCAGATTGTTTAATTTATGATGGTTGGTCAACCGATCGTACATCAGCCTGTAGAGCTGTTTCGTAGGTTCAGGACCTTTGGCGCCCCACCAAAACCAGCCTCCCTCCGCTTCATGCAGAGGTCTCCATAACACCGGTACGTTGTTATCTTTCAACCGCTTCAACTGAGCTGCGATGGAATCGATATCCCGGATCAGCAGCCCGTAATCCTCCGATTCCGGATTACTGAGCGCATATTCAACATCAAAGGTCGTAAACTCGGTATAGAACCCTCTCCACCATTCGTAACCCGGCTCATTACCGCCGATTCCCTTCGGCGCATTCCAATGCCAGCACAAAGCAACGATCCCGCCGCGTTTGTACCATTCAATCATCTTCTCAGTCTCTGTAGAGGTAGCTCCGTTTTCAACACGAGATGGAGAGTAATCGATCAAGTCCGTGGAGAATATCGCCGGGTATTTTCCGGTCTGTTGATTAATCCACTCCACATCCTCAAGCGTCTGCTGTCCGGAAATGATATTCCGCCCGTACTGGCTGAGTAAGTAGTTCATCAGCGATCTGGTCTCCGGCGATGACTCCGGATTGTTCAATGTACCTGTCACATCATGCCCCTCCGGTTTAGCGGTTGGCGTCAACTTGACGTAGTCAATGTTGTACCACCCCCAGTTCGGCAAAAATTCAATGGTGTTATCACCCTCATTCAGAAGAGCTTTGCCGGCGGAGACTTCGATGAATTCCTTGGTCTCGGCGAAAGTAACCTCCGAGGTTTCCCCGTTAATCACCATGCTCGTCTTCTTGTCGCCGTTCGGAGAGCTATAGCCGATAACGATATCATACATGCCTGCCGAAGATGCCTTGTAGATCAGTTTAAGCGACCCCGATTGCTGGAACGCTGCGTACCCTTCCCCGGAGTACCCTTCACCAGAGGTGCCTATCGATACATCCCCGGTCATTATTCCGTCCTCTGCCTCAAGCATGCTGCCTGATGCGGGTGAATTGGCCGGTTCAATCTTGATATGTTCAATACCATAATATCCCCAACCGCGCATAATTTTGATGGTATTGCTGCCGGCGTTAAGGAGCACTTTGCTGGCCAGCTTTTCAGCCCGCACAGTTCCGGGCGAAGGTGACTCCAGCGTCAATTCTCCGGCGCCCGCTCCATTGATCTGGATACTTGTTACCTTATCCCCGTAACCTTCAGGAATGTAGTAGCCGATACTTAGCTTATACAGACCCGCTTCAGCAACGTTCACCGGAAATGTCGCGTTGCCCGCCGGTTCTGAAGCGCTTTCATCTTCACCGAAAAAATATGAAATATAACCTTCCCCGTCATACAAAGGATCACTATCTTCACCAACTGGACCGCGCTTCTCAATGCCGTACCCTTCCAACTGAGCATCGGCATACGTGACTGTAGTGACACTCAGGGGATCTGCGGGCGGCGGCGTGATATTAACATCCGGCACCTCAGAAGAAGCAACTGCTAACAATCGAACCGAATCCAACGTTCCCATCATAGACAACAGCAAAGCGACACATAAAATAACTGAAATCCTTCTAACTATCTGCGTAGTCATTAAGCTCCTCCCAACTTCTCAGCATGATTTGGAAACCATTATAAAACGCTTTCAAACCCAACTTTAAAGGATACAAAGAAATAGAAACATATCATTAATTCATACATTTTCAATTCACAATCTACAGTGATTTCAGAAATAATCATATGTTTTCATTCTGGGAAAAGGACCCCTTGCCGGCATCTGGCCATAATCTGAACAAGGGGGTAACGCATCTTGATTAAGATTTCTTTTGATAGGCGGAAGGCGATTGACCATCGATTTTTTTGAATTTGCTGTGAAAATAATTGACGTTCGGATACCCGACTTTTTCAGCAACCTCATACACCTTCATCCCGCGAGCAAGCAGCTCCTTGGCTTTTTTAACCCGGACATGGTCCAGATAGGTATTAAAATATTCCCCGGTGTGGTTTTTAAAGAGCTGGCCGAGGTAGGATCTGCTGTAATTGAACAAGCCGGACAAGATTTCCAACCTCAGGTTCTCGTTGTAATGCCGGTCTATGAAATCGAGCATCCGCTTCATTTCGTTATCCCTGCTGGAATAGTCCGAACAGCGGGCAAGTCTTTCCAGAACGGCCGCTACATAGTCGACTAGATCCCGAATGCTGCGCTGACTGTAAATCCCCGCAAGAAATTGGGTTGGATCCCCGGAATAATCCGATTCCTGCCAAAGGCTTGGAGAAGTTTTTCGAACCGTTTCATTGGCCAAGTAAAAAAATCGTTCCCGAATCTCCGTTTCATCCTTTCCTTCGGCAACCATTTGGGCAGCCACCCCATCCAGGATGGACTGGATCGCTTCCGCATGTCCAACATCTACCGAGTAAAAGAGACGAAATGCCGCTTCTTCCCCGTCCTCGGGTGACATATCAAGCAAGCCTGCGGTTGCATGTCTATAGCTTTCCGGAAGTTCAGGCGTCAACAGCCTGCCTTTGTCATAAAAAAACCGGTGTTCCAGCAGCGATCGGGCCGTGCGGAACGATTGCGGGATTTCGAGAAGCGATGGAACCGTTTCTCCTGCCGCCGCTTCCATCTCACCGCGGATTTCAGCAGACAGTCTCAGCAGCTCCCTGTACAGATCCGCCCGGCCGAACTCGCCGACTGGCGGTTTGCTAAGAAGCAGCACGGTATAAGGAGCAAAATTAAGAACAACACCTTGACCATCCGAGGCATATGCAACGACCAAACGTTCCCGGAAATTGCGAATCCGCTCATCCTCTTCCTGATGCAGACCCGGAAAGGAGATCAGTACAATCTGATATTTCGGCCAATCCATGCCAAGGGAATCGGCCAAATCCTTAAAGGAACCGCTTTCCAAATCATGGGCACCGGAGAGAAGAGAATATACGACCCATTCCCGGGAATGGGATTCCTGCTGCACCTTCTTCTCCGCACGTTCCTCGGTAAGGCGGACATGCAACTTTTGAAGAAGAGAAGAGAGCTCCTCTTTATTTACCGGTTTAAGCAGGTAATCCTCAGCCCCGTTCTTAAGCGACTGGCGTGCATATTCAAAATCTGCATATCCGCTAAGAACGATCGCACGGTTGTTCATACCACGGTTGCGAATTTCTTGAAGGAGCTGAAGCCCATCCATGCCGGGCATACGGATATCGACCAGCAGCACATCGGGATTCTGCTTCTCAAGGAACGCAAGAGCTTCCTTTCCATTCGACGCGGTGCCAACAATCTCGTAGCCCAGCTCCTTCCATGGAATCAAAGTCTGCAATCCAAGGCGCAGTTTTGGTTCGTCATCAACAATCAGTACTGAGAACATTGGAATCATTCCCCCTTGGTATGCTAAATGTGATCCGGGTTCCTTCCCCTTCTTTACTTTTAATCGAGAGTCCCGAATCATTGCCGTAGGTAAGCCTTAATCGATCATGCACATTTCTGAGCCCGATCCTCCCTCCGCTTTCCTCCGGTTCCTTTAACTTGTTCTGTAAGTCCTCCATCTTCTGCTGAGGAATACCAGCCCCATCATCCTCAATCTCCACGAACACCTCATCGTCTCCTCTGGCCTCCGTTCGAATGGTGATCAGCATAGGCCCCTCCTCTTTCCCATCCAATCCGTGAAAAATCGAATTCTCCACAAGCGGCTGGAGAATCAAAGGCGGGATTTCGATTTCTCCGGTGCCCGGAGCAAGCGCTATATCGTAGAGAAGCCTGTCTTCATATCGGAACTTTTGGAGTTCCAAGTAGCACTGCACCATCGCAAGCTCCTCGGAGAGCCGGATCTTACCGCTTCCGACCTCTAAGCTGCTGCGAAGCAAGCTGCTTAGCTGCCAGACGGCTTGGGCTAAATCCTCCTCGCCCCGGATATGGGCCTCCATTCGAATCGATTCCAGGGTGTTGAACAGGAAATGCGGATTGATTTGACTGGCCAGCATCTTGAACTTGATCTCGTTTTGCCTGGATTCCACCAGCCGTTTTTGCTGATTACTCTCTTCCACTTCCAGCATCAACTGGCTAATTCGTTGGACAAGCGAGTTGAATTGCCGGGAGAGCTGACCGATTTCATCTTTGCCGTCCAGGTCAAGATACGCATCCCAGGAACCGGGACCGGTGCCTACTCTGGACATTTGTTTGCTTAGTCGCAGCAATCTGCTCGTAATAAGAGATGCCGAGGCGGAGACAAGCAATACCGCTATAATCAGACAGCCTCCAAGAACCATGATGGCCAGCCTAATCACTTTATTCGCATCCCGGGCGATATCGGACACCGAGAATACCGAAATGACCCGCAGCCCATTCCAACTGCTCTCCGGGACCAGGCTGGAGATGACCACTTTGGATGGCTCGCCATCCATAACGGCATCAAAGCTGCCGGCCTGTTGCGTCAGTATATTGTCTCCGGCATGCACTTCAGCAAGATTTCTGCCGTACATATTCGGCCGGTTAGCGGCTACAATATTGTTTTGGTCGTCCACGATCATCGTCGTAAACG
The DNA here is from genome assembly GCF_018101095.1 of Paenibacillus sp. Marseille-P2973. NCBI lineage: Bacteria > Bacillati > Bacillota > Bacilli > Caryophanales > Paenibacillaceae > Paenibacillus > Paenibacillus sp. Marseille-P2973. Next base: position 441,069 of record NZ_JAGQEH010000001.1, read on the forward strand.
ATTCTTGAGAAAGGATGGAATTCAATAACGAGGTATTTACATTAATGACAAGCACGCTTTCCTGACCAGGTTCATCGAGGCTGATTTTTCGAGCCAGACTTAAATAATACGTCTGATCGCGTTCATCCTGAATAAATCCCCAACCGGCCAGCCCTTTTTTGCTTAACGCCGTTTTGTACCACTCCTCCTGCTCTGTCTTGGCGTCAGGCGGCATGAACTCCCAGTTGTTCAGCATCGTCGGGTTATCCGTGTAGAGTCTAATAGCTTTAACCTCTTTATATAGCCGTACGTAATCCCGTATGTCGGTGTATTGCCGGTACGTCTGAATGACCTCGATGTAACTGCCGTACCTTCGGCTAGCTACGGATTTCATACGGCTATCGTTGGAAAGCTGGTACGAGATATCAAGCGGCACCTTGATTACCTCCTCCGTTCTTTTCCGAACACGGTCAACATTGTCCACGGCTTGTTCGAAGGCATCCATGATCATAACTTCACGCAGCTTGCCGGTTAAGTAAATTCCGCTGGCCAGAAGTGGAACTACCGCAACCGTGATAAAGATAAGAGACAATTTCTTTCTGAGTTTTATGTCATTCAGCATTCTGACAAACATCATGTTCTGGCCCCCTGTTTTGGAACTTCCATAAAAACGACCCCTTTCATAAAAAGGGGCCACCGGTATTCCATGACAACAATATAGAATTCAATTATACCGTCCGAAAAAAAAATTAAAAACAGGAGAAGTCTGTTAATAAAGCTTAGGCAATTTATCCAGTGTGATGGCGTAATCGTTATGATAAGCGTTATAAAGTTCCTCTTTTGTCGTAAACAACTCGGTCTTTCCGAAATCATTGGACCAGGTCATGAACCACAGCCACGGAATTCGCGATTCCGACAACCGGGCTACGCTCGGGATCGGTCCTATTTCGCCGAGTGCAACAAGTTTGCGGGTCGGGGTGATCGCGATCAATTCCTCATATTCCGCCCGTAAATCCGTATGCTGATGAGCCGGCGGATACAAATCCCGAGAGATGATGTCAGCAACCTCGTCTCCGACATATCCTTCAACGAGCGGAGAATTCCAAACCCAGATCAGGTTGTTCAGATCATGAACATTCGTATACCGGTCATACATGATGCGGTATAACTGTCTAGCCGCTTCCGGACCTTTGCTGCCCCACCAGAACCAGGTGCCTTCGGATTCATGGAACGGACGCCACAAAATCGGAATGTGCTTATCGCGGAACTCTTTCAGAATCTCGGCCATTTCGTCCATATCGGAGATAAACGCCTTATACTCCTCCGTTCCTTCGATAATCGCTTTAGTAGCGTCAAAATCCGTATGCTCCGCATAGAAGCTTTTATCCCGGCCGCCAAGCGGAGAGAACCAGTGCCAGGTAAAGGTGATCAGTCCGTTTTCATTTTCCGCCCATTCCCACGCTTTCTGCAGCGTATCCTTGTTCTCGGCAACCTCCAGCAGGCACTCTTCCCCACTGTCGTCATAATTGATGTTCGGTGAATAACCAAGCAATTCAAAGCCGAGCAGCGCCGGCGATTTCCCCGTCACTTCGCGAATGAAATGAAGTTCATCCTGAGCTATGGTCTGCGTATGCTGTCCCGTAATGATGCCCTTTCCGGATATTTCGCTTAAATAGTTCAGAACGGCCTTTACTTCATCGGATGCTTTGGGATTGCAAGGTACAGTATGGATCGTTTGCATGGAATCTACCCTTTCGTTACGCTCAATGACTAAAATGAGACGTTGTTTATTTTTTTATAATACATATTTGTTATTTTTGTTATTACATTTGTCATAACAAACAAAACAAATATAACACCAAGATCATTAGCCAGTCAACTTTTCTCTATATTGGCGCGTCAAAAATCAAATTAACAACTATCTTGCTCTCTCGTTATTTTGTTATGTCCTTGTTTTTATCTGTGCGCAACATTTCCTTAACTCCCGATCCATACCTCCCAGTCGGGCAGCCCATCCAGAGTAATCGTCCAGGGATGATGATATGTCTTCCGCAACTGCTCAAGCTCGGTGTATTCCCCGGAATACACGCGGCGGCCGTCCTCTTCCCTAAACACGAACTCTCCGTACCAGGTGCAGTTCCACGCCCACGGCGTGCAGTCTTTAGCCATCCGATCCGGGTCGGGAACGACGCCGTTCTCCGTCAGGGCGATGATTTTATTCCTTTTTGAGTATGAGGCGGCGGACAGAAAGCGCTCCTTCTGGGACGAGTAGTCATGCTTAGGCGGATAAATATCTTCGCCAAGGATATCTACGTATTCGTCTCCCGGGTACCAATCGGCATGCTGACCGTTCCACACCCAGATCAAATGATTCAGCCCATGATGACGGGTCAGCCGCTCGTACATCAGCTTCCACAGGGCGATACACGGCTCCGGCCCCTTGGCGCCCCACCAGAACCAGCCGCCCGAAGCTTCGTGCAGCGGCCTCCACAGCACGGGAACCCCCGCTTCTTGCAGCAGGGCAAGCTGCGCGGCGATGGCATCGATATCCCGCAGGATCAGCCGGTAATCTTCACTATCAGGATCGCTCATCGCCTTCGCTACATCAAAGGTCGTCGCTTCCGTATAGAATCCTCTGCCCCACGACCGGTCGGGCGGCAAATCGACAAGATCCTTCGGAGCGTTCCAATGCCAGCAAAAGGTTACGATTCCGCCCCGCTTCCACCATTCGATCGCCAGGTCCGTGTCCCGGCATTCCGCTCCTCGCTCCACTCGGGATGGCGAATAATTCATGAAGTCGAATCCGGCTACAGCCGGATATTTGCCAGTGGCTTCATGAATCATATCCAGTTCCGGTGTCGATAACACACCGATTTGTTGGCCTGTCAGCATGTAGCGGCCATAGATACTGCACAAATATTTCATCAGCCCCTGTGCTGTCCTGGAGGCCTCAGGATTAACCAATACCGGTTCGACCTGAAAGTCTAAGCCAGACGAGTTCTGCAAATATTGCCGATTGATTTCTTCCATAAGCTATCCCACTACCCCCGTTCTCTCTACACTTTCCACGAAATGTCGCTGAACGAACAAATACAGAACTATCAACGGCAGGATAGCCAGCAATATCCCCGTGTCCACGACAAGAGCCACGTAGTTCGGATCCATTTTGCCCGAAGCGCCCAATCCCGCCAAAGCAGAAAGGTATTGACCTGCGTCCGCCGGAAACGAAGCGATTTTCAGCGGCATCAAGGCGCTGTCGCTCATAAACAGCGACGTATAGAACGTGTCGTTATACTGCCACACGAAAGAGAACAAGGTCACGGTGATAAGCGGAGGGAGCGCATTCGGCAGCATAATCGTAAAGAAAGTCTTGATTCCGCCCGCCCCGTCGATGAGCGCCGCCTCCTCGATTTCCTTCGGCAGTCCTCTGAAAAACTGACGGAAAATATAAATGAACAACCCTGCCTTTAACCCTGTCCCCGTTGCGGAAGTGATCACGGACGGCCAGAAGCTGTTCAGCAAATTGACGCCATCCTTACCCGTAAACAGGTGAACAAGACCAAGCACGTCAAAGTTCCGGAAATGCAGGTACATCGGCACCATCAAGGTGCTCATCGGAATGAGAATCGTCAGCACGACGAGCCCGAACAACAGGTTGCTCCCCGGAAACTTGAACCTGGCGAACCCATAGCCGGCCAGCGCGGTCGACATCGTCGTCAGCACCATGGTGATAACCACGTAGGTCATCGTATTCAGCAGCAACGGCCAGTAATCCAGCAAATCCAGAGCCAGCTTGAAGTTATCCAGCGTGAAATGCACCGGAATCATGTAAATCGTCGGATTGTAAATATCCTCCTTCGCCTTGAAGGAGACCGAAAACTTCATCAGAATCGGGTAAACGATAATAAACATGATCCCGATGATGAGCAAAAACCGGCAAATCGACCAAAGCCCATTCAGCGTTTTATTTTTCACCCGGTTGATTCGGTTATGGGCGGCCGCGTCTGCGGGGTTCCAAATCGGTTGCATGCCTAGCGCCCCTTCCTAGTTGTGATAAAACGTCTTTCTCGATACGATATAACCCATCACGAGCAGCAATATGCTGACAATAATCGTGTACAGCCAGGCCATGGCGGCGCTTAATCCGAAGTTTTGCGTCTTGAACGCCGTTTCGTAGATCATTTTCGTTACCGGACTATCCGAGAACGAATCGATAATCGTATAAATGATGTTCGTCAAAATCAGCGGACTGACCATCGGGAATGTCACCTTCCAAAACGTCTCATAAGCCGTTGCGCCCTCGATTTTGGCTACCTCGTACATGGAGCCGGGAACCGATTGCAGCGCCGCCAGAAAGATCAGAATCTGCACGCCCGAATTGCTGATAATTTCATAAATCCGCATAACCGCTTCCACAATGTAATCGATAAAGCTGATCGGAAACCCCGCCTCGAACAAAATCATGACCATGGAACGGATATTGAACTGGGAGGAAGCCTGCCCCAGTTGTTCCGCAACCTCCGCATTGCCGACGAGATTAATGAGGCCTGAACTTTCCGCCGCCGCGACCGCCCCCGATGCAAGAATAACGGGTAGGAAGAAGATGGCACGTGCAATTCCCCGGCCCCGGAATTTTTGGTTCAGCAGTACGGCCGAGAACAGACTGAAGAATAAGATCAGCGGCACGTCCACGATCATGCCTAATATCGATTCCGTTAAAATCCGGTTGAAATTCGCATCCACGAACAGCGCATCGGTAAAGTTGCTCCAGCCGACATTTTGCAGCTCATACCCGCCCGGCGATACCGTCAGCTTATTGAAGCTGAAAGAGATCGATTGGGCCAGCGGCCCCGCGAACAGGAAAATAAATCCGATCAGCCAAGGCGCGATGAACAGCAGACCGAGCATGGAGCGTTTTTGCGTAAGCGTTAATTTCAGTCTCATGCCCCATCACCCCCTGCCGCAAAATGCTGAGCTTCCACCCGTACGCCGTTAATCGTTACCGCCTGATCCGTGTAGTTAATGATGACCGACGCCCCGCCTTCGTATCTCACTTCCACAACGCCCTCCCGATGCCGGATATGTTCCGCAATCGGAACGTTCCGCAAGGGACCGAGCACTTCATTGACTTCCTTATAATAGGACACCGCTTCGTCATACCAGGCTTGGTATTCCGTTGAATACATGTAATCAAAACGCGTGAACTTCAGCGTAGAAGAAGGCTCATATGACCAAAGGAAATGCGGAGAGGTCCCCAGCTCAACCGAGCTCAGCATCTGTCTGCGTACTTCCTGTTGATCCCCGAGATTCAGCGCCTCACCGGCATAATCAATAAACCCGTGAACGACCATTTGATAAAAAGGGATTTCCTCATCGCTCAAGCTGAACCGGCTGCTCGAAGCCGGAACGTCAATGACATGCTTGGCATAAGGCCAGCTGTAGGCGCTCGCGTCTGCGAACATCAGATCCGGAAAAGAGTCGCTTAACTTCCGAAGCTGGTCGCTTACGATCGACTTGGCATCTTCACGAAATACGACCCGCTGCACCCGATAATCCGAACTGAGAACAGCGCCGAGATCCCGAAGCGACAACGCCTCGATCCCGTATTTATCGTAACTTTTCGCAAACTCGTCGACATAGTACGGAAGCTTCGCCGGCGACAGGAGGTTGTAGGTCCCGTAATACGGATCCATCCGGTTCATATTCCGGTCATACGGATACAGCTCCGCCACTTCCCGGGTTACGAAACGGGCCGCATCCGACGAAGGATTGAAATTCCCGTCATCTCGGTACACTCTTTGAAAAGCAACATCCGGATAAAGTCCGCCTCCCTGCTCCTTAAGCCGGGCTGACAGCTCCTTCAGATCAGTCACTCTTCCTAACACCCGGTCCGCCTTCGCCTTAACCGGCGGCTTGTGATGGACGCCTTTGCCGAACCAGCCCAGATAACGCATCCGTACATTGGCGATACCGTCACCCTCCAGCTGCTGCGCCATTTCCCCGGCTTCCTCAAAGCTGGTCATCGATATCACGGCATCATAAGGCACGCCGAGAGCAGATTTCTGCTTGTCGATGCTTCCGAGCACATCCAAGTAGAAGGGAAGGTTGGTTCCTTCCTCCAGCGGGTGAAGCTTGTTCTGCGCGACCAGTGATTCCCGGTAAACTTGCGCCATGCCGGAATAACTTGCGTCCTCTCCAGTCAGAAACCGGTAACGAACCGCCAAATCTCCTGAATAGATCTTGTCGCTTAGCAGTTGAATCTCCTGAATCTGGTCTCCGGTGTATAGCTCCAGCTCATCTTCACCGCGCACGGCAAAGCTGCTGAACACATAGTTGTACGAGTTTTGCTTGCCGCTGATATCCGCCGCGATGCTCGCAATCGCATCGCCTTCTTCGATTACCGCGAACCATGCCGTATCGCCGGCCTTCATGCCGTATACCGGCATGGTGGCCTTCCGGGCGACTTGCCCCCGGCTCCAGCTGTTGTCGTTCGGGTCATCCCCGTACACCCGCTGCACGTACTGCTCTTCCTTGACCTTGCCGTTATTGAGCCGAATCAGGGCGCCGCTGCCGTCAGGCACCAGCATGTACCCCGCTTCCTTCGTTCCCGCCGCCCCGAAGAAACGGAGCAGATCGATACTGCGGATCCGGTGCTTCGCGCTTTCCGTAACCTGACCGACCGGTACCGACACGACCAGAGAGTCCCCGTCCAGCCGGTACTCCAACGGCACCGTGAAATTCGGCTTCTCAGCACCGCCGCCGGCCCCGTACCCGTTCGCCTCGTTATCCGCGGCCAGGTCTTCTTCCGTGTACCCGGCTTCTTGGAAGGCGGCCAGCATTTTTTTCAGAACGAGCGGTTTCTTCACTTGGTCGTCGAGCCGTTCCAGCAGCTCCGGATTGTCTTTCACCGGATAGTAACGGGTCTCCACGTACCTGGCGAGCGATTCCTCCAGCTTGCTCAGCACCTTTTCCTGAAGCCTTGTCTTGGTAATATATTTAGGCATGGCGTCAATCCCTAGTGAAACGTCGCCGAGCGTGTACGTCACCCGGATTCCGTTCCGTATTCCTGCCGCCGAGAAATTGTTGTTCGCCACACTCCACGGATTGCTCCAATAAGTTTCAAGCGTACCGATTTCATCGCGGAAGGAGACCGCAAACTGGGAGGCCATCACTTCCTTTTCAAAAGGGGAGGCGATGGCGTCTTCCTCACGGTCCGAAGGATTGCTATGCCAAATTTCGCCGCTTTCCCGTTCCATGACGGACACCTCGGCCGTTTGTTCGTTGTAATACAATGACAATGCCTCGTTCTGCGCGACCAAAATCATTCCCGGAACGCCTGCGGAGTCATCCTGCAGCTTGCTCAGCTCTTTCCCGGGCTCGGGCGCCTCCGCCTTTGGCCGGTAATCGGCAGGATTTACCGCGGGAGCGCCTTGGTTCCATAGCATAAATCCTCCGGCGACAGCGATAATGACGGCACAGGCGAATATTGTCAGGATCCCTTTTCGTTTGTTCATCTGCCCGCCTCCTATACCCGAAAAATAAGCTCTCTATAAATATTGAGAAGAAAATCGTAAATTTGCTGCAGCATGCTGAAAATGAGCGTTCCCAGGAAGACGATGATGCCCATGACGATTACGGTTAATACACATGTCAGCACTGTCTTGGCGGGCGTAAATTGATGAACGGTCATGATGCCGACGAACAGGAGACCGAGAAACCAGAGGACGGCAACCGTATTCAGCAAGTAGTAAAAGGATGTTTCCTCCTGTACCATAAATCGGCTTACCAGCGTCATCGGCGGGTAAATCAGAACCATCGGAACAAGCGCGTAAGAGGTCGCCATCACGATGTCCTTGAATCTTCCCTCGCCACCCATTAGCGTCGTGACCGACCAGTTGGCGATGCTCCAGAGCAGGAACGGGAACAGGACAAAAACGAGCTCGCTTATGCTGTTCAGCCGCCGAGGATCGTTGAAGTTCACCAGAAACCCGGCAAACTGCTTCTGCAAAATCATGGCGACCACAAGCAGAAACAGGATGATCATCGCCACACGCAGCCTGCCCTTTTGTTCATATTTCATATCCCAAAACCCGTCGAACGGATGAACGATGACATGGAGAGGAAATTTAAAATCATCCCGCTTCATGGCCACTCTCCCTCCTTTGCTTCCAGTGTCTCGCTGCTTTATATACGACAAAGGCGGCTGCGGCTGCCAATAGCAGTGTCAGTACCGTGCCGAAATGCTCCTTCATCACTTCTCTGCGGTATCTTTTGTAGGCAACTGAGTAGTTTTTCCGGTCCATGCCAAGCTTGAAGTAGGCAAGGGCTTCCTTATTCTCCTTGCGCATCAGCTTAGCTTTGCCGATCCCGGTGTAAGCGATGTCATAATTCGAATTCAGTTCAAGAACCCGGTTCCAATAGTCTTCCGCTTCGGTATCCTCGCCCTGGTAATGGAGCCGGACCGCCCGGTTCACATTGGACCCGAATTCCGTCGGTACGAACACGACGATATTGCCTTTGCCCCGGTCAAGCACAAGCTGCCTTTCTCCAATATGCTCGACGGCAACCGGCGTTTTGAACATCCCGAGCTGATTGCCGAGCCCTCCGAAAATATATAGGAGATTTCCGGATTCGTCATAAGTGAACACCCGGCCTTGCGTGGAGTCGAGCGCGCTGTACATGCCGTCACCCAACACTTTGATGTCGACGAATTTGGAAGGCCCGGTCGTTCTCCGGTAATAAATATCGCCCGAAACATCGTAATAGCCATACCGCTTCAATACGTCCTCGCCGGACGGATTCAGCCGTTTGATCGGCTCCTTGGACCCAACATCGATATTGGTCGCGTATACGAAGCCTTTATGATCGATATCCTGGTTGGAGAATTCCGTCGGTACGAACAAAGCCATCTGCGCCCGCTGCGCTTTGGTGGAGACGAGCCGCCAAAAATAATCGACATAATTCCGCTTGACCTTGATCGTCCCCACGTAGCCGATGAACGTTCCTTTTTCGTCAAATTGCATGATGCCTTCATAGACACCGTTAGCTACGACAAACACCCGCTTCGCCTCGTCGACCGTCACCTTGAGCGGCTGAAACTGAAAGCCCGCCGGAAGAACATCCGACTGCGGATTTTGAATGATCCGAACAAGCTCTCCTCCCGGGCTTAAAATAACAATCCGCTTGTTGCCCGTATCCGCCACATAAATTTGTTCTTCGTGATCCGTAAAAATGCCGGAAGGATTAGAGAACCCATCCTCTGTACCTTCATTATTAAAAGAAGAAATGACCTTAACCTCCGTCCCGTCTTCACGGAACTGCACGATCCGCTGATTGCCGGTATCCAGCACATACACCGTGCCGGATTTAGAGATATGCATATCGGCCGGTTCCAGAAAATCGCCGACCCCGAGCTCCCTGCCTGTAATGTATCGTTCGGGCAGGTAGGCCGCAGGCATCGGTGTCGCTTCCTCCCAGAAGTTATAATTGTAGCTCTCGTAAGGAGCCTGGGCGGATGACCCGATGATCGGGACCGCCGGTGTACTGGCGGTTGCGGTGGACTCGGGTGCGGCAGAAGCCCGTGAAGAAGCACCCGGCATCACGGAAGTCAGTATCAGGGAGATCGCTGCGGCGCAAATAATCCATTTTTTTGCTGTCATGAACTCCCCTCCCTTAATCCTTCATGCCCGACGTAGCCATCGTTTCGATGATCCGGCTTTGCGCGAACACGAACAGGGTGATTGGAACGCTCATCAGGATGAGTGCCACCGCCGCACCCGCTCCGGCTCGGGCGATCCCGCCCAGAATAATCTGGTTGGCAGCGTAATGAAGCGATTTGAGCTGCTCGCTGTAAATGAATCCGTTTCCGTCGCTTCCCCACAGCATCTGGAACAACAGAATAATCAGGGTCAGCCACGCCGGTTTGACGTTTGGCATGACCACCGACCAAAATATGCGGTATTCGCTGGCACCGTCGATTTTGGCCGCCTCCAGCAGCGCATCCGGAATTTGCTCCATGAACTGCTTCATTAAATACAAGCCGAGTGAGAAGGCAAATGCCGGAACGATGACCGCCCAATACGTATCGATCATGCCGAGCCACGATAGGATCATGTAGTTTGGCGTCTGTGTTACGACCGGAGTAAACATAAGCGACAGCACTACGATCGTGAACAGAATCGATTTGCCGGGAAATTTATGCTTGGCCAGCGGATAGGCCGCAGCCGATGCAAGAATGACATGGCCGAGAATTCCGGCGCCGGTAATGAATACTGTATTGAAGATATAGCGGGAAAACGGGACCCAGGACTGACCCAGCAGGTTCATCAGGTCGAGAAAGTTGTTCCATGTCGGGTTGCGGACAAACAGCGTCGGAGGAAACAGAAAGATTTCATCGAGCGGCTTGAATGCGTTATTGATCGCATAAACGAGCGGGAGCGCCATGAATGCGCCGAACACCGAGAGCAGCAGGAACAGAAAGAAAGTTCCGGCAAATGAACGGTTGACCCGCTTCTTCCCCAGCCGCAATTTGAACTTGAGCGGAAACGGACGGCTCAGCGCTCTTGTGCCGGTCATTTTCGTTTCTACCTTCACGTTTACTCACCCACCTTTTGCAGAAGTTTTTGGACGATCAGGTTCGTTCCGACCATAATAATGAACAGCACGGTCGCGATCGCGGACGCAAAGCCCATTTCAAACCGGGTCGTCCCGTAGTCGATCAGGTGAGTAACAATCGTCTCGGCCGCGTAGTTGACGCTCGGGAAGCCGGCCAGCGCGATTGAAACATCGGCGACGGCAAACGAGGTCGTGAGCTGAATCACAGCGCCGAACATCAGCTGCGGCCGCATGGATGGGAGCGTAATATGCCACAGCTCCTGCCAGCGGTTGCGAATGCCGTCAACTGCGCCTGCCTCATACAGCGTTTTGTCTACCGTTTGCAGCCCGGCGATGAATGCGAGGAACCCGGTTCCCAAGCTGAGCCACAACTGGACGAGAATAATAATCGGCAAGATGTAGGCTTCCGTTTTGAGCCATTGAATCGGCTCCAGGATGAAGCCCAGCTTGATCAAAAGCCCGTTGGCGATCCCGTAACGGTCTCCCGAGAAGATCATCAGCCAAATAAAATAGACGTTGCCCGAAATGGACGGAGCGTAAAAAACCAGTGTCAGAAACGCCCTCAGCTTCGGACTAAGCTCGTTGATGATCCAGGCGAACACGAAACAGGCCAGGTAACTGACGGGCCCTGTGATCGCCGCGAACAGAAGCGTGTTTTTCATCGCGGTTAGGAAGATGTCGTCTTCCAGAAACAGACGGGTGTAATTTTGCCATCCTACAAAACGCGGAAATTCCAACATGTTGAAATAAGTAAAGCTCAGAATAATGGATATAAGAACCGGAAGCACCGTAAACAGCATGAACAAAATCATGTAAGGCGCCAGCAGAATGTAGGAATGCTTGCTGGCTTTGATCTCGTGCCACTTCATGGCCCACCAGGTATTGTGCATCTTGCTTCCCCCCTACTTCTGCGGCTGGCCGAATTCTTCTTGCTTGTTGCGGATTTCGTCGTGGATATACTGGACGGAATCCATAATCGCTTCTCGGGGCTCGATCCCGCTGATCACCGACCTGTAAAACGCGTTAAACAGATTTCTTCCCGTGGAGTACCCGCCGGGCACTTCCGGAATGCCTTCTACCCATTTGAACTGCTCTTCCAGGTTCTTGTAATCCTCCACGGGCCAAGGCAGTTGTTCGAGCGCTTTGATGTTGGCGGTCGGATAACGGGCGGCCGCTCCCATCAGCCCTTCCATCTCCCGGCCGAAGCTCGTTTGCGTCTCGTCACTCGTCCACCATTTCAGAAATTCCCAAGCAGCTTCTTTATCCTTGGCGTTCTCCAGCATTAACACCCCGCTGCCTCCCGAAGGGACCGTGCGGTCCACGCTGCCGTCTTCTTGTGCCGTTCCCGGTACCGGAGCGAAGCCCCATAACCCGCGAATTTCCGGAGCGAAGACGGACAACTGGTTATAGGTGGTGTAGTCCGCGATTCCGATCGGCATCTGCCCGGTACGGAACCGATTCGGGAAATCGTATTCCCGCTCCAGCTTGTAATCGGTGTAATATTCAGTCCATTGCTTGAAAGCTTCTATCCCTGTTTTGGAATCGAGATCCGATTCCGTGTCGTTATTCCTATAGAACTGCCCGCCGTTTTGCATCAGCAAGGTGGCATACATCGAATTAGGCGGTAATGTCGTCCACTGGTTCGGCGCCTGAGCTACGACCGGCAGACCGAAGGCCATATGGTTTTTGTTCAACACGGCCAGCAGGTTCGCGACATCGTCCCAGGTTTCCGGTACTTCGAGTCCAAGCTCGGCCAGCACATCCTTGCGGTAAAACAACATGTTGAACGTCTGCGTTTCCGGCAGCGCATATACCCCGCCGCGATATTCATAAGGTACGATCGCGCTTTCCCGGAAGCGGGCGGCCACTTCGTCGTAACCGCTTAGCTGCGTCAGGTCGGCTGCCGCGTTCCGCATCGCGAAATTGACGGGCAGGTCATTGCCGATTTGCATCGCGACGTCAGGCCCTTGACCGGCCAGCGTCGCCGGCAGAATCGTTCCCATATTGACCAGCTTCAAATTGACATTAATCCCAGTCTCCGGCGTGAACGTTTCATCAATCATCGCTTTAATCGCATTCGCCTGGTCCCGGCCGCTGCCGATCCATACCGTTACCGACCTTTGATCTTTCTTGGCCGACACGTTGCCGATTTGGTTGTAATCAATGAAGAACGATGCGCCGAAGGTTGATAATTCATGGACGATTTTGTCCCCTGCGCTCATTCCGCCGCCCGGCAGTTTCTTTCCCGGCGACGCAATGTAAATTTCGTCGATTTCCAGCGGCTGCTCCCTTGCTTGCTGCAACCAGGTGCCTAAGCCCCCGGTATTTGTTTTGTAAGCCGCCAGTCTCCGCGGTATCGTATCCGGGTCCTTCACCATCTCATCCAATTGCACCGCCATCGTATTTAGCAAGGCTTCCTGATCGCTCGACTGTCCGGACAACTCCACCAGCCTGTCGGCAATCGCGCGCAGCCGTTCGCTTTCCGCCTGAAACAGCTCCAGCAGTTCGGGAATTCGCTGTTCTACGCGATAATCGCGGAATTCGTCCGGTTTGGTGCCGGTAATCATCAATATTTTGCGGTACATCGCATTCAGATTAAGCAAGCTGTCTTCGACCTGCTGGATCAAAGGAGCAAATTCTCCCAAGCTTACTTCCATACGCAGCACGTGCTTGCCCTCTTCCAGCTTGAACAAATACGGATCGTCCCCGCCCATGACATCGATGCGGTAGCCGCTCTTATAACGAAACGGCGCCCGGTTCATCTCCTCGAACGGTACTTGTCCGTCTATGGTCAGCTTTCGTGTCGAGTAAATCCCGCGCACGAAATTTTGTTGGGTGCGGAATCCGATGTGGTACAGCCCCGTTTCAGGAACGTCGATCTCCCACTCGATCCATTGCCCGGGCAACCGCCAGTTATAGCCGCCGATCGTATTAATCCGGACCTTTGACGAATTGTAAGGGCTTACACTCGGGCTTGAACGTTCGCTTAACGGATACAGGGTCGGAGAGGATTTCGCCGTCGCGGCTTCCCCCTGAACGATCACCAGCTGTCCTTCGGTTTCTTTTAATCCTTCCGCTTGGTACTGCTGCAACACCTGTTCATACGGGAGTGCCTCCGCATATCTGAACAGCTTTAAGCTGCGAATAACCATCGGCTCCCGGGATGCGGACAGCGTCAACGTATGCTCTCCCTTTTCTAAATAAAACTGCAGCGGCTCCGTAATAAAACCGTCGGAATCCTCCAGAAGAACTTCCCGCCAACCCGGCCGTTCTGCCTGTTTCGGTCTGAGATCGTTGCCCTGATTATCCTGTTCGATCTCCGCCTTCTCGTTGTCCCAGATCCGGTCAAATTGCAGGTAACCCGCTTCTTCAAACGGGATGCTGCCGTCGATTTTCAGCTGCCGTTCGATGGAGGAGCTTTTACCTTCGACCGGATAGTAAAGCAGGGACAAATTATAGAGGCCTCCCTCAGGGATGTTCACCTTCCATTCAAGTTCGCCCTGTTCCCCGGTATATACCGAAATCCCCTTGTTTCCTTCGTAGTCCTGGAGCTTCTTGACTTCCGCTCCATCCTCGCGGGAATAGTCCGCAGCTTCGATGACTATTTCATGATCGGGACGAGACTTACCTTCGAACCCGGCTAAATACTCACCATACGAAGGTTCGGCCGTACTCCCCTTCACCCCGGCGGCCAGCTTGACCACAGGGAGCTCTGATCCCATTTCACTGTTACCCTTTGAGGCGGACCCGCCGCCAAAACTGCCGGAGAACCATAAGATCAGCACCACGGCGGCAACGGCGATGAGCATCCAGCCCCATCTTGTTCTCCATTTCCGTATCCCAGTCAATGTCCATCCTCCTCGCACAACCCGTGTGAACAAGAAGGGGACGCGATTAATCATTACGTCCCCTTCTTGCCTGTCTATTCAGCTAGCCGACGCGAACCGTTTATTTACCGAGTTTATCGACGGATGCCTGCGCCTGCTGCTTGTATTTTTCGGCTGTAGCGGTGACGGATTGATTGTTCACGATAATGTCTTCCACAAAAGTATTCGTTGGATAATCCGGATAGGCTTCGTCCAAGGTAATGACGCCTGTTCCCTTAATGTGCTGGAGAATCATATCGATGTCTTCCTGATTGCCGTACATGCTTTCCAGATAATCCTGCCCCGGATATTCCTCGGTCGGCGGGAAATCGAACGTTTCTTCATAAGCTTGGTATACGGCGGCCGCATCCTTCACGCCTTTAGGGATGAATTTGGCGGATGCTGATGTATTCGCATAGGTTTGTTCCGATGATCCTTGCGGCCCGTTCGGGAAAGGTACGATCCCGATGTCGAAGGTCAAGTCGCCGAGCATCCATTCCGCTGCAGGGAACATCGCCACATTGCCGTCTTTAAACGTGTTTGTTTCTTCCCAATTTGTTTTATTGCCTGTTTTAACCCGAACGACTTTGTCGACATTATATAAACGGTTCACGAATTCCGCAGCTTCAATGGTACGCGGATCGGACAACATTTCTTTTGCGTTTTGGGAATCCACGGTCACTCCGCCGTTGGCCGCCGTAAAATGCTTCACAGCGTCAATGGCCCACCCGGAAAATCCCCAAACATCGGTTTTTCCGTCATTGTCCGTATCCTTGGTTGCCTGTTTGGCGATTTCCAAAAATTTATCCCAGTTCCATTCTCCTTTACTGTAGATCTCCTGAAGATCCGGAAGGCCCAGCTTTTTGAACAATTCCCGGTTATAGTGGATCCCGGGCCCAAGGGAGATCGGATTGTCGAAGGCATACTCCCCGCCTGCAATCGCAGGGTATTTGGTTTGCAGATTGCCCTCGTTGTTAATATTGTTTTTCTCTGTCGTAAACTCGCTGATCTGAAGCAATTGCCCTTTCAAAATGGCAGGTAACGCCGATTTATATTCCATCTGCACGATATCGGCGAACGGCTCACCGGCCAGAACGCTCGTCGTAAATTTGTTCATGTATTCCTCAAACGGAATGTTCACGAATTCAAATTTGCAGTTATATTTTTTTTCGACCTCGGCAATTTTTTCAAGGCGCGCCTTATCGCCAGCGGTTGCACCGGCCGGCTTTAAATCCCACCATGCCGCAACCTTAATGATTCGTCCGCCCAAATCGACCGGAGGCTCCTCCGACGGTTCAGGCTCGGCCGTATTCTGCGGAGTCGTGTTGGTTGATTCGGGAGACGGCGCCGGCTGACTCTGTGACGTATTATTGCCGCCGCCGCAAGCGGAAAGCAGAAAAACAAAGCAGAACAACAGCAAAGAAAGCCCTTTCAATTTCTTCATTGTGAAAACCTCCCATTTGTTCTATAGATTCTACCTTCATGAAACCCCTCTTACATTTCAAACCAAACGAATAACAAAAATAACATAATAAAAACAAGTTATTGATAATCACCTCATTTTGTTATTGCCGTTTGGAAAATAATATACAACCAACCAACTAATTCGTCAATAAATAATTATGATAACAGAAGTGATTTTATGCTAACATGTCCGTGAGAATAAAAAGAAAGCCCCAACGACAACATGTCGTTAGGGCTTTCTTCTATTTTAGTTTTGCTTATATTTCTTGATCTTTGTTAAATACGGAATTATCTTTTAAAATAACTTCTCCCTGGATGAGCAGCTTCTCGAAATTAGATTGAGGATTAGCCATACGCCATAAAAGCTTGTCTACTGCACGCATGCCGAGAAGCTCCTTGCTAACATCCACGGTAGCAAGTAACGGCAATGATTCGTCGGTGTTATCGAATCCGGTGATCTGAACATGGCCGGGAACATCGATCCCCAGCTTTTGCAATGCTTCCATAACAAATAGAGCTGTCGTGTCATTCGTGCAAACAAATACCTCGGGTAATTCGTAAGATGCCACGACCTTGGGAATCGCTTCGTGGATATGCGCGATTTCTGGACCAATCAGCTCGGCAATCTGTTCCTGTTTCAGGTTATGATCATCAAGCACCGACTTGAATCCGATCCAGCGTTCGTAGAAGCTTTGAGCATATCCGATAAGCCCGACAAACTGAAAGTTCTTATATCCTTTGCTGATCAGTTTGACCATCATTTCCCTCATACAGTGAAAATTATCGGCAAACACGGCATCCGCCTGAAAGGCCGGATCCTGATGATCCACCATAACTACGGGAATTTCCAGCTTTTTGATGTCTAGCAAAATCTGTGTCGATACGGCTCCGATCGTGACGATACCGCCGATAGCCTTCGGGTTGAGCAAGGAAAACATATGCTCGCCGGAAGGCTCCGTGAGCGTAAGAATATCCGCCCCTCTCTGATTCAGTCGCGCGGAGATTCCGTTAAAAACCGGTCCCCAATAAAGTGAATCCGCGTCCTGGTAGCGGACATTGGGAAACAGCACAAGAATAGCGCCGGAATGGGCTTCCCCTTCCGTGTAGGTCGGAGAGCTTTGGAGCATGACCGATTTGCCTGTATCCTTAAAGTATCCAAGCTGACCCGCGGCCTTCAAAATCATCTCTCTCGTCTGGGCACTGACTCCCGACTTCCCCGAGAGCGCGCGTGAAACGGCAAACTTGGAAACACCGGAAAAATCTGCGATTTCTTGTATAGTTACTTTTTTCATTATATCAACCTACTTGACGACATATTTATTCACCAACTGCAAGCCTGTTAGCTTTCGTTAGGTTGATTCCATAATAACATGGATGGAACATAAAGAAAAATACAGATTTCACAATGTTTCTATCAGTTTCCCGCACTCTCATACCGCCGCAGGCCGATTCGCAGAATCAGCAAGGCCAGACCGACGAAATAGGCCGCTACCAGCGGACTGAACCAGCCCCAATAGCTCCAAGGCTCCTTACCGAACATGGCGGCCGCCGGAAAGAAACTGACGAATGCAAACGGCACGATGATCGAAATAAAGAGCTGCAGGCCCAGCGAGAAAATCGTGATCGGATATTTGGCGAACTCGCCCAAATTATGGACCATGATCGGGAAGGCGTTCCCGCTGCTGCGGATCCAGAAGGCGGAGCAGTTCGCCGCCAGATTGATAGCCACCCGGATCGTCATCGCGGAAGCAAACAGCAAAACGGCCATAACGATGGTCTGAAGGTTCCAGGCGATGTCGATATGGGACAAAGAAATAGCGATAATGCTTCCGCCGATTAGAATATTTCCTAATCCGTTCATGCCGATCCCCGTACAAAAAATTTGCAGCACGATCGGAACCGGCCGCACCAGATAACGGTCCAGTTCGCCCATATTGACCAGCCGGAGCATCCGCCAGGTCCCCTCGAAGAATAGAGAGCCTACCCCCTCCGACACATAAATGGCGGCATACATAAAAGCAACCTCCCAAAGTCCCCAGCCTTGAATATCCGGAATTCGGGAGAATACGACCCACAGGAACAAAAACCCCGTAATCTGGGTCATCGCCGCGGCACCGATCATGATATAGAAATCGGCGGAGTATTCCATCATCGCTTTTAACTGCTGGCTGTACAAACGCCAGTATAGATACAAAATTCGCCGGGGCGAATTTTTCACCCGTATATTACTCTCCATTCCGTTACCCCCCATGAATCGTAATTTGTCGGACGGCCCGGGACCACATCCATTTGCCGAGCAGCCAGAGCAGAACGATCCATACCCATTGGATAGCGATCAGTTGAAGCGCATCGGTTCCCGCCGTCATACCGAGGCCGATGGTGACTGGCGTATTGACGATGCCTTGGAACGGCAGCACCATGGCGGTCGATTGCAGCCAACCCGGGAAAAATGCCAGCGGCACAAGCGCTCCCGACAGCAGGTTCGTAATGGATGTCCTAGCCCAGTATATGCCGAAGCTGCTCGTAGTCCAGAAGCAAAGCAGGGCCGACAAGTAAACGATGCTGAACTTTAACAGAATCGAGGACACGATGCTGAACGCGAACAACAGAAGGGTGCCTGCATCGTGCGGCAAGGAAATACCGAACGTGAAAATCGCCGCAAGCCCGATCAAAATGCAACTGAGCAATCCCTCCAACACGCAGGAACCAAGCGTTTCTGCGAGACGGGCTTTCTGGAACTGGATCGGACGCAGCAGGTCCATCATGACGCTGCCGTCGATGATTTTGCTCGTAATGCTGGATTCCGAGTAATAAGAAAGCATGGAATTGACGAAAAAGGTTACCAGCAGGTAGGCCTGCATCTGACTCCAAGTGAAGCCGGAAAGCTGGTCCTGGCCCGTGTAAATGGCTTGCCAAAGACAATACATGGCGATCAGCCCGATAAAGCTAGCGAGAAAATTCAGTATAAATGAGAGCCGGTAAGCAAGCGTGTTCTGCATGGAGCAACGCGCCAAAGAAACATATTTTTTGAAGGCCGGTGCGATCAATCAAGCACTCCCCTTCCCCGCTGCGGACAGGGCGGCTGAATCCAGTTTGCCGTCGTAGACGCGGCGGATGATCTCTTCGATGCTCGGCTCGTCAATGCGGAAATCGACCACTTCTCCGCGGCTCATCACCCGCTTGACGATATCGCTTGCCGTGCAGCGGAAGCGGTCGAAACGGATGGATAAATCCGTATCCGAACTAGCTTCCAGCGAATCTCCGGACCGTTTCACCTGGATTTCCGGCAACCCGCGGAACAACTCTTCCGCATCCGGGATCGGCGAACTTAATTGCATATGTATTGTCCGTTCTCTGGCAAACTCGTCCTTGACCTCCTGAAGCTTGCCGTCATAAATGATCCGGCCCTGATCGATAATGACCAGCCGCTCGCACAGATCCTCGATATCCCCGAGATCATGCGTGGTCAGCAGCATCGTCGTCCCCTTGCTCCGGTTCATTTCCTTGATAAAATCGCGGATCCGGTGCTTTACCGCGACGTCCAGCCCGATCGTAGGCTCGTCAAGGTAGACGATCTTCGGATCGTGCAGCAGCGCTGCGGCCAGGTCGGCCCGCATGCGTTGCCCGAGCGAGAGTTTCCGGGCCGATAAATGCAGGAACGAATCCATGCCTAGCAGTTCCGTGAAGACATCCAAGTTTTTCTTGAACTGGTCCGTCGGCACCTGATAAATATCTCTTAGCAAGCTGAGCGATTCCCGGACCGGGATATCCCACCATAGCTGCGTCCGCTGGCCAAATACTGCACCGATCCGCTGGGCGTTCTCCATCCTCTGCTTGTAAGGAACCCGTCCGTCAACGATGATCTCTCCGCCGGAAGGTACCAATACCCCGCTCAGCATTTTGATCGTTGTCGATTTTCCCGCTCCGTTCGGGCCGACGTACGCTACCGTCTCCCCTTCCTCGATCTTCAGGTCAATCCCTTCCACCGCATACTTGTCTCTATAACGCTGGGTAAATAAATGTTTTACCGCGCCGGCCAATCCGGGATCTTTTACCGCCTGGCGGAACACTTTTTGCAGTCCCCTTGTCTCGATTAAGCTCAAGGCTGTCCACTTCCTCCCCGTAAGAATTTTCTTAATCTAAATAACTATATAGCAAAATATTCCTGCTTCCTACCCCATTAATTAGGAAATCTATCACTAGATTTCTTAGAATATGAAATCGGCATGAATTAGACAAAAATTGCACTTCCCGCTATGATGTGGGGAAAACCCGCAGTAAGGGAGCCGCCTTATGAAAACTTTTTATCAGAACTGGAAACTCGATCAGGAGCTGCCTATGGTGATCCATCAAAGCACCGATCTCTCCTTTTATCCCCATTTTCATGCCGAGGTCGAATTCGTTTACGTGGAGTCGGGCAGCATTCTGGTTGGAGCAAATGAGGACAAGCGCCTGCTGAAGCAGGGCGATATGGCTATTTTCGGCAGCAACGACATTCATTACTTTGATAGCAAGGATCTTGCCTCCAACATGATCGTCGTCATTTTTCACCCGGAGCTGGTCGGAAAATCCGTGAGTTGGCCCGGCGATTTTCGTTTTGAATCTCCCTTTATTCCCGCCGATCAGCCCGGATTGCAAACGGTAAAGGCGATACTGAACCGTATTCTGCGAGAAAAAAAGGAAGCCAAGCCCGGGCACCGGCTGCTCATACAAGCGAGCTTGCTGGAACTGTGCGCCATAATGCAAAGACACCTGCCTGTTCATGCCCTGGAGCGGGAATCGCAAGAACGGATCGCCACCAGGAAAATAAGAATTCAACGGATATTGTCGTTCATTGAAGAGCATTATCAAGAGGATCTTTCTGTCGAAGCGATGTGCGTCCAGTTCGGAATGGAGCCGTCCTATTTTTGTCGCATGTTCAAAAAATCGATCGGTATGAACTTCAGAACCTACCTCAATACGATTCGCGTGCTAAACGCTACGAGACGGCTGGAAATCAGTGATGCCAGCATTACGGACATCGCATTGGACTGCGGTTTTGGCAGCGTCCGCACCTTTAACCGGGTATATCGGGAGCTTCAAGGCTGCCCGCCTTCCGAGGTTCGCAGAAGAAAGAATTAGTTGATCTCTGAGATAAAAAGTGCATTTTTTGACTATATAACGGCATAAACTGGCGAGAGATTTCGCTGGCTTCTTTCTATAATGGACTTACATTCATCATTTCAAATTTGAAATCTTTGATGGAGGGATTCTATGAAGCAACTACGCATCGGAATGGTCGGTTATAAGTTTATGGGAAAAGCCCACAGCAATGCCTATCGCACGCTGCCCATGTTTTTTCCTGAAGCCGTGAAGCCCGAAATGTCGGTGCTGTGCGGCAGAGACGAGAAAGCCGTCAGTCTTGCGGCCGAGCAATTGGGCTGGAGAGAATACGTCACGGACTGGAAGGAGCTTGTTGCCCGGGACGACATCGACCTGATCGACATCAATGCGCCAAGCGACGTCCACAAAGAGATTGCACTGGCTGCGGCCAAGGCGGGAAAGCACATTTTTTGCGAAAAACCGTTAGCGCTTACATTAGGCGATTCCCGTGAAATGCTGCAGGCGGCTGAGGACGCTGGCGTGCGTCATATGGTCGGGTTTAACTACCGGTTTTCACCGGCGGTCCAGTTGGTCAAAAAGCTGGTCGAAAGCGGCCGCTTGGGGCAAATCTATCATTTCAGAGCCTGGTTCCTCCAGGACTGGATTCTGGACCCCGAATTCCCGCTGGTATGGCGGCTGCAAAAAGAGATCGCCGGTTCCGGTTCGCACGGCGACCTTGGCGCGCATCTCATCGATCTTGCCCACTATCTCGTCGGCGACATTCGCGAGGTGATCGGCATGAGCGAGACCTTTATCAAGGAACGGCCGCTTGCCGACGAGATGACCGGACTCAGCGCCAAGGGCGGCAAGGGTAAAGACGCCCCCAAAGGTCCGGTAACGGTAGATGATGCCACCCTGTTCCTGGCCCGGTTCGAGAACGGGGCGCTCGGCAGCTTCGAAGCGACGAGGTTTGCCGCCGGACATCGCTCGACCAATTCGTTCGAGATCAACGGAAGCCTCGGCAGCGTCAAGTTCGATTTCGAACGGATGAATGAGCTCGAAGTCTATTTCACCTCGGACGACGAAGACGTGCAGGGATTCCGGCGCGTTTTGGCGACGGACCCTGCCCATGCCTATGCGGAAGCCTGGTGGCCGCCGGGACATACGATCGGTTTTGAGCACACCTTTATCCACGAGGTGCTGGAACTCGGAGCAGCGATATCGGAAGGCCGCCAGCCTGAACCGAATTTCCGCGATGGGGTGAAATGTCAGGCCGTGCTGGAGGCGGTGGAACGCTCGGTGAGCGAACGCCGTTGGGTGGACTTATCAGAGATGGAATAAGAATGAAATCCGATATATGAAGGAGACCCGATCATCATGAAAAAAGCGTTAATCGTCTGGGGAGGCTGGGACGGCCATGAACCGGAGCAGGTGGCGGACATTTTCGCCGGGGTTCTGCGGGAGCACCGCTTTGACGTTGAAGTCTCGGACACGCTGGAAGCTTATGCGGATGCCGAAAAATTGCTAGGCCTGGATTTGATCGTTCCGGTCTGGACGATGGGTGAAATTTCGCAGGAGCTTGTCAATAATGTGTCGGCAGCCGTACAGGCTGGGACCGGTCTCGCCGGTTGTCATGGAGGCATGTGCGATTCGTTCCGTAACAATGTGGACTGGCAGTTCATGACAGGCGGACAATGGGTAGCTCATCCCGGAAACGACGGAGTGGATTACCAGGTGGAAATCAAACAAAGCTCCAGCCCGCTGGTCGACGGCATCGAAGATTTTGCCGTGAAGACCGAGCAGTATTATCTGCATGTCGACCCCGCGGTCGAAGTCCTTGCCACGACCCGTTTTCCGGTCGTCGACGGCCCTCACCGGTTCAACAAAGCGGTCGATATGCCGGTCGTGTGGACGAAACGCTGGGGCCACGGACGCGTGTACTACAACTCGCTCGGCCATCACGCAGATATCGTTGCGCTGCCGACGGTCAAGGAGCTCATGACACGAGGCATGCTATGGGCGGCAGATGGCAAACAACGCGCTATGTCACAGCAAGGGAAAGACTCATCCGCCGGCGGGTTCAGCTACAGCGGGATGGGCGACAGCCAATATGACGCATAAAGGGATGGAACCGGTTATGGAGAAAATCAAAGTCGGTATTATCGGCTGCGGAAAAATCAGCGGCATCTATATGGAAAATTGTCCTAAATTCGAGGTGCTGGATCTCGTGGCCTGCGCGGACCTGGATTTGAACCGGGCCCGGGAGCAAGCGGCACTGTACGGCATCCCCCGCGCTTGTACCACCGAGGAACTGTTAGCCGATCCGGAGATCGGCATCGTCATCAACCTGACGATCCCTGCCGTGCACGCCGAAGTCAGCTTGCAGGCGCTGCGGGCCGGTAAGCATGTGTATGTGGAAAAGCCGCTAACTGTCTCCCTCGAGGAAGGACGGCAGGTATTGGAGGAAGCTCAGGCCAGAGGCCTGTTGGTAGGGAGCGCGCCCGAAACATTCTTCGGAGCCGGCATTCAGACCGCGCTCGGGCTGATCGAAGACGGCGTAATCGGGCGTCCGGTCTCGGCCACGGCGTTTATGATGAGCCGGGGCCACGAGCATTGGCACCCCGATCCCGAGTTCTACTACGCGCCGGGCGGCGGCCCCATGTTTGATATGGGCCCCTACTATTTGACCGCACTCGTGCAATTGCTCGGGCCTATCGCCCGAATTGCCGGCATCACCGGCAAGGCTTTGCCGGAGCGGACCATCACCAGCGAGAAAAAGTACGGCTCGCGGGTTCCCGTTGAAGTTCCGACGCATGTCGCCGGAACGCTGGAGTTCGAAAGCGGTGCGATCGCCAGCCTGATCACCAGCTTCGACATTTTCGGCGGCAGCAGCCTGCCGCCGATCGAGATCCACGGCACCGAAGGTTCGCTGCTGGTGCCAGATCCGAACACGTTCGGCGGGCCGGTCAAATATCGCCGGACCGGCGAAGCGGACTGGACCGAGCAGCCGCTGCTGCCGGGCTACGAGGACAACAGCCGCGGCATCGGCCCCGCCGATATGGCGTACGCGCTGCTGCACGGCCGCAAGCACCGGGCAAATGGCGAGCTCGCTTACCATGTGCTTGAAGCCATGTGGGCGTTTCATCATTCTTCCGATTCCGGTCACTATCATGAAATGAAGAGCCGATGCACGCGCCCTGCTGCGCTTCCGGCAGGCCTTAAGCCGTACACGCTGGATTAATAAAGGGGATCGGTGCGAATACAATAAAAAGACGGTGAAGCCGATGGCTTCGACCGTCTTTTTTGAATTTGCGCTGACATTAGCGGGCTTTGGCCTGCAAATACGCCTCTTTATAAGCAGCCGCCTTTTGAGCGATGATGGAGAAATCCTTTTGCTTCAATGCCTCATTCGTCAGGTCCGAGCCGATGCCTACGGCAACCGCGCCGGCCTTGATCCAATCGCCGAGATTGTCCAGCGACACGCCGCCGGTCGGCATAATGTTGGCCTGCGGCAACGGCCCCTTGATCGCTTTGATCATGGACGGATCGTAGAGGTTGCCCGGGAACAGCTTGACGATATCCGCTCCGAGCTCCAGCGCTTCCTGAATTTCCTTGATGGTCATAACTCCCGGCATGACCGGGATCCGGTAACGGTTGCAGAGCATGACGGTATCCCGGTTGAGACAAGGACCTACGACGAATTGCGCACCGCTTAGAATTGCCGCCCGAGCGGTCTCGGGATCAAGCACCGTTCCTACGCCGATGATGGCGTAGCTGGCGGGATCTTTCGAATCCCACGAATATTTGGCGGATAGCATCTCAATGGCCCGCAGCGCGAAAGGCACGGTCATCGTCACTTCGATCACTTTAATGCCGCCGGCAATCGCCTGTTCAGCCATCTCTACCACTTGCTCGGGCGTTTCGCCGCGCAGCACGGCAACGACACCTTCCTCGGCGATTTTCTGCACCAACTGTAATTTTTTCATATGGACTCCTCTTTCCTCATAGGATGGTTGGATGATTGAAATGATTCACACGGTATATTGCTGAAATGTAATTTCGGTTCCGTTGACGCTGGACTCCGCCTTTCCTTCCGCCAACTTCGCTAAGCGAAGGTTCTCTTCATGAAGGAGTCCCGTATATTCAACGGTTAGTCCCCCTTCATCGGCAAAAACGGGAGTTCGTCCCGCCATCAACGCCGCAAAATCCGTCAAGCTGTTGATTCCTTTAGTCTTGACGTCCTCTAGGGAGACGGCCTCGACGACAACGCCGATCCGGGAACCGCGGCAAACAGCAAGGTTGTACCCGGACATCGGACGGATTTCGTAGCTTCCGTTCAAATAAACGGCAAACAGCACCTCGTCCACTTTTCCGAATAACGCTTCCGCTTCGTAAATCCATTCGCCTTCAGGCAAGACACCGACAACTTCATTACCTTCCGGAGCATCCTGTTCAATGGCTTCGGCTGGAAGCGGATACAATGATATTACCACATTTTTACGGTAGAGGACTTCCATCCACGGACTTTGATGGCGCGGATCCCGCCCGGAAGGATCATACCCTTCGCCCGGATGGAAAAAATAGAGCTGATTTCCCTGACCGCCCCGGCGAACCGGAATACTGAACATCCAGCGCAACTGCTCATTGTCGAATTCCCGGACACGCTCCCATAGGCCGCCGGCGGCATAATGCTTCGTCACGTAAGCATAGGAGTGAAGCTGCCGAAATCCTTCATCCGTGACTTTCCAAAGTGCACGGCTCACCTCCGCCGGCTCCGTCCGGTTTAATGCCAGACTTCTTGCTCTTTCCGGCGCTTCCCGGAACAGAAAACCGGCATATTCCGTCCGGGGCATGTCTGCCGGAAGCTCAAAATCGCCAAACTGGACATAATCATGCAGCACATTGGCATCGCTTGGAGCATCATGCGGCCACCCCCGCGAATGAGCTCCTGCCCAAGCTCCCTTCAAATAATAAGAAGCTCGCAGCGTCCATAATTCGTCAAGCAGCTCCTCAAGGTCGCGCTTTACCTGCGGATCGGCAGCAAATTCCAAAGCGCAGGTGAAAGCCTGAATCCAGTGCCAGAACCAAGGCAGGCATCCGTACTCGGCCATACCTTCCTTGCGAAGGCGCTCCAAGGTCGAGGCCAAACAGTTTTTACCGTCCTCCAGAAGCTCCTCGTCGCCATAAAGCTGTCCGAAAATCAGCTTCGCCGCCGTATATTTGGCCTCATGATGATTACGGACAGTAAGCGGCTTGCGATAAAATCCGCCGCGATACACGTGGCCCAGCGCCGACTCAAACTCCGCCGCAAGATGTCCGCTCATCTGCCGTTCGTACTTGCGGTGGAAATAAGCCATCAGGCTGCCCATCAATTCCACCGGCAGCTCATGGGGGGCCGCCGTTTCCGGTACCGGGTCCAAATTCAGCGGCCAATGGCCGTACATCGGACGGTCCGGATCCCTCTGTTGAAGCCGGAGCACCCGGACCAGGACATGCTCCGCCAACCGCTTGGCTTCCTGCCGGTCAAATAGCAGTTCTTCTTCATATAGCGGATCTGTCGAAGCGGCGAACAGGTAGGAAGCATAGTAAAAGTTATTGCGCACGTCCCCATGAAACCATAACCCGCTGGTAAGCAAGGGCTCTCTCCATGCTTTTTCCGCTACAGACCGGACGATCGCATTCATTCTTGTTGTATATGCGTTCATTTTCTCCCCCTTCCTTTTCTTCATTTCATCCCTATCCCCTCGTTGATTAATATCCTAGCATGTTTGTCCGGGACACGTAATTCGGCAATTTAAAGGCGAAACCGCATTTATTACAACATTTTTCGATTCCCTACCGACTGTAAAAGAGGATAGCTTGCAAAATGAACGAAAAAGGATTAATGTAAACCTATATAAACATTATAAACCTAAATAAACGAAAAGAGGAGATTTATTTATGGAAAGACGTTACGCCTCTCATCCCAACGAAGTTAAGCGGTTCGACACAGAACGGCTTCGTCAGGAATTTCATATTCCCAAACTGTTCACCCCAGACCAGCTTGAGCTGGTGCTTACCCATGAGGACCGCATGATTGTCGGCGGAGCGGCGCCGGTAAACGAAGCTGTGAAGCTGGAAGTCGATTTGAAAGAACTGGGGGTGTCCTACTTCCTGGAGCGGCGCGAACTCGGAGCGATCAATGTCGGCGGCCCCGGCATCATCTCCGTAGACGGTACGGACTATGAATTGAACACAAAGGATTGCCTGTATGTAGGAATGGGCTCGAAAGAGGTTCTGTTCAAAAGCAAGGACGCTGCGAATCCGGCCAAATTCTATCTGAATTCGGCGCCTGCCCATAAGGAATTCCCAACCGCAAAAACAACGCTCGCCGAAGCGGAATCCGGTGCACTGGGCTCTATCGAAAATTCCAACGACCGGACGATCCATCGCTTCATTCACGAGAACGGGCTTCAAAGCTCGCAGCTGGTGATGGGAATGACGCAGCTCAAAACCGGCAACATGTGGAATACGATGCCTGCCCACGTTCATCCGCGCCGGATGGAAGCTTACATGTATTTCGACTTGCCTGAGGAAGCCGTGGTCTTCCACCTGATGGGCGAGCCTGACGAAACGCGTCATATCGTGATGAGAAACGAACAAGCCGTCATTTCGCCGAGCTGGTCGATTCACAGCGGAGTGGGCACCAGCAATTATACGTTTATTTGGGGCATGGCCGGAGATAACAAAGCTTATGCCGATATGGACGCCGTCCCTATGAAACATTTAAAATAAGAGGTAAAACTAAACGGAAGCGTGGACAAGATATGAGCTCGATACGACGATACGAAAAAATTATGGAGGTTCTGCTGACGAACAAAGAGGTCACGGTAGCGGAACTAAGCGACAGGCTCGGGGTTACGGGCAAAACGATCCGTGAGGATCTCACCCGGCTTGAGGAGCAAGGGTTGATCATTCGCGTGCATGGCGGAGCGGTTCTTGCCCAAGGAGACCAGTTCGGTATTCTCCCCGCCAAGGAACCCCTGGTCAAGCATGCGGAGGAGAAAGCCGACATCGCCCGCAAAGCGCTGGCCCATATCCAGGAAGGCGACATCATTGCGCTCGACGGCGGCAGCACCACGCTGGAGATTGCCCGCCGTCTCGATAACCGGCCTATGACCGTCATTACGAACGACGTTTATATTATCAGCGAACTTGCCGCCAAGGACCATATCCGTCTCGTCGTTCCGGGCGGGTATCGCGTCCGCAATATGCTGGCCGGTCCGGAGGCAACGGCTTACGTGAAGCAATTGAACATTCAAAAAGCGTTTATTTCGGCGACCGGAATCCATCCGGAACACGGACTATCCATCTACACCGGCGATCTGATTGAATTCAAGCGGGCTTTGATCGATACGGCCCGCGAAGTGATCGCCGTGATCAATCATCATAAATTCGGACAAACCGCGCTTCGTACCTTTGCATCCCTGAACGAAATCACGCGGATCATAACGGACGGCGCACTTCCCGCCGAGATAGGCCGTACCTATTCGGATGCGGGCATTATTGTGGAATAACGACGATTCTCCACTTATTCTAAGGAGTGTTCTTACTATGAAATTATTCGATCTTTCGGGAAAAACAGCCCTTGTTACCGGCTCGTCCGGCGGACTCGGCCAAGGCATCGCGATCGGCTTGGCGGAAGCGGGCGCCGACGTCGTGTGCGCTTCTTATAGTTCAAGCCAGGAAACCGCGGACCGGATTACGGCGCTCGGCAGAAAAGCATCCGTCATCGAGGTCGATCTCAGCAATCACGATAAGCTGCAGGCAACCTTTGACGAAGCCCTCAAGTTGACCGGGTATATCGATATTCTCGTCAACAATGCCGGTATCATCCGCCGTACGCCGGCCAAGGACCATAGCGAGAAAGACTGGTTCGATGTCATCGACATTAACTTGAACACCGTATTCCTGCTCTCGCAGATCGCCGGCAGACATATGATCGAGCGGGGATGCGGTAAAATCATCAACATCTGTTCGATGCTCTCCTACCAGGGCGGTATCAATGTTCCGGGTTACACGGCCTCGAAGCATGGAGTCGCCGGGCTGACCAAAGCCTTCGCCAATGAGTGGGCATCAAGCGGCATCCAGGTCAACGGGATCGCCCCGGGATATATGTCAACGGACAATACGGCTCCGATCCGTGCCGACGAGAACAGAACCGCCTCGATCACCGATCGGATTCCTGCCGCACGTTGGGGAACGCAGGAGGATGTTAAAGGCCCCGCCGTCTTCCTGGCATCCGCTGCAGCCGATTATGTGAACGGTCATATCCTCTGCGTCGACGGCGGCTGGATGGCGAGATAACTGAGTACAGCTAAACTAAGCACAACTAAGCACACAAATAAGCCCGTTCGGAGGTTGATCTCCCGAACGGGCTTATTTTTTAACTTTATTAGTATTACTGAAGTAGGCAGTTATGGAGGGTATCTACCGCTCCACGTGCCCCTTCCCGGCCAGCAGCCTTTCGATCTCCGCTGCGCTCGGCAAGCCTTCCCAATCTCCGACGGCCTGAATGACCTGAGATCCGATCAGGTTGCCCAGACGGACCGATTCCTCAAGGCTATACGCCCGGAGCAGACCCGCCAGGAAGCCGGCGCAAAATCCGTCGCCTGCGCCAACCGTATCAACGATGTGCTCCGCTTTGAAGTAAGGGACCGCCGTCAGTTTTCCTTTTTCGTACAAGTAAGTCTCGTTCTCTCCGCCCTTAATGACGCTTGCTCCCGGCAAGAAATAATCCGCTTTCATAGCCAGCGGCAAAAGCACCTTCCTGGCTTCCTCCACTCCCCATAACTTCAACCGCAGGTTCGGATCAAAGCTGACCTTGACGCCATGGCGCTTGGCCATATCCATTGCGGCCGCTACTGTGTCTGCGCAAGATGCGCTCAGCGCCGGCGTGATCCCTGTAACATGCAAGATTTTGGCGGCAGCTATGTATTCCTCGTCCAGATGCTCTGGAGCCATCCGGCTCGCGGCGGATTGCTTGCGGTAATAGTAGACCGAGCTCTTCCCTGCCACATTCTCACGAATCATCAGCCCTGTGGGGGCTTCTTCGGTCAGCTTCGCACGGGATACGTCCACGCCTTCGCCGCGGATCGATTTCATGATCCGTTGTCCGAACGGGTCATTTCCCAGCCGCCCGCACCATCCCGAGGCATGCCCCAGCCGGGCCAGCCCGATCGCCACATTGCTCTCCGCCCCGCCGAACGAAGGCTCCAGCGATCTCGCATACTCCAGCCCTTTACCGCCCTCCGCGATCAGCAATGCCATACTTTCCCCGAAAGTAATTACAGACGGGGTACCATTCTTTGACTTAAGTTCATTCATTCCTGTTCTCTCCTTATTCCTTGAGCGCTTTAGTGAATAACTCCAAGAATTGTTCCTCATCCTGTTGGTTAGTTATCGACCTCGACGAAGCCAGGTAGGATAGGCCGTTATATTCCGTAGAAATCATGATGGCATTGAATGGCACTGAACGATTATATTGTATTGTCAGGCCGTTTACGATCCGAGTGTTCTCATATTCTGTTGTTGATTTTCCGGATACGGGCTCACTAATCCCAATATCCAGCAATCCATCCCCTTCATAGGGCCCATAAAGAGCCTGAATGCTGTCTTCGGGGCCAAACTCGGATTTCAACTTCTTTCCTTTGCGCTCTGTGTAATTAATAATAAAGGCCGACGTATCAGATTGAGGCAGAGACACATCGAAAACAGCGTTCACCTCATAACCATGCAAGGTTGGAATGGTGAAATTAGGAATAGTCTTCCGAATATCCCTAACAACATCGGCGAGGCTTCTATCACTGGAATTACACCCTGAAAGAAATATAGTAAATAAAGTTAAGAAAATGAATAACGATCTTCTCACTCCGGACCTCCCCCCATAAAAAAATGAAAAATACATCTGGATACTTAATAATATTCTCCATATTTCCATGAAAACCTTTTAAAAAGTGGAAGTTCGAGGCGTTAATCCCCTCGGATTATATTAAGAAAGGCGGCCCTTAAGGCCGCCTTCCAAACTATTCGTTTCTAATTATACCTCCAAAATCGAAGGCATAATGTGTGGTGCTCTTCCGACTTCTTTCATGAAGTACTTCCGCATCATCCGATGAATGCTTCTGATCCAGACCGCCCGGTCATAGGCCTCTCGTTCAGCCTGTTTGGTAAGGCCTCGCTTGAGCACCGCTTCCGCCCGTCTCAGCAGCGGTCTTGCATCCTGCATGTACACGAAGCCGCGGGTCACGATATCCGGTCCGGCCAAGATTTGCCCGGTCTTCTTATCCAAGGTCATCACGACGATGACAATGCCTTCCTGCGCAAGCTCCAGCCGTTCTTCCATCAATTCATCCTCGCGGGCCCGCATTTCGCCGTTGCTGATAAATACTTCACCCGATGGAATTGTTCTGCCGCGCTTGGCCCGGTTGCGATAGATAGAGAGCGTATCGCCGATATTAAGCACAAAGGTCCGGTCTTCCGTCAGGCCGGTTTGCAGCGCCAGTTTCTTGTGGCTGAGCAGCATCCGATACTCTCCGTGAATCGGAATAAAGAACTTGGGACGAATAAAGCTGAGCATCAGCTTCAAATCCTCACGATTTCCGTGTCCCGAGGTATGGATGTCAAATATAGAACCGTAAATCACATGCGCCCCGGCCCGCATCAGCATATCGATGCTCCGG
Source organism: Paenibacillus sp. Marseille-P2973 (assembly GCF_018101095.1). Classification (NCBI taxonomy): domain Bacteria; kingdom Bacillati; phylum Bacillota; class Bacilli; order Caryophanales; family Paenibacillaceae; genus Paenibacillus; species Paenibacillus sp. Marseille-P2973. Next base: position 472,795 of record NZ_JAGQEH010000001.1, read on the forward strand.
TTGACGTTTTGCGTATTTCCTGGAATCGGAGACGAAGAGAAGATCACCGTATCGCCTGGATAAATCTGAACCGAGCGGTGGGCGCCTGAAGCGATCCGGCTGAGCGCCGCGTTAGGCTCGCCCTGGCTTCCGGTACATACGATCAGGATTTGGCTGTCTTCATACCGGTCGATATGCTTAACATCGATCAGCATGCCTTCCGGAATACGGATATAGCCCAAATCTTGTCCAATCGAAAATACTTTTTCCATACTGCGGCCGATAACCGCGATTTTCCGGTTGCACTGCATGGCTGCTTCGACAACCTGCTGCAGCCGGTGGACGTTCGACGCGAACGTGGCGAACAGGATTCTTCCGTCGCATTGCCGGAAAGTATCCAGAATGGCGCCGCCTACCCGGCGTTCAGAAGGGGTGAAGCCTTCCTTCTCGCTGTTGGTGCTGTCCGCGAGCAAGGCAAGTACGCCTTCGCCCCCAATGCTGGCCATCTTGAACAAATCGGCCGGCTTGTCCTCCGGAGTAAAATCGAATTTAAAATCGCCCGTATGAACGACGGCTCCGTAGGGCGTGTCCACTACGATGCCGAACGCGTCGGGAATGCTGTGGGTCGTCCGGAAAAAATGCACCGAAAGCTGTTGAAAATCGTACCGATCATTTTCCTCGAACACATGCAGCTTGACTTCCCCAAGCATCCGGTATTCCTCCAGCTTGGCACGGACCAGACCGATCGTCAGTGGACCGCCGTAAACCGGAACGGACAATTGGCGGAGCACAAAAGGAAGCGCACCGATGTGGTCCTCATGCCCGTGAGTCAGAAACAAACCCTTGATTTTGTGTTGGTTCTCGATCAAGTAGGTAATGTCCGGGATAATATAATCGATACCGGACAATTTGGAGTCCGGGAATTTCAATCCTGCGTCAATAATTACAATCTCGTTCTTGTATTCGATGCCGTACATGTTCTTGCCGATTTCGCCGATTCCGCCGAGGGAATAGATCCGTACCGGGGGCGGCGAAGGCTTAGGGCGCCGGTTAGGCTTTGCCGTAGCTACTGGTTTGGTATTTGCTTCATTCATTATGCGGTTAATCCTCTCTAGAATAATGCAGACTGATCTAAACATAATTATACTGAAATCTAATCGCAATAACTAATTAATTTTTAGAAGAGACCACATTAACCTTAATGCACAGAAACAAGCTGACGCCGGAACAAGGCCGAACGCCAGCTAAAATGCGCTTATTTCGAGAATTTACCCAATTGCCTACTGATTAAAACACCTTCATAAAATCAGATTTTTTCAAGGACCTGGCCCCGCTCCGATCCTGATTTACGGCGCTAATTCAACCCAAGTTGCTGCAGCAACCCGCTATCACTTACTACTTCCAGCCAACGCTCGGCGATAAGATGATGACCTGCCGCCGTAGGGTGTACTCCGTCCCAAAGCCAGTAAGCTTCCTCCCTGCGTCCGGCAGCGGCGTCGAAGGCATCCTGAAGCGGAACGTGAACCGCGTCGAATTCCCGGGCCAATTCACGGACGATGGATTGATAAGCGGAAATCAGGTCGGTCCATTGCTCCCATTTGGCCACGGTTGCTCCCGTTTTAAGAATAAACGGCTCGCACAATACCAGTTTGGACTGAGGCAGAACCTCCTTGGTTTCGGTCAGCAGATGCCGGTAAGCCCTTTCAAATCGGTCTGTAACCCCGCTCGGTTCTTCGGACATGATTCTCCAAGCGTCATTCACGCCGATCAGGATACTGAGCACATCGGGCTTCAGGCTGATCGCGTCTTCATTCCAGCGCGCGTACAAATCCGAGACACGGTCACCGCTCACGCCCCGGTTTATAAACAACGGATTTTGTTCGGCGCAGGTATGGCCAAGCTTACCCGCGATCATATAAGCGTAACTATGTCCCAATACATGATTGAGGTCGGTTCCCCGATCCCGGTTACCGTCGGTAATCGAATCTCCCTGAAATAAAATCACCTTGTTATTCTTTTGCATAAATTAAAATCCCCTTTTCGATGAACTTGTTAGTACAAGTTCTTTAATTATATAAGAGAATTCCGTTTTTCGCAGCCAAATTGCGGTAGAGCAACTTAATTATCTAACACTGCAAATTCCGGCCGCAGCAAAGAAGGCTCCGCCTCATCGGGGCAGAGCCTTCTCTTATTTTGTGTCCGCACTATTTTATCGCTACAAAAAACAGTCTGGCCGCATCATCCTTCGCTTCCACCCACTCGAAGTCGGCATAACAGGAGACGTCCCGGAACCCGCACTTAAGCAGCTCGCTGGTCATCCAATCCGGATCATAAGCACGCTGGACATGAGTTTCCTCAAATCGCCGGTACAAGCCAGGTCCGTTCTCTTCCTCACGGGCAAAAATCGTTAAATGATGTTCTATTTCATCCCGTGCGTCATCCCGTTCGCAGGTCCAGATATAAGCTACGGAGGATTCGTCCCAGATGAACGGCTGTTCTTCTTCATACCGGCGAAGCGTGTTCGGATGATGGACATCAAACAGGAAGGTACCGCCCGGCTTCAACCCCTCATAGGTTCTGCGGAAGGTACTGACGATGTCATCTTTCTCTAGCAGATAGTTCAGGCAATCGCAAAATGAAATCACCGAATCGACCGGCTCGGGCATTTCCCATTCCGTCATATCCTGTTGAACCCAGCGGATGCTCCCGTCACGGAACAATCGGACGCCTTGCGAGGTTCCTTCCATTTTGCGCCGGGCAACCGACAGCATGTCCGCCGAAAGATCGATACCGGTTACCTGAAATCCGGCATTTACGAGGGGAATCGAAATGCTGCCCGTACCGCAGCCGAGATCGACGACCGATGTTGGCATACCGTGCTTCTCCCAGGCCATGCGGGCGAATCGGATCCACTCGGGATACGGCATATCTTCCATCAATTCATCGTAAACATAGGCAAATTTTCGATAAGATACCATGGTTGTCACCGCACTTTCGTTTCCGCACGTTCTGATTATTCTGGCTTAGTCTCTGCTTGGGAATCATCTTTCGATTGCGATTCCCCTTTATTCTTCAAAGCGGAGGTCAGGTAAGTCCAGTTTTCGCTCTGTGTAATTTTCCCGTCCTTCATCAGCTTGCCAAGCGCACGTTTGAACGCTGATTTGCTGATCCCGAAGCGCTGCTTGATGAGATCGGGCGCAGTGGCATCCGAGAATGGCATGCCGCCGCCAGGCCGGCTCTCCAGGTAAGCCAAGATACGCTCGGAATCTTCGTCACGGCCGATTTCCTTGCGAGGCGCCATCGACAGGTTGACGCGCCCGTCCTCACGGACATGCGCAATACGCACCTTAACCCGCTCACCCAAACGAAGCATCCGATTTCGTTCCGAGGAGTGGATCATGCCGATCGCACCGAAACCGAGAACCCCGCCTTCAACGATTACGAACGTCCCCATCTGCAACGGCTTGTATACGATCGCTTCCATCCACTGATTGTTCCAGGAAGATGGAGCGTGAAAAGCATGCTGAACCAGCTCCTGCTCGCCGGCCAGTTTGGCCTTCAGGCGTCCCTGTTTGTCGTGCTCCATAAGGACATAGACCCGGTCTCCCACTTGGGGATGCAGTTCTTTCAGCTCCGGCAGCTCCCGGATCGGAAGCAGCAGTTGCCGGCCTAATCCCATCTCCAGGAAGCAGCCAAGACGGGGATGAACGTCAGCCACTTCAAGCAGAGCGAGCTCGCCCAACGTGAGATACGGCTTTTTCATCGTTGCGGCCAACCGGTCTTCCGTATCATAGAAGAAGAATACTTCGACCGTCTCCCCGGGCTGAATCTTGCTTGTCAGTTCGGAGTAGTGGAGCAGCACGTCTTGCGTCCCTCCGCTGAGAAAATAACCGTAAGGCGAAACTTCCCGGTCTACGGGAAGAGATACGATCGTTCCCGCGATCAGGCTCATACGTTCTCCACTACCTTGGCGTCAGACCAAAGCCGCTCAATGTTGTAATATTCCCGCTCATCCCGGTGGAATATGTGTACTACGACATCCCCCAGATCCATGAGGACCCAGCGGGCGGAGTTCATTCCCTCGATGCCGCGGATTTGCACGCCCGCTTCCTGCGTACGTTTGCGAACCTCAGTAGCGATCGCCTGCACCTGTGTGTCCGAGTTCCCGTGACAAATCACGAAATAATCGGCAATCAGCGAAATGCCTTTCAGGTCCAGCGCCACAAGATTCATAGCTTTTTTATCTTCCGCGGCTGCCACCGCGATGCTTAGCAATTCAGTTGGTGATACCGGCATTCATATATCCTCCTATGGAAAATGATAATTGTTTTATTGTTTTGAACCTTTGATTTCCTGGATCAGGCCGTTACGGGCAAGGACGGTCAGCGGGAAAATCACTTTTCCCTTCTCCAGCAGGAAGGAAATCGTCGAATCGAACCCTGCGACCAACGCCTCCTCCAAGCTATGTTCAGCCAGATCACGAATCTGTTCTACGCCGGGAAACTCCCGGCCCGGCTCGATATAGTCGGCCAGGCAGACGATTTTGTCGAGCTTCGTCATGCCTACTCTGCCCGAGGTATGGTAGCGGACCGCGTCCAGCACCTCCGGATCCTCGATCCCGTAGTCCCGCTGCGCAACGAACGCGCCGATCTCGGCATGCATAAGCTGCTTGTCATGCTCCAGCAACTCGGGATTGAGCCCGTTGTCACGGATCATGGCTTCCTGGCGCTCGACCGGCCAGAATTTGGCCAAATCATGCAGCAACGCGGCCAGATCCGCCTTCTCCTTATCGCCGCCGAACCGCTCCGCCAGAATGACCGCCGTCTCCATCACGCCTTCGACATGCTTCCACCGTTTGGCAGGCATTTGGCCGGAGACGATTTCGATCAGCTGTTCACGGGTGTATTCCATACAATCCGCTCCTTACGATATATTCATACACCGCTTCGGGCACCATGTAACGCACCGACAACCCATTCGCGATCCGCTTGCGGATCAGGCTGGACGAAATGTCGACGAGCGGCATATCCGCCAGAAGCACCGACTCCTGAATATATGGAGGCAGCGCATCAAGTTCAAGGAAGCTTCCCGGGCGCTGCAACCCGATAAACGTGAGCATTCCCGTCAGTTCCTCGATCCCTTCCCATTTTGGAAGATAATTGACCATGTCGGCTCCAATGATAAAAAACAGCTCCAGCTCAGGATGCTGTTTCCGCAGGGCCTTGATCGTATCTACCGTATAGGATACCCCGCCGCGCCGCAGTTCTATATCAAGCGGCTTAAAAGCGGGATGGCTATGGGTTGCGGCTTCCACCATGGCGAGCCTCTGCTCCCCGCTCACACCGGCCTGGTGTTTGTGGGGAGGAATATGGGACGGCATGAACCAGACCTCTTCCAGGGCATGCTGTTCCCGGGCGGCCTCCGCCGCCAGCAGATGCCCGAGATGGATCGGATCAAACGCGCCTCCCATGATGCCGATTCTTTTCATGACAGTTTCCTCCTCCCCGGTTCCATTGCGGTCATTTGTTAGGGAAGCTCGATCTGCTTGTATTCGCGCGATTCTTTATACAATACGATCGTTCTGCCGATCAGTTGAACCAGTTCCGCTCCGGCGCCTTCCGCCAATTCTTCGGCGATTTCGCGCGGATCGTCCAGATTGTTGTTCAGCACCGATACTTTAATCAGTTCCCGGCGCTCCAGCGCTTCGGAAATATGCCGGACGATCTGATCGTTCGTGCCCCCCTTGCCAACCTGAAAAATCGGTTGAAGATGGTGAGCCTGGCTCCGTAAATAACGCTTTTGTTTTCCTGTAAGCATGTAATTTCATAACTCCTCTAAATGTAAAATAGTTGTTTTTATATATTAACACTTCAACGCCCGCCGGCTAAACCAAACTGCTCAAGACCGCAGCGCGCATCGCGTCTACCGGAGCCGGCATGCCGGTCCAATATTCGAAGGCATAGCCGCCTTGATAGACGAACATGCCGATTCCATTATGAATCGTGCAGCCCTTCCGCTCCGCCTGAAGGAGCAGTTCCGTGCGCAGCGGATTATAGATGAGATCGCTGACGACGATGCCGGAAGGCAGCAGCGCCTCATCCAGCGGCATTTGGCCGGGATGCGGATACATGCCTACGGAGGTCGTATTGATCAAAATATCGATCTCCGGCATCAAGCCGCCGATCTCTTCCATGCCGCAGCCCTGGAGCGCACCGAGATGGCTCCATTCCGCGGCCAGCTCACGCGCTTTCTCCGCCGTGCGGTTCGCCACGGTTACCCGGGCGGGCGACTCATGCAGCAAGGCGTACACGATCCCGCGCGCCGCGCCGCCGGAACCGAGCACCAGCACCCGCTTCCCGGCCAAATCCGGTGCAGCTTCCTCTTTCAGGGAACGGATATAGCCGATGCCATCCGTATTATAGCCTTTCAGGACGCCTCCGTCATTGACGATGGTGTTGACAGCACCGATCGCACGGGCTCCTTTATCCACCTCGTCGAGATATTTCATGACCTCGACTTTGTGGGGCACCGTTACGTTCACGCCGCGAAATCCGAGCGCACGCACCCCTTTGATCGCATCCTCGAGACGGTCACCCTTTACATGAAGCGGCACATAAGTCCCTTCGATACCGGAAGCCTGGAGTGCAGCCCGGTGCATGGACGGAGATTTGGACTGGATGATCGGATCTCCCACGACGCCCAGCAGCAGAGGCAATTTCAGCTCCTCCCGCTCTTTCCCCACGACATTCATAGTTCTCCCCCTTTGACCCGTTCCGTAAACGAAAATTCCGGCTAGATCAGCGACGGCCGGACTAAAACTTTAATCCCCTTCGGCGCATGAACCGCTACAACGGCACCCGCCTCGTTATTGACTTTGATCCAGCCGAGTCCTGATATAAACAGGTCGGTCCGGCTGCCTTTGGCGATGCGGAATTCATGCCGCGTCCAGTCCGGAAGCTTATCCAAGCTCTCCTTGCTCGGCGGAGCCAGCATTTCACCGGCATGATCCGCAAACAATTCGTCCGCACGCTCCAATTTGGTTCGGTGCAGCGGAATTCGTCCGCTGACAAAACAAGTGAACGATTGGCGTTCTCCCTGTACAAAATCAAACCGCCCAAACCCGCCGAAGAAGATAGTTTGGCCTTCGTTCAACTGGTAAACGGCCGGCTTGAGCGGCTTGTCCGGCAGAATGATGCCTAAATCCTGCGGGCTTACGAGCTCGCTGTATCTCGACGGATACATGATTCCCGGCGTATCGATAATCGATCTTCCGTCATCCAGCGGAATATGCACCATATCCAGCGTCGTGCCCGGGTATCTTGACACCGTCAGCTCCTGATCCAGATCGCTGTAATCCCGGATCAGCCGGTTGATGAGCGTGGATTTGCCGACATTCGTCGAGCCGACCACGTATACATCCCGGTCGCCTCTATGCTGCTCCAGCGCTTCCAGCAAGCGATCGAAACCGCTGTTTTGCTTCGCGCTGCACAGGACGACGTCCTCCACCTTAAGACCAAGATCCTTCGCTTCTTTTTGCACCCAGTTCCGGACTTTGTTCCAATTGGTCACTTTAGGCAGCAAATCGATTTTGTTGACCGCAAGCAGCACCGGATTATTGCCTATAAACCGCTGTAATCCCGAAATCACGCTGCCGTGAAAATCAAAGATATCGACAATATGAATGACCAGCGCTTCTTTTCCGCCGATCTGGCTCAGCAGCCGCAGGAACTCGTCCTGCTCCACGGTAACCGATGACGACTCATTATAGTTTTTAATGCGGAAGCAGCGCTGGCAAATGACCGGCTCCCGCGTTAGCGCCTGCTGCGGGGTATACCCCGGTTTGTTCTGCTCTTCGCTCTGCAGTTTAATCCCGCAGCCGCTGCAGCGGAATTCGCGCTCTTCGCTCCGCTTATCTGTCATTTCTGTTTTTCCTCCTCAAGCCATAATCCCGATTTCCCCAGACGGTGCTTCACGATCCGCTCCAGTCTTCGGTTGATGCGTGTACCGAAACCTTCATCCGCTGCGGAGATCGGAAGCACCAGAACGGTGAACAACCCTTGACGGTTCCCACCTAAAATATCGGTCATCATTTGATCGCCGACCACGATCGTCTCTTCCGGTCTGAGGCCCATCATCTCCATCCCCTTCCGGAATGAAGACCCCGCCGGTTTTCTCGCCTTATGCACGAACTCAATATTCAAAGGAGTCGCAAATACCGACACCCTGTCCAAATTATTGTTTGACACGATCACAAGTTTAAACCCGGCCTTCTTAACTTTTTCGAACCATTCTACCAGTTCGGGCGTGGCTAACGGCGCTTTGGCACCGACCAGCGTATTGTCCAGATCCGTGATGATTCCCCGGTACCCTTGTTCGTACAAGCCTTGGAGGTCGATATCAAAGACATTGTTGACTCGCAATTTGGGCAAAAATCTTTCAAACAATTTACGTTCACCTCGGTTTCATACGAAAAACTATACCATATTCTACCCTTGCTTTATATTTATATTTTAAAAAAGAAAAGGTCCCCGGTGCAACCACCGGGGATCATTGTCGTGCTAGTGACAATCGGAAGTGTTCACAAATTCATTTTATTATCGCATTACCGCGTATCGATCCCGCTTCTTTCTCTTTCGGGTCATCCGCATCAATTTGCGGGATTGCTCCCGAACGATTCTCCATTGTTGCGGAGAAAATGATTCCGGACTGTAGCTTGCCCGTTCGAATTCACTCAGCAAGGTGTCCAGGGTCGCAGCCAGTTCAGGCTGCTTCTCTTTCCAGCGGTCGACCGACTCCCGTAACGTTTCATCGCCGCTCCGGTTAAATCCTCTGCGTCGCAGCCTGCGTATTAAATGCTGCGTCTGCAGAACCGCCTTCTCGCCCAGCGTCAAAGGCCGACCCAGACGAAGCCGGAAAAAGGCAAAGTAAAGCACCGAACGCAGCTGATAAACAGCCCATAGCAGAATTACCGCAATGCAGATAATAATCAAATTCCGGATCGTCTCGGGACTCATGCTCTCCAGCATTCCCTTGCCGTTATCCCGGGATGCTCCGTCGAGGTCGGAAGAATCAGCTAATGTCATTACACTTCCGTCCTGCTTATACAACACCGGCGCACTGAAGCCGGGAGTGGCTTCAAACGGAACCCAGCCATAGTCTCCGAAATATAGCTCTGTCCACGAATGCGCATCCGCATTGTTGACCCGGTAGTCCATCCCCGTCTCCGGGAACCGCTGCATATACTCGGGGTTGGGCTGTGTTCCGGGTGAGTATCCCTTGACCCATCTCGCCGGAATGCCAAGTGAGCGGGCCATCATGACCATTGCAGTGGAATAATAATCGCAGTAACCCTGTTTGATTTCGAAGAGAAAGGAATCCACGAAATCTTCACTTTTTTTCAAAGATAAATCCGGCTGGTTGGTATACTCATAATTTTGTCTCAAATAGTCCTGCAGGAGCTCCATTTTCCTGTAGGGCGTCGTACCTTCAGCGGTGACCTGCAGCGCCAATTCGCGGACGCGGTCCGGAAAACCGGAAGGGATTTGCAAATATGCATTTTCCTTATCCGCAGGATACAGGGTCTCGAAACTGGCCTCGCGAAGCTCTTCCAAAGGAATAACCGGGATATTCGCCACTACTTTATACTTTTTCGGATAGAGGCGTCCTATAGGTTGAGAACTTCTGGTCAAAGCCTGATGGTTCATCTCCCAGTGAAGCTCGGCTTCTTTGGGCGCCCACATCATTGTTCCCCCGGTTTGCTGCTCCTCCTCATCCAGCAGTTCCACAGTGCCCATGGTATAGCCGCCGAACAATACCGGATAAATCTCCTCGTTTTGCATCGTAATCGTCTGCTCTACTTGCATGATTTCAACTTTCGGAGGTATCTCCTCACCTGGAAGCTCGCCGGTGGAGACGCCTTGAATCCGGTTAAAATCACGTCCTTCTTCGCTCAGATCCATCCAGCCCTTGCCGGTATAATTCCGGCGAGTCTCGCCGCGCCAATAAGATCTTACTGACGTATCGACCGTCATCACGGGGCCATAACTGAATTCAAAGCCGCCTCCGAGCTCTTTGTCGTCTCGGCTATAGCCGGAAATGACCTCCTGCGGGGCGATAATCGTGACCGATCCCGAATCAGTGGAAGAAACGGGGGTCGCAGCGGCATTGCCGCCTGGTCCCCCCCGATTTTTCCAAGCGGTATATGGGTCCGTCAGAACAGGCGAGACCGATGGCATACTGACGCCGATCAGCAATACGCAGGCAAAGATCGCGACAATGTTGGCGGCGATCCTAAGCGGCTGATGCCGCAGACGATTCCATCCGTGCGGATATTTAAGCTGGAAGGACCGGAAATGAAGGCTCGCCAGCCAACCGAGGCCGGCAAACACCGTCCAGGCTACATTTTGCCATAAATAATAGGAAGTAAAAGAGTCCAAAATCGCAAAGGCAATCAGATCTCCAGCCAAAAACAACAAGATTCGTTTCTTTCCGTTCAGCAGCTCCAATGCCAGCTCAAAAAATACCCAGGCCGCCAGCGAAAACCAAATATAAGGCGTGAATTGTTGCGCCATACCATAAAGCTGATCCGGGACCAGCCGGCCTGAAGGCAAATACACATCATAAGCGATGAGAACGATGCGCCAGCCCGCCATAACGACGATCGCTTTGATGATCCAGCGCCAGGTCGCTTTCAAGGGCAGTAGTTCTATGGCAGCCACCGACAAAAGCGTTACGGTAACAAGCGCCGTCGTCTCATCGAACCATAAAGGCTCCGTATAATCGATCCATTGCATAGCGATAACTAAAAGCCACAAGACCGAAAATAGGCGGTACCAGGAAAAAAGGGACCGATTGTGTGATCGTTTCATATTCTGCCACCCCCCAGCGCTGCCGGAAGATCGCTCAGCGAAGATACTGTAACCCCTTTCATTCCTCGTTCCTGAAGGACCGTCTTCAGGGATCCCTGCCGGTATACGGTCTGCCCCGGAATCCCCGTATGAATCTGGTAAGGCGTCATATGACGCGATTTGGCCCAGCGCATAATGCCGAGCATTTTATCGTCGGTCAGCGGACTGATCAGAATAAAAAACGCCCCGGACGGAAAGTATTGCCGTTTCCCTTCCAGCTTCTCCTTATATCCTCCATATCCATCCGCATGGATATCAACCAGATGATGAAGCATTTGCTGCCGTTCCAGGTAGCCCTCCGCCGGCGCGAATGCACGAACGGTTTTGCCCAGGGTACACAAGCCCATGCTGATCCTTTCCCTTGATCCGTATTCCAGCAGCGAGGCTGCGGTCGATACCGCGAGCTCGAACTGCGACGGCTGCGTGTAACTGAGCGTATGCGCATCCAGCACCAATATGGTTTTCGGGAGCGATTCGTGCTCGAATTCCTTCGATTTCCAGGCTCCTGTTTTCGCGGTAGCGTTCCAGTGGATCCGGGAAATCCGGTCTCCGTATATGTAATCACGGACCCCGTTGATTTGGGTCGTTTCCCGCCGCGACATGGAAACTGCGGTTTCCGGTCCGGCCAGCCGTGAATTCCGGCTATGCAACTGCCAATTCGGAATGAAGACGGTGCGCGGAAGGATACGGAACTCTCCGCCGGTCTCAAACACCCCTTTATGCTTCATCAATCCGAAGATGTCTTCAGAATGGCATTCCGTCCCGGAAAATACGTATTTCCCCCTCTCCAGAGGAGGAGTTTGGTAGGTCAGAATGCTGTCCTTATTAAAGTGAGGAACCAGACTGTCTTCGAATATCCAGGAGTCTCCGTTATGACGCTGCAAATGTTCCCTGACGATGATATAAGGGAGCGGCATAAACCGCGGCGGTTGGATCTGAAGCCTGATTTGAACCTGTTCCCCGGCTTTCAGCAGGCCCGGGCGGTCTTCATTCTGCGAAAGGCTTCTCGAGCCCCTGATTCGTTTGATTCCTCCCATACCGCCCGCCACCCAGTAAAGGGCCAGCAGCGATATCATCGTGAACAGCATTATCGACGTTTTTCCGCCTTGGAACAAAACATAGAATAGACATATAAGCCATAATGATGCCACTTTCCAAAAGTTTAATGAGGACAACCCGGATTTGAACATCTCCAGCACGGCCCGCATCATTTACCGTCCCGCAGATATCGGCACCTGAACCTGCCGCAAAATCTGCTGAAGCACTTGTTTGGAATTCATGCTGTCCAGCCGGGATTCGGGACGAAGCAATATCCGGTGGCCGAGCACGTAAGGAGCCAGAACTTTCAAATCGTCAGGCAGAACAAAATGACGTCCATCTATAAATGCGAACGCTTTCGCAGCAGCCATAAAAGCGAGAGAGGCGCGCGGAGAAGCTCCGAGGAGCACGGCTTCATGCTCACGGGTGCGCCGCACGATTTCCAGCAAATAATCGCTGAGCAGATCGCTGATATATACGTCGCGGATTTCGTGCTGAATCGCGGCGATTTCCTCCATGCTCGTCACCGGACGCAGTTGGTCTACGGGCTGTCCCAGGCTGTGAGTGTGGAGCATATTTTTTTCGGTAGCCGCATCCGGGTATCCCATCCCGATCTTCAGCATAAACCGGTCAAGCTGCGCCTCGGGCAGCAAATAAGTCCCTTCAAAATCGATCGGGTTCTGAGTGGCGCAAAGCATAAAAGGATGCGGCAGCGGATAAGTCACGCCATCCGCGGTGACGCTGCGCTCCTCCATGACTTCGAGAAGGGCGGATTGCGTTTTGGTCGTAGCCCGGTTAATTTCGTCGGCCAGCAGAATGTGAGTCATAACCGGTCCGGGACGGAACACAAATCGTTCCTCATGAGGGTGAAATACGGATACGCCGGTAATATCGCTGGGGAGAATATCCGGATTGCATTGAATGCGCCGGTACTCGCCGTCCATCGATTTGGCTAATGCCTTAATCAACTGGGTTTTGCCGGTTCCTGGCACATCCTCGATCAGTACGTGGCCGCCGGCGAGCAAAGCGGTTAAGAGCAGGTTGATTTCAAATGATTTTCCGAGAATGCATGATTCCAAATTGTCTTTTACGGCGGTCAATGTTCGTATCGATTGCTCATTTACGGGCACGTTTTTTCCCTCCAGACATTTGATCATCCTGTTTCATCGTGTTGTATTCATCTATTTCTTTCTATTGTACATGAAGTTAGTCGGTGAAGTATACTCGGCACTTTTCGGGATGAGTGTTGTTTTTTTTATGATTCGGATATTTCCTGAAAACAGAAAAAACCTTCAGTCCGGAGACCAAAGGTTTTTGAAGATATTTGTTCAATTTGTTCATCCCTATTCGATTCAATTGAGTTATCCTTTCGGACGTACAACAAGCGCAGCCAGGAATGAAAATATGATCGCCGCGGAGATCCCCGCGCTGGTCACGTCAAAAATCCCGGTGATTACGCCGATCCATCCGTCACGCTGTAACTCGGTCAACGCGCCATGTACCAAGGAATTGCCGAAGCTGGTTATCGGTACGGAAGCCCCTGCGCCGGCAAATTTGACAAGCGGATCATACCAACCGAAGGCATCCATGACCGCACCAATCACGACGAGTGAACTCATCGTATGAGCGGGGGTCAGTTTGAATACGTCAAACATGATCTGACCGACTACGCAAAACAATCCTCCTATGACAAACGCCCAGAGAAATATCATCCTATGCTTTCCTCCTTTTCAAGAGCTACCGCATGCGCGATGCACGGAATGCTCTCTCCCTGCTGGTAGGACAGCGGGGACAGCAGCGCCCCGGTCGCCGCAATCAACACCCGGTTCAGCTCCCCTTTTTTGATTTTCTTCAAAATATGTCCGTAAGTCACAACCGCCGAGCAACCGCATCCGCTGCCCCCCGCTATCACGTAGGGCTGTTTCTCCCTGTCAAAGATCATCAGGCCGCAATCATTGAAGGTCGTCCCTTTCATGGATACGCCATCCTTCTCCAGCACATCCTTTACAATAGCGTGCCCTACTGATGCCAAGTCACCGGTAACGATTAAATCATAATCCTCTGGACTGCGGCCCGTATCATTGAAATGAGCGACCAGCGTGTCCGCGGCCGCCGGCGCCATGGCTTCGCCCATATTGAACGGGTCTTTCACTCCCAGATCCTGTATCCTCCCGATCGTGGCATGAGTGATGCGCGGGCCTGATCCTTTCGAGGATACGACCGCCGCGCCCGAGCCGGTGATCGTGTATTGGGCGGTCGGCGGCTTTTGCGAACCGTATTCCGTGGGATAGCGAAACTGCTTCTCTGCCGTACAGTTGTGGCTTGCCGTTCCCGCCAGCGCATGATGAGCGCCCCCGGCATCCACGATCAAAGCGGCCAAAGCCAGGCTCTCCATCGAGGTTGAGCAGGCTCCAAATACGCCCAAGTAAGGAGCGCCTATCTTCCGCGCTGCAAACGTCGCGCTGATGATCTGATTCATCAAATCACCGCCGATAAAAAACTGGAGCTCTTCCCGGGAAATCCCCGCATGCACAAGGGCTAGGGCGGATGCGTGTTCCAGCAGCTTGCGCTCCGCCTTTTCCCAAGTCTTCTCGTCGATCTCCAAGTTGTCATACACAAAGTCGAAATCGGCCGACAGCGGGCCTTGTCCTTCTTCCGGGCCGACGACGGTCGCCGCCCCGATAATCGCCGGCTTCGATTTGAATTCCCAGGTTTGCGAACCGGTCAGCACCATTAGTGTGCGCCTCCCAAGCCGAAGATAACGTGAACTACGCCGACTAAAAAAGCCGCGACTACACCGAATACAATGACCGATCCCGCAAGTTTGAACATGTTGGCCCCTACGCCGAGCACCAGACCTTCCGCCTTGGATTCCAGCGCCGAGGAGCACATGGAGTTCGCGAATCCCGTAACCGGCACGGCCGAGCCTGCGCCTGCCCATTGCGCGATTTTATCGTAAACCCCGAACGAGGTGAGGATCACGGAAATGATAATCAGCACGGCGACCGTCGGGCTGCTCGCCTCTTTGGAGGTCATCCCGCCATAAGACATGAACAATTGCTGGATGCACTGCCCGATCAGGCAGATCAGCCCCCCGACAAGAAACGCCTTCAGGCAGTTTCCGAAAATATTCGTCTTGGGTTTATGTTTTTTGGCGATTTCCTTATAATCCTGTTCGGTCAGCGACATCGTATTCAGCTTCACCCGGGCACCGGATCTCGATTTGGTTTTGGCTGGCAAGCGCCATCCCTCCTTCATGCATTCAAACATTTCCTTACGCGGTATACTCATTATTTGTCATCATGCCGCTTGTTATGTTTGGTAAATCATCCATAGCCGCAAATAGCGGTTATCTTCGAGCACAACAAAAAAACAGCGTAATCCGTTGGCGGGAAAACGCTGTTTAAGTCTTGATTATAAGATGATTTTTTGAACAACCTCTTACAGATATTGAAGAATAATGACCAGCAGAATGAACAGTAGCATAATCATCAGCCAATCCTTGGAATATCGCTCCATTATGACTTGCCCCCTTGCCTCCTCGGTTCACGAACAAATGCTTTGCTGCAGTATATGAGTTTTACGGTATTCCGGTGCCATTCAAAGAGTGGAATTCGAAGCGGAAATACGGAGACCGTTTAGCGGATCATAGACATTCTTTCACAGGTGGTACATACTAAATAAGGACGGAAAGGAGAGTACGATTTATGAACAATAAAACAATGGAACTGTTTAAACACTTGACCGAATTTCCCGCTGCCCCAGGATTTGAGCGAGAGCTCCGGGCCTGGTTTAAAGAGCAGCTATCCGCTTATACCAATGAATTCGTGCAGGATCGATTAGGAAGCCTGTTCGGCATCCTCCGCGGTGACGATCAAGGCCCGAAAGTCATGGTGGCCGGACATATGGATGAAGTCGGTTTTATGACCACCGGCATTACCGATAACGGCATGGTGCATTTTCAGCCAATCGGCGGCTGGTGGAGTCAGGCCGTTTTGGCGCAGCGCCTGCAAATCATTACCCCGCAGGGCCGGATCGTCGGTGTAGTCGGATCGATTCCGACGCATCTGCTGGACGAGGCCCAGCGCAGCAAGCCTGTCGATATCAAAACAATGTATCTTGATATCGGAGCCGACAGCCGTGCGGAAGCCGAAGAGGCCGGCGTTCGGCCTGGACAGCAGATCGTCCCGATTTGCGAATTTACGCCGATGGTCAATCCGAAGAAGATTATGGCCAAGGCGTGGGACAACCGTTATGGCGTCGGCCTTGCCATCGAGCTGATGGAGGCGCTGCATGGCGAGAAGCTGCCGAATACGCTGTATTGCGGCGCCACTGTACAGGAAGAGCTCGGCCTTCGCGGAGCGCGTACCTCGGCTAACCTGATTCAGCCTGACATTTTCTTTGGCCTCGACGCCAGCGCCGCTAACGACATGACCGGCGACAAGAAGGCGTTCGGGCAATTGGGGCAAGGAGCCCTGCTGCGGATTTATGATCCGACGATGCTCACTCACCGGGGCATGGTGGAATACATTCAGGACACCGCTGACACGCACAAAATCAAGTACCAATATTTCGTTTCCCCAGGCGGTACGGATGCCGGACAGGTGCATTTAAGCGGAATCGGCGTTCCTTCCACGGTGATCGGCATATGTTCCCGTTACATTCACACTTCGTCCTCAATCATTCATACGGACGATTACGAGGCGGCCAAGGAATTGCTGATCAAGCTGGTGAAAGGTCTCGACCGCACGACGTTAAATACGATTTTGGAAAACAGCTAATTATACAAAAGAGCTAACCGCCTGGCCAGTTTCGGCCTGTGGATAGCTCTTTTTTAGTAAATATGAACTATGTACTAGTAGTATGGAATGCTAATCAACCCAATAGGGGACATTTTGGGCTCTATTATCAGGTTTTCGGGGTTTAACTTGCCAATAGGAGCCTTTTTGTCCCCTAATAACCTCCATCCTGATTAAAACCGACCTTTTAGGCGGTCCATCTGCAAAATAAGACCCGGAATGGACCCTATTTTCCCGGAATGGGGAACATCCGCGCAAATAAAGCCCTAAAAGCCCCTTATTTCTCACTCGATGTACCCGCTATGCTCTCCCAACACTGCTGCAAATTCTCCGAAGCCCAGCGGCGATGGTTCTCATCGCTATACTGGCGATAGGTACATTCAATATGTAGAATTAGGGCAAGATACAGGTCATAAAGCTCCAGCCGCTCTTTTTCAAGATTCGTAAAAGCTTCCTTCCCGTATCCCTTCAAAAAAGCGGAATGATCCCCGGCTAATGTCCGGAAATAGTATTCCATGAGCGGGTCGCCCCATAATGCCCTCTCGCAATCAATAATTCCGGTAATCCGGCCGGAATCCACAAACACATTGCCGTCCCATAAATCCCAATGAACCAAACGCGGAACGGTGACTTCCTCCAAACTGGATTTACGGAGAGCAATTGCAGACTTTATTTGCTCTTCATTTGCCGGCAGCTCAATGTCTTTGTCCTTCGCATCGGCTAGCAAGCCGGAAACCATGTCTGAAAATACCGTCAGCCAATCACTTCCCTGCTGTTCTTCCAGGGCATAGTAGCCAAACCGGTCACTTTGAATCTCATTTATGTATCTGCTCAATCTCCCGAGCTCTTCTTCAATCTGCCCTCGCTCTTCCGGCAATAGTTGTTCCTTGATCTTATTGTACGGGGTGCCGGGGAGGTATTCCATCAGAAAGCACTCATTGCCGCCTTCTTCTGCTTCATAATAATAAACTTCAGGTACCGGAATATTACCGGTTTCCTTCAATAAACGCAGCACCTCGACCTCAGTTTTCATTACATTGCGTTCATAGCGCATCATTCCGGCCCCTGCATGGGGAGCAACCTTCAGAACCGCCCGCGAACCGTCGTTCAAAGTGAGATCATAAGCAGAGTTGAACCAGCCGTCCTTTAATTCGAGAACTTCAGCGATTTTCGCTTGTTCACCGAAGGCTTTTGCAATTAAAGCCGCCAACTCATCTCGAGTCAATTGACGCTTGATCATATTCTCCATACGGTATCCTCCAATGTTTTTTTCAATACTAATGAAAAATTCGTTACTGTTATCTTACAACGATTACAGCTACCAATGGAAAATAAAGATGATTCCTGTGTTGCACAGGAATCATCTTCAACGTTTATGATAACCCTTGATTCATAATCTTCAATAAATTAAAAACTAAGATTGCAGCTTCCGCACGATTGACAGATGACGCTGGCCTGTAGCTTCCGCCTGAATCTGTAACCAGCACTTTAGCTTGTTTCAATGATTCCACAGCTGTCTTCGCATATTCGGAAATAACGGCTTCATCGGTGTAGGCCGAAACCGGAGGTTCACTAGATTGCAGGGTATGCCCTGTTACCTGAAGTGTACGATAGAAAAGAGTAGCCATATCCTGTCTGGACAATACATCGTGCATACCAAACGTGCCATCGGTTTTGCCTTGCACGATCCCGAGTTTCTCAGCCGATGCTACCGTTCTGTAGTACCAAGAGCCTTCTTTAACGTCGGTAAATTTGCTGACAGCAGCAGGATCGGAAATATCGAAATAATTCACCAGCATTTGAACGAATTCCGCTCTTGTCAGTTTCCCTTGCGGATCGTATTGTCCAGGTGCTTTGCCGTTAATGACTCCCCTGGCAGCAATCGCACGGATGGAATCACTAGTTGAGGCGGACAATCCATCGATATCTTTAAAACTGACTTTCGTATGAACAGCCGTATATTTACTGAAATGTTTTGGCTGGAAGACAACCTTCCCCGATGCTTGGTCAAACAGACTGTTTTTGACGACTTCCGGACCGTTATCTACATTATATATAACAACTTGGTTTGCATTTTCCCCTAATTGCAACTTATATGGAATTTTTACCGTCACCGGATGTCCCGCCCATTGAATCTGGGAATTGCCAATACTCAATGAAAAATCGTAAACAAGGTTGTTTCCTGCAAACTTGCGAGTGTCCTCAGGCAGCTTCTCATTTGGAACAACTGCCATACCGATCGCTAGCTTCTGAAGATCTTTCCCCAACAATCCTTTCAAATAGGCCAGATCCAATTCAATCGTGGTGCCAAGACTCTCGACAGATATTGACTTGATCGTTGCGGAATCCAACGCGCTAATCCATTCGCCTGGCAGCTCCACAGTGACACGCTTCACATCGTTTGCAGTTTGGATCGGGATTGTAATTTTCCCGTTGTCTGCCAAGCTCACGGCTTTCTCCAGACTCTCGCGTGTCGGAGATACCGTAACCCCCTGCTTATCCCCGGACTCGGTTACCGGTGCAGGCGTAGTCAGTGATCCTCCTGACGAAGAACCGGAACCGGATCCTGGCAAGGAACCGCTATTGGAAAATACCTCCACCTGATACGTCGCTTGAATTCGTCCATCAAAAGAACGAACCGTAATATCTGTCCGACCGTTGTTAATCGCAGTCACTTGAAAAGAGGTAATTCCCGTCTCCTCATTGTATGTGATACTGCTGACCTTAGCCGTATTCTCGTCAGCGGAAACAACCTGCAATTTCTTGAACGAAGCATCATTCGGCGTTACGGATGCAGACACTTTGACCGTTTCACCAACGGACAATTTTCCTCCTGTGCTATCAAGTTGAATGCTTTCAGCGAAGCTCTTATTTTCAACATCTGTCAGCAATGCAGTTAAATAGATCAGCGGTGAGTTGTAGTTCAAAGCTTGCTCATTGCTCTCCCAGTCCACAGTCGCTTGATTGTAAGCTTTAGCTGGGAAATTGAGTTTTCCGCTTTGATTATTCGGTCCGCCTGGCATATAGCCATTCGGCATCTCCTTAATAAAATCTCTCATATAGATTTCATGATGAGTAATATGAACCCGATTCTCTCCGTATCCCGTTATAAAGCTGAGCTGCAGGGGGTTAATGCCAAGCAGGTAGTTTAAGTTGCCGCTGGCAACCTGGATCATACGCTCATCATACTCACCGATGATTCGGCTCCCAATATCCAGACTGACCGCTACACTGGCCACATTTGAATTGGCGCCCCAATAAAAAGCTTTGTCCGTCGAATTGCGCCATACTGCACCATTTACAGCGGTATCGATGACTGTGTTTCTCCATTCCTGGTACCTTGGAACAAACCATGCCTTCACTTCTTCACTTGGGGAAGGACTGCTCAAATAGTGATAAAAACCTATCTGTTCCATACTCCCGATACCATGAGAGAAATCCGTCGTTTCGAATTTGGATTCGAATGCTTCATAGTTCGCCAAAACGTAATCACTGTATTTATTTTCACCAGTCGCTCTATATAAAGCTGCTGCCGCATAGAAACGGTCATTCAAATCGTTATCATCATAATAGGGGCCGTTGTCTCCTTTGGGATCTTTGGGTTGAGCAATAAACTCGGGATGTGCTTCAAGATACTCCCAGCCTCTAACCGCAGAAGCAAGCAACCCATTCGCATAGACTTCCAAACCGGGCACATCTTTAAATACGATGTATGCATGTGCCAAGGCACCTACAGTTGTCGCAGTTTGTGAAGTCGGCAGGATACTTTCCGGTCCGCCGCCATCGATGATAAAACGGCCCGGAGCGGGTTCACGAATAACATAAGCATAAAATCCGCCGGACTGCTCTTCTTGCATCTTCAGGAAGAAGTCGGTTTCCACTTTAATTTCGTCAATCAGATCCGGGATACCGTTCCCGCTTTCCGGAATGTTCAATTGGTTATCCGTAAATTGGCCCGGGAAACTTTCATAGGCCCACAACAGGTCTGATACCGCAGTCGAAGCCGCGGTAACATATTTCCCCATATCACCCGCGTCCCACCATCCGCCATACACGTCCTTCGTCACACTAGGGTTGGATTGCAGGGGCAGGCTGATATCATTTTTATGGAGACCGGTGCGCGAGAAAATCCCCGCATGCTCCGGAAGGAGATCCACGTTTGCTCTTTGAAAGTAAAAGAACTTTTGAACATCATTAAACAACTCGTCATAAACGTCAGGGCCGATCTCGAAAGGTACGGACGGTTCGGCAACGCCATCCACGGTAACGTAATATTCACCAGCCTCGTTCAAAGGGGAGAAATCGGCCTTGAATACTTTTTCGCCGGACAATTCATCATAAGCAGCCACGAGAGTCAGTATTCCGGAAAAAGCAACACTATCGTCCGCAACTCTCTTCACTTGAAATGGAGTTCCAACATCAGCGGACAACTCATTATAGTAACCGCTAATATTCGCATACTTCTCACCGTAGTTCAAATACCCGACCTGATTGACTTTGACCGGTGCATAACTTCTCTCTACGTCCGGCGAGGTTACTTTGATATTCGTAATCCAGAAAGTAATAGGTGTATTATCCTTTCCGGTCATTTTGAACAATTGGATTTTGCTTTCGTCAAAAAGAGGATTGCTGTTAAAAATGTTTTTGAGCGGAATCGATGCGTGCTGCCATTCTGTCGTAACACTTATGTAATCGCTAACGTTAACAAGCGCATCGATATTTGTTTCTTCGGGGTTTGCGTCATCATCCTTGTGGAACCCGCCATTGCCATCGGATCTTTCATGAACGACATCCCGAAACCCGATGTTGAAGGTTTCTCCGCCATCTTTACCGACAATATCGAACTCCAATGTACCGTTCTCGTAATAAGGGCTGAAGTCAAAGGACTGCCAACCAGCAGGCACTAAATGCTCCCCCCACCAGTCATGAGTTTCAAACTTTCGGGTGTCCTTTTCCAGATATACTTCTTCGGTAACCGTTGTCCCATAGCCCCAGCCATAATCCTTAATCTCGATATCACGAAGCTTGTTCCAATTTTCGCCTGCGGGAGGCAGATAATTGATTGTGTTGCTCGCCTTCTCTGCCGACACAAAAGATGCTGGCAGCACCATCGTAAAAGCGGTTACAAAAACTAACGAGAAAACAGCTAATGACTTGGAGAATGCTAATTTGGACATTTTTCTTTTCTGTGTTTGCCTCAATATTGTATCCCCTTTCATTTTTTAGTCAATTAGATGCTAACAATGTTGCTGGAATAATAATACATACATAATTGCATAATTTTTCATATAACTTTTTCGCTATATAGGACTTAAATCAATATCTTAAGCTTGTTATTAAAGAAAAAATAAAAAAGGAGGGGATTACCCCCTCCTCTTCGTTATTTATTTTCTTTGATCTTCAAGAATGATAACTCCGCGGCCAGGAACAGTGACGGAATCCTTCACGTTCTTGCCTGCCAGCAGGTCTTTCTTCCCTTCGGAGCCGATTTCTACCTCGGCACTCTCCGCATTGTGATTGAGCAGGAACAGGAACTCCTTATCGCCCTTCACCCGGCGAGCTACTTCTATGCCCGCAGGAGCATGCAGTAAAGGCTTGATGCCCTTCTCATCGCACAAATTAGCAAGGAATCCTTCAAGGAAAGATGCCTCCGGGCTGCTCGCCACATAATAGGCGTGGCCGGAACCAAAGCTGTTCTTCGTCAGGACAGGCATCCCCTTATAGAAATCGGAGCCATATTCGGCCAGTACTTCAGCACCTTCGGAATGAATGAGATCGCAAAGCAATCCGCATTCGAACTGTCCTTCCAGCTGGCCCCAAGCCTGCTTCATCACGATCTGATTCTTCTGCTCCGGGAACAGCGCATCGATCTCTTCCGCCCAAATCCCAAGCACCTTCCGCAGTTCACCGGGGTATCCTCCGGTCGTTACGATATCGTTCTCGTTCACGATGCCGCTGAAGAAAGTGGTAATAAACGTGCCACCCTTTGCGACAAACTGCTCTACTTTTTGCGCGAAGCCCGGTTTCACCATGTACATGACCGGTGCTATGACGATTTCATATTTGCTCAGGTCCTCTTCCACCGATACCATATCGCTCTCCACATGCATCTGGAACAAAGCGTCATAATATTTGTGAACCTCATTCACATAATTCAAGGCGATCGTCGGGCCGCTGGACAGTTCAGTCGCCCAACGATTTTCCCAATCATAAACAATCGCAATTTTAGCCTCCGTGCGAGCGTCCAGGAGCGTATCACCAAGCTGTTCCAGCTCGCGGCCTAGCTCGGCGCATTCGCGGAAGACACGGGTATGTTCATGCCCGACATGCTCGATCACGGCGCCGTGATACTTCTCGCACGCTCCGATCGAACGGCGAAGCTGGAAGAACAGCACCGTATCCGCCCCGCGGGCAACGGCCTGGTAACTCCATAAGCGCATAACGCCCGGCCGCTTCAGGGAATTGTAGGCTTGCCAGTTTTGCTGGCTCGGCGTTTGCTCCATCAGCATGAACGGATCCCCGCTTTTCAATCCGCGCATCAGATCGTGCGTCATTGCCGTAAAGCTGACCGGGGTATCCAGGGAAGGATAATTGTCCCAAGATACGATGTCCAGATATTTAGCCCATTCAAAATAGTCAAGCTCCGGATAGAAGCCCATCAGGTTCGTTGTCACCGGAATGTCCGGGGTATGTTTTTTGATCTCTTCATACTCCAGTTTATAGCATTCCAGCAAGCTGTAAGACATAAAGCGGCGGTAATCCAGCGAGATCCCCTGGAAGTTGGTGCGGTTGCCGTTCCATTCTTCGCTCAGTTCACTCGGAGGTACGATCTCCTCCCAATCGTAGAACGTGTGGCCCCAGAAACGGGTATTCCATGCCTTGTTCAAAGCATCCAGATTGCCGTAACGCTCCTCGAGCCATTTGCGGAATCCGGCTGCGCAATTGTCACAGTAGCAATATCCGCCGTATTCGTTGGATACGTGCCAAATCAGCAGGCCGGGATGGTCCTTGTATCTCTCCGCCAATTTACCGGCCATGCGGACGGAATATTTGCGATAAGTCGGCGAATTCGGGCAGGAGTTATGGCGTCCGCCAAATTTCCGCTTTCTTCCCTGAACGTCCACGCGCGTGACATCGGGATACTTTCTCGCCATCCATGCCGGGTGGGCACCCGTGCTCGTTGCCAGGCAAGTATACACACCGCTCTTGTACAAGCGGTCCATCGTCTCATCAAGTTGGGCAAAATCATAAGTATCTTCATCCGGCTGGTTCAGCGCCCAAGAGAACACGTTGACGGTCGCTACATCAATACCTGCGAGCTTGAACATCCGCTCGTCCTCTTTCCAAATCTCCGCGTCCCATTGCTCGGGATTGTAGTCCCCGCCATACCATATTTTCGGCAGCTTATCGTTAATCACTGCGAACACATCCTTTAAAGTGATATAATTATATTACCATTGTAAAAGTAAATCTTAGCCCTTCATATATAATATTTCCGACTTCAAATATAATAATATGGAACTACAAGGAGGTCATAATCTCATGCAAACGCCAGCATCCCGGCGGTTCGTCTTTTCCCCTTCCGGAACTCCTCATCTCCCCCTGATCGTCGAAAGCATCGGCTATAATCCGAATCAGGAGAAGATCATCCGCCCCGAAGGCTACCCCTTCTACCACTGGATTCAAACCGAAGCGGGCGAAGGCAAATTGTCCTATGGAAATGAGACTATCGTGCTTGAGCCGTTCACGGGGCTGCTTCTCCCTCCCGGAATGCCGCATGCTTACGAGGCGATATCCCACGGAACTGTGTGGAGTACACTGTACATCACGTTCGGCGGAGAAGCGACGGGTCCGATCCTGAACGCATTTGCTATCCGTGAACCCGCCTTTTTTCGCTGGGATCCGGATTCGCCGCTGGCTCCCCTGCTCGGCTCGATGCTTGAGCAGCTGGATACCGGAAACGATCTGTTCGGTCTGGAGATATCCACTAAAACTTACCGGTTCCTTGGTCTTTTGAGCAAATTCGGACAAGCCAGCAGCGTTTCCGTAACCCGCAATGTGGAAAAGCTCGCCCCCCTGCTGCAGTGGATGGAAAACCATTATCGCGATCCTGATATCGGTCTGGACAGTCTGGCCGAAGTACTCGGTATTTCCAGCCGCCATTTGAGCAAGCTGTTCCAGCTTACTTTTGGACTTTCCCCGTATGCCTACCTCGTCCAGATGCGCATTCACAAAGCCAAGGAGCGGCTCGCCGGGAACCCGGAACTCACCGTCGCAAGCATCGCTGGGGAAACCGGATTTCGCGACACCAGCCATTTCGTGGCCACGTTCCGCAAGCATACGAACCTGACTCCGCAACAATTTCGAAGATTGCATTAAAAAGGCTGTCCTTTGGGACCGGAATGTGGCGGATCCCTGGACAGCCTTGCTTGCCCATGAATGGACGAGAATTATTGCACGGAAATCAGATATGTGCTGCCTTGCTCCGCATAGAAACGGCCATCTTCGACCGGAACAAGCGATCCGTCCGACTTAACAACCGAAATTGCCTCTTTGTAACGCAGAGTACACCAACCGCTGCGGGAAGCGGTGATGCCGGCTTCCGTAAGACGGCCGTTCAGCCATGCGGCGCTAACGGTGTAGCCGCCTCTGGCCCGGAGTCCGCTGACGCTGCCCGAAGACGACCAAGCCTTCGGCAGGGCAGGTAAAAGCTCGATACCGTTGTTATGGCTCTGAAGCAGCATTTCGGCGATGCCTGAAGTTCCGCCGAAGTTGCCGTCAATCTGGAACGGTGGATGATCGTCAAAAAGATTAGGATAGGTCGAACGGGACAACAATGTATTTACAAAACGGTATGCCGTTTCCCCGTCTCCCAGTCTGGCGTACAAGTTGATCAGCCATGCACAGCTCCAGCCGGTATGCCCGCCCCCTTGGCTGATCCGGCTGTCCAGCGATTTGCGGACCGCTTCCGCCAACTCCGGCGTTCCATCCGGTGTAATGGCATTTCCCGGATACAAGCCGTAAAGATGCGATACATGCCGGTGCCCCGGTTCCGCTTCCACAAAATCCTCGCTCCATTCCCGCAGCCGGCCATCCGGCCCGATTTGCGGTTTCGCCATTGTCTCCATCGTTTCTTCCAGAAGTCGAGACCATTCCCGATCGGCACCAACAATTTCGGAAGCCAGAATACAATGGTTGAACAGCTCGCGGATCAGGAACAAATCCATAGTGGAGCCGGCCGATATGCTGCATGGCTCGCCGTCCGCCGTCAGAAACTTGTTCTCCGGCGAGGTGGAAGGGGCTGTAGTCAATTCTCCGTTTGGTCCCGGAACTAGCCAACCTAGACAAAATTCAGCCGCCCCTTTCAAAAGGGGATAAGCGGTTTCCCGCAAAAAATGTTCATCCTGAGTGAAGACATAATGTTCCCAAAGATGACGGCTAAGCCATACTCCGCCCATCGGCCAGAACGCCCAACTGGCATCTCCGTCACTCGGTGTGGATGTCCGCCACAAATCCACATTGTGATGCGCGGTCCACCCTCCGGTTCCGTAATGAATCCTTGCGGTTCTTGCACCGGTTTTGCTAAGATCGCCGATAAGATCAAACAAAGGTTCATGACACTCGCTTAAATTACAAACTTCTGCAGGCCAGTAGTTCATTTCCGTGTTTATATTCGTCGTATAGTTGCTGTTCCAAGGCGGCTGCATATGCGGATTCCAAATACCCTGCAGATGAGCCGGCTGTGTGCCGGGTCTGGAACTGGCCATCAGCAAGTATCTTCCGTACTGAAAATACAAAGCTTCAAGCCCGGGATCACTCTTCCCGGATTGATAGCGTACGAGACGTTCATCTGTGGGTAAAGAGGTTACGTCCTCTCCATCTAACTTTAAGTCCACCCGTCTGAACAGGCTCTCGTGATCTGCGATATGCCGCTTGCGAAGTTCATTGAATCCAAGCTGCTCGGCCGCATCGAGGGCAGCCGTGCACTTCCCGCTCACTATCTCCGCCGAACCGTTTCCCGGCATCACGTCGTACCCGGCGAAGTCAGTAGCCGCCGCTAGTAGCACGGTCACTGATTTCGCACCGCTTACTTGCGCCCGGCCGGATTCGTGCACAAGGGTTCCTCCATCATGATATATACGGATTTGCGCTTCAAAAGAAAGGCCCATCCCTTCCTCATACAAAACAGATTGAGGGTGATCCCCCCTATAATTGTCGGCAATATGGCTAGGTGCCCTACCGTTCATTTTCAGCCCGTTTCCTTCCGCCGTTTCGCTCGTTGTGTATCTTAAAGGCGAATCCAGCGAAATCGTTAAATCCAGTAAATCCTCCGAAGGAGAATCATATCTGAGCGCTAAAACTTGATCCGCCGCACTAACGAACACCTCCCGCGTAAAGACGGCTTCTCCGCGGGAATAACGGACCTCAGCCACTCCTTTTTCCAGGTCAAGTCCTCTATAGTATCCGGCAGATGTCATATCTCCATGGTGCTCCACTTTCAGGTTACCTAAAGGCTGGTAAGACTCGGTCCGCCGGCCCAGCATCTTCGAGTTGATCAATGCTTCCGCCTCTTTATATTTCCCGGAAAATATCAGTTCCCTTGCCTGGCCCAAATGCCGGAGAGCGTCGTAGTTTTGGGTGTCGCGCGGAAATCCCGACCATAAAGTATCCTCATTAAGCGCTATCACTTCCGTACGGTCTCCCCCGTAAACCATACCGCCAATCCGCCCGTTTCCGACTGGCAGAGCCTCTTCCCAGCGGGAAGCGGGCTGATTATACCACAATCTCCATAATGACTTCTCTTTGTTCATATCCGGCATCTCTACTGCCTCCCATCCATAACTTAGAGAAAAAGGCCCGAGCAAACTGCGGGCCTTTTTCCTGTTCAACCTATTTAGTTCTTATAATAGCTGATTACTTAACTTCTTTGCCAGTGAACAAAGATACTCTCTTCTTCACAAGCTCAGTGTATTCAGCTTCCATTTTTTCCGCACCGGCTTTATCCAATTCAACCAGGAATGCGTCGTAAACCTTGTCGAAATCAGTCGTTTTAGCAAGAACTGCTTCCGGAATACGCTTGCGGATGATGTCTTGTGTTTTTTGGAAAATCACTTGATAGTCACCGTCTGTAGGAACTGGCATGTTGTACAGCGCGCCCCATTCTTTAGCAGGGAATGCATCTTCAGCCGGGAACAGATCTTTCCAAGTCGTAGCGTTGTAAGCTTTCAATGTTTCTTTTTCAGCTTCAGTGTAACCAGCAACGATTTGATCCGGGAAGTTAGTTGTATAGTAGTTGCCTGTGGAATCCTTCACGCCGTCGCCATAGAATGGCGCCAGAACTCTATACTGACCGATACCGGATTCTTTAGTAAAGTTGGTCGAATCATTTACTTTTCTGTCTTGAATGTCGGCAGGAACTACACGTGTTCCATTCTCATCTACAGTATAATGCTTGCCTTCAACGCCCCACATTCTGAGCACTTGACCTTCATCGGAAGCAAGCCAGTCAATGAATTTGATCGCGCGAACCGGATCTTTACATTCCGTAGTAATAGCGATACCGTATCCGTCCAGACCTGCAGTTTGGAAGGAGTGATCTTCATAGTCTTCCGACAGAGTTACTGGGAAGTGAGCGTAAGTGGATTCGTCTTTTCCAGCTGTTTTCAGAGCGTTCTCTGCATCTTGGTATCCCCACTCTTGGTCGATCAGACCAAGAACGCGGCCGCTGGCAATTTTCGCTTTGTATTGGTCGTCTTTTTGTACGAAAGTATCTTTGTCGAGCAGACCTTCATTGTACATATGGTTCAACCAACGGAAATATTCTTTCTCTTCAGGACGTTTGTAGTGCAATTTTGCT
Source organism: Paenibacillus sp. Marseille-P2973 (assembly GCF_018101095.1). Lineage (NCBI taxonomy): Bacteria > Bacillati > Bacillota > Bacilli > Caryophanales > Paenibacillaceae > Paenibacillus > Paenibacillus sp. Marseille-P2973. The sequence goes on from NZ_JAGQEH010000001.1 coordinate 501,375, forward strand.
TCATAGGTTTGTGGATCAACAAAGTACTCGCCGTCATCCGGTGCTCCCGTAGCAATGAACGCCGGGTTCGTTACGGTGATCATAATTCTCCAGTCATCCGCGTTCAAAGTGAGCGGGATGTTTGGCTGACCGTCCGTAGTCGGGTTCTTTTCCATATATTGTTTCAAAACGTTTTCAAAGTCTTGAACGGTACGAACTTTCGGGTAGCCAAGCTCTTTCAACACGCGCTGCTGGATTTCAAAACCGCCGCCAGCATCAAAGTTCTGTTGATCAACCCCGACATTCGTCGTAATTTGATAAATCGCTGGATCTTCGTTGCTGTATTTCAGACGATTCATATTTTCGCCGATAACCTTTTTAATGTTTGGAGCATGCTCTTCAATCAAATCGGTCAAATCCAGAACAAGTCCGGCGTCAATCAGCTTACCGATTTCATTCTTTGCAAAAATGATGTCCGGAACGTCGCCACTCGCAGCCATCAAAGCGATTTTGCTTTGTCCGCCGCCGCTGCCTACGTCATATTCTGCATCCAGCGTTACGCCGGTTTTTTCAGTGATGACTTTACCCACATCATCCTTCATGTTGTTCCAGTTCGGGCTGGCATCAGCGCCGAAGAAAGTGAAAGTGACTGGGCTCGTATCTTCAGCCTTTTGTTCATTTTGTGTGTTACCCGAATTGCCAGTGTTACCAGCCGCGTTGTTCTTGTCGTTACCGGAATTTCCGCAACCGCCGACGAGTAATGTGCTTGCCAACAAGATCGCAGCAAAGGCCTTAGGACTCTTCCAACTCATTTCTAGTTCCCCCTTGTAATAAATAATAAAGCTATATTGTATAACAGGTAAAACCTGTAAATACCAAACCAAAACAACTAAACTTTGTTAATAAGAGCGCGTTCATTTGAATAGACAAGTCATCTCTTGCCTGAGCATTTTAAGTAAGGGCTTTCAACGAAAGCTTAAAAAAAGATTTTCCGATTCAGCCCGCCGTACCGGTTGCTGCCGGCACGGCGAAACTGTTCATGCTTGTTACTGCTGTTCCGTTATGGAAGGTTAAGCTTTAACTGCGCCCAACGTCATACCGGATACAAAGTACCGCTGTAAGAACGGATAAACAATCAAGATCGGAAGTGTTACGACAATGGTAATCGCCATTTTAATCGATTCCGGTGAAATCTGAGCCATCTGATTCGCCAAGTCGTTCGCATTCGTCATCGCCGAACCTTGGTTCGTGCTGGCCAGAACCTTCATCAATTCGTACTGCAAGGTAGTCAAGTGAGGTTTATTCCCGTTGTACAGATAGGTATCAAACCAGGAATTCCACTGTCCGACTGCAAGGAACAAGGCGATGGTCGCAAGCACCGGCTTACAGAGTGGAAGAATAACTTTGTAATAAATCGTAAAGTCATTGGCACCGTCCAATTTGGCCGACTCTTGCAGAGCGTATGGAAGCCCGTCAATGAAGGAACGGATGATGAATACGTTAAATGCGCTGACAATACCAGGCAAAATGTATATCCAGAACGTTCCGATCAGATCCAGATGCCGCATCAACATATAAGTCGGTACAAGTCCTCCGGAGAAATACATCGTCAGTGCAAGAAACGTGGAAACAAATTTCCGGGATTTAAAATCCGGTCGGCTTAACGTATACGCCAGCATTGAGGCACTAATCAAGCCTAACACTGTACCGGATACCGTACGAAGAATCGTAACTTTAAAACCTTGAATCAGGCCGGTGTATCCAAAGATCGTTTTATAGTTTTCCAAAGTGAATTCCCGCGGCCAAAGATAGATGCCGCCACGGACCGTGTCTGTCGAATCGTTCAACGAAATCGCAAGCACGTTCAGGAAAGGATATAAAGTAATGATCAAGATAATGGCCATAACGATTACGTTGACAGTGTCGAATACTTTATCGGATCTTGTAGCGTTAAACGCTTTTGAGTTTGTCGCCATTTTGTCCCCTCCCCCTCTACATGATGCTTTCTTTCGTCGTTTTCTTCATGATGCCGTTTGCCGTGAGCAAGAGAATAATGCTTACGACGGAGGTGAACATACTGATCGCCGTCCCGTAGGAGAAGCGACTGATGTTTATACCATAATTCAAAGCATACAAATCCAATACTTCGGAATAATCTTTTACCAGCGCATTTTGCAACTGGAACTGTTTCTCGAAGCCGATACCGATCAGGTGACCAATCGACATAATCAGCAGTACGGATATCGTAGTGCGAATGCCCGGAAGCGTAATATTCCATATTTGTCTGAAACGTCCCGCTCCATCCACGCGGGAAGCCTCGTAGAGTTCTTTGTCAATCCCTGTGATCGCAGCCAGGTAGATAATGGCGTTCCAGCCGGTCTCTTTCCATATGTCGGAAGCGGTTACAATACCCCAAAACCATTTCCCTTCAGCCATGAATTGTATCGGCTCGTTAATAATATGCAATGACAGTAGAAGTTCGTTAACGATCCCGCCGTCAATCGAGAGCATTTTGGTAATGATACCTCCGACGACGACCCAGGATACAAAGTGCGGCAGATAAGACACCGTTTGAACCGTACGTTTGAAAATACTTCCCCTGAGCTCGTTCAGGAATACCGCGAAAAAGATCGGTACGATAAATCCAAAGATCAATCCCATAAGACTCATGGCTAATGTGTTTCTTAATACCAGATAGAATCTTTCGTCTTGGAACAAGTCCACAAAGTTTTTCATTCCAACCCATTTTTGTTCTGAAAAAGACTTGGACGGTTTATAGTTCTGGAATGCCATCGTCCAGCCCCAGATCGGTAAATAATTAAATACAAACAACCAAATTACGAATGGCAAGGACATCAGGTATAAATATTTTTGTTGAACTATACTTTGCCACATTCCTTGCTTCCGCTTTTTTGGCGGCTTAGGGGTTACGCTTACATTTCTAGTTCCAGGTTTTTCTGAGAGCGTTTCCATCTGTCCAATCCCCCCTTCTCTGCTATACCTTTATGATAAAGGAACGAGGGGATTGGAAATACCCGATAGATTTGAGAGAAAACCATATAAAAATTAGACATTAACCGGAATCGTAAAGGAAAACTCCGTTCCGCGGCCATATTCACTGAAGATTTTCAGCCCATGCTCTTCTCCATAGGACAGTACTAGTCTTTGGTGGACGTTGCGCAGCCCGATCCGGTTGTTCTCGGATTCGTCCGGACTTGAAATCGAATGGATCACCTCGTCAAGCCGCTGCGGAGTCATCCCTAAACCGTTATCTCGTATTCGAATGACTAGAAGTTCGCCATTAAATTGAATATCGACATTTACTTCCACGCCGTCTTCCTTATCCTCTACCCCGTGAACTACCGCATTCTCTACCAAAGGTTGAATGATTAATGGAGGAATCCGGATCTCCTGCGCTTGCGGATCAATATTCAACTCGTATTTCAATCGATCCTCATAACGGAATTTCTGGATTTCCAAATAGGAACGCACCATTTCGATCTCTTCCTTAATAGGCGTACTCTCTCTGCCGACTTCAAGATTTTTGCGCATTAAACGACCCAGCAAGCGGACGACATTCGCAATTTCCTTTTCACCCTTCATATGAGCATTCATCCGAATCGACTCCAGGGCATTAAAAAGGAAGTGCGGGTTAATTTGGCTGGCCATCATTTTCAGCTTGATCTCACGTTGAGCGATCTCCAGCGCCGTATTCTGCTCCGTTTTCTCCACAACCTGATTCATCAGGCTGCGAATGCTTTCGACCATGTAGTTAAACTGCCGTGATAACTGGCCGATCTCGTCATTTCCGTCGATTCGGGAGACTACATTTAAATCGCCAAGGGCCAAGCGGTTCAAATGTCGGCTAAGCCGCAGCAACCGATTGGAAGTCAGAAATGAAACAATATAAACAAACGCAAGGGCGATCAGCAAAACAAGCAGAATGATGACCAAACCGATCAAACTGACCTTGTTCGCATCCTTGACGATAGATTCCGTACTGAAAACGGATACGACTCTTAGCCCGTTGATGCTATTTTCCGGAATAAGTTCATCCACGATCATATAGGAAGGTTCGCCTTTAATGTTGAGCTTGTGAGTCCCTTTTTCCAATTGACTCAGGTCAACGCCGAAATCGAGACTTTCAAGCGTTTTACCGACAAAGCTGGAGTCCTTGGCGGCTACTACGTTTCCCGCTTCATCCGCAATCAGCGTTTCAAACGGTTCCTGGAGCAACATACGATTTAATTCATTCTGATCGAGAGAGACCATTAGTACTCCGCTTGTCCGGCGTTCCGGAAAAGGCAGTTGTCTTATGAGACTAAGCTTTCGTACCGGAATGGGTTCATTATCATCGATATAAGTCCAGATCAAGCTTTTTGTGGACATCGCCTGCTGATACCAATGCGTTTTACTAGTATTTTCATCGATCGGGATCAGTTCCAGGTTATTGATTAAGGTCTGGTTGTCGTAATAAAAACGTACGCCGGCAATCTCCCGGTAAGTACGTTTGAATCTCGTAAACTCGTCATAATTCAGGTAAGCCTTTGTTAATTCCAGCACGCTTTCATAACGGGTAGTGACCATTCTCTCCAGATCCTTGTCAAGCAATAAGGTGTTCGACACATCCATCGGTATGCGCAGCAAGTTGCCAAGTTGAGATTTAGTCTTCTCAACATTATTGGTCGCCTGATCAATCGCCCGGTCCATCGCCTGGGAACGGAAATAGCTAACCACTCCTCCGCCAACAATCATGACGGGAATCATGACAACGAGAATGTAGGAAATAATGAGCTTGTGCTTGAGCTTGAAGTTGTTCGTGACTTGTACGACTTTTCTAAACATGTCTGCCCCTCCCTGACCTCGGGTTACCATAACGGAGATCTCCGTAAAAACCGAATATCCCCGACTCTTTGACAAGCGGGGATCATTCGGGCCGCGTCCGCACGGCGGACGCATTAGCTTAATATTAGTTTATTGCTCCGTCAGGGGCAACACGGTTATTTCAGGGAAATCTGCAATTCCGTCTTGCCGGAGAAGGAAGTCACCGAAACCGTTCCTTCATTAGTAAGCTCCCCGCCTTGAACGGAAGCCACTTCACCCATGCCGTGCAGCGAAACTTTGAATGCTTTTCCGGCACCTTGAGCGCCGAGAGTTACTTTGGAGCCTTGGCGAACCGCGGTAACGGTCAGTTCGGTTTCACCCTTCATGTTGCGGACCGTGCGCGTTACAGTAACGCCTTCTTGCAGCTGGTACAATCCGAGCTCTACGCCGTCTGCGAAGTCATAATCCGGACGGCTGTTGTTAGCGCCTTTTGCCAGGATGGAGTTCTGGCGGACAAACAACGGCAGGCCGAAGAAATCGTAAGTTTCTTTTTGCCATTTACCACCTTCGACAGTTTTGCCTGTGAGCAGGTGGGTCCAAGTGCCTTCCGGCATGAAGTAGGTAACTTCCCCGGTTTCGCTGAATACCGGAGCAACCAGCAAGGAATCGCCCAACATATATTGACGATCCAGCGTCTCGGTAGCCGGGTCATTCGGGAATTCCAGGAACATGGCGCGCATGGTCGGAACACCTTTTTCCGTAGCATAAACAGCTGTATCGAACAGGTATGGCATCAGGCTGCATTTCAGCTTGGTGAAGAAACGGGTAACGTCAACCGCTTCATCATCATAAGCCCAAGGCACCCGGTACGAGCTGCTTCCGTGCAGACGGCTATGGCTGGACATCAGGCCGAATGCGAGCCAGCGCTTGAACACATGAACCGGAGCGGTGTTTTCGAAACCGCCGATATCATGGCTCCAGAAGCCGAAGCCGGACAATCCGAGCGACAGACCGCCGCGAAGGCTTTCCGCCATCGATTCATAATCCGCATAGCAATCCCCGCCCCAGTGTACAGGGAATTTCTGTCCGCCGACGGTAGCCGAACGGGCAAACAGCGCCGCTTCGTTCTTGCCAAGCTTCTCTTCCAGGACTTCAAATACCACTTTATTGTAAAGGTAAGTGTAGTAGTTGTGCATTTTGACCGGATCGGAGCCGTCATGGTAAACGACGTCGGTAGGAATCCGCTCGCCGAAGTCGGTCTTGAAGCTGTCGACGCCCATATCAACGAGTTCACGCAGGTAGCCGGCATACCACTCGCAAGCTTCCGGGTTCGTAAAGTCAACCAGAGCCATTCCCGGCTGCCACAAATTCCATTGCCATACATCGCCGTTCGGCTTCTTCACGAGGTAGCCGTTTTGCTTGCCTTCTTCGAACAAACGGGAACGCTGACCGATGTAAGGGTTAATCCATACGCAAATTTTCAGGCCTTTTTCCTTCAAACGTTTCAGCATGCCGACAGGATCCGGGAATACCCGCTCATCCCATTTGAAATCCGTCCAATGGAACTCGCGCATCCAGAAGCAGTCGAAATGGAAGACATGCAGCGGAAGGTCTCTTTCGGCCATGCCGTCAACAAAGGAATTGACCGTAGCTTCGTCATAATCGGTGGTAAACGAAGTCGTGAGCCACAGACCGAACGACCATGCCGGCGGCAACGCAGGTTTGCCGGTCAATGCGGTGTATTTATCAAGTACATCCTTCGGCTCAGGTCCGTCGATAACGAAATATTCAATCGATTCGCCTGGTACGCTGAATTGAACTTTTTTCACTTTTTCAGAAGCTACTTCAAAGGAAACGCCGCCCGGGTCATTTACCAATACACCGTAGCCTTTATTAGTTACATAAAACGGAATGTTCTTATAGGATTGTTCGGAGCTTGTGCCGCCGTCTTTGTTCCAAATGTCGACAACCTGTCCGTTCTTGATAAAGGACGTAAAACGTTCGCCCAAACCGTAAACGAGTTCACCAACGCTTAAGTCGAGCTCTTCGCGCATGAAGGTGTTTCCGCCGGCTTCGGTCACGTGTGCCATCGATTTAAACGCACTACCTGTAAGGCGCTGAGTTCCGCGATAGAAATCCACCGACCACTGCGCACCTTTGTTAATGCGTACGCTGAGATTGCCGCTTTTGAGTTCGGCATACTCATCGTTTTCGGTAATTACTGCATGATCGCCGCCCTTAGCCAATTCAAAGTTAGGCCCATGATCCACAGTACCGGCAAAATGCACAAGCTTGACGCCGATTACGCCAGGAAGCGGGGAGTGGAAATGTACGGTAAGAAGCGTTGTATTAATCATATCGCCGCGTCCGCGAAGCGGAGTAGTCGAAGCTGAAGCTGTCAGTGTATGATTCTGTTCCATAAAATCGTATGCTTGAACCGCAGTGGAAAGCGTGTATCCATCACGAATCAGCCAGTTGCCATCGGTAAATTTCATCTGTTATATACCGCCTTTCGATTCACTTTTCATAATTATCACTATTAAACTGCTTACACTTGCATTATACTGATTGAAAAGGAAATATTCTAACATAATTCGATGATATTATAACACTATATTGATGAGGTGACTTTCATGGATCAAGCACTCCGACGCTCTCTGAAAGAAAGCAAATCGCACGGTAGTGAGCATCTTCCATTTGGAACCTACTGGTACAGTTATGGCCCCGGCGAGCACGTTATTGACTGCCACTGGCATGAAGAACCCGAAATATTCTACTGCATAGACGGCGAGACGGTGTTCCAGGTCGATACCGATTATTTTACCGTCAAGGCCGGAGAAGCCGTATTCGTCGATGGTGGCGACATTCACGCCGCTCATGCCAGCGGAGAGACAGGCTGCTCTTTTTTCTCACTGGTCTTCGACACGCAATTGCTGGCCAGCGCTCATTACGACGCCGTGCAAGAAAATCTGATCCTTCCTTTGCAGGAAAGAAAAGCGACTTTTCCGAGACATATCCGGCATGCCGAAAGCTTTGAGGTCAGCCTGCTGGACCATATTGTGTCCATCATGAAAGGCTGCAGCGCGCAATCCCCCGGCTACGAAGGCTCGGTTAAGGGTCATCTCTACCTTATGTTGGCGGAGATTATCGCGGAAGGTAAAACTTGCAACCGGACCGCAAGCAACCGGAGCGAGTCTTCAAAAATCGAGCGCCTCAAAACCGTGATTCACTATATTCAGCACAATTATGAGCACCCGATCCGCCTGTCTGAGCTCGCTGCGCTCGTTCCGATGAGCGAAGGCCAGTTCTGCCGTTTCTTCAAATCCATGACCCGGCAAACTCCGATGGACTATATTAACTCCTACCGGATTCGACAGGCCGTCGAACTGCTGCGGCAACCGGAACGAAAAATTTCCGATGTTGCGCTAGAGGTCGGTTACGACAATATCAGCTACTTTATCCGGGTATTCCGCAAGACCATGAACTGCTCACCTTCGGAATTCCGAAAAAAACTCCAAAGCCGGATCGAAGCCTAGATTGACCGGCTCAAACGCCTTCAGCTAATATTCCTTTTTTGCCGGAGATTCATACTTGCTAGGGCTCTGAAGTTCTGAGATTTGGATTTCGGGACGAGACATCGGAGTGCAGGGGCCCCATCAGACCTCCCTCTCCCCTCCACCGTCGCCGGCGCCCAGATTTAGTTGATCAACTAATCGTTGTTGCTAGAATCGCAATCCAACTAACTTCAGAATCCGTCGCCGCCTGATTGTCGTCCTGTGTTATATCCTCGTTGCCCCTGAATACCGTCCTACATGATGCCTCGTCGCTAAGCCGAGCTTTTCGTGTCTATTATTAACAAACCTATCATACCGCCTTTTGTAAGCGCTTTAATACATCCGTTATTAGTCACATTTTCATGTGAAAATTTAACTTCAACTAACTAAAATTGCTGAGCTGCAAATGCAGAACGAACTTATTGGATATTTCCAATGAAAAACTACACAATTAGCCGATTCCCCCCGTGTTGATTGGAAATATCCAATGACGAGACTCGAATTAGCGAAAATGAGACGGTTTGCCTAAATTCCATTGGAATTATCCAATGAAAACAACCAACTAGTCAAAAAGAGAAGCTGCTGATTGGAAATATCCAATCAGCAGCTTCTTATCGTTTCGCAATTAGCTCCACATATACTAATGCCATGCCTCAACGACCATTCTACCCCGCTTCGTGATCACCAGCCGGTTTTTGATCTACCCTCCCAATCGAGATTCAAAAACCGGGTTTTCAGCACCGAGAAGGTGGGGTAAAGCCAGGGACTGAGGAGCGGAGCGTAGGAGAAGCCTACGTGAGCACCGGAAGGCCCTGGCTGCATCCCCAGATTCGACGCCGAATCAACTACATAGCAACCGCTTCGTGATCAAAAGCCGGTTTTTGAATTTCCGCTAAGCGTGGTTGGTGGTTTTGCGGTAGGCGGAGGGGGAAGTCCCCACATACTTCCGGAACTTGCTATGGAAATAATCCACGTTCGTATAACCGACCTTCTCGGCCACTTGGTAGACTTTCAACCCTTCCTCAAGAAGGGACTTCGCCTTCTCGATCCGCACTTTATCGAGGTAGGTGTTAAAGTATTCGCCTGTAGCGTTCTTGAACAATTTGCCGAGATACGCGCTATTATAGTTAAAAATGCCGGACAAAGTTTCCAGCTTCAAGTTGTCGCTGAAATTACGGTGAATCAGATCCAGCATGATTTTTACTTCCCGGTGTTTTCCTCCCTCGCCCAGTCCGCTCATCATCTGTTCCAGGAAAAACTCCGTCTTCTCATACACACCCTCAAGCGTCCAGGCCTTGTAAATATCGGACAAATAGTCCGAAAATTCCTTACTGCGGCTCTGCAGCTCCGGCGATTGCTTGATCCCTTTTGCGTGAATCGAGGTCAGAATCTCAACAAAACGACGTTTAATTTCCCCTTCGCCATAGCCCTCAGACACAAGGCATTCCCCTGTACGGCGGACCAGCGCTTTCACCGTCTCGCGATTGCCCACCTCCACAGCATAATAAAGCTGTTCGTTCAGCGGTTCCGTCCCTGGCTCAACGGACACTTCTCCAAGGAAAGTTTCCTGAACCGAATCCCGGCTCAGAAGCTTGCCGTTGCCATGAATAAAGTGGTTTTTGTTAAGCTCACTGGCCACTCCATAAGAATCAACCACTTCCATTAAGCTGCATACCTTTGGCCCTAAGGCCGCGGTGAATTCTACGCCCGTATCGGAAGCTGCATCCCGGATACTGCCGTAAACTCCATCCATTTCCACGCCCAAAACCGGATCTTTTAGTAGAATACCGATCTGCGCATGGTAGCTAAATACGTAGCCTCGATCCGTGTGTTCAAACAGCTCGGTCATCTTTCTTCTCATTTGAACGGAGGGTTCCATATCCGAATCGTTCTCCGTATGCAGATTAATCAGCAAGACCTGATAGCATCTCCATAGCAGACCCAATTCCTCAGCTTTGCCTTCCAGCACCGCTTTCTCTTCCTCATTACCCGACAGGAGCGATTGAATAAACGCCTCCCTGCCCCAATCCTTAGTGGTGCTTTGCCAAAGCTCGGCAAGCCGTTCCTGAGTAATCTGCTGCTGAATTTTCTGTAGATAATCTATCAATTCATCTTCGTCGACCGGCTTCAGCAAATAACCGTCTGCCCGTTGCGAGATAGCCTTCTTAGCGTAATCAAAATCCGCGTATCCACTTAAAATTAAAATATGAAGCATAGGATCAAGCGAACGCAGCCGCTGAATCAACTGCAATCCGTCCATTCCCGGCATCCGAATATCGGCGATTACCAAATCGGGTTCATGAGTGTTATATTTCTCGAGCGCTTCGTTGCCGTTGGCCGCCGTGTCTACGACGACATAACCGTAAGCGTTCCAGTCGATAAATGTGCGTAGTCCTTCTCTCAGCTTAGGTTCATCGTCTACAATAAGCACTTTAATCATCATTTATTCCCCCTGCCGGAAAAGATTTCATTACAATTCCCATCCAGCGATTTTCAATGGTGTGTATAACACTTTATTAAACACAAATAATATCCTTCCCCTACGGAAAGAATTAAAGCGTTTACAAATAATTATAAATAAATTTTAAATTCTCACAAACATAATTATGTTCATTTATTGCACTATTTTGATGATATGAGGATAACAAAAAAATCTTCCAAATCGCAGATCACGATTTGGAAGATTCTTGATATCACCTGAAACTCAAAGCAAGCCAGCTTACACCGCCTCTTTTGGCATGTCGCTCTCCTGAAATTGAATCCGGTACAATTTTGCATACAAGCCTTGCTGCTCTAGGAGAGATTTATGGGTTCCCTCCTCCACGATCCGGCCCTTTTCCATAACCAGAATCCGATCTGCATCCAGAACCGTAGACAGTCTGTGGGCAATGACCAGGGTAGTGCGTTTTTGCATCAATACGTCAAGCGAACGCTGCACAAGACTTTCGGCTTCGTTATCAAGCGCCGAAGTAGCTTCATCCAGAAGCAACAGCGGTGCCTCGCGCAAAAAAGCTCTTGCAATGGCGATGCGCTGCTTCTGACCACCGGAAAGCGATGCCCCATGTTCACCAATATGGGTGGCATATCCATCTGGAAGCTTCATAATGAAATCATCGGCCCCGGCCAATCCGGCGGCCATCCGGATTTCTTCCTCGGACTTACCTTCCGTACCAAAGGCGATATTATCGCCGATCGTTCCCGCAAAAAGGTAAGGAATTTGGGGCACATAGGTCGCAAGTCCGCGGCCCTGATCCAGACTCTCCCGCAGGCAAACGCCATGGAGGGAGACGCTCCCTTGATCAGGCTGGTAGAGTCCGCAGCAGAGACGAACCAGCGTCGATTTTCCTGAACCGCTTGGTCCAACGACAGCGACCGTTTCCCCGGAATTGACCTGCAAATTCAAACCCTCAAACAGGGCTTGCTGCGGGTCATCGGCAGAAATTTTATGCGCAAAATGAACATCCTTGAGCATGAGCGCCGGTTGATTGTGATCCCCCGTCGACGCATTCCGGAAGTACGGAGCTTGCCGTTCTCCCCGCTCTTGTCGCTCTTGCCGCTCTTGCAGCCCTTCCCGCTTTTGCCGCTCCTCCCTCTGTACCGCCCGTTCCCCGCCGGATTCGTTTTCCGTTTCCTTATCCAGAATTTCAAATACGCGGTCCGAAGCACCCAAAGCCTCCTGAACCGCGCCCCAGGTTTGGGACATGTGGACGAAGGGCCACTGTACCCTGCCGATTAAGATGACGAACGCCAGCACGCCGCCCGCCGACATCCCGCCTCCAAGCGCGGAATAAGCGATCATCCCCGCACACACAACCATGACCACATTGTTGATAAAAGCGGAGGTTTGCCACAAAAGGCCGACAAGCACTGTTCTTTTCCGCTGCAAAATTCCTAGCTCGGCCCGCTCCTTCACATAACGGTTAAGTATGGCGTCTTCCATGCCGAACGCCCGAACCACCGTCATGCCTTGCACCACTTCCTGAAGCAGCGCTCTCAAGCCGGCCTCCCGGGCAAATATATCAACGGACAGGTTTCGCAGCTTCCGGTCAAAAAATCGGCTGCAAAAAAACACGACCGGCCCCGAGCCCAGCGCAAGCAAAGCGATCCATACATCCGAACGGGCGAGATAAATGAACGATACCAGGGTAAGCAGCAAATTATAAAACAACTCATACACGACGCTGCTCACCATGCTCATTGCCGAATTTACGTCTTTATTGTTCCGGGAGGAAAGATCGCCGGAATGCATCGATTGAACTTCCTGAAACGATAGGCGATTGCTCCGGTCGAATAGTCTGGACCGCAAATCCCAGGCCATGCGGAAGTGAACCGTAAAGCGGAAATAGTGCTGAAAAATAAGACAGACTATTATAATGGCGCAGGCGATCCCGCATATGACCGTAACCCGGGTCAATGCGTCCGTATCGGAGCTTGTGATCGTATCGATGAACAGCTTTTGTACCGTGGCGAAGCCGATATCGACGACCAGCTTGGCGGCAAGCAACACAATGGCGGCCATAAACCCGGCCCGGTACAAGCCGGCATAGCCGACCAAACGACGGAAGGCGGACCAGACCGTGGATGACGGGTTAGCGGGCGATTTCACTTTATCATCGGTGATCATAGGTAACCTCCTTCTATCGCCAGTTCGTGGGGATTCTCGGAATGATGCACGCTTTTTTCTACCATCGCCCGGTATTTTCCGTCTTCGGCCATCAGCGACTCATGGTTCCCCGCTTCCACGATGGAGCCGTTCTCCAAATAATAAATCACGTTGGCATCCCGGATCGTGGACAGACGATGCGCGACAACAACGGTGGTTCGGCCCTGCATCAGCTTGCCGAGCGCCTGCTGGATCATCTCTTCATGCTGGCTGTCGAGCGCGGCAGTCGGCTCGTCGAGGATCAGCATCTCCGGCTCCCTGACAAAGGCGCGGGCAATCGCAAGTCGCTGCCGTTCCCCGCCGGACAAGGTCAAGCCCCGTTCCCCGATCCGGGTCTCGTAACCCTGCGGCAATCCCTCGATAAAGGAATGAATTCCTGCTGAACGAGCCGCTTCCTTCACTGCGGATACATCGGCATCCGCCCGCCCCCAGGCGATATTCTCCCGAATAGTCCCTGAGAACAGATAGGGCTCCTGCGAGACGTAAGCAATGCGGCTGCGCCACTCTCCCGGAGGAATGTCCGCCATCGAGCCCATATCGCAGTCGATGTTTCCGGCCAGCGGTTCGTATACCGCCATAAGCAGGTTCAGAATCGTGCTTTTCCCGCTTCCGCTCGGTCCGGCAAATGCAGTTACCTTCCCTTGCTCAATCGTGAACGATACTCCTGATAGAACGAGGTCACTACTTCCGTAACCGAAGGAGACCTTTTCGAAGGAAACCGTCCCCATTTCCCCATATTTCTTGCCGTCGTCCCGTACGGTTGCCTTTTCTTCCTCCATATCCGTAATTTCGAACACTCTGCTTCCCTGAGCCAATGCCGACTGAAGCTCGGTCCATAGATTGGCAAGCCGGGACACCGGCTGGGTGATCTGATCAAAGGTGATCAGAAAAGCCGCCACCGCTCCGACGTCCAGCCGCCCTTGGATAACCAGATAACCTCCAAAAGAAAGCACATACAGCAGCCCGCCCAGGACCACGGCGAAAGGCATATTATATCCGATCGCTTCAAGCCGGGTTACCCGGGTATGAAGGGCTGTAAGACCCTCGAGACGCTGCCGGAACTGCGAACCAAGCCGGGGAGCAAGCGAAAAAGCGCGCACGACTTCCGCCCCCTGAAGGGCATCCTGGACAAAGGATTGCTGTGCGGCAACGGCCTTTTCTCTTTCGATATGCAGATTACGGAGCCGGCGGCTGAACGGAACCATCACCAGCGGCAGTAAAATGCAGATCAACAGCGTTCCCAAGGTCAGGATATATTGGAGTGACAGCAAATAAGACAATAAAAACACAACCTGAAGCACATTGCCGAACAATTGGATCGTCTTCTCGTTAATTCCGGTTTGCGCCGCCGGTGCTGCATCCTGAATCCGTCCGATTAAATCGGCGGAGTGAAATCGTTCCAACTCTCTGGTTTTCGAGCGCATAAGCTTAGACAAAATCGTCGCTTGCAAACTGGCGGTCGAGCGGATTTCCAACGTCCCGGATAAATACGTGCTTATAAAATTGCCCAACGCGTCAGTAACGACTACAATAAGTGCGAAAACCAGCCCTGAGATCAGACCGGACATTTCCTTATCGACGGCTGCATTGATAATCCTGCGCAGACTTTCGGCGAGAAACACACCGGAGACCGACAGAATTCCGGCTAGAATACATAACGTGATGTACCTGCCTAAATACGGTCTTCCAAGCGAGATCAGCCGCTTCAGCGCATCGGATACCGAGATTGCATGCTCCCTTTTGATTTCATCGTGCCTATTTTCTTTTTCCAACTCGTTCTCCCCTTCTTCTCCAGCCCTATCTTCCTATAGAAGTTCCCCCTTGTTGTCCATTCGTTCACTCATCCAGCATGACTTTCGCCGTCAACGCCAGAAGCTCTCTGAGCCTTTCCTTGTTGAGATGGTAATATAACCGATGATCGCTGCGTCTGAATTCCACCAGGTCCAAAAAGAAAAAGAAGTTCGCATGATAGATCACCGCGGCCGGGGTAATGCCCAGCTCCGCCGCAAGCTCGCTGCCATACCTCGGCCGTTCCCGGAGCAGCATGATGAAATCGATCCGCCGCTTATCCGATAGCGCCTTAAAAAACAGCTCCGCCTTCTCCCGATCCGCAGCAGGCCCAAAAACACGGTCGTTGAAAACGCCGAATATGACCCAAAAATGGGATGCCTCAAAGGGCCAAATATGGTGATTGCCGACCTGTGAAACGAAGCTGATATGGATGGTTGACGGTACTTGAAAAATCTCCGGCTCGCTTTTATGAATTTCCCGGATAAACCGCTCGGGATCCCCTTTGAAAAACGCTTCATAACGGACCAGTGCCCGTTCGCTTTCCTCGCGGATTACCTCGGACCAACCGGCAAAGACATCCCGATGAAATTGAGAGATCAGCATCATATAGCGCCGCTTTGTTTCTTCCGGATGCCTTAGACACTCCAGTAACGGCTCCTGAGCTTCCTTCACTTCATCGAGCGGCAGTGTGACCTTAACGCGCTCGATCAGCCCGAGCCTATCCTTTCGAATCTCTTCCCATTTGCGTCCTTGGAGCAGCTCCTCCATTTTGTCATAATAGACGCCGTAGACCATGTTCGCTGCGATTTCCGACGCCTCAGTCTTCTCCAGCCGCCCAATCCAGGATGCCGCGCTTAATGGCTGGCGCGAAGAAGTAATTGATTCATAGAAGGCATAATCCAATGCCTTATGAAAAAAGTCATACCCGAAGAAAAACTGCAATTCCCGGAGCATATGCGGAGACATTTTGTTCACGGCATCCGTAAATATTTCTTTGTTCAACGGATCGAGCTCGATGCGGTACTCTTCGGCCGTCTTGACCATCTGGGGCTCGCAGGCAATCATGCCCATCATGACGATCAATTCAAACGCCTCATTGTAGGCGAAGCTGATATTTTTCTTCAAAGGGACTTTCAATTCAACGCCTCCACTTTATTAAAAATTAAATAAAGATTCATTTCGATCAAGATTTAATAATTACTTAATGTTAAAATAATCCTTCCCGCCCGCTTTGTCAATATCTGATTCGAACAAAAAAAGGACCGTTCGGCAACCGCCAAACGATCCTTCCTGCATTTCATATCCTAAAGCAATACTCCATCCTTTACGGGCGAGCCGAAGTCCGGAGTGCCATCCTCTTTCCAGCCAAACACCTGGGCCCGGGTATGACGGTTCGGGTCATATAGAGGGTCTCCCTTAATCTCCTTGTAATTCCGCGCGTGATAAACGATGACGTCCTGACCGTCCTCGGAGACGGTGAAGCTGTTATGCCCGGGCCCGTACTGTCCGTTCTCTTCGCTCGTTTGAAACACGGGCTGCGGCGCTTTTTTCCACACGGAAGGATCAAGCAGATCCGCCGATTCATCCGCTTCCAACAGCCCCATGCAGTAGTTGTAATCCGTTGCGCTTGCCGAATAGCTGATGAAGATGCGTCCGTTCCGCTTCAGCACGGCTGCCCCCTCATTAACCCGGAACCCGATGATCTCCCAGTCAAATTCCGGGGTCGAAATCATCACCTGTTCTCCGGTCAGCGTCCAAGGATTGCTCATCTTTGAAATGTACAAATTCGAGTTCCCTTCGATTTCGGGATCCTTTTGCGCCCAAACATAATAGAGGTCTCCGCGGTGCTCGAACGTCGTTGCGTCCAGGGCGAACGATTCCCAACGTGTCCGTACCTGGCCTTTCTCCACCCATTCGCCTTCTAGCGGATTTACGGCATCATTCTCAAGGACATACATCCGGTGGTCGAACAAACCGTCCTGCGTTTCGGTCGTTCTGGCCGCCGCAAAATAGATATACCATTTCCCTTGAATATAATGGATCTCCGGCGCCCAGATGTTCGCGCTGAGCGGGCCGGTTTCATATTTACGCCATACCGTTACGGGAAGCGCATCCTTTAACCCTTGAATCGTAGTCGAACGTCTCACTTCGATCCGGTCATATTCCGGCACCGAGGCGGTATAGTAATAATAGCCGTCACTATGTTTGTAAACCCAAGGATCTGCACGCTGCTCCACAATCGGGTTCATATATTCTCTATTTGTGTTCATGTCGGTTTCTCCTTTTAACTAGTAATCCAAGCTCCAGCTGTACTTTTAAACGAAATAATGATTCCTTATTTCAACGTCAGAACAACTACCGAAGCGGGAGGCAGCTCCATATGAACCTGGCCGTCCTCCAGCTTTGCGCCTGTAAATTTCGCCGGTTTCACCACTTCAGGCTGATGGAAGGTATTGTGGACATTCAGCGATGAATGCGTAAGCAAGGTTCCGCTTATCTCTTTGCCTTCCGCGCCTTCAAGGTGACAGCTTACCGAAGCGCTGACCGCATGATGAAGATTGCAGACCGATAAATGAATGCGTCCTTCCTTATCGATTGAAGCCGAAACGCTGAGTTGTGGAATCAACTGCGACCCGTGTTTGTACATCGGGCTTTCAAACTCCACGTCCAGAAGCTCCGCATCCTGATGGACCTTGTACATATCAAACACATGATAGGTAGGCGTCAGCAGCATTTTATCGCCTTCCGTCAGCACCATCGCCTGCAGGACATTGACCACCTGCGCGATGTTCGCCATTTTCACCCGTTTGCTGTATTTGTGAAAAATATTGAGGTTTACGCCGGCAATAAGGGCATCGCGCAGCGTATTTTGCTGATACAGGAAGCCCGGATTGGTACCCGGTTCCACATCGTACCAGCCACCCCATTCGTCCACGATCAGGCCGACTTTGCCTTCGGGATCGTATTTATCCATAATTTTGGAATGCTTGACGATCAGCTCCTCCATGAACAAGGTATTCTTCATCGTAGAGAACCACTCGTCCACACCGAATTCGGTCGCGGAGCCCTTGCTGGCGAACCAATTCCCCGAAGGAATGGTGTAATAATGCAGGCTGAGCCCGTTCATTAACCAATGCGCTTCCCGCATCAGGACTTCCGTCCAATGGTAATCATCCGTATTCGGTCCGCAGGCAATTTTATATACTTGATTGTCTCCATAATTCCGGACATAGGAGGAATATCGACGGTAAAGATCGGCGTAGTATTCGGGATGCATATTGCCTCCGCAGCCCCAGTTCTCATTGCCGACGCCGAAGAAAGGCAGCTTCCAAGGCTGCTCCTGCCCGTTCTCCTTGCGCAGACCGGCCATCGGCGACTCGCCTTCAAAGGTCATATATTCTACCCACTGCTGCATTTCTCGCACCGTACCGCTGCCGACGTTGCCGCTGATATAGGGCTCCGTATCCAGCAATTCGCACAGGCGCAAAAATTCATGCGTGCCGAAATGATTATTTTCCTCCACTCCGCCCCAATGATTGTTGATCATTCGAGCCCGCTGTGATTTCGGGCCAATGCCGTCCATCCAGTGGTATTCATCCGCAAAACAGCCGCCCGGCCAGCGTAATACCGGTATATTTAAGTTTTTCAGCGCCTCCAGCACATCGGTCCGATACCCTTCCGTATTCGGAATCGGTGAATCGGGACCTACCCAGATTCCCTCGTAGATACATCTGCCGAGATGTTCGGCAAATTGTCCGTACAAGTAACGGCTGATGGTTCCTTTTCTCTCTCTGGCGTTAATGGCCATTCTCACCATGGTTTACAACTCTCCCTCTCCACCCGTATGTTTATTTACTTTGCCGAGAAGTTTGTTTTCCCCAAACGGCCATACCTCGTTCATTCAAGCCGGTAAACACCAAGGTACCTACGCCTTTTTCCCAATCCCATGCAGGCAGCACCTGAACCGTTTCTGTGCGACCTTCACCTTCGGCCAAATCGTCCCAGCTTAAAGTCAGCGTCATTTTCCCGTCAAAACTCCAGGATCCCTCTCCCCGGCTGCCTTCAAGCTTTCCTTTGTCCTTCAAAAGCAGCTTGCCGGACTGCTCCTGCCCGTCGATAAACGGATCGATTTCGAGCCGTTCCCATTCTCCGGCCAGCATACTTTGCGGAATATCCTGCTCCTTCTCTCCCGCATAACGCTCCGGCGAGACGACCGGCCAGCCGTCTTCCGTCCACAGGATTTTGCGGACATGCAGATAGGACCAGTTCTTGTCGGTTTCTCCCCTGGCATGATGAACGATAAAGTAGTCGCCCCCGTCATTTAAAACGGAGTTATGACCCGGCGCGATCCAGCCTTCATCCTCGCCGAACTTGTACCCGCCCAATATTTTGTTGCCCACCTCAAATTGCGGTTCGAACGACGTATCCGTCATATCTCTGCCGTTAAAGTCGACATACGGTCCCGTAATGGAATCCGCACGCGCTACGCGCACGTTATAATCCTCGAATAACGAATCGTAAGACACGAATAAATAGTACTTTTTGAATTTCTCGTTATAAACGATATACGGCCCTTCAACCGCTCCGTCCTCGGTAACCATGTCGCGGGCAGCGATCAGCTTTCCGAAGCCTTCTTCCTTCGGTTTGCCCGTATCCGGATCCAGCTCGATAATATGAATACCTCCGAAAAACGAGCCGTACACCATCCACATCCGGCCTTCCGCATCGGTGACTATGTTCGGATCGATCGCGTTCAGCGCGTCATCGCTTTTCGTTTGAATGACAGCCCCTTGATCACTCCAAGGCCCTTCGATCGAGTTTGAAGTCGCCATGCCGATCATAGACTGCCTGCTGCCAAATGTGGAGGCGGAATAATAGAGGCGATAGACTTCTCCATGCTTAAAGACATCCGGTGCCCACAAATTGGTAGCTCCCGTCCATTCCAACGCGGTTTCGGGGATGCCGGGCAATGCATAGTCAACCCATTTCCAGTGAATCAAATCGTCCGATTTCCGGACCATGACGCCGGGCTTCGGCTCCCCGCCCACCTTAACGTCCGTTGAGAAAACATAATACCCCTGATCCGTTTTGATAATGCCGGGGTCGTGCGCATTGTTTACCGTCCATTTTGGTTCATTATGAAGCACCGTCGTGTCATACATTGCAGTCGCGGAGGGGTTATCCGGAAACACGAGTTCCGGCGTCCGATCCCCCGAGCATCCTACCGTACCCATCATCATCAACATCAACATACCCGGCAGCACCACCCGTTTTTTTAATAGGTTCATCACAACGCTCTCTTTCGTTTCAGTCACTTTCTTTATCCCTTCACCCCGGAAATCGCCACGGATTCGATAATTTGCTTCTGGAAGACAAGGAAAATGATCAACACCGGCAGCAGCGCAATGACGGATGCGGCCATAATCAGCGGGTAATCCGTCTGAATCGCATACTGTGCGTTAAAGTTAGCAATGACGAGCTGCAGGGTTTGCTTTTCCGGTGAAGTCAAGTAAATGATCGGTGCCAGATAATCGTTCCAGATGCCCATGAACCACAAAATAAGCTGAGCGGCAACAGCCGGCTTAATAAGCGGGAACGTAATCGTGGAGAACAATCTGAAGTAGGAGCTGCCATCGATTTTGGCCGCCTCAAGCACTTCATCCGGAACGCTGATCAAATACTGCCGCAGGAAAAAGATCATCACGATGTTGCCGAACAGCCCAGGTACAATCAGGGGAAGCAGCGTATCCACCCAGCCGATCTTCGAGAACATCATGAATTGCGGAATCATGACGGCCGGATAAGGAATCATCAAGGCTGACAAGAGCAAGAAGAAAATCATGTGTTTGCCCGGAAACTTCAGCTTCGAAAACGAGAATGCGGCCAAACTGGAGGTAAACGTGCCTACCACCGTAACGGAAAGCGCAATGATGACGCTGTTTTTAATCCCGCTCAGCAGGGGTCCGGCCGTCCAGATTTCCGCATATTTGCCCCATTGGGGATTCTCCGGAATCCACACGGGCGGCAAAGCGAACACATCGATTTTCTGTTTGATCGAGGTCGAAAGCATCCAAATCAATGGAGCAATCATCGCGACCGCTCCGATCGCAAGCAGGATGAAAATAATCGTATTAGTCAGCTTGGTTCTTGACGAATGAGACATATTCACTTTCTCCTTTCCCTTTCAATCACGCCTCGTAGGATGATTTTTCGTTCATTTTGAATTGAATCAGAGTCACGATAAATATGAATATGCCCAATACGACGGCCATCGCGGAAGCGTATCCCATTTGGAAGTTATCGAAGGCTTTCTGCCAGATATAGAACACGACGGAAGCGGACGAGTATTCCGGACCTCCCGTATTCGTCATAATGTTGATTTCCGTAAAAATCTGCGATCCGCCGATAATGTTCGTCACGACGATAAAGAAAGTAACCGGCTTAACCATCGGCCAGGTGATATGGAGGAACGCCTTAAATCCGCTGGCTCCATCAAGTTCGGCGGCTTCGTAGTAGGAACGAGGAACGCTTTGCAGGGCTGCCAGATACAAGAGCATCGTATAACCGAGCCCTTTCCATACCGTCATCAGAATCAGCGCCGGCTTCACCGAGTATTTGTTCATCAGCCAGTTCGGTCCGTCGATGCCGAAGATATCCAGAAACTGGTTCACAAGGCCGTAATCTCCGTTATATGCCCAACTCCACATAATAGAAATGGCAGCTAGCGACGAAATGACCGGAACATAGTAAATGACACGGAATGTCGTCGTCCCCGGAATGCCCCGGTTCAACCCCAGCGCAATAAGCAGGGCAAGAATCAGGCCGATCGGAATCCCGAGCATCATGAAGATCGTATTGAAAGCCGCTTTATGAAACAATTCGTCCGTAAGCAGTTCCTTGAAATTGCTGAGCCCGATAAAATCCATTTGCCCAAGTCCGTCCCAGTCCGTTAGCGAGCCGTAAAAAGAGTAAGCTACAGGAAACAGAGTAAAGAGCAAAAAGCCCAGGACAGGGGGCAAAATAAATAACCATCCGTATATTTTTTCTTTCCGATACAGATTTGATTTGGTTTGCATGATAGTCACCTCTAATTCGGATACCAGAATGAAAATGATGTTAGTTCCTTTGTTTGTGCAACATCGGAAACTAACATCATTTCTCCTGGATTAATGCACTGCTGAAGTCCCGTCCTTATTTCTTGGCTTTCGCTTTTTCTTCCGCTTCGATCGCTTTATCAAGCAATTTTTGCATCTTCGGCTGTTCCTGCTTCACATAGTCCGCGGCGGTAATTTTACCGTCGAGCACCGGTTGGATATCCGTGAAGAACAAGTCATACCATTCCGAGGTCCAAGTATAGTGGCCTGGGAGAACCCGGCCGTATTCGCCTACAACGTCGAGGAATTCTTTTTTGTTGGCAGGCTTAGTCGAAGTATCGGCTGCCCATTCTTCGGCCATGTCGATCAGGTTAGGGATTTGCACCTTAGCTTTCACGAGCATTTCCATACCCTCTTTGGAGGCTGTCAGATAGTTCACGAGCGCGACGGCTTCCTCAGGATGTTTCGTTTTAGCGGATACGCCGATACCGAGGGAACCGGTCCATGTTGCAGATTTACCCGTAGAACCTGCAGGGTAAGGCATCAAATCATATTCGAAAGGCAATGTTTCATACGTGCTCATATCCCAAGGACCTACTGGGAAGAAGGCCAACTCGCCTTTCATCCAGCGTTGGTAAGTGTCCAGTGTTTGCGCGTCTTCCGCGGAAGGAGTGATTTTGTGCACGTTTTGCATATCCGCAAAATATTGCAGCGCTTCCGCAAATTTTGGATCATCGATCGTTACTTTCTTTTTCGTCTCATCGATCCAGTCGGCTCCATTGCTCCAAACCATGGATTGAAGCGCCCAGTTGACGTTAAAGCCAGTGGCGTATTGGTCTATCTTGCCGTCGCCGTTCGTATCTTTCGTCAATTGCTTCGATACTTCAATAAATTCATCCCAAGTGTACGGTTTATCCGGATCCGGGAACGGAATTCCCGATTTCTCGAACATCGTTTTGTTATAGCCGAGCGCAAACGGACCTACGTCTTTCGGCATCCCGTAAAGATTGCCTTGTCCAGCCATATCTCCGTCATAGCGATACAGGTCGAGACCGTATTTCCACATATTATCAAGGTTAATTTCCGGGTTATTTTCAACGTAAGGCGTAAGATCCATCAGAATGTTGTTATGGACGTAAGCCTTCGTATCGCCGGATTCAAAATAGAATACGTCGGGCACTTTATTGCCTGTAATAGCCGCTTTCAGTTTAGTCGCATATTGGTCTGCCGCCGTAACGACGATCTTAACCTTTACGCCAGGGTGATCCTCTTCGAATTTCTTGACTACGGCACTGTATGCTTTTTGTTCGTCCGTACCGCCGCGGTACATGAACGTCAATTCCTTCGTTCCTCCGGATTTGCCCGAGTTCCCGGACTTCCCGCCGTTGCCGCTTGCTTCCCCTCCGCCGTTATTTCCGCCGCAGCCCGCAAGCACGGCCGACAACACGAGTACTAGAGACAAAAGAGTAAACCATCCTTTTTTATTTAACACCTTTAACCCCTCCTATGAGTTCGGATGAAACTATATAGAGAGAACTAAAGTCCATTCAACCGAATGTTCTTATCTGTGGCAGCAGTCGCAGTGCCTGCACTTTAGTCCGGCCTATATCAACCTTGCGAATGAAACCGTGTTCATAAAGTTCAATCGGGCGGGAACGGGCGATCCTTCGCCCCTTCCCTGCCAATACTTACTTAAGCTTTGCGCAGAGTAATGACGTTCCAGGATGCCTTGGACAACCTCGCGTTTACGAACCCGTCCTTGCATTCCGCGTTTCCGCCATGATGCGGTTTAACCCTTTCCTCGGCTGCGGTATTGACCGCTTTCAAATCTTCATGCTCCAGCACGATATGTTCCACCATGCGGTAGTTTTCAAAGCCGCGGATATCACATTCCAGATCCATCGCTTCCTGGAGATGCCGGTTGACGGCGAAGATCGTGATTTCCTCCTCCGCTTCCCTGTATACGACCGCACTGTCGAGATAAGGTACATCGGTATAATCCTGCGCATCATATTTCGGCGAATGGACGATCGGCTGCAGCGAGGTGCCGCGGCCATACCGGGAAGCATGCAAGTAAGGATAGAAAATTGTCTGCTTCCAGGCTCTTCCCCCGTTTTCCGTCATGATCGGCGCAATGACATTGACCAGTTGGGCCATACAGGCCATCTTCACCCGGTCGGCATGGCGGAGCATCGTAATCAGCATGCTGCCTACCAACAGAGCGTCTTCAAAGTTATAGATGTCCTCCAATTGCGGCGGCCCGATGCTCCAAGGTTCGATCTTCGTATCCGCGTCGTTGGAATGGTACCAGACATTCCATTCATCAAAGCTGAGATACATCGTCTTCTTACTGCGTTTCTTTGCTTTGACATAATCGCAGGTCGCGGTGACCGTCCGGATAAAGTGCTCCATGTCCATCGATCTGGCCAGAAAATTCGCTGAATCATTGTCCCGGTTGCCGTAATACTGGTGTAACGAAACGTAGTCGGCAACTTCATAGGTATGGTCCAGCGTAACCGCTTCCCATTCCGGGAACGTCGGCATCCCGGTGCTTGAACTGCCGCAGGATACGAGTTCGATATCCGGATCTACCAGACGCATGGCCTTGCCAGTTTCATAAGCTAATCTTCCATATTCTTGCGGTGTCTTCTGTCCGATCTGCCAGGGACCGTCCATTTCATTCCCCAGGCACCAGGTCTTGATGCGGTGCGGCTGCTCGTAACCGTGGCTGCGGCGCAAATCGCTCCAATAGCTGCCTCCCGGATGGTTGCAATACTCCAGAAGGTTTCTTGCTGCATCCACTCCCCGGGTTCCCAGGTTGACGGCCATCATGACTTCCGAACCGATTTCCCGTGCCCACTGCGCGAATTCGTTGGTGCCAACTTCGTTCGGCTCCACGGTCCGCCAAGCCAAGTCCAGCCGTTTGGGCCGGTCCTTCACCGGGCCTACGCCGTCTTCCCAGTTATATCCGGATACGAAGTTTCCGCCCGGGTAGCGTATAATAGGTACATTCAATTCCTGTATCAATTGTTTTACGTCGGTGCGGAATCCCTTGCTGTCCGCTGCCGGATGAGAAGCTTCATAGATCCCTCCGTAAACGGCCCTCCCCAGATGCTCAATAAAAGAACCGTAAATTCTTGGATCGACTTCGGAGATCTTGAACGATTTGTCCACAATCATTTTTGCTTTAAGCGCTGCTGATGCTGATGACAAGTCCATCACCTTCCGTTTTAATAAATCCTAAACTGTTTCGAAATAACTTGAATGAATCCGCTTACAGATATAAAATAACATATAAGAACTACCTTGTAAATATATAAACCTAAATCTTTTTATGTTTTTCTAAATAGAATTTAATAACACCTCAAAAACCCCTATAATTCAGTGGTTTTATTCAAAATTAGGTCAAAAACCGGATTATTAGTTTCACATTTATATAAAACATATCATCAAAATTGTGCAATATTTATCTATATTTTTAAATAAATTTACATTTATAGATTTAATGCTTTATTAATCGACTAAGTTAGTTTATAATTATCTAAAATAAAAGGATTTTTCAAATATTTCCTATTGGAAGAGGGTTATGTTATATGATCTACATCAAGGATTTGATGAGCGGGATCGATATATTTAAAGCTTTAAGTTCTGAAATCAGAATACAAATCCTCGAATTGCTTGCCAAGAATCAAGCCTTGAACCTGAACGACCTCGCCACGAAGCTGAATCTCAGCAACGGCGCGATTACCATGCATATCAAGAAACTGGAGGAAAGCGGTCTGATCGAGATCAATACCTCCGTCGGGAAACACGGCATCCAGAAAATTTGTTATCTGAACAAAGATAAATTGATGGTAGATCTTAGAAGTAAAGATGTGGAGAACCTGTACGAGGTGGAAATCCAGGTTGGCCATTACAGCAACTATCAAGCGGTGCCTACCTGCGGTCTTGCGACCAAAGACAGCATCATCGGCGATTTTGACGATCCCCGGTATTTTGCCGATCCGCAGCGGATCGATTCGGAAATCATTTGGCTCGCCGAAGGGTTTCTCGAATATCGGATCCCCAATTACCTGAAGCCGAATCAAACCTTCAGAGAAGTACAGTTCTCTATGGAACTTGGCTCGGAAGCACCCGGGTTTTGCGATAACTATCCATCCGACATCTACTTCTACGTCAACGGAATCGAGATCGGCTACTGGACCAGCCCCGGAGATTTCGGGGACGCGCGGGGAACGTTCAACCCGGACTGGTGGCCGCCGCATCTCAATCAGTACGGGATGCTTAAACTGATCCGAATCAATAATGAAGGAAGCTTCATTGACGGCTGCAGAATATCCGACGTCACTCTCGACCAGATTCAACTGGATTACAAGAGCGAGCTTACGTTCCGCATCGCGGTGACCGACAAATCGTTCAACAAACGCGGACTGACGATCTTCGGCAAAAATTTCGGCAATTACAGCCAGGACCTGCTGGCCCGCGTGCTGTACAATGTGCATGAAGATTAAATCCGCCTATCTATGAAAATAACCCCCGACAGGTTTCCTGCCGGGGGTTATTGTTAGGAAGATTTCCAAACTGCTCCGGTGTTTATTTGGTCAGCTCCGTCGGATTCATACCGGTTACTTTTTTGAACAGTGTGCTAAAGTAAGGAATATTCTTATAACCGACCCTTTCCGCCACTTCATAGACAAGCATGTTCCCTGCCAGCAGCAATTCCCTGGCCTTTTCAATCCTCACCCGGGTCAAGTAGTTATTAAAGGTTTCTCCGGTCATATTCTTAAAAATAATAGCCAAATGGTTCCGGGATACAAAAACTTTATCCGAAAGCTCGGCAAGGGTCAGCTCTTCCGCATAATGCTCATGAATATAACTCGTCATAAAATCGACGACCTGCCGATGCTTGCTCTTCCCTTTCCATTGTTTGCTGCTGCAGATTCTGGTGATTTTGTCTTTCAGCCATTGGGTCAGTTGATCCGGCACGTACAAGGCACCGATTTCTTTGGCAGTCTGGTCGTTCGTAAACAGCTCATCCATCAAAAATCCGGTTTCGTAAAGCGAGTAGGTGATGATACCCCACAGCTCGCTCGCAAGCATTTGAACAACCGCCGGGGATACGCCTTTTTGTTCCACCATTAAGCACATATATTCATCCAAAAGCTGATGGGCTTCAGCTTCTTGTGACGATTTAATCGCATTGGCCAGCTTAAACGACAGTTTGACCGGAAAAAGAGACACGTTGTCCTGTTCGCTTCCCAGATTCTCCCGGTAGCGATAAACCTCATAAACCGAAGCCAATCTCTCCGCACTTTGATCCAGGGCCCGGAAGGCTTCCTCTGTGGATTCGGAAATTTTCGTCCAGGCCCGCTTCAAGCCTCCAATTCCTATCCGCAGCTCCAGCTTCAAATAGCTGCCGATACTCTCGGCCAGCATGGTTCCAAGCTCCTCCAATTTCTTCACGAACGGCTCACCGTCCTCCTCCTCAGGATGAAGGATCAATAAGGAACGGGTGCTGTGAAGCTCGGTAAACTCCACGTCCGGAAAAAGCTTGCGCGCAATTTCGCAGGCAATGTTGCTGACCGCAAAACGAAACAGATTCCAGTCGGAAACAGACATACGGCAAGCCTGTTTATTGCGAATCAATTCTATGCCGATCGCGATATGCTTTCGGTTCAGCCAATAGCGGTAAGGCGGAGGAAGATGATCGTCCCCCCAATAGGCTTGATCCAAAGTTCCGATCGCCACGGACCGGACCCATTCCTTCTCAATGAGAGGCTCATACAGCGACATTTTGGTTTCAAGCTCACCCTGTCTCTTTCTTTTCCCTTCTTCTTCTCCCAGCTCCTGAATCACTCGGGTAAGTATATTCTTCAAAGTCGGCATACTGATCGGTTTGGAGACGTAATCGCTAGCATGGAATCTTAGAGCCTGCCTAGCATACTCGAAATCCGAATAGCCGCTTAAAATAATTATTTTCCCCTCAAATCCTTCTTTCCGAAGCTGTTCGATCATCTCCAAGCCATTCATGCGCGGCATATAAATATCGGTGATTATGATATCCGGATGAGAAGCACGAATCATCGTGAGACCATCCTCGCCATTCAAAGCTTCTCCGACCCACTCTGCCTCCAGCTTATCCCATGGAATTGCACGTTTCATCCCATGCAGGACCTGACGTTCATCATCTATGATAGCAATTTTCCACATAGTTCCGTCTTCAACCTCCTTAAACTGCGCAGAATTTGGCAACTGAACGGGCCGCCATCCAACCCGGCAAGTTAAACGCTTAAGGATTCCATCCGACTAAAAGTCCGCCTTTGAAGGGGGCTCCGTCAGGAGAGGAAGCATAATTTCCACCCGTGTTCCGCCTTCTTCCCGTTCCTTCAGCGTTACTCCGAACGGTTCTCCGAAATAGCCGGCGATTCTCTCTCTTACATTACGAATGCCGTATCCGCCGGTATGACGCCTTGGCTGCTTGTCTTCCGCCTGCCTCAAGCCGGAGCCGTTATCGTCAATAACGACCCGCAGTGCATTCCCCGACTGTTCTATTAGAATCGAAATGATGCCGCTGTCCAGCTTATTAAACCCATGTACGATGGAATTTTCGACGAACGGCTGCAAAATAAGCTTAGGAACGAACAATTCCTCCAGCTCAGGCTCCGTTTCTATTACGTAATTGAGGCCGTCCCCCCAACGCAACTGCTGTATTTCCAAATAGCATTGAATATGTAGAAGTTCATCCGATATCTTAATAAAGCTGTTTCCGTTTGACAAGCCGATCCGAAACATGCGTCCCATCAACTCCAATATGCGGCTCAGCTCCTCCTGTCCAGCCTCAATCGCCATCCAGTTCAGCTGATCCAGCATATTATAGAGGAAATGCGGGTTGATATTGGCCTGGAGCGCTTCGATCTCGGCCTTTTTTTGTTGTTCATGGCGGCGCTCCAACGAAATGTAAAGTTCATCGATCCGCTCGTTTTGCTTGCGGTATCCGGCAAATAGATATCCGAATTCGTTCTGATAGTCACTCGGGAGATCTACTTTTTCACCGCCTAAGGAATACTGGCGCATCGCGGTTACAAGTTGTTTGATCGGCTTGGTAAATTGCCTGCTGATCAAGAGGGTCAGGAACAATACCAGAAGCACGGCAGCCAGACCGATGAGGCCGATCCATTCAGCCAGCTTCAAACTGCTTGACGTGATCTCGTTCCATGAAGTGAATTCAATCAGCGTCCATATGGAGTTGTCCATCCTGGAATAGACAAGAAGGGTATTCCCGGATGGTCCTGTCCCCTTGATATGGACATAGCCGGATTTGTCGCTTTTGAGATCAACCCACTGAGACCAGTTGTTCTGCTCCAAAGGATCGCCTATTTTCATGATTTGTTGACCTTCACTGTCCGCCAAAATACGGTTGGACCCAGCCGTATTGCCGGTCAGCAATCTCCGGATTTCATTCGCCTTGATGTGAATGACGAGCGTACCTAAATAGTCATCGTTATAAACAATTTTTCGGGCGAAGCTCAAAACGGGGATTTCCCCTTGCTGGCTGGAAAGGTTATACTCTTTCGACCAGCAGAAATCATTTTTATCCAGACACTGGGCATATACCTGTCGCGTCAAATCGTTAATATCCCTGAATTGAATATAACTTTGCCTCTCGCTCGGGATCGGATTGTTCATATAGAGATCGATCCCTTGTATTAGAGGGATCGCATACGTGAGATTCCCGAGAGCGCTTTCAACTCCGACTCGACTACGGTGCCGTTCGAACTCATCCTGCCGGTTCAGAAGATAATGGGTCATCTCGTTGTCGCGGGAACTGGACAGGGAAATCTGTTCGATCATGACCAATCGCGTTGTAATCTCATTATTCAGCTCATCCAGTAGTTGCTGCTGATAATGGGAGGTCGTCTGTACAAGCGCTTTCGACGAATTGCTGTAACTTGTCCACGCGGTGACAGCGATCACTATAACAAGGACTGTTGCATAGCTGTTAAAAAACAGGCGATCGATCCTGAATTTTTTAAAAGGATTGGTCAAACGTGTTCCCTTCCTTCCCCTTGGCGATTCAGGCGAAATAAACGGTAAAACGGCGAAGAAATCGTCGCTTTACCGTCACCGATAAATGTTTTTTAAATTTAAATTTTATCCTTTTATGCCTGTAGTTGCAATGCCTTCCACGAAATACTTTTGCAAGAACATGAAAATAAACGTTGCCGGAAGGACAGAAACCAGCGACATGGCGAGTAATTGTCCCCATTCCTGGGCGGATTGAGAGTCGTTTATCATTCTGAGAGCCAAGCCGACCGTATATTTTTCCACCGAGTTGATATAAAGGAGATGCCCCAAGAAATCATCCCAGTTCCAGAGGAAACAAAATATCATTACGGTTATAATAGCCGGCAG
The DNA here is from genome assembly GCF_018101095.1 of Paenibacillus sp. Marseille-P2973. Classification (NCBI taxonomy): domain Bacteria; kingdom Bacillati; phylum Bacillota; class Bacilli; order Caryophanales; family Paenibacillaceae; genus Paenibacillus; species Paenibacillus sp. Marseille-P2973. The sequence goes on from NZ_JAGQEH010000001.1 coordinate 531,692, forward strand.
CGTCAGCGGAATAATAACCCGCCAGTAAATCCCGAACCAGGAGCATCCGTCGATTTTGGCGGATTCGTCCAGTTCTTTTGGAAGCCCGCGGATGAATTGAATCAGCAGAAAGACGAAGAAGGTGCCTCCCGCCCCACCCGCAAGCATATGGGGAATAATGAACGGCAAATACGTATTAACCCATCCCAGTTGGTGAAACAAAGTGTATTGCGGAATAATCAGCACCTGTCCGGGCATCATCAAGGTCAGCATCAGAATCGAGAACCAGAAGCCCTTGAGCGGAAAATCCAGTCTTGCAAAACCAAAGGCTACCAATGTACAAGATATCAGTGTTGTAGCGATGACCGCTATCTCCAGCCCGAAAGTATTGAGATAAAAGTCCGTAAAGGTGTGACCCGGAATAGAGTTCCAGCCTTTGACGTAGTTACTCCATTGCGGTACGGACGGGAAGATGCCCGGCGAGCCGAGCTCCGTGCTATGTTTCAGCGAGGCTCCGACCCACCAGAGAACCGGATACACCATAATCAAGCTGAAAAGGATCATGAAAAGATGCCGGAGTGCCGGTTTCCATTTGCGTTGTGTCATTTCCGTTTCTCCCTTCCCGTGTCGGATTCATAGAATACCCAGTATTTTGACGTGTAAAAGATTAGAATCGTAGCCAGTACGATCATCACCAGCATAATCCAGGCCAGCGCGGATGCGTATCCCAACTCATATCTACTGAAAGCCCTTTCATATAAATACAAGGCATACACATAAGTCGCGTTCATCGGTCCGCCGTTGGTGATGACGAAAGCCGAAGTAAACATTTGAAAAGCTCCGATTACGCCCATTATCAGGTTGAAGTAAAGAATCGGCGAAAGCATCGGCATGGTGATCTTGAAAAATTGAGTAACCTTGTTGGCACCGTCAACCGCGGAGGCCTCGTACAAATCATTCGGGATCTGCTTCAGCCCCGCCAGGAAAATGACCATGGTCGAACCGAATTGCCAAACCGTTAGCAGGATTAGCGTGCCAAGGGCCGTGTCGGGGCTAGTGATCCAGCCCTTTCCTTCAAAGCCGAAAACCCCGATTATCTTGTTGAAGATCCCGTCTACTCCGAAAATGTTCCTCCAGAGCAGGGAAACTCCGATACTGCCACCGATCAGGGAAGGAAAGTAAATCGCCGTACGGTAAACACCGATTCCTTTTATCGCCTTATTAAGAACCATTGCTACTAACAGGGCGGCGATCAGCTTCAAAGGCACAGAGGCAAGCACATACGTGAAGGTAACCTTCACGGAATCCACGAACTTCGGATCCGAGGTAAAGATACGCTCGTAATTCCGAGTTCCGATCCACTCCATCGGTTTCATTAGCGTGTAATCGGTAAAAGAATAATATAACGAAAGGAACAAAGGATAAGCAGTCAGCGCAAGAAACCCGATCAGCCAGGGCGAAATAAACAAATAGCCCGCTAAGGGAGCGTTCCATCGGCTTAGAAACGAAGGCTTCGTCTTCTTCGGCTTCTTCGTTTCCGGGGAAGCTGGGATTATAGCCGCTGTGGTACGATTCATGACAGTCACCTCGTGTGTCAATATGGTATAGATCAAGTATACCGCCGGCACAATTCCTGCTAAATGAGGGCAATGCTCGATTTCTTTCAAAATATAACGAAAAAAAGGGCGATCAACTCGCCCCTTTTTTACTTGCTCCATTAATAAATCGTTCTTCCCAGTTCGTCGGGAATTCCGCTCCTTCGATAAAAATACGTGTTGATTCGGTCACGCCACTCCTTGGCATGCTCAGCCTGTTCCTCAAGACGGTCCGCCACTTGCCGGTATGCTTGTTCGTCCAACTGCTCCCGCATCCGCTCCCAAACCGCCAGCAACTGGCCTGCCCGTTCCGCTCCTTCAAAGTGAGTATCATAAATATGCTGAATTACGGTTTTGCCGGAATGAAGCTTATGGGTATACGGAACATGATGGAAGAAAAGCAGCAGTTCATCCGGACAAGTCGCCAGCGATTCATACCTCTGCTTGTTGGCATTTGCATATTGCGCAGTATATCCGGTTCCGGTGGCCGTCGTCCGGTCTACCCCTATACCATGGTTGTCCGCATAGTGGTAGGTCCCCCATGGCGAGTATTCATATCCCTCTACGTTTGGTCCGTAATGATGGTCCGGATTGACCATAAAACCGACCCCCAGCGGAGTAGTATAAGATTCATAAATCTCCCACGAATTCATGAGGATATCATAAATGGTTTGGAATAGCGGTTCCCGGCTGCCAAAAGTTAGCCTAATCCATTCCTTCGCAATTTCCTCTGCGGACAGCTCCGGATTCCAGGCCAATCGGCCGTAACCGAACAGGTTGGCCTGTGCCAACAAGTGACCGGTCCAATTGGCGTCGCTTCCGATATTGGAAACAGCGGCAAAGCCGTTGCAGGGATTTCCGTGCACCGTACCATCCACAATGCGTTTAACGGGGGTACCTTCCTCTTGAAGGTATGTGTCGAAGTCCAGAACCTCTTTCCATTGGGGAACCAGATAACAGACATGTCTTTGCTGTCCGGTATATTCCTGGGCAATCTGGAACTCGATCATTTGATTGGTATGCGGCATGGCCCCGATCAGCGGAGAGACGGGTTCCCGAACCTGAAAATCAATCGGTCCGTTCTTGATCTGCAGAATAACATTATCCAAGAAACGCCCATCCAACGGCCGGAAATGATCATAGGCAGCTCTTGCCCGGTCGGTGGAGCGATCGCGCCAGTCCTGTTTGCAGTTATACACGAAGCACCGCCAGATCACGACACCGCCATACGGCTTCACGGCCTCGGCCAGCATATTGGCGCCGTCGGCATGATCCCGTCCGTAGGTAAACGGTCCCGGGCGATGCTCCGAGTCGGCCTTCACCAAAAATCCGCCGAAATCCGGAATTGCTTCATAAACTTTCGCTGCGGCTTCACGCCACCATTCACGGACGGACGGATTCAGCGGGTCCGCGGTTGAGAGGCCTCCCAATTCCATAGTACTGGCGTAATTAATGCTTAGGTAGAGCTTGATGGCATATTGACGAAAGATCGCTGCCAGTTTAGTCACATCCGGCAGGAAATCGGTCAGGAGGCGGCTCTCCACCCGATGAACATTGACATTGTTGATCGCAATAGCGTTGATTCCGCAAGAAGCCAGCAACCGGGCATAATCCTGAATTCGTTGATGCTCCTTGGCAACCCGGTTATCCTGATAAAAGATCGACGACCCGGCATACCCCCGTTCCACACTGCCATCCATATTATCCCATTGATTGATCATGCGCAGCGAATTGACCGGATTTTCGACCCGATTCAAAGACTTCACGTCGCCGCCCGTCGCCATAATCCGCAGCAAATGGAACACTCCATACAACAAGCCTGCGGAGTCCGCTGCGCCGATCGCTATTTGCTCCGCCCCGTCGTCGATTTGAATCGCATAGCCCTCGGTTTTGACGGAACGGGCAGCATCGGCATGGATAGCCTCGTCAATCGCTTGGCTTGCTCCAAAGATACCCAATAGGATGCCTGAAGACTCTCCCAAAGTTTCCGTAACGGCAACCGAATGGCCTGTAATGGCTTCCAGACCTTGTGACAGCTCGTTCACGGCCGTCCGCATCACTTCATCTTGAATCACGGCAGCGATATGACAATAGGGCGCATACTGTTCGAATTTAGTCCCCTGATCCGTTCGGCGGTACTGCAGCCAAGCCTCATAACCATCACCCGGACGGTACTCAAAATAACGGCTCATTCATAGTCCTCCTCATGATGAAAAATATAAGGCCCGGGGCAAAACTGTCCCGGGCCGCAATCATTAATTTATTTTTCGTAGGATTGCGAAGCTTCCTTTAACTGTTCAAAGGCTTGTTCCGGCGACACTTTGCCAAACATCAGCTGATCTCGGACAAGTACCCAGTCTTTATCGATAAAATTCGTCCATCCGCCCGCACCGGCCGACCATTTTTGTCCGTCCGGCTCCGTCGCGCGCAGAAGTCCCAGACCAACCTTATCCAAATCGCTCATGTTCGCTTCCAGAGCGGTGGCAATTTCCTTGTTAGCCGGCAGCCCGCGGAACGTTTGCAGTATATCTCCCGCTTCTTGACTATTCACGAACCAATCCACGAATTTCTTCGCTTCCACGGCATGTTTGGAGTTGTTCGTCACTCCCAAGAACATGGATGGCTTCAGCCATCCGCCCGCTTCCTCGGCACGCGGCATGGTTACGAGTGCATACGCCCCCGGCTTGATGCTATCCCAAGTCCCCAGGTTGTTGGAGAAGCTGTAACGCATCAACACTTTGCCTGCGGCCATCAAATCCATTTGCGGATCGTGTTCTTTGTCGGAGGCATTCACATCTGCAGGCGGAACCAATCCTTCCTTACGAAGCTCTTCGAATTTGGCTGCCCATTCCACGAAAGTCGCTTGATCCACGTTAAAATGGCCTTCATCCGTGATCACCTGTCCTTTGCCCTTGGCGTATTGATAAGCCGAGTACATGAAGTAATTACCGCCATAGTCCAGAGAAAATATTGGCCTTTCGGCAGTTTGGATTTGGATTCTTTGGCCAGAGCGAAAAACTCATCCCAAGTCCAGCCATTTTGCGGATTTTTGATTCCGAGCTTATCCATAGCGGCCTTGTCATATACCATCCCAAATGCTACCGAACCCAGAGGCATGGCATACTGTTTGCCGTCAAGCTGGCCGGCGGACACCAACTTCTCGTCGAATTTGCTTACATCCACTTCGGGAGCCAGATCCAGCAATTGACCACGGGACATCCAGTCCGGGATCCAGCCCGGATCCAGCTGAACGATATCCGGTGCGTTTTTAGCGGCAGCCTGAGTGGAAAGTTTGTCCAAATATCCGTCCATCCCCGAATACTCCGGTTCGAAAGTAATGTTCGGATTGTTCTTGGTGTACAAATCCAACGCAGCCAAGGTAGCCTCGTGCCGCGGTTGTGACCCCCACCACATAATGCGCAATTTTACAGGTTCATCACTTGGCGCCTGCTGTTCTGTAGACGTATTGTTAGCGGGTTTTCCAGCGGAATCAGCACTGTTCTTTGTCTCTCCGTTTCCTCCGCAGGCAGCCAGGATTCCAATCAAAGCTGTCGCCGCCAAAAGGGAAAGAGAACGCTTCCATTTAATCATTTTAACCCTCCTACTTGAACTCTAATTATCTTGCTCATTCGTTATCGTACCATCTTGGAAATAGAGTTTATATGTGGATGATGCACGATTTATTTTAAAATCTCACGAAAATGCAAGCGTGCAATCGAGCAAAGCGTAAACTAAATAAGCTGACTCCGGTTGAGTACCGAAGTCAGCTTGTTGCCTAGGGCTTTTTATTGATGTCCGCCAAATGGGGGCTAGACCAGCTCCTACGGGGTGGCTTCTTTGTTATGCGTTTTCTAGGCTTCGTTCAGCGCACGCAGCAGCGTGTGCCGATTCATTCGCACAAGATGAGCTTCGTTCAGGCTGCGCCCGAACAGCTCGCCGTCGATGCCGAGCTCCTCCAGGCTGGACGGGCCGCCGGCCTGCCGGAGCAGTTCGCGGATTTCATCCTCGGACGGCACGTCCGCAAGCCAGACGCGAACCTGCTCTCCGTGCTGCCGCAGCGCTTCCGGCTCGCCGGCCGGATACATGCCGCTGTCGGCGGCGGCATGATACAGGCGCGAGATCTCGGCGCAGGCCACGCCGACCTTCGCGCCGTGCAGCAGCGCCCGGTGACCCCGGCGCAAAAATTCCATCTCCCAGTAATGGGAGAGATGGTGTTCGGCGCCGGAGGCGGGATGCGACTGCCCGAAAAGCAGCATCGCGATGCCCGATTCGATCAGCGCGGTCATCAGCACGGTGATCCCTTCCTCCGTGCGCTGCCCGATCTCCCGGGCATGCTTCACGCAGGAATTCAGCGCCCGCTCGGTGATGAGCGCAGACTGCTCATTGTACGGCTCTCCCGCCGTCAGATGGGAGAACTTCCAGTCGAACAGGGAGGTGTATTTGCCGAGCATGTCGCCGAATCCGGCCGCAACGAGAGATTGCGGAGCCTTCATCAGGATGTTCAAATCGGCGAAGATCGCGGTCGGCGGCACGGCCGGTACGGTCTTCTTGATTCCGCGGATAATGAGCGGGGCACCCGCCGACGTAAACCCGTCCACCGACGGCGCCGTCGGCACCGAGATGAACGGAATGCCGCTCTTATGCCCGGCAAACCGGACGATATCGTGGATCGTTCCGGAACCCACTGCGATCAGCGCATCCGTCAAGCCCGGTTCGATCGCCAACAGCAATTGAACGATAGAGGCCTCGTCGGCGACCACGTCGCCCGTACCGGCCGGCTCCAGCAAACAGAGCGTTACTTCCAAGCCGGCCTCCCGGAGCTTTAGCTCCAGGTCTCTACCGGCCGCTTCATACGTATTCCCGTCCGCAGCAAGCACCAGCCGTTTGCTCTCGTGCTTCACAAGAAACGGCGCCACCTGGTTCAGGGCTCCGGCTTCCAGGACAAGACATTCAAAAAAGGGCAGTTCACTAACATTCGACATCGCTTGTTCCTCCCACTCCAATGTTTTGAGATCCTCGGCGATGTAAAGCTTTTTCTCTATAGTTTTGCTTATTTCCTTTATTCCGCCGATTTTTTGATATTCTTGAGCCGCTTCATCACATCATTCTCGCCGCGGCCGAAATAATCGTGCAGCTTGCTATATTCCTCATATAAGCGGTTATAAACTTCCACATTGGCCGGAATCGGCTTGAATGTCTCTTCTTTGACCCGCGCCATTTGAGCCGCGGCGTCGATGATCGTATCATAGCCGCCCGCTTCCTGTCCGGCTGCAACGGCTGCAAACATGGCTGCGCCGAGCGCCGGCGTCTGCTTCGAATCGGCGACAAAGATTTCGCGGTTCGTCACGTCCGCATAAATTTGCATGAGCAGCCGGTTCTTCTGCGGCAGTCCGCCGCAGGCGTACAGCGCATCCACCGCTACGCCGTTCGAATGGAACGCGTCGACGATTTTACGCGTGCCGAAGGCGGTCGCTTCCAGCAGGGCGCGGTAAACTTCCTGCGGCTTGGTCAACAGCGTCATGCCGAGGATCAGCCCTGTCAAATCCGTGTCCACCAGGACGGACCGGTTCCCGTTCCACCAATCCAAGGCAAGCAGTCCGGTTTGGCCCGGTTTGTACTTCGCCGCTTCTCTCTCCAGCCACTGATGCACGCCGATGCCTTCCGCCGATGCCGCTTCCTTGACGTAAGCCGGCAGCGATTCTTCCACATACCACTCAAAAATATCGCCAACGGCGGATTGCCCGGCTTCATATCCATAAAGCCCCGGTATAATGCCGTCTTCCACGACACCGCACATGCCTTCCACCTGTTTCTCTTCCGTGCCCAGCAGCATGTGGCAAATCGAGGTTCCCATCGCCATGACCAATTTGCCCGGTGTTACGACGCCCACGGCAGGAACAGCCGCATGCGCGTCCACATTGCCTACCGCCACGGCGATGCCTGGCGTCAGGCCCATCATCTCGGCCATTTCCGGCGTAAGGCCGCCGGCGTTCGTCCCGAGCGAAATAACCTCTCCGCGCAGCTTGGTCTCCGTCAGGTTTTCCAGACGCGGGTCGAGCGCTTTAAAATAATCCTTGCTCGGGTATCCGTCCTGCTTATGCCAAATAGCCTTGTAGCCTGCAGTACAGCTGTTGCGCACAATTTTACCCGTCATTTGCGAAATGACCCAATCCGTCGCTTCCAGGAACATATCCGCATGCTCGTAAATTTCCGGCGCTTCGTCGAGGATTTGCCACACCTTCGCGATCATCCATTCGGAGGAAATCTTCCCGCCGTAGCGCGGCAGGAACGCTTCGCCCCGCTCCTCGGCGATCCGGTTAATCTTGTCGGCTTCCGGCTGGGCCGCGTGATGCTTCCACAGCTTCACCCAGCTATGCGGCAGATCCTTATATTGGCTGTCAAAGCATAGCGGCTCGCCCTGCTCATCCACCGGAAGCATCGTACAGGCCGTAAAGTCGATGCCGATCCCGATCACTTCGGCCGGATCTATCCCCGATTCCCGGATAACCGCGGGCACCGATTTTCTCAATACCTCCAAATAATCGTCCGGGTGCTGAAGCGCCCAGTCATATTCCAGCTTGATGCCCGAAACCGGGAGCTCCTCGTCGATGACATGATGCGGATATGGAGTAACGTGGTCGGCAACCTCGTGACCGTTCGACAAGTCCACCAGTACGGCGCGGCCCGATTGGGTTCCGTAATCGACCCCGATCGTATATTTTTTGCTCATAACTAACCCTCCAGATTATGAAATGAATGATGAAGAGATCGAATCGTATTATTTTTACTTTTGTCCGTAATAAGCGTTTGCCCCATGTTTACGCAAAAAGTGTTTATCCAGCAAAGTCTGGTCCATCGGCGGCGTATGGGGATTGATTTGCAGCATGCGGGCGGCGATTTTCGCTACCTCTTCAAGAACTACGGCATTGTGCACCGCATTATGGGCATCCTTGCCCCACACGAACGGCGCATGAGCATGCACCAGCACGCCGGGCACCATGTTCGGATCCACGCCCAGGTCAGCGAACCGCTCCACAATCACATTTCCCGTTTCCAGTTCGTAAGCGCCTTCGATTTCTTCCTTGGTCATCGGACGCGTCACGGGGATTTCCCCGTAAAAATAATCCGCATGCGTCGTCCCGTAAGCCGGAAGTGAACGTCCAGCCTGAGCCCAACTCGTACCCCAAGGAGAATGCGTGTGTACTACGCCCCCAATTTCCGGGAACGAACGGTACAACACCATATGAGTCGGAGTGTCGGAAGAAGGGCGTAGATTTCCTTCGACGACGTTGCCTTCGAGATCCATAACGACCATATGCTCGGCCTTCAGCTCTTCATAAGGCACCCCGCTCGGCTTAATGACGAACAGCCCGCTTTCCCGGTCGATTCCGCTCACATTTCCCCAAGTAAAAGTAACCAGCCCGTGTTTGGGCAGCTCCAGATTGGCTTCCAGCACCTGCTGCTTCAATGCTTCCAGCATGTTAAGGCACTTCCTTTCTATTTCTTTTAATCCACTAGTTCAATTCAATTGTACGTACAAGTTACCCTACTGAGGAGCAGGGACTCCCTCTACCATTACCAAGCGAGCCCTGCCGTTTCTCTCAGCTACGTCTGACTACAGAATCCCGTTCAATCAACTCAGGATCGTAAACCGTATCTTCAAAAAGAGCCCCCTGTTCGATCATACCGATGAGCTGCCTTGCCGCCGCGATTCCCATCTCGGTCTTGGGATGCGTGAGCGTCGTAAGCTTCGTCCCCGAGGCCGCCGCCAGGCTTGAATCGTCAAAGCCGATCAGCGACAAGTCCTCCGGAACGCGCAGCCCGCACTCGGCAGCCGCTTCCATCAGCAGCAAAGCCAATTCGTCGTTATAGCAGACAAACGCCGTCGGGCGCTCCCCTTCAGGCGAATTCATTGCTTTCAGCAGCTTAACTGCTTCCCGATAAGGGAGATCTTGTTTCTGTTCCGTCGTGTAAGTAACGACCCGGTTTGAGGCAACCGATATTCCTTGTTCCTTATGGGCGGCCAAAAAACCCTTCAACCGTCCCACACCCTGCAAATCGTCGGTTTTGAAAAATCCGGCGATATAGCGGTGCCCGGCATCCAGCAAATAACGCGCCGCCTGATACCCTCCGCTCTCGTCATTTACCTTCAGGCAGGGGCACTCCAATTCCCGGTATTTCTCGTTGATCATCAGGTAAGGAATCCCCTTTTCTTGAAGATCGAGAAAGTAACGCAGGTTCGGATTGCCTTCGGCACTCCGCGTCGGCTCGATGATCAGCCCGCTAAGCGGCTGGCTGGTCATCAGCTGCAGGGCTTCCATTTCCTTCTCCTTCGTGTTGTCCGTACTGCTGAGAAGGAGCCGGTATCCTCTGCTGCGCAGCTCCGCCTCCGCTCCGCGAACGATGTGCGGAAAAATATAATCGGAAATATACGTCGTAATGATTCCGATCGTCTTGACCTGCTCGCCTTCACGCCGCTGCGGGTTCCGGGCGAATGTTCCCTTGCCCTGAATCCGCTCCAGCCAGCCGTCCTTCTCCAATTCACCAAAGGTCTGCCGGACGGTTTGCCGGCTAAGGCCGAACTGCTCCGAGATTTCATTCTCGGAAGGAAATTGCGCCCCGGGCTGCAGCTTGCCCGATTGCAGCCACGAGAGCAATTCCTGTTTCAATTGCATGTATTTTGGAATTTTCCGATTGTTCATCTATTATCCATCCTTCATTTACTCCAGCCGCCGTACATTTTTATTAGTGCAGCTTATGTGTTGCGGCGCACCTTGCACTCTAACCGCTATTGTATCACAGGCCGGGCAAATCCGGAGGGAGTGAATGCTACCGCAAACGGTATGCCGCATCGCTCCAGCGGAGCTCGTTCTTGAATTGGCGCACCGAAGTGTCCTTATCAATGATCACGGCCTCGATTCCCGCCATTTCAGCCCAGTCGGTCAGTTGCTCCGACGTAATGGTGTAAGACAGGACCGTATGATGCGCGCCGCCGGCCAAAATCCAAGCTTCCGCGGATTCGCGCAGGGAAGGCTGCGGCTTCCATAGAACGCGGGCTACCGGAAGTTTAGGCATCGGCTTCTCGACTTTGACGCCGTCAACCGCATTGACAAGCAGGCGGAAACGATGTCCAAGATCGACCAGCGAAGCGTTGACCGCCGGGCCGTCTTGTCCGTCGAATACAATGCGGGCCGGGTCTTCTTTGCCGCCGATTCCGAGCGGATGCACTTCGATCGAAGGCTTCGTAGCCGCGATCGTCGGACATACCTCCAGCATGTGCGCGCCGAGGATCATATGGTTGCCCGGCTCGAAATGGTATGTGTAATCTTCCATGAACGAGGTGCTCTTGTTGTCGGCCAGCACTTTCAGCACGCGGGTCAGAGCCGCCGTTTTCCAGTCTCCTTCGCCGCCGAATCCGTATCCGGCTTCCATCAGACGCTGTACCGCAAGTCCCGGTAGCTGCTTCATTCCGTGCAGGTCTTCAAAAGTCGTCGTGAAGGCACCGAAGTTGCCCGCTTCGAGGAACCGCTTCAAGGCGATTTCCGTCCGCGCCTGATAGGCGATCGAATCGCGTACCGCCCCTTCGCTTAGCCCTTCCTTGGTAATCGTGTACTGCTCCGCATATTCGTTCAGCAGCGCTTTCACTTCCGCATCGCTTACTTCATTCATGACCTGAACCAGATCACCGATCCCGTAGCCGTTGACGGACCAGCCGAACTGAATTTGCGCGGATACTTTGTCGCCGTCCGTAACGGCCACTTCGCGCATATTGTCGCCAAAGCGCGCTACCTTCAGGCTGCGGCTTTCGGCATAAGATGCCGCCGTACGCATCCAGCCGGCAATGTCGCTGCGCACTTCGCCGTCTTCCCAGTGGCCGACGACTACTTTCCGGGCAATTCCGAGACGTGCGCCGATATGGCCATACTCACGATCTCCGTGCGCGGATTGGTTCAAGTTCATGAAGTCCATGTCGATCGATTCCCATGGAATGTCACGGTTAAATTGCGTATGCAAGTGCAAAAGCGGCTTTTGCAGCTGGGACAGGCCCGCGATCCACATTTTTGCCGGAGAAAAGGTGTGCATCCACGTAATCACGCCCGCGCAAGATGCGTCGCCGTTCGCTTGCAGCAACAGGTTGTATATTTCGTCCGGCGTCGTTACGATCGGCTTAAATACGACCGGATAGGAGAATACCGGGTCTTTATCAAATTGCTCCGCGATAATGCGGGAATGCTCAGCCACCTGCTCCAAAGTTTCAGGTCCGTACAAGTGCTGGCTTCCGGTTACAAACCAAAATGAATGCGGTTTCAAGTTCATGATTCTAACGCCTCCCAAAAGTTTAAGTTGCCAAGTAACTTGTACATACAATATCTTATACAAATCGCCATATCCTATTGTTGTACGTACAAGTGGTTCTAGATTCATTCTATTCCGGTTCCGGCCAAATATCAAGCGTAAAAATAAAGGCAAAAGACCGAACTCCCTTAGGTCGGGGAATTCGGTCTTGTTTATTTGGACTTGTTCCGACAAATTTGGGATTGTGCGCAGTAATAAGGTCCGTTTGGGCCTTATCCTCGCAAATCTGCGCTTTTTCCCGTTAATAAGGGCCTTTTGGGCCTTATTTATCTCAAACCTGCGTAAAATGGGCATTCTAGTACCCCTAGCGCGGAAATAGGGTCCTAAAAGTCCTTTATTTCCAATTAGCGGTTGAAAATCACGCAAATAGCGCCCTAAAAGACCCTTATTTCTATATTCAGTCGAAGTGAGAGCGCGCAACTAAACCGATCTATTGCGGGACTGTCCCGCCCAGCGCGCCCCGTTCCGTACAAGGTCGGCGTATCCGGCATGCATGAAGGAGTCCAGATGATGCCCCGGCATCAAGTAGGCGATCCGGCCCAGGCCAAAATGGCGAACCCAAGCCGCAGGCCAATCCCGGTCTTCGTGCCGGTAGGTCAGCAGCACTTCATGGTCGCTAAAGTCGTCGATGTCGAAGCGGTAAGGCTCCTCTTCCAGGGTAAACGGCGAAACGTCCCTCATCATTGCATGAGTGGTATTTTCGACGCGAAAATCCAGCTCCTGATAAGCGGGGTGTCCGGTAAACCGCGCTCCGAGGAGCTGTGCGGCTTCAGGCCGGGCTTGAAGAGATATGCCGTTATGCAATGCCAACAGCCCCCCTCCTCCGGCGACGTACGAAATCAATCCCGCCGTTTGACTGGAGGTTATGGGATGATCCCAACGATCCGCATAGGAAATGCAGAGCTGATAGGCAGAAATGTTTTCGTATTGAAGAGAATCGTAATCATCCGTAGCCGTCACCTGCCACTCCGCCTCCAAAATTTCGCGCAGCCGCTCCTCCACTGCCCCCAGAGGATGGTATGGCGCCTCGATGTAATCACCGATCAGCAATGCTTTTGGTTTTAGAATTGTATGCATATTTCATTGTCCTCCTTCAGCGGAATAGTAACTTACCAAGGCAATGGATTGCCGTAAACATCTATATATTCCGGACCGTCGCCAGAGACGTTGCCGGATGTGTTGTTAGCGCTATCAAGCGTGTCGCTAAAAGCTTTACCGGATGCACCATCAAGTGCGTTGTCCGCGCTCGATCCCAACCCTCTTCCGTTGCGCTGTCCGATCCGTTCCATGATCAGACTGATAATCTTGGCCGCCGACTCCGCCGGAGTCAAGTCTGCGGACGCATCCACTTCACCGCGCATGAAGGTCTGAACCCAGCCGGGATGAATGAGCAGTACGCGGCCGCCCGCTTCCTTCAATCCGTTGTATACCAGGCTGGAGCCCATATTAAGCGCGGCCTTCGACATGCAATAGCCGAACCAGCTGCTGCGTTCATTCTGTCCGATGCTGCCTGCCTCCGAAGAAATATTGGCGATCATTTTCGAGGCGCTGTTCAACACCAGCGGCACAAAAGCCTGCGTCATCCGCAATGCGCCAAGCGCATTCACATTGAATACTTTCAGCATCTCGTCGTAATTCAACTCGTCCATAACCGTTGCTTCGATATCACCCAATATCCCCGCATTGTTGATCAGGATATCAAGGCGGTCGGTATGCGCCCGGACGGTCTTCGCCGCATCCTGCACGCTTTCATCGCTGCCGATATCAAGCGGAATCAGGGTCAAGCTGCCTTGATAACGAAGCTGCAGCTCTTCCAACGCAGTTTCCTCCGTTTGATATCTGCCGGCAAATACCCGGCTGCCTTGTTTCAGCAGCGTCTCGACCAACGCCAGCCCGACACCATGATCCGCTCCCGTAACCAGAGCCGTCAATTCCATGCTGCTCACACTCCTTTGCTCGCCCACTCCAACGAGGACCATGTTTCATACAACTCCCATTGTCCCTGTTCCCGGGACTTTATGCAACCGCTTTATTTTTAAAGATTTAAATTAAATACAGCTATAGAAAAGCCCCACCCCGAAGGGTGAGGCAACAGGCTTGAACAGGCTGCTACGAACAAGATGAAGCAAAGCCGACACTACACACTACACACTACACTTCCGATCGAACGGCCGTAATCTTCAACTCCTTACCGATGGTATACTTGGAGTTGCCTCCGACCAGCACGGAGACACGGCACGGTTCCACCGCGAATCTCATCTCCCGGTTCCATATCGCAAGTTCCTCCCTGCCCAGGGTAAAACTGACAACCCGTTCTTCTCCGGGGAACAGCTCCAGCTTTTGAAAAGCTTTCAGCTCCGCCAAACGCCGGGTGATCCCCGATTCGCGCGCACGGAGATACAATTGCACGGTTTCGGCTCCGGCGCGGGTCCCGGTGTTCTTGAGCCGCACCGTTACCGTTATTTTGCGGCCCGCTTCCAGCTCGGCTGCGGTAATTTCATGCCGGGACAAGCCAATCTCCATGTATTCGAACGTCGTGTAGCTGAGCCCGTAACCGAAAGGGTACAGCGCTGCGGAAGGCATGTCGACATAAACACGCTCACGTCCGGGATCTTTTTGATTGTAGTAAACGGGGAGCTGTCCCGAGGACCGGGGGAGCGATACCGGCAGCTTGCCGCTCGGGTTCGCCTTGCCGAACAGCAGGTCACCGATCGCGCGACCGCCTTCAGGTCCCGGATACCAGGCGCACAGCACCGCGCCGCAATGCTCGTCGACACCAGTCAGTGCATGCGGCCGGCCCTGTATGATGACCGCCACCACCGGCGTCCCGGTGGCCGCCACTTCCTCGACCAGCCGCCGCTGCTGTCCGCCGAGCGAAAGATCGGCGAGGTCTACGCCCTCCCCGCAATCCATTTCCGACGGGTTGCCGTTCGACACGATGGCTTCGCCATTGCTGTCAAACTCCCCGTCAAACCGGCGGGCGCTGCTGCCGCCCAGCACCAGCACGCACACGTCCGCGTTCTTCGCGGCCTCCACCGCTTCCGCCAGGCCGTCCGCCGACAGGTCGCGAACGCCGCATCCGCGTGCGTACACGATCTCTGCGCCCGCAGGCGCTGTCGACCGGATGCCCTGCAGCACCGTAGTCCCGCTGCCCTCGCGCTGGACGCTCGTATAATCGCCGAGTTGATTATACAGCCGGTCGGCATTGGGACCGATCACCGCGATGCGCTTCCGTTCTCCCCCCAGCGGCAGCAAGCCGCCCTCATTCTTGAGCAGCACGACCGATTCGCGGGCCAACTGCAGATTCACTTCACGGAACTCCGGTCTGCCGACCATAGCGATCGGAGTCATTTCATTGGCATACGGGCGGTCGAACAGCCCAAGCCTGAATTTCAGGCGCAGTACCCGCCGCACCGCCCGGTCGATTTCCTCTTCGGGCACGAGCCCTTGCTGGACCGCTGCTTCCAGCGTCGTAAACGCCGTGTCCCACAGGCTCAGATCGACGCCCGATTCCAGTGCGAGGGCCGCCGCGGATTCATGGCTGCCCGTCAGTGCCAGCAGCCGGTCTATCGCGCAGCCGTCGGCCATGACGATGCCGTCAAAGCCCCATTCGTCGCGCAATATGCCCGTAAGCAGCGACTTGTTCGCATGGCATGGCACGCCGTCGATCTCGTTATACGCCGCCATGAATCCGGCGGCCCCAGCCTCCTTCCCGGCCTTGGCGGCGGGAAGGTGGATCTCGCGCAGCTCCCGCTCTCCGATCGGTGCGGGACCGGCATTACGCCCGCCCTGAGCGGTACCCTGGGCGCAAAGATGCTTAAGAACTACCGCGACTTTACTCATGCCTGAGAGGTCCTGGGGGTTGTCGCCCTGCATCCCCCGCACGGCGGCTTCCGTAAACCGCGCCGCCAGATACGGATCCTCGCTGAAGCATTCCTCGGACCGGCCCCAGCGCGGATCGTGGAGAATGTCCAGCGCGGACACCAGTCCCACATGCGCTCCGCGGCTGCGGATCTCGGAAGCCACATAGCCATAAGCCTCTTCCATCAACGCCGGATTCCAGGTTGCCCCGACGCCCAGATTCACCGGAAGCATCGTGCCATCCAGCGCCTGATGTCCATGGGGACATTCCTCCGATAACAAGACGGGGATTCCGAGCCGGGTATGCTCGATGATATACTTTTGCACCATATTGGCCGCCTTTGCACTATCGGCGGCTGTAATTCCGTTACTATAATTAACGCCGGACCAGGGGTCGCTGCGGAACAAGCCATAGAGCGCGCCCATTCCGCCTCCCCGGGCGACTTCCTCTTTGAATTCATCGGTCAGGACAAAACCGTCCTCCCGTTTGACATAAGCGTTCCATCCATACATTCGCTGATTAAGCTGTCCTACTTTTTCCGCAAGCGTCATTCTTTCCAACAGGTCGCTGATTCGCTCTTCGATGGGCACATGTGCCTTTTTATATTTTTCCATCCCGCATTTCCCCCGCTTCATACTAATGATACGGGCTCTTAATTTCTCTGGCTGCCCGTGTCCCTCGTTGCGCTTAGCCCGCGGTATTCCTTTGGCGTCATTCCGGTATACGATTTGAACACGGAAACGAAATACTTGTACTCCTTGTATCCCACTTTATCCGCTACTTCAAAAACTTTGTCATGCGTGGTGGCCAGCAGGGCTTTCGCCTGCTCCATCCGCATTTCGTTCATATATTCCGTAAAACCTTTGCCCGTGCTCTGCTTGAAAATATAACTGAAATAACTCGGCGTGATTTTCAGCCAACTTGCCACCTCAGAAGCTTTCAGATCCGTACGGTAATGCTCGTCCATATATTTTTTGGCCTTCTCAATGATCCAGTACGATTTATCGATGCCATGGCGGTCAATTTGCCGCAGCAACTCCTGCATCTCTTCCCTGACCAATGCCTCCAGCGAAGCATACGAATTGAAAAGGTTCAAATCCGGGTTGGCTTTGTGACCGTAGTCCAGCTCGGTCATGCCGCTTTTTCGCAGTCGCTGCCGGAGCAGGGCCGACAATTCCTCAACCGCAAGCAAAATATCCCCCGGCAAAAAGACTTCTTTCCGGAAAAAACCGAACATTCTCTCCACCCGGGAGGTAACTTCTTCATGATCTTGCTTGAACATGGCCGCCAGCAAGCTCTTCGCCATTTCGGCAGCATCGAAGGCCGGCAGATTCCGCCCCTGCTCGACAGACTCCCGGTATTCCGGCAACAGCAGAACCTTGTCCTCCACTACATGATATGGAAGCAGCCCGTTTGCCTCGGCGCAGTGTTTTGCCGTCTCTTCGAGATCGTCATAAGGCTCGGAAGCCGCGCAATACAGACCGCCCTCCCGAAGTTCAGGCAGCGCTTGTTCCAGCAGCCCGTCCCATGTTGTTCGATCCAATCGGGTGTCGGACATGATTAGGGTGACGAGGAGGTTTTCATGATCAAACACGGAAACCGCGCGCAGGAACGGGTGACTGAGTTCCGTATGCAGCGTTCGAATCCACTTATCCTGGATTTCCCGGTAGCGCTCCGGCGGCCGCTCTCCAAACCGCTCGACAAACCGATCCAACTGGGTAATCAGCACGCGAAATTGAACACCACGCAGGGAAGGTGGAGCCTCTTTGCCGTAAGCAATGCCGTGACGGGCCATATTCGACAACCACAGCTTCGCTTCCTGAACGCCCCCGTCCCTAGTTTCGGCTTGAAGGTCTTTGACGATTTTTTCCACAACCCGGGTCAATTCCTCGATTTCGACCGGCTTGAGTAAATAATCGCTAACTCCCAAACGGATGGCTTGACGCGCATATTCAAAATCCTCATAACCGCTGATCATGACGACGCGAACTTCAGGAAATTGTTCCTTCAGACGCTCCGCCAACTTTAACCCGTCCATGCCTTCCATCCGGATATCGGAAAGCACCACGTCAACCTCATGTTCTTCGACCAATCGCAGGGCTTCCGCGCCGTCATAAGCTTCGCCAACGACTTGAATGCCGAGTTCCTCCCAATCAATCGTGTGCCGCAATCCTGCGCAGATGATGGGCTCGCCATCCACGATCAGCATCTTGATCCAATTATGTTTACGCTCCAATTTACTGTTCATGCTGTTCACCACCATGATCCTGACTTTCTCCCAAAGGAATTCTCAGACGTATCCAGGTCCCTTGCGGAGAGGTACTTACGATTTCAAGGCCATAGCCCTGTCCGAAAAAGATCGAGAGCCGCTCATGGATGTTGGACATGGCTCCGCCCACGCTGTCGTCCTTATTCCGGCCTTGAAGCAAGGCTTGAATTTCCTTTTTCCGGAGCGGAGACATCCCTTTCCCGTTGTCGATCACATCGATCCAAATTTCATCGAAGGCGGCATAAGCGTTGACTAAAATTTCATTGACCGGTTTCGAACGGTCAAACCCGTGCTTGATAAAATTCTCCACCAACGGCTGAATCGTAGCTTTGAGGATCAATGTATTTTCCAGACCGGATTCCATATTCAACCTATAGCTAAGCTTGTCTCCTAATCGGCGCTGTTGCAGATACAAATAGGATTGCACAAAATCCATTTCCCGGCGCAGCGTCGTCTCGTAACTGCCGTTATTCACACTGGAACGGAAAAATTTCGAAAGCATCTCGATCAGCTGACTCGATTTGTCCGCCTTTTCCAAACGGGCCGTCCAGCGGATCATGTCCAGCGTATTATAGAGAAAATGCGGATCCATCTGGTTCTGCATCAGCTTCAACTCGGATTCGCGTTCCCTTAGCTCTAATTTGTATTTGTGTTCGATAAGCTGCTCAATCGTAGCGACCATTTCATTGAACTTATGGTTCAACTCCGCGATCTCATCCCTGGATTCGATAGGTACGCGTGCGCTAAAGTCTCCGTGGGTAACGCGGTGCGCCTCTTTTTTCAGCCGTAAAATCGGAGTAATGATCGTATAATGAAACCCGATCAGCGCCGTCAGGCCGAGCAGCAATATTGCGGTCAGAATAAACAGCATCAACCATTTGATACCCCGAAACTCATCGGCGACCGTCGCCTCGGGAATCATGGCTACAACATTCCAGCCTGTATTATTGATCGGCTTGTACAGCGTCAAGTACCGGCTATCTTTTACCGAATAATTAAAAAAACCTTCTCTTCCGGTTGCCAGCTTGCCGAGCAGCATTTCGTCCGGTTTGAAATTCTCGCTCAGCTTGTCTTTGGAGCCCAATACGATCTGCCCTTGCGTTCCGATGATAAATACGCTGCCCGCTCCGTCCTCAAATATGCCTTTTTCCAGCAGGTGGAGGATGCTGGCTTCATCCATCCTGATCGTCAACCTTCCTAGCGGTCTGGTAATTTCGTTGTACGAATTCAGAATCCGGAACATCGAAATCAGCTGCACTTCGCCGTACCAATCGCTATTCAAGTTGTAGCCCTCTGTCCAAATAATCGAGCCTTTACCGGCTTCAGCCTGCCGCTCCCATTTGGATTCGTCCCCGCTGAACGGTTCACCCATCTCGATGGAACTGCCGTTATAACCGGATATTTCGATGGATCGGATATAGCTGCGCGACATCAGTTGGAAGGTGAGAAACTCCTCGATATTTTTTTGAAGGTTGGCTCTCTGGTCGGTGTTCAAGGGCGGAGACGTTCTAAGGAAATTCCTCATATCCGGACTTAGAATCAGATAGTTGGCGATATCCTCCACCATCTTCGTCTGTTCTCCGAGCTGACTGGTCACGTTATCCAGATTGCGCTTGGTAGAATTAATAAATTGATCTCTTAACACCTGATTGAATTTGTATTGAACGACGACGCCGACGCCGAAGGTCGGCAAAATGACAAAGAGCAGGAAGATGACGAGCGCTTTTCGCTTCAGTCCGAAGTTTCCGAGGTATTTTCTGTAGCGTATCTTCATGTCGTATCTTCCCCTCTCACTTTCGCCCGGTCTAGCCCTTAACCGCTCCCGCCGTCATACCATTAACGAGTTGTTTCTGCAGCAGCAGGTAGAATATCAGGATCGGGATCAGCGCAATCGTCAGCGCGGCCATCTGCAAGGTGAGGCTGGCCGTTTCAATACCGACGAAATTAGCCAGGCCAAGCGGCAGCGTTTTAAGTTCCGTCGAGGTGATCAGCACTAGTGCAAACAAGTACTCGTTCCAGTTATAAATAAAATTCAATATAATAACCGTGGCCAAGGCCGGCCTAGTAATCGGCAAAATAATCGACCAAAAGATGCGGTATACCCCCGCGCCGTCCATGACGCCGGATTCCTCCAAATCTTTGGGGAACCCCCGCATGAATCCTTCCAGGATGAATACGGTCAACGATAAGTGAAATGCCGTGTAAGGCAAAATCAGCGACCAGTACGTATCCAGCAAATGCAGTTTTTGCATGATCAGAAATATCGGAATCAGGGTAGCATGGATCGGAACCAGCATCCCCAACAAGAATAGTCCGTAGGTCATTCCCTGAAGCTTGAATTTGAACCGCGACAGGAAATAGGCGGCAAGCGCCCCCAGCAGCACGGTAACAAGCAAGGAGACAAACGTAACGATCAAACTGTTTAAAAAGTACACATTCATATTGGCGACTTCCCAAGCCTTGGCATAGTTCGAAAACTGCAAAACTTTCGGGAACGAAAACGGATCTGCCGCATATTCCTGTTCCTTCTTGAAGGAGTTGACTACCATCCAAAAGAGAGGAACTATATTAATAATAGCGAACAGGCTTAAAAAAGTGTATGCGAAAAACTGAAACAGCCCGGATTTTCTCCTCATGGCGCAATCCTCCCTTCCTTATGCATCTTTCTCCCGGCCAAGCCGGTTGATGAGTGAAATGACGATCAGACTGAACAGCAATACCAGAATGGACACCGCACTGCCGTAGCCGTAGCGCATGTTGATAAAGGCGCTATTGTACATATAGATCGTCATGACTTCCGTCTGATGCGCAGGTCCGCCGCCCGTCAAAATCTGAATCAGGTCAAAGACGCGGAAGGAGTTGCTTATACTGTAAACTACACCTACCATAATCGTTCCCCGGACCATAGGGATCGTAATCCGCAGGGTCCGTTTCAATCCGGTGGCCCCGTCCAATTCGGCGGCCTCGTTGACTTCTTCCGGAATATTTTGCAGCGCGGCCAGGAAAATAACCATGTACAAGCCGCAATTTTGCCAAATATACGCAATACTGATCGACAGCATCGACCATTTCGAATCACCGAGCCAGTTCTGCTGCCAGCCATCCAGCCCGATCATCCCCAGCAGACTATTCAGAAAGCCGTATTCCGTATTGTACACCATCCCCCAGATCAGGGAGACCATTACCGAAGAAATAACGACCGGCATAAATCCGATGGTCCGGAAAATTCCCGAGCCCTTCAACCCGCGGTTGAGCAGCAGCGCCAGCAGCAGGCCCAGCGGAATTTGACCGACCAGGCCGGTCACCATGATGATGACATTATTTTTTACCGACAGCCAGAAGGTGTCGTCGCTCAAAATTTTCACATAGTTATCAAGTCCGGCAAAAGACATGGAGCCGATTCCGTTCCAATTCATCAGAGAGTAGTACAAGGACAACCCGATCGGAACGATGGCAATACCCAGATAGATGATCAGCGCCGGAAACAAACCGAGGAAAATGGCAAATTTGGTCCCTCTTAGCGTTTGCATCGGGGATTCCTCCTTTTCTTCGCACCCTTGGCCTCCAAGCCCGATGAAACAAGAAAACCCGGAATGTTCGGGTTTTCTTGCCCCTCGGATTCAAACGTCAGGGTGATGGATATGTCCGTTGTTTAGTTCATGTTGTCGAAAGCTTCCTGGACTTCCTTGGCCAGTTCTTCAGGCGTACCGTGTTTTACGGTCAAAGCCTGAAGCCCGTTTTGCAGCACATCGACGACCTGGGTCGGAATCACGCTGTCGAATACCGGCGCCGTACCGTTACCCGTCAATTCCAGCATCTCTTTCAGGTACTTGCTCGCATCTTCCGGCACATCAACCTTTGCCGGCACGACAACGCCGTTACGGATCAGTTCTTTATACAAGTCCTCGCTCACGAAAAATTTCAAGAATTCTTCGGCAGCAGCCCGTTTTTTCTCATTCAGTTCGCTCTTGATGGCAATGCCGTATTGAACGACGCCCGCACTCTTGGCCGGTTCGCCTTTGCCGCCCTCCACGCTCGGGAACAGCGCAATGCCGAACTTGTCCCCTTCATCGTTGTTGATCCGCACCCGTGCATCAACAGTGGAGGAAGAAATATGCATGGCCGCTTTACCCTGGATAAAATAATCCTGCCCTTGTACGGAGTCCATGTTATTGGCATCGGTATTGAACGCGCCCAGTTTGGTCAGTTCATCAATGACCGAGAGCGCCTTGACGAATTCCGGATCGGTGAATTTTGCTTTCTTCTCCAGAACAGCCGGCAAGAAATCGCTGCCAGTAAACCGGTCTCCGATGATCGAAATATAGGAAGATTGCAGCGGCCATTGCTCCTTGTTGCCGAGGGAAATCGGTGTAATGCCTGCTTCTTTCAGCTTTTTGACCGCGTCGATGAATTTGTCATAGGTGTCAGGGAAGGTATCGTATCCAATTTGCGCAAACATTTCTTTGTTGTAGTAAATAATATCGACAAAGGTTTGCTTGGTCGGCACCGCATATTGTTTGCCGTCAACATTAAATCCGGCCAACGCGCTCTCCGGCAAAATGGAAGTCCAATTTTCCATCAGGTCGTTAATCGGCTCAAGCAAGTTACCATCAACTAGCGGATCCAGGTCCGCGCCTGGCCATACTACGTTGATGTCCGGCAGGTTATTGCCCGCGGCGAGCGTGCGGAGCTTCGTTTTGTACTGAGCGGAAGGTACGCCGTCCTGTTTGATAACAATGTTCGGATGCTGTTTCTCGAATTCAGCGATCCGCGCCTTATACACTTCGTTATCGACGTTCGGGGATGTCCACGGATGCATCATGTTCAATGTGATGGTTTCCGTTTCCGAGCCGCCTTTAGAGGAAGCATTGTCTCCTTTTCCGCAAGCTGCCGTAAAAATCGCCAGCAACGCGACCAGTCCCAAAATTACCGCCTTTTTGCCTTTGTTTGTTTTGTTCATAACCAACCCTCTTTTCTTAATAATGAAATTCGGTTTAGAACCTAACAAGCCATGATCTATTTATTGTCTTGACTCGTTATGTTTCTATTATAAAAGGTCTGTTATTCGCTCTATATCCCATGAATCTTTGATTATATCCGAAAAATCAAGATGAATGTGGAAGTTTCGGCGACTTTAGAATGGCCGTTTCGTGGCTTTATGTTATATAATGTAACACATTGTGTAATAACCATGAAAACAGATGTAATATAGTAAGCGTTTTCAAGTTGTTTTCAAGAAGAACCGCTTGCCGCGGTCGTTCCCTGCTTACGTTTCTATTAGTTTTCCGGCTCGTTGAGAATATAATCCACAAGTTCCTCAAGCGGCACCGTCGCCAAGGCGATCGCCGTATCGGTAACTCCATAGTAGATATACAGCAAGCCGTCTTTCACCACGTTCCCCGTCGGGAAAATCACGTTAGGGATCTGGAACCCGAACTTTTCGTAGTACGTCTCCGGCTCCATGATGAAATTCTTCGTCCGCGCAATGATTTTTTCCGGATTGTCCAGATCGAGCAGCATCGCTCCCACGCGGTATACGATTTCGTCGTCCACGCCGTGATACAGCACCAGCCATCCGCGGTCCGTCTTCACCGGCGGCGTCGATCCGCCGATTTTGCGACATTCCCAAGCCGGGTTTTCGCCTTTGGCGAGCAGCTTCGGCTCTTCCCAATGAATGAGGTCGTCGGAATAGGTAATCCACATGCCCGCTTTTTCCGTACCGTATGCTTCGCCTACATATTCCTCCGGCCGACGCAGAAGCACATATTTGCCGTTTATTTTTTCAGGGAACAAAATATTGTCCCGGTCGTTAATATCAAGCGGTGTCGTATCCGTCAGGAACTCCCAGTCCACCAGATTTTTGGAGGTGAGGATCGAGGAACGGGTCAGCCAATGGCCTTCCTGCTCGCCCCAACCGTCCGGATATTCCGGAATCGAACGCTCGGGCACGCCTCTGCCGGTCGGATAGTAACTCATGGCGCAAGGACGCAGCGCGTAGTTCAAATAAAACGTATCATCGATCTTGACGATGCGGGGATCCTGGACGCTACCGTAGGGGAATCCGAGCATGTCCGGCGTAACGATCGGCTCGTCCTTCACATGCGTGAAATGCACGCCGTCTTCGCTTTCCAGCAAGCCGAGAAAGTTTTTGCACGGGGTCAACGACCCGGCCGTCCGCTCGATCATGTAGAACTTTCCGTTATCAATAATGACCGCAGGGTTGAAAACGGTTACCATTCTCCATTCGTAACCCCCCGGTACCACAATCGGATTGTCCGGATGTCTCTCAATCTTCATCTGTATGCCTCCTCATGTAAACCTTAAAAGTTCTATGAGCCAAACCGCTGCAGCACCCGCCGAAAAGGTCGATTATCGGCACCGCGTGAGCTTGGCAATGTCTTATAGGGTTATTATAGAACGCTTTCTTATTGCAAAATATCCTGTGAACTATAGAAAACATCTGAATAATAGGGCTGGTTTTCGGGCGCTCCGAACTGGTGATAGAAGAGCCACAAAATACTAGAGATTTGAGGAAGACTTTGGCAGAAGGAGCCTGATACCAGCTCAAGCTTGGTGAAGCACGCTGGGGAGGTAAAGCGGTGGATGAGTCGGACCGAACGTTTCGTACAAACGATGCCATGATGGACACGGGCGATTAATTTACTTGGCGTGGCAGGCACGTCAGTGGTTTCGAGATAATCCGAGGTAGTAACCCTTATTACAACAAACCAACTTCCGTTGGCTAAAAGTAACTCCGCACCTAAACTAACCTTATAAATTCAAAATTACCTTATTAATCATGAGTAACCGTAAGCGCCTCCGTCACTTGCCCCCTGGCAAAAATATACTTGGCACGATGATCATATGACCTCGAATTTGTTTCAGTAATTTTCCGCTCATTTTAACCAAAATCAACTAGGATATGATGATTCACACGGTCGGGGTAGTTGGAGGAGTTGGGGTTGGGGGAGTCACGTTAATCATGCCGGTCACTTCGGTCACGTCAGTCACATTGATCGCTTTAGTCATTAGTCAGATTGATCGCATTGGTCACATTGGCCGCATTGTCGCATTAGTCGCATAAGTCAGATTGATCACATTGGTCACATCGGTAACTTTGACGGATTAGTCACATTTATCAACATTGGTCACTTAGGTAACATGAGTCACATCAGTCACGCCAGGTCTCGCAGATTCTAACGGACACAGAAGACCTTATTCGTCTAGAAAACAGAGGTTTGATCGGCTAACGGACACATGAGACGTTAAATACCCTTTTTCGCAAGAAAACAGGGACATCCTAGCCATTTAACGGCTCTGGTGTCCGTTAAAATTCCAAAACAGTGATTTTCCGCAGTTTAACGGCTCTCATGTCCGTTAGAAAAAGAAACAGCCGGGATAAGTGGCAAAATGGCGTTCCACCTCGGCTTCCGACGATGAAAATATCGTAACTCGGCATATTTTTAGATGGTTGCACCTAAACGCGTCATTTTATAACGATGCAATACGAGACTACGAGGATACGAGGCTATGAGGCTACGAGACCACTACAGCACGACAATTCTAACGGACACAGAAGACCTTATTCTGCCAAAAAACAGAGGTTGGATCGGCTAACGGACACAGGAGACGTTAAATACCCTTTTTCGCAGGAAAACATGGTCACCGCGACCATTTAAGGGCTCTGGTGTCCGTTAAATTTCCAGAACGGTGATTTTTCGGAGTTTAACGGCTCTCATGTCCGTTAGGAAAGAAACAGCCGAGAAGAGTGGTAAAATACGTCGTCTCGGTGATGTCCGTTAAAAACCAAAACAGCCAGGACGAGAGGCAAAAATGCCATCCCATCCCGGCTGTCCAACGGTACTTTTCAGTGAACGAAAACTATGCGTCATAATTTACGATGTAGCTCTGCAGCTCGGTGTTATAGTAGCCGACACTGTATTCGATAATGTTGCCTTGTTCATCACGGGAATAGCGGCTGCGCTTGAGCAACGGAGCTCCTTCGGGCACTCCCAGGATCTCTGCGATTTCGCGGCTAGCGGCTGCCACGCCGAACTCGTCCCGGAGGTTGTCGAGGGACAATCCTTGTTCTTCGAGCAGTTCGTAGAGCGATTGATCATTCAGGTCGGACAACGTCAGACCTTCTTCCAGATCGCTGCTCAAGAAATGCTCGTAATAAATATATGGGGCATCGTCCAGATAATAGAGACGCTCCAGCTTCAGGCAGGTCTCGCCGAACAGCCGATGCTGTTCCGTTCCCGGCACAGTCCGCACGGCTCCCGCCCGCAGCCACTGCTTCTTGATCCGGTGGCCGGACTCGACCAGAATCTCCGTGAAATGTTTCCATTTCGACAGCTTGGAAGCCGCTTTATTCCGGATCACCTTCGTGCCTCTGCCGCTGCCTTTTTCCAGATAGCCTTCCTGCACGAGTTCCTGGATCGCACCGCGAACGGTAATTTTGCTGACGGCGAATTCCCGCTCCAAAAGAGGCTCCGAAGGAATGTTGCTCCCCAAAGGATATACGCCGTGCAAAATCCGGTCCTTCAAAATTTGTTTGATCTGCAAATATAACGGCCGGTCTTTTCGGGACAAGCTCACTTTAAAATCCACTACCTTTCCACATCGCCTATCGTACTCTCCATGGCCCGGAAAACATCTCCCTCCGAAGCCATCGGCGTATCTCCAGCCACGGTATGGGCCAGCATGCCCGCCACCGCCGCAAAATTCACGGTCCGCTCCGGCTCGAATTGCTCCAGTTCGCCATGAATAATGCCGCTGGCAAAGGCATCTCCTGCCCCTATTCTATCATAGACGGAAAATGTCAGTCTCTCCGAAAACGTAAAGCGCCCTTCCTTGAACAAAAAGCCGCGCAAAGAGTGAGAGTTATCACCGTGGATATCCCGGTGCGTCCCGGCAATCGCCGTGATGTCGTATTGTTTCGCCACCGCCGGAATCAACTCGGCTAGTCTCTCTTCCCGCCCCTCGGCAGTGCTGCCCATTCCCAGCGTGAACATAGCATCCTTTTCGTTCATGAACACAATGTCCGCAAGCCTTAGCATCTCTTCATAGTGCGGTCTAGCCACGCTATGGCCTTTTTCTCCCCAAAGGGAAGGACGGAAATTGCAGTCAAAAATAACTTTGCCTCCCCGACCCTTGACGGCTTTGGCCAGGTTTATCATGTGGCCCCGGACTCCGTCGTTCATAGCCAGCGTGATGCCGCAGAAATGTACCGCATCAATCGACTCGGCAATACGTTCAAAATTGTAAGTACCCTGCGGCGACGTATTGAAGCTGCTTTCCAACCGGTTAGTATACGTTACCCGGCTTGGACGAGCCCCGAAGCCGTTCTCCAAAAAATATAGTCCCAAGTAGTTTCCACCGCGAAGAACGAACTCCGCCTCAATACCGAGCTTCCGCAAATACGCTGAAGCCGCGTCGCCTAGCGGACCCAGAGGCAAGCGGGTTACCAATAACCCCGTATGTCCGAAGCGGGCTAAGGCCGAGGCGACATTCACTCCGGTGCCGGAGAACGAATAATTCAAGGTGCTGGCCTGTGACAGCATATCATGCCCCGGCACCTGGAGACGCATCATTACCTCGCCAAATGCAGCTACCCGCTTAGGCATACTCATCCGCCAGCTTTTTCATGATGCCGAGCAAGTCCCGCACATCCTGAATATTGGTATTTCCGGATTCCTTATCGATGATGGAAGAATACACGTGAGGGATGACTTGCTGCACTCCCGCTTCCAGGGCGATGCGCAAAATCGGCTCGAAATTGTCCATGTCGATGCCGCCCGTCGGTTCGAGCGCGAAGCCGGCTTCGGCGCATGCCGCCGCAACGGCGCGGTACTCATCTTCCCGGCTAAGGCCTTGCATCGGAAAATACTTCAGCGCGTTTCCGCCCATGTCGCGCACCAGTGCAATCGCCGACGCCACAGGAACAATCGCAGCCTCGCTTTGCGCCGCGCTGACCGGCCCTGTGGAGATGTTCACATATCCGACGCGTCCCGTCGGGGACACCAAACTGTTGATCCAGCTGTCCTTGTCGCCGAGATTGGCGCGGGTCGCTCCCACGGCCGGAAACACCTGGTTGATATGGCTGCCCGGATAATGCTTCGCGATCTCGGCCACAACCGCGGCTTGACGATTGTCGCCGGCGCCAAGCCCGATCGATACCGCTTCGTCGATTTCCTTGCCATAGGCTTTCATGGCGGTCACGGCTTCCTCTACCGTAGAATAAGCCTTGGACAGAACACCCACCAGGACATGCCCCTCCGCCGCTTCAAAAACTTCCTTGGCATTGGCGATATCCTTCGCCAACACGTTCAAGGCGACGCGCCCTTTGTAAAAACGCTTTTCGATCTGTGACATGCTTATTTTCCCCCCGTCAATAATTTACGCAATTGTTCCTCTATAACTTGAATGTCGTCCCCGAGCAGAGGCCGCGGATCGATGTCGAAATAGCCTTGACGAACCCCATAGTCCCGCGTATAAATCGCTATTTCACCGTTTTGGAGTCCCGCCGCAACTTCTTTGGCGTTCGTTCCCGTCTGCTGCGGATCGATATGAATGCGACCCCGGTAGATCGCGCGGCCCGCTTCATCCTGAACGATCGTCACCTTCACGCCGGGTATGTCGTTTAGCGGGGACAGCGCTTCGAGAGAGGCTTTTTCCTGCTCGCTCTTGTCTACCTTGACCAGATACTCGTCGAGTGCCTGAAGCAGGCCAAAGCTTGTTTCTTTGCCTACCTTCATACTTCTGCCGATGCCGTGCAATTGAACCTTGAGCCAATCGATATAAGTACGTTTCCCCGCTACGATTCCGGAGGTCGGTCCTTCAATCGCTTTGGAGCCGCTGTAGATCGCAAGATCCGAACAAGTCACGTATTTATGCAGATCCTCTTCGGCCGCCGCGTCCACGATGAGCGGAACGCCGTTCTTTTGCGCCACGTCCCAGGCTTCCTCGACGGAAATCATGTTCTTTTGAACCGCATGATGAGATTTCACGTACAAAATCGCCGCGGTTCTCTCCGAGATGGCGTCTTCGATATGCTCGGCCCGGCCTTCATTGGCGTAGCCGACTTCCAGCAGACGCCCGCCGCCCAAATAGACCATCGTCTCCACCGGGGCGCCGTACTGTACATTGTGGCCTTTCAAAATGATGATCTCATTGCGGGGAATAATCTCCTGATGCAGCCGTTCGCTGAGCCGCCGGTTCCCCCGGGTCACAACAGCCGCAACGGACAATGCAATCCCGCTGGAAGCGGAGTTGACGATGACGGCCGCTTCGGAACCAAGCGCCCCAGCGATATGATCGCCCGCTTTGTCGACCAGATCGGCGATTTCAACGTAGCTCTGTCCGCCCTGCTTCATCGCTTCCATTACCGTATCGGTCGGTGCGGACACGCCCAAAATACTCATGCGCCCGCTGGCATTAATCACTCGCTTAAGCCCGTATTTCGCATTCAATGAATTCCCCATTTGCCACAACTCCTTTTGCTTGGATAATTTGATTCGCCGTTCTCTGTTCTCCTTCCGAATCGGTCAACATGACCGGACCGTCGGCCAGTGTGAACAGCGTAAGGTTCGCGGTGTCGCCCACCCGGATGCGCCCCAGTTCCGGCTTGCCCAGCCAGGCAGCGGCATTGACGGTTACCATGCCGATGATTTCTTCAAGGGAATACCCGAGAAGCAGGAATTTGGACAGCACATTGTCCATGCTGTATACCGGCCCGTTCAACCGATTGCCGCGGTAGATGTCGGTACTGATCGTATCCGGTGCAATCCCGTGACGTTTGGCCGCCTCGGCCACCCGGAATGAAAAGCTTGCCGTACCATGTCCTACATCCAGATGAACTCCCCGAGCCACCGCATCGGTAAGGACCTGGAGCGGACGGCCTTCTGCATCAAATAAATTGTTCGCTTTTCCGTTGAGATAATGAGTTATGATATCTTTTCGCGCCAAAAGCGGAATTACCTCCCGAATGTCCGGCGGTCCCGAGCCGATATGAACCATGAGCGGAAGCCCCGTTTCTTCGGACAGTTCCCTCGCGACTCGCAGCGGCTCGATTCCGCTCTCACCGACCACACTCCGGCTGATGCGCGCTTTTAAGCCGACGATGGATTCGCCGAATTTGGCGATGGCATGTTTGGCCCGTTCCCGGTCGATCCACGCCATTTGCGACAATTCGTCGATGCGAAGCAGGCCGATACGGGAAATATTTAGAAACGCCAGTACGTTCGTCTTGGCTTGTTCCCCGCTCCGAATCAGATCCGCGATCCGGTCCGCTCCGCAGCTTCCGGCATCGACGATCGTCGTGACGCCCTGCCGGACGCCGATCTCATCAATCTCGTCCCCGTAAGGATGAAACTCGGGAAACGCATGAACGTGCATATCGATCCAGCCGCTGGATACATACGTGCCGGTGCCGTCATACTCCCGCGTTGCTCGGCCTTTTCCAGGCTCGGTGATCTCCGCGATCAGCCCGTTCTCGATCACGATATCGATCTCTTCCCCGCTCACGCGTTTGACGCGGCGCAGGACCCATGAATCTGTCATGATCTTCACCCTTTTCGATATAACATTATAATGTTTACAATAACACCATCGTTACCTTAAGTAAATATAACGTTATAATGTTTGTGATTTAATTAGACTTGCTTTTCTGAATCTATTCAGCAGCAATAGTAGTAGACTCCGTCTCTATGTTAAGCTCAAATCCGATTTCAAACATACGCTTCCATGGAAAATGAAGCCGTTGAAGCCTGATCCGCCCTTCCGGAATATCCCCGAAGTACCGCTCGGCTGCCCGGTTCATTTTTTCGGCCAAAATACCATGCACTTCGTCCAAACAATGTCCGATCACATAATAGCTTGCATCCAGTCGGGGCAGATCGTGTTCCAGCATGTCCTGGCGGACAAGGGACTGATAAATGAAATCCTCAACCAGGCGCTCATAGTAAAATTTCCGGCTCTCCCGAATGATTTCGGGATAAGTTGCCGATTCCTGGCGTTCCAAATAATACGAAATGATCACGAAATGAGCGATCACCGTACCGAGCGCGTTACCGGATGTGTTCCATCCCGCATAGGCGGTCAATTGGTCCAGCAATCCTTTTTTCTTCAGCAAATTTATTAGAACCGGATCTCCGCCGTTGCACGTCGCCACGTCACCCAGAGCAACATGCTTGCCCTTTCGCAAGTAAGCTTCCATCCTTTCGACGATCTCCCGATAATGAATTTCGGAAAAATAAGAACGATGCCGCTCCCTAAAAGGAATCTGCTCCGCCATACCCGCCTGATCCACTGCCGGGGAATGGACGATCAGCACGAATGGAGTATCGCCGGAATGATCCGCCAACACGGCCCCGGAGGCGGTGAGATGGGATTTGACGCTCTCGTTCAGACTGCGGTCCTCATATTTCGGCTTGGTCAACGGCCCCTTAGTCGAGGAATACCGCACAAAAATCTCCGGCTTGTACTGTTTCAATTCGCAAAAAATATGCGCGAACATCGTGCAGCCGATCTCATCGGCACCGGGATAAATCATCACACGGTCCATGATACCCAGTTCCTCGACCCGGCAGATCATCATCTGCTGCTCTTTTGGGGAGAAGCCATACTCCGAATTATCGTCGAGCGGAATGATCAGGTGATCGATGATCCCTTCCTCCGCCAGCTTCAACGTATAATGATTCACCTGCTGATTAACGCCCCGGCGCTCGACGAAATCATTCAGATAAGGCTCTGGGATCAATGTTTTTAACTGTTCAAGCTCCATATGTTCGTTATCATTCAGCTGGTCGCGTTCCGCTTTATCGGTCAAATAGCTGTATTTAAAAATCTGGCCGCCATGAAATTTATAGTAATCCGGCTCTTCCTCATCTTTATTGTTGTTTGGCACCCGCATAATCAGATTAAAAGCGTGAATCCGGATCCCCGGATGACACTCCTTGATTTCGGCCAGCACGGACAAGCGTTCCATGCATTCCTCAAACGTCAAATGATGCAAGCGGGACGGTACGATTCCGCCATAGATCAGTAAATCAATGGATACGAGCAAATAGTCCGCTCCCTCGGCTTCGTGCAAAAGCCATTCCCGGACCGCCGCCGTATCGGCCGGTTGTTTTTTGCGGCCAAGCAGATGGATGTCCGGCACCGCGAGTTCCAGATCGGTCATTTCGGCCAGCCGCCGCGGAAACAGGTAATTGCACGGCCTTTCATCGAGCGGCAAGTAGACTACTTTTGGCATATGATTATTCTCCCCTCCGGTTCAACTAACTAAATTATTATTTAAGCGCTTTCAGGAATTTATATGCTTAATATAATCTTAGCTCTCTCCGAATTAAAGGACTATCCCATAAAATTACGAAAATATCTAAAAAAAAGAGATCAGGGCCTCTAACGAGCTCCCCGATCCCACGCTTCCAGCACTAGAATGCCTGCCAATGCCGCCGAATCCGGCCAATGAATATATCGCTCACGCTCCAGTGCTCGCAGCCCATCAAGAATATCCTCTTTTCTTCTGCCGGTCATGCGTTCCAGTTCACCCATCATCGGCACTCGCCCCCGCTGCGTCGAGAAATTGAACAAAATACGCAGCAATTTGCGTTCCAAATCAGGAAGCATCGCTGTCACGGCCTTTCACTTTCACAGGTGCATAAGCCAAAATATTGGACTTCCGGAAAGCCCTCGGCTCTCCGGTCTTTAAACAGGTCGCCCGTACCAGGTCCCCCTTTACCGCATGAACTTCAATTCGCCGCTGAGACACGTTTCCCGCCCGATCGATATAAATAATCTCGAGCAATTTTCCGATGTATTTTTCCACCAGCACCATCTCCAAATAAGAACGTTTGTTTGTATTATATGCGAACATTCGTTCTTTATTCAACAAGAAAAAAAGTCCTTGTTTACCGGAGATTATCTGGAACTTAAATGCGCATGCTGCGAGTCTTGAGTCAATTGGAGCGATTTTCCTTATCCAGGAAGTCGTTTAAAAGAGGCCATATTAACTTAAGTTATACATATGCGGATTTTCTACAGGAAGGGGTCGAATCGATATGTGGAAAGAAAGAGAACGTTATCGGAATTGGGGAAAAGCCGTGCTCTGGATCAGCGCATTCGCTATCCTGCTGGCCTGTGGGTATGTGGTGTATACATTGTTTTCGGTGTATTGGGGATAGAGAACAGATTAGGAAGGAGGCTTGGAACTAGCGGAGCTTCCTTCCCGTAAAACACTTTGCTCTTCCAATCTACTCCAGCATGTGGGCTACGGAGATTTCTTGTCCGCGTGCTGTTCGTCATTCTCTTTTTCTCCACTTTTGGATAGAAATATCTTCGCCGCGTTACGTAGTACTCCCGGCATTGGAATGCCCATCCGCTCAATGTTTTTAATAATGGACAAAAGCTCCATCGCCAGATAAAAAAAGATTACCGCATCCCGAATATAATGCCCTTCGCCTAAAATCCCATCGATCAAATGCGCGATTGAAACCAGAATAAAGATCATGCTCTTTCGGATGATCTCTTCAGGCTCCATTCGGCTGCGCAACTCTCTATTCATCCACGCTGCCACCCAACTAGTAATCCAATCCGCTATCGCAAAAACAAACAGTACCTGAAGTAGGATGGTCCAACCGCCTAACGCATACTCCATCACAGATCCGAAAATAGAGGCTAGGCTATTAGTGAAGTAATTAATTTGATCATTCATGTCGGTTGTGCCTCCTTGAACTATTTGCGTCCTATTCTCATGCGGTTAAGATAAATTGAAGTTATTATGAACAGGAAGAACCTCATCTCTGCCATTGATGGGTATGGTATCTAGTCGATCAATATCAAGCCTGTCCGTTTTCTTTACGTGGTGATTCCTCCATAACAAAAACAATCCATTTCGTTTGAAAAGTTACCAATTTGGTAATTTAAAGTAAGCTTCAATCAGAACGTTTTGCAACTATCATTCATTAAAATTAACGTTTTATTAACTATAATTTTTAGAACAAACACTCTTTATTTTTCTTATACCACATCATAATTACCATTTCGGTAACTTATCCCCATTTTATATTACCGATTTGGTAATGTCAAATGTTTTCCATAATGACAAAATTTATATATTCCTATTTACCAAAACGGTAACTCAGTGTTATACTATCCGAAACGGAAAAAGAGGAGTTTCTATGCAAAGTCTTGGGGATCGAATCAAAATCCTTCGGGAAAATAAGTCTCTGACGCAAAAGGATCTCGCGGCCATGGCCGGATTGACCGTCGCTCAGTTGTCCCGATATGAGACGAATGATCGCAAACCCGACCCGGAATCGCTGCGAAGCATCGTCGATGCTTTGGACACGAATGCCGATTATTTGCTCGGACGCAACGAAGACCCGTCTCCTTCCTATGATAAAGGGATGAGCATGTCTTTTTACGGCGGGCCGGAAGCTTATACGGCGGACGAAATTGCGATGATGGAAGCGGCCTTGAAAGCCTATCGCGAGCAAAAGAAAAAATTGCTAGATGGCGAAATAGAAAAAAATTAAAGGAATTACAACTTGAACGTCGAATATAACTCTAAGGCAAAACAATGAATGAGATGACGAAACAGGCCCTTCCCAGAGGGCCCTTCTTTTCCGATACATACCGAACATACATTCTCTTTTGGGGTGATTTTATGTTATTCTCCTACTACAGGGAAACCGAGTTGGAGCAGTGGATCAGCGGCAAATATTTACAACATGGGATTGCGAGCACGGCCGAGCATGATATCGAGCATATCGCCCAGGCATTTGGCGTGGAACTCGTTTACGAGGAATGCCCCTCTTTTTCCGATAACGAGGAGCAGGTGATTTTTCTCAATAAATATGCGGATGATGTGACGGCGAGAGTGATCTTTTTCCATGAATTATGCCATGTACTGAGACATGCAGGGGACCAGAGGAGGATGCCCGTCCTATTCAAAAATGCGCAGGAAACCGAAGCGGAACAGTTCGTGCTGTACGCGGCGATTCCTTTTTACATGTTTGCGAAGCTGCCTGTTCCCGATCAGCATTGCGAGGCGATTCCATTTCTCGCCGAAACCTTCCGCGTTCCGTACGAACTGGCCGAACACAGGCTGGATCAGATCCAGCGGCGGGTATTGCACGGAAGCCTGATGGCCGCCGCCAAGGAAGCGGACCGCCAGCACCAGCAAGTGAGCGGCTGGTCGGGGGAAACCAGACGAGTATTGGCCCAACTGGAGAAGCAGTTAAGCGGCAGCGGAAAGCGAGGAAGATAGAGTGCGCTTGGCTTTATACTGCGACTTCGTTCTCGACGGGATACGCCCCTTGCAGCTAGTGGTCCAAACTCAGCCCGGTGAGCTGGACTGGACGGAGATTTTATATCTGCCGCTCTCGGGTCCGTTTGAGCGGTTCGAGCCGGAGCAGTTCGATGACAAGATCGGCGCATCCGTGCTGCTGGAGGATCTTGTCCTGAAACGCGGGGGGAATGAGGAACTTGGGGTCGTGTTGCCCAACCTCGCCCTCCGGCACCCCGGAGCCGACATCACCTTGCTCGTGATCCAAATTAGCGATGCGGAGGAAGTGCTGGAGTATAAATGGGGAGACCGATTGATGGAGGACGGGTTGATTGAATAGGATTTCGGATCACAAAGAAACCTGCTAACGCTCTACATGCACCCGGCCGCTCATAATGCCCCGGACCGCCTCCCGGGTCGGCAAGCCTTCCCAGTCGCCGGGAGCCTGGATAACCATGGAGCCGATCAGGTTGCCGAGCCGCACCGCGTCTTTGAGATCATCTCCCTGATGCACCCCGGCCAGAAAGCCGGCGCAGAATCCGTCGCCCGCTCCGACCGAATCGACGACCTGCTCCACCGGAAAATACGGGACGCTCGACAACTCTCCATTCTCCAATATGTAAGTCTCACGGTCGCCGCCTTTGATGATTTTTACACCCGGTAGTTTATTCAACTCGGGAACTAGCTCTTCGAGATGTTCTTTGCGATAAAGCAGCCGAAGTTCGTCCAGGCCCGGCAAAAAGTAATCCGCCTGCCCGGCGAGCGCAAGCAAAGTGTCTCTGGCCTCATCCGGGCTCCACAGCTTCAGCCGCAGATTGGGGTCGAAGCTTATTTTAGTTCCATGCTTCTTGGCCAATTCCACCGCCCGGAAGATCGTTTCCCGGCTCGTGTCGCTGAGAGCCGCGGTGATGCCGGTCACGTGCAAAATGTTGGCGGAGGCGATGTAAGCTTCATCGAGATCCTCCGGCGACATCATGCTCGCGGCGGAGTGACGGCGGTAATAGTATACCGAATTGTTGCCGA
Source organism: Paenibacillus sp. Marseille-P2973 (assembly GCF_018101095.1). NCBI lineage: Bacteria > Bacillati > Bacillota > Bacilli > Caryophanales > Paenibacillaceae > Paenibacillus > Paenibacillus sp. Marseille-P2973. The sequence continues at coordinate 568,066 of NZ_JAGQEH010000001.1, forward strand.
AGGCCTTCTCCCGCAGCATCAATCCGGTTGGAGAGTCCTCGGCAAGAGCTGCTCGAGACACGTCGACTCCTTCACCGCGGATCGCCTTGTAAATACGGCGGCCAAGCGGGTCGTTTCCCAGCCGGCCAAACCAGCCGGACCGGCAGCCCAGCCTCGCCAGACCGATGGCGACATTGCTTTCCGCTCCGCCGAAGGACAAATTCAGTTCGGAGCCGTACTCCAACCCCCGTCGATCGTCCGAGATCAATAGTCCCATCGACTCTCCGAACGTAATCACATCAGGCGTCACAGCCGCCTCCACTGTCATGGCATGTTTCATGTCCATTCGCTCCTTTAACTACTTTTCTAAAGATACTCGTCTTGTAACCACCATTTCCGTTCTCCCTCACTGTCGGAAAACACCCTTTCTTTGCTCCATAAGTCCCCCCCGGCGCCGGAGCATTCCGCCCACTTAACCCGTTGGGAACGCAACGCATCGGCCTTTGAGGTGTCATATTCGCCATAGCCGACCGTCGTCTCATTGGCCGGGTCGTTCCAGTTATCCCAGCCCTCCGGGTGAATGTGGCTGTCCGCCCTGCAGTTTACGAATACGGTTTTGGCATGAGACCGCCAAGGACGCCCCAGATAAACCGAGCCTTCCGGCACATCCTGGGCCGCAGTCAAGTAACATTCCCGAAAAATCAATCCATAGCGCTGTTCCTTTAACGTGGAGGCCGCCGTAATATAACCCGTGCCGCCCTCTTTCGCATGGCGCAGACTTCGGATTTCGCAATGCTCAAAATACGCCGTAGCCCCGCCAAATATAAAATCCACCGTGCCCTCGATCAGGCAACGGCGGTATATTTGGCGGCAATTGGCATGCCGCTCCCTTAACGGGATGCCGCCAAATTCCGGCCGATCTTTCGGAGACGGAGGCAGCGGCCCGGTGAATAACGTATCTTGATGGCCTTTCAGGATGCAGTTGCTGAACACGGTATAATCACAATGAGCATACACGGCCAGCGCCTGTCCGATGTCATCCCCTTGTCCTGCCGTATTGGCGATGACCAGATTTTCAAGAAGCAGGCGGCTGCCTCCCAAAAATAAGGTCGGCGTAGCGAACGTGCCGATCTCTTCCCCCCGCTCATCCCGCTCCCGGGCATAACGCTTCATAACGATCTCGACTTGTCCAATGCCAATCAGGGCCAGATTCGAGCGATAGATCTTTACCGACTCTTCATAGACGCCCGGCAAAATATGAATCTGTGCGGAAACTTCAGACGGTTTACGTTCCAGAAAATCAACCGCCTCCTGAATGTATGCGAAATCACAAAATGGTTCCTTTCCCACAAGCAACTTCATATCTCCATGAAACCTCCAGTTTCCACTTAACTAAAACAAATCTATGGTGCAATGATACGCCCAGCCAAGCCCTACCAAACCGGCCGCATCCTAAATTATCTCTCCAGTAAATGCTTCGTCAGAAACGGAACCCAGGCCGCCCGCATCGCTGCAGTCTCCATATGGCCGCCTCCACCGAGAACGGGCTGCCAATGCTCCGGCTTCCCGGCATCCCTATAGGCATCATGGAGCCCGGTAGCGAGCAGTTCCACGCCTTCGACCGGACAAAGCCGGTCGTTCCGCCCGACCAGGCTCATCCTGGGCCGCGGCACGATCAGCCTTTGAATATCCAAAGTCGAAAAATGCTTCAATAAGCCGGGTACATAGGAGTAGAAGCCATGGTGGTCCAGCCCTCTTTTGGCAATCAGAGTTCCCGCCTCCACCTGCCCGCAGATGTCGATCGTCACCTTGATCCGTTCATCGAGCGCGGCCGACCACCACGCCATCAGGCCGCCCATGGACATACCGATCGTGGCGACCCGGGAGCTGTCGATATCCCGCCTGCTGCACATATAATCGAGCAAACGGCGATTGTCGTACAGCATCATGCCCCACATGGCCCGGCCGTTCCACAACATCTCCTTAACCAGCTCGCTTTCGGTCTTACCGCCGCGCTCATTGAAGGCCCACATATCGATGCAGCAGACCGCGCAGCCCAAGTCGGTGAGCACCTTAGCAAACGAAGGCTCCTGCAGATAGGGGCTGCTCACAATCATCTCCTTGCGGCCGTTCCCGTAATTTCCGCCATGGGAATGATTAAAGATCACAAGCGGAAACGGCCCGCTGCTCTCCCGGGGTTTGGCCACGTAACCCGGCACCGGCTCCATCCCGTTCAATTCCAGCTGCAGCGTTTCAAGGACATATCCGTCCCGCTCCTCGACCTTCAGGACTTGAGCCGTTATCGGCTCTTCCGGCGGTAAATCCCCCAGCAATTCGAGCAATTTATTCCGTGCCTCTTGCGGGCTCCAATTCATGCGGCGGCTCCCTCCTTTCATCTCCTCTAACTTAACTTTGTCTATCTCTGCCTTGATACCGGAAATAATCAAAGTCGGCATAGATTCCGCCGAACCTGTTCATGTCATGGGCTGCGATTCCGATGAAGTTGCCGGTAAATCCGCCTGAGAGAAAACCTATATGCCGGGCGTCTCCCCAAGCATGCCATTCGTCCTGATCGTCCGCCCGGTAATAGAATTGTCCCTTTGCACCGGAGACGTCAACGGCCAGTTGGACCGCTCCGTCGCCGTTCCATTCCATCATGACAGGTTCGAGCTCAAATTCATCCCTTTCGCAGCGCATTAGCCTCAGGACCTTGCCTTTTCCCTCTTCATGGCTTACGTAGGCATACCAATAGTTATCTTCGTTCAAATAGAGCATCAGCCCGGCCATTTGCAAATAGGACACCGGATCGAATTCCACCATTGTCTCCGCCCGAAACGACTTGTCCGTTTGACGGATCGCCACGATATGGTGATTAAACAAGCTTTGCAGCGATTCTCCCGCTTGAATCCTCAGGTAACCCGCTCTGGCCGACAGCGAACACCAGTTTTCATCCGCCAGAATTCGAAGCGTGTTCCAGTTCTTTTTCAAGCCGGGACCCGTAAAATCATCTTCAAAATCCGTCACCGTCACTATCGGTGTGAAATCGAGTCCTTTAGGCAGCGGCACCCGGATCTGCGGCGTGTTCCCCCCCGCAGTTAAGCGGAGCCAACCTTGCTCGTCCCAATATACCTGTTGCAGAGCGGTTTCCCTTCCCAAGATGGCAAACTCACCTTCTACCGGACGCGTGCACAAATGCGCCATATACCATTCGCCCTGTGGCGTCTCTATTAAACTGCCATGCCCGGCGCATTGAAGCTCCAATTCAGGATGATTTCGCGAAGTCAGCATCGGATTCTGCGGATCCACTTCATATGGGCCGAGCAGTTCCTTGGAGCGAGCCACCGTAACGGCGTGCCCGGAGCCGGTTCCTCCTTCGGCCGTAATGAGATAATAGTAGCCGTTTCGCTTGTAGATATGAGGCGCTTCCGTTTTTTTCAGCGGTGTACAGTCGAACAGTTTTTTTGGTTCACCAATCAACTTGCCTTGCAAGGAATCATACTCCTGGATTACGATTCCGCTCGATTTGTTGCCTTCGGTGATCCGGTAATCCCACAGACAATTGAGCAGCCATTTGCGGCCGTCGTCGTCGTGATACAAGGACGGATCGAATCCGCTGCTGTTCAAATATACCGGCTCCGACCAAGGGCCATGGATCGACGGAGCCGTTATCAAATAATTATGGCAATCCTTAAAAGGGCGCTTCGTGCTTTTCACATCGGTGTACATCAGATAAAATAAACCGTCATGATAACTAAGCTGCGGAGCCCAAATGCTGCAGTTTTTCGGGTTACCCCTCAAATCCACTTGATGGGTCAGCGGGTCGCGGCAGTGTTCCCAATCGGCGAGATTGCTCGACTCGTAAATCCGGACGCCGGGGAGCCATTCAAATGAAGAAACCGCGATATAATAAACCTCTTCCACTCGTACAATACAAGGATCCGGGTTAAATCCCGGCAGAATCGGGTTTTGAATAAAGCCAGCCTTGTTTCCTTCGACATTCACCATCATCAGCCTCCTCTAAGCCTCTTCCTCGCCCGGATTACTCGGCGGAACAGTAACCTGCTCCAACAGCATTTCTTCCTGCTTCGTATTTCTGGACTCGCAATGTTCCACGACGACCCGCTCTCCATTCTCCACATGAATTGCCGGTCCCTCATGATTTTCGATCGTGACATGGTGGAAGCGGATATCCCTTACATTACCGAGAAAGAAGCCTCGATTGTTCATTTCGCGGATGCCCGTCATCATGGCCGGAACTCCCGGAATTGCATTCTCCGCCATGGAAATATCGATTTGGTCGAACGTAACTTCGGAAATGTATTGCTCTGCAAGGCCGTATAGGAATCCCGCGGCCGCATGCACCCGGCGTGCGGTAATGTTCGCAAAGTGGATGCGCCGGAAGCGGGGTGTCTCCTCCGTCACGGGGTAAGGATTTTTGTCCCAGACGTATTTGTCTTTGCCGCGCGGCCCGCAGAAATAATAAAGATTCAGAATAAAAGGGCACAGGACATCATCCATGACGATATTGCTGATGCGGATATCTTCGACGATTCCCCCGCGTCCGCGGCGGGATTTCAGGCGAATGCCGCGGTCGGTATGCTGAAATACGCAGCCCGTGATCGTAACGTTGCGGATATCCCCGCTCATCTCGCTGCCCAGCACCACGCCGCCGTGACCATGAACCATCGTGCAATTCACGATCGTAATGTTTTCGCAGGAGATCCGCTCCGCAGTCTCCTCGGTGCCCGCCTTGATCGCAATGCAGTCGTCACCCACATCGATATGGCAGTTGCTGATCCGCACGTTCCGGCATGATTCCGGATCGATGCCGTCCGTATTCGGCGAATCGGCAGGGTTCCAAATGGACAAATTGTCGATCGTGACGTCCTGGCAGCGAATCGGGTTCACGGTCCAGCTTGGCGAATTGACCAGGTTCAGATCTCTCAACGTCACCCTGCGGCACCCGTCAAAGCTGATCAGCTTCGGCCGGGGATATTCCAGCTCCTCTGGCGCGCTCCGCTTCTTATCCCACCATGGCTGGCCGTTTCCGTCGAGCTTGCCGCTTCCCGTAATCGCGATATTCTCCAGGTCCTGGCCGAAAATACACGACGCGTGCACCTCTTGCAGCACGCCCTCCCAGCGGGAGGAAACGACCGGATAGTGCTCGGGATTCGTGCTGAAGGACAGCACGGCACCGGGACTCAGATTCAGCTCGATATAGCTTTTCATAAAGATCGCGCCCGTCACATACGTACCCGCCGGAACGAACACGGTTCCTCCGCCCGCGGCTCCGGCTGCATCGATTGCGGATTGAATAGCCGCTGTTGACAAGGTTTGCCCGTCGCCAACCGCTCCGTAATCGGTAATGTCATATACTCGCATGCTTCTTCCTCCTGTTCCAACGACTTTAATAATCCAAGCGGCATTTCGGCATTTATTGAGCCAGCAACCCTTCAACCTCGGCGCACGCCTGCAGGAACGCCCCGACTCCCTTTAAGTCATTCGTAATGATCGGCTCGCTAATGTAATACGCATAGGTGCCGTCCCGGCGGTCCTCTCCGCCTAAGCCTGCCACCATGCAGTTTTTGTTCAGATTGACCCAGCCCTCTTTCGTTTCCAATACGAATTCAACGATCAAGCCCTGAAATGCCGAATCCAATGTCTCCCGCCAGCCGTCCCCTTCCAGAATCCCTAGCCGGATTCCCTTGGCAATGGCAAACACGATCATACTGGAAGCCGAAGCCTCCAAATAGTTGCCTTTGCGTCCGCCCATATCTACAACCTGATACCATACGCCGCTGGCCTCGTCCTGATATTTTCTCAAAGCCGTCAGCACATCCCTGAATATCCGGACAAGCTCAGTGTAATCACCGTGCTCCTTGGGCAGCAGCTCCAGCACATCCGCCAAAGCCATCACATACCACCCCAGGGAGCGGCCCCAGAAATTTGGAGACAATCCGGTGGCGGGGTCACACCAGGGTTGTATCTTTTTTTCATCCCAGGCATGATATAACAGCCCGGTTTCAGGGTCCTTCGTATGTTTTTCGCACAGGATAAATTGCTTCGTTACATCGTCCAGTCCTTTTCCCTCTTCAAAAGTCAGCAGGTATTCCAGATAGAACGGCGATCCCATATAAAGTCCGTCCAGCCAAATTTGATAAGGATAGATTTGCTTGTGCCAAAAGGCTCCTTCCGACGTGCGCGGATGACTTGCCAGCTGCGATCTCAGCAGATCGGCCGCCTGCCGGTATTTCTCCAGACCGGTTTCCTCATACAGCATGAACAACAGTTTTCCGTTATTGATATGATCGATGTTGTATTCATCCTTACGGTATCCTCTTACGCTACCGTCTCCTCCGATAAAGTCATCCATGTTGTCCCGGATATACTGAAAATACTTCCGGTCACCCGTCTGCTTCCAGAGCAGCGTAAAGCCTTTTAACACCACACCGTAATCATATGACCATTTGCCGGCATATCCTTTGCCCTCATGCATTTTCGGCATCCGCTCCATCAGGGATTCCGCTGTTTTAGTAGCCCAACTCATCTGATCTGCACATCCTCCCGGTCAAAAAATGATGGTCCTTGCCACAGATTCATGGAAAGGACCTCTTAAAAATTGTCCAAGCTTAAACAGTCTGCCTATATAAAGTGAATTAACAAGCGAACTTAAGAATTGGCTTCTTTATACGCAGCTTCGTACTCGCTAATAATTTTGCTGCCGCCGGACTTTTTCCATTTCTCGACCTCCGCCTTGAAGCCGTTCAGATCGATGGATCCGAGAATGTACTTGTACGTGGCGTCCGTAATGATCTTCTGTAGCTCCGAGCCCATCGTTGTGTAAGTTTCCGATTCCAGCGAATAAACCGGATTCAGGACAGCAAACTCCTCGTTTTCCAGGATCAGCTTGGTAGCTTCGACCTTCAACGGATCCGCATCATGGATTTTGTAACCCGGCTCCTTAGGGCGGGAAGAGGCGAACGGCTGTACTTCCTGTTTCCACAGATCGTTATCCAAAATGGTGACGGCCATATCCCCGTCGATGGAGTAATGAACGCCCTCGATACCGTAAGTCATCAGTGCATAAATATCGTCGTCCATCAAATCATTCACGAACTTCAGAACTTGTTTCAGCTCCGCTTCGTCTTTAACTTCCGATTTAGGAAAAGCCAGCAGCCCGCCGATTCCGTTGTTCCCGGCCCAGATGGCCCGGTCGCTTTCATTGCCGGTGGATGTAATATTGTTGACGAGCACCAATTCCATGTCGTCCTGAATCCCCTTGGACAAATTCAGCAGGTTCTTGCCGTCAAACAGGGCGCCGACATAGATGCCCGCTTTGCCTTGGGCAAACCCTTCCTGCTGATCCGTCTTCGCCGTAACGGCAAAGTCCTTGTTAATATAGCCGTTATCGTAAGTGGCTTTCATAAAATCCATCGCCTTGACGTAACCTTCGGTCTCAAACTCAGGCGTCATTTTTCCGTCTTCGCTATGTTGCCAATAGTTAGGAGTCCCGAAATAGGAGCCCAGCGTTTTAAATGCCCCGTAAATCAAATCATTCCGGTCGATGAATCCGACGGTGTCCTTTACTCCGTTTCCGTCCGGATCCTGCTCGGTAAAGGCTTTGGCTACTTCCATCAGTTCATCCGTTGTTTTAGGTACCGGAAGCCCCAGCTTATCTAGCCAGTCTTTGCGGATAATGACGCCGTTGCGCGCCACGTCTTTTTGGAAAGGCACCCCGTAGAGCTTGCCGGCAATCGAAGCGGACCGCCGCTTGTCCTCGGAAATCGTCGCCAAGTTCGGGAACTCGTCCAGGTAAGGCTCGACCTCCCAGAACATGCCCGATTTCAAGGCGTTCCGAACGGATGAATTGTCCAGAATCGTCAAGGTGACAATGTCGGCCAAAGAGTTAGAGGCGAGCGCGGTATTGATCCGCTCCTCCTTGGATGCATCGGGTACCCAGGAAAATTTGATTTTCGTGTTCGTCTTCTCTTCAATGAGAGATTGGACCTTCCCCGTCGGCGTTGAAGCGGTATGCAAAATATTCATCCAGGTGATATTGACCGGTTTGTCTACCGCCGCGTTTTCGCCGTTGGCTCCCGTTTTGGCATTACTGGCGTCAGCAGCGCCGTTGTTTTTCGCCCCGCCGCAAGCCGACAACAAGAAGACGCTCGCGAGCAATAGAACTCCCACTTGCTTCATTTTGAATTTCATATTCTCTACCCCTTTTTCTCAAAATTTTATTGGTTGTGCGGTTTAATACACGCCGTCTTCCCCAAATTTCTTCGCCAACTTGTTGGAAGCCATGACCAGGATCAACCCGACCACGCCCTTGAACAATCCGACGGTCGTACTGAAACTCAATTGACCGTTCTTCAAACCGGCGGTGTAAATGTAAGTATCGAATATTTCAGCGACTTCACGGTTCAAGGAATTCAGCAACAGGTACATATGCTCGAAACCAAGATCCAATGTACTTCCGATTTTCAGGATCAACAACGTAATAATGACGGGGCGAATCGCCGGCAAGGTGATATGCCATGTTTTTCTCCATCGTCCCGCGCCGTCCATTTCCGCCGCTTCGTAAAGCTGAGTATCCACGACCGTGATGGCGGCCAGATAAATGATCGTCGACCACCCAAGCTCCTTCCAAATGATTTGTCCGATATACATCGTCCGCAGCCACTCCGGAGAGGTCAGGAAGCTGATCTTGTTGAAGCCGAGTACGGCAAGGAGTTCATTAATGACACCGCCGTCCACATTCAGAAACACGTACGTGATCGATACGATAATGACCCAAGACATGAAATGCGGGATATAAATGATGGTTTGCACAGCGCTTTTGAACCATTTGTTCCGCACCTCGTTCAGCATCAGCGCCAAAATAATTGGTAACGGGAAGAAAAACACGATGTTCATCGCAAACAGGATCAGCGTATTCCTCAATAGCATGAAGAACGTAGGCTCCGTAAACAATCGTTCGAAATGCTTCAACCCAACCCAGGGGCTTCCCGTAATCCCCAGGTAAGGCTGATAATCCTGAAAGGCGATTACCAATCCTCCCATCGGCAAGTACTTAAATACAATGAAATAGAGAAGTCCGGGAAAAATCATGAGGTATAGAAGCTTGTTGCGTTTTAAGCTGGTGAGGATCGGGGAAGCCTTTCGTTGAAGTTCCGGCTCCACTCTCACGTCCATCGATGCGACACTTGATGCTTTCACTAGTGCGACCTCCTTGGATGTTCCTTTTTACGTCCATTAGCGTACTTGATAGGAGGCATTCCGTATATAATCATTAGATGACAGCGATTACAAAACCCGATTGCAGCAGTATTTTCCGATTGTTCGCCTAACCTGGTGATTACGAACTAAGCTGTTGAGCATTCTCGTTTGTTCAACGCTTTTCGCCGGCCGGAAAAGACCTAAAATGGAGATTATATACGTAATCCTTCTCGCATGGTTAGCTTGTATTGTTAATCGACGAAGAGGAGGATACACAAGTGGCTCAAACTTTACGTAAAAAACAGTCCATCGGCAATCGTATCTTTACGGTTGTCAACAGCACCCTGCTGATTCTCATTGCTTTAGCTTGTCTCTTGCCATTTTTGAATGTCATCGCCAGTTCTTTTGCTTCGACCCAGGAAATGGTGGAAAAGCGTTTCATCTTATTCCCGACCACCTTTTCTCTGGATGCCTACAAATACATTCTTTCGACGCCTACGATCTTTAAAGGATTGGGCGTGTCCGTCGGGGTTACCCTGATAGGAACTCTCCTGAGCATGGCGTTGACTGCCTTAATGGCGTACGGCCTTTCCCGAAGTTATCTTTATGGCAGAAACTCCATCAACTTTATCGTCGTATTTTCGATGCTGTTCAGCGGCGGAATGATCCCTACTTTCCTGGTAGTGAAAGGCGTCCACCTCATCGACTCCTACTGGTCCATGATTATCCCGACCGCGATCAACGCATTTAATCTGATCATTATGCGAAATTTCTTCCAATCCTTGCCCGACGCCCTGGAAGAATCGGCTAAAATAGACGGATGTACCGATTTCGGCGTATTTTTCAAAATCATGCTTCCCCTGTCCCTTCCGTCGATTGCAACCATTTCTCTCTTTTACGGGGTCGCGTACTGGAACACCTACATGAGTGCCATTTTGTATATCAATGACTCCCTCAAATGGCCGATTCAGGTGCTGCTGCGGCAGATCGTCATCGTCTCCAGCGGGATGCAGGGAGATAACAGTTCCGTGGATATCATTCCGCCGGCCCAAACCATCAAGATGGCCGTAATCGTTATCGCTACCTTGCCGATGCTAGCCGCTTATCCTTTCGTTCAGCGCCATTTCGTCAAGGGAGCCATGCTCGGATCGGTGAAAGGATAATGGCAAGTGTTAAATAGAAACAAGCCGCTGTGTAGACATCCCAAAAGAAGCCTTTCTCCAAGCGGAAAGGCTCCTTTTCTGTATCTAATTCGCTTTCCTGGCTTTGCGGTATTCTCCCGGCGTAATGTGCTCTCTTTTACGGAAAGAACGGATAAAGTTTTGCGGTTTATGATACTGGAGCCGCTCGGCAATTTCTTTAATCGTCATGCTCGTCTCGACCAGCCATTTCTGAGCCATGTCCAGCCTGTAGTTCATCAGGTAGTCGCTGAAGGTGATCCCATATTCCTTTTTGAAAATATTGCTTAAATAGTTCGGATTGTAATGCAGCCGGTCCGCGATCTGCTCCAATGTCAACTCCTGGTCGTATTCAGACCTGACGATTACGGCAATTTCTTCGGACAGGCAACGGAACTGCTTGTTCGTTTTGTCCTTCATGCTTCTGACCATCGGGAAGATCACTTCATCAACCAGCATCCGTTCGATTTCTTCGGGATTGCGGGTGTCCAGCAGCACATGATAAAGGGCGTGATTGTCCTGCGTAAGCAGCACCTCGATGCCGAGAAGCTGTTCAAGCTGGATCAGATTGTTCACGAACCGGACCAGGGCGACCTCGAAATTCATCGAGTATTTATTTTTCTTCATCATTTCGGCGAGCAGCAAATACAATGTGCGGCTGACCTGTTCTTCATCGCCGAGACGAATGGCATCGAAGAGTTGGGACTCCAGCTCGACTGGATAGTGAAGCAGCACGGGCCCGGACACGACTCCGGAAATGTCTTCATAAAAGATGATCGATTCCTTGCCCAGATTGAGACGGTGGTGCAACGCCTGTTTGCTCATCTCGCAGGCTTCTTTGCTCTCCAGCAAGCTTTCAACCGTTTTGCTGATTCCGACGCTGATGGACACTTTCAAATATTCCCTGGCGTTCTTCATTAAGGCCGTAGCTTGTTCAAACAGTTGTTTACGGATTTCCTGCTCGGTCTTGCCCGTGAACATCAGGATGGTAGCCTGGGATTTATCATTCAAAATAATCGGAAGCATCCGCTGCTCCGGCGGGATCTGTTCTTCCACCAATCTGTTGATCGCGAGCAGTAAAACGTCCTTATCAGAAGCTTCCCGCTCGCCGAGATTGTCCAATTGAATCAGCATCGTGACGTAAAGCGTATTTTCGGGCATCCGGTATCCCAGTCGAGGCAGCTTTGATGCCAATTCGTCCGCGGTAACACGGTTACGGAACAGATTCATGATCAGCTGCGTCTCGAGCTGCGGCTTCTCCGCTTCCATCAGGTTCTCCAGGCTTTCTTTCTCCGTCAAAATCGTATCGATGGAATGAATGATCGATTCGATCTCGTTTTTGGAGCCGGTCTCGCCATCCAGGGACAGACTGCGTTTGATTTGCCGGATCGGCCTCGTAAAGTAAAGGGCGAACAGGTAAGCCACAATGACGATCAACAATGTCAGTACCGTACCCATCGTGATAATCCCGAATCTGGCCAGCTTAAGGGCGCCGGAAATTTCTTTTTGATCCAGCAGGGTCAAGTAAACCCAATTGTTATATTCCGACTTGGCATAGATTATTTTTAGGGGGGAAGACTCGCCGCTTCCCTTCTGCAGGGACAGAACGCCGGTTTGTCCAGGTTCATCAGTGATGCTGGCCGCCGCCCTTTTCAATTGTCCATCGTTGAGAACGGATTTCTCCGGCCTGCTCTCATACATTAACTCGCCCTGCCGATTCAGTATGTACACGACGCTGTCGTCTCCGGTCCCAATCGTTTGATCCAGCGATTCCAGCGAAATGTCGGACAAGGCGATCGCTTGTTTATTTTTGGAGAAGACGGGCAGCGTGTTGACGAAACGGATCCCCGTCTCCGTTTTGGTCCAGAACAGGCTCTGGTCTTTATTTTCCACATAGGTGTGGATCAGTTCTTCCCTTTGTTCCTCGTTCAGCTTCGACAACCTGCCGTTCGAAATTTTCCAGCTCTGCTCCAAGCTGATCAATGCATAATTCGTCCGCTCCATGCCCAGCGTGGCGATGTAATTAAGCTGGGTGTTGACGTTCCGGTAAGCGATGAAGTCCTGCTCCGTGATCGGGTTCTTTACGACCTCGCTAAACGAGGTAGTTGTACTGTATGTGTCAAACGCATATTCGATGGTTCGGATTTGCTGTTCTAAATTATTTTTGGTTTGCGATATAAAGTTTTGCTTACTGCCCGCAATCCGTTCGTTTACGGAGCTTACCGTACTAAAATAGATGTAACTGGCAAAGCTGGCCACAAGGCCAATCCCTAGGATAAGAATCGGAATGAAAATTTTATAGAACATGCTTCCTTTGTGCATCCGCGCTGCTCCTTTGTCAGTTGTGATCAATTCCAATTATAGCGCTTACAAGGGATCGGCGGCAATGATAATTTTCACGTGTGCATAATATAATTCCCTTGACTTTCAAGGAAATTTGGACTTAAAATGAAATCGTTAAACCAATATCATTTCCCGGAAGAAGAGATTCCATGGTCACGATCAAAGACATTGCAAAAGTCGCTGGTGTTTCGCATACGACGGTTTCCCGTGCGCTAAACGGAAACCCCCTCATCAGGAAGGATACCAGGGAAAGAATCGAAAAAATCGCCGCCGAGCTGAATTATATTCCCAATTTTAGCGCCAAAAGCCTGGTCATGAAAAAATCGTATACTATCGGACTGTTTTTTTCCAGTATTGATCAGGGAACCTCGGCAAGTTTTCTTGTCGACGTCATCAAGGGAATCAATCATATGCTCGACGAAAACTACAGCTTGACGGTGCATGGGATCGACAGTATCAAGCATTTGGACAGCATCTCGCCGCGGCGTTTTGACGGCATTCTCGTCATGAGCCAGAGCGACGCGGATAACGAATTTATTTATCATGTCAAAAGAACCCGCATCCCGCTCGTCGTTCTTAACCGCCATTTGGAGGATCAAGGGATCATGAACGTCGTTGCCGACGACAGAGGCGGGGTCCGGGAAGCGATCGACTACGCCATAGCCCAAGGCCACAGCAAACTGGCGATGATCGAAGGCAAAGCAGGCTTCAAGTCGTCCGCCGAGCGGAAGCAAGGCTTTCTGGATAGTTTGCTGGCTCACAGCCTTCTTCCGAACCCGGAGTATTTTGCCTCAGGGGATTATAGCATCGAAAGCGGCTACCGGACGATGAGCTCTTTACTCGCCCTTTCCGCCCCTCCGTCACTGGTATTCTGCGCGAATGATGATATGGCGATCGGTGCGATGAATGCCTGCTATGCAGCCGGAGTTCCCGTCCCGGACGGAATATCCCTGATCGGATTCGACGATATCGTATTCGCCCAATATACTAACCCGGCGCTGACCACCGTCCGTAGACCGATTACGGATATCAGCGAGCTCGGCACCAAGAAGCTGATTGAGCTGATGCTGGACCCGGAAACCAGGCCCGAGCAATCCCTGGTCCAAACGGAGTTCATGATTCGCCGGACTGTCGCAAGCTGTTAAACGGCATGTCCGGAAAGCCCATTTAATTTCGTTAAAAAAAGAGTTTATCTCTTTTTTTATACAAAAATGTTCACGTGTGCATTAAACGATTATATGATGAAAAGGAGCGAAACATGACCATGACACAACCGCTTTCCAGAAACTCGTTTCCCGCTTTGCCCTCCTATCCCGAGCGGATGATTCAATTCGGGGAAGGAAACTTTATGCGTGCCTTTGTGGATTGGCAAGTGCAGCAGATGAACAACAAAGGGCTGTTCCAAGGCAGTGCGGTTCTGATCCAGCCGCTTGAACAAGGACTTGGAGGGATGCTGGCCGAACAAGACTACCTCTATACCGTTCTGTTGAACGGCATCCTGGACGGGCGGACCATCAGCGACCGGGAAATTATGACCAGCGTCAATCGGCTTATTAATCCATACAGCAATTATCAAGATTTTCTTGCCTTAGCGGAGGATGATGCGCTCGAATTCATCACCTCGAATACCACGGAAGCCGGAATCGCCTACCATCCCGGAGACCGGCTGGAAGATGCGCCGCAAAAGAGCTTTCCCGCCAAATTGACGGCCCTGCTTTACAAGCGCTTTCAATTAGGCAAAAAAGGATTCGTCATCATTCCTTGCGAGCTGATCGACCGCAACGGAGAGAAGCTGCGCGAAATCGTGCAGCGCTATGCGTCCGAATGGAATCTGGGAGAGGAGTTTGCCGCGTGGCTGGAGACGGAAAACACGTTCTGCTGCAGTCTGGTCGACCGGATCGTACCGGGTTATCCGCGCGACAAGGCAGGCGAACTGGAGCAGGAACTGGGCTACCGGGACAACCTGATGGTCACCGCCGAACCGTTCCTGTTCTGGGTGATCGAGGGTCCGGCATGGCTGAAAGAAAAGCTGCCGCTGGCGGAGGCCGGTTTGAACGTCGTCGTAACGGAGGATATGACGGCTTATCGGGAACGCAAGGTCCATCTACTCAACGGGCCGCATACCGCGATGGTATCGCTTGGGCTTCTCGCCGGTCTGGAAACCGTCGAAGACGTGATGAATGACGGTGTCTTCTCCGCATTTGTACGTCAATTGATTGAGGATGAACTCATTCCTATGCTGGATTTGCCTCTTGAGGAATTACAATCCTATGCGGCAGCTGTACAGGAACGGTTCCGGAATCCGTTTATCCGGCACGAATTGACTTCCATTTATCTCAACAGCGTTTCCAAGTTCAAAACCCGCCTGCTGCCTGTACTGCTCCGTTACTGGAAGGAACGTGGAGAACTGCCGAAGCTGATCACCCTCGCTTTTGCCGGGCTGCTGCTCGGATACCGGGGAGATCGCCTTCAACGCCAGGACGGTCCTGAAGTGTTGGCTGTTTTTGATGCAGCCTGGAAGGATCCGCAGTCTTTTGTTGAGGTCATTCTTCAGAACAACTCGCTTTGGGGAGAAAATTTATTATCAGTTCCCGGCTTGAAGGAAGCGTTGGAGGACGGATTGCGGATGCTAGATTCCGTAGACTGCCGGACCGCGCTGGAACAAACGATCGGAGGGGAAATTCAATGCAGCGACTCATGAAAATGAATGCCAGGGATACGGTAGCCGTCGCCCTGCGCCCGGTCCAAGCCGGGGAAGAAATTATATTCGATGATCAGACGTACACCGCCCGCCAGGATATTCCGCAGGGCCATAAAATGGCCTTGACCGATTTTGGTGAGGGCGATATCGTCACCAAGTACGGTTATCCGATCGGGCATGCAACAACCTCTATTTCCAAGGGCGAGCATGTGCACACCCATAATCTGAAGACCAATTTGGTCGGAGAAGAAAATTATGAATACCAGCCTGAGCTGCATCCCGTAACCTATCCCAAACGCTCCCTCTCCTTTGACGGGTATCGCCGCAGTAACGGAAAGGTAGGCATCCGGAACGATCTCTTCATCGTCCCAACGGTCGGCTGTGTGAACGGCGTCGCCGAGATGATGATTGCAGAATTTAAGGCCATCCATCCCGATCTCGGGAGCTTCGATAACGTCACGGTGCTTAAGCATCCTTACGGTTGCTCGCAGCTTGGCGACGACCACCGGATGACGCGCAGCATCCTGCTGGACGCCGTAAATCACCCGAATGCGGGCGGGGTGCTCGTTTTCGGGCTCGGCTGCGAGAACAATATCGTCGCCGAATTCCGTGAAATGCTGGGCGACTATGACGAGAGCCGTATCAAGTTCCTGGTGGCCCAGGAAGTCGGGAACGAAGTCGAGGCGGGCCTCGCGCTGCTGGAGGAAATCTATCAGGCCGCGAAGGATGACCGCCGCGAGCCCGTGCCGATCAGCGAGCTCAATGTGGGCCTCAAATGCGGCGGCTCCGACGGATTCTCCGGCATTACCGCCAACCCGCTGCTGGGCGCCTTCTCCGATTTCCTCATCTCCCAGGGCGGGACTACCATTTTGACGGAAGTGCCTGAAATGTTCGGCGCCGAAAAAATGCTCATGGCCCGCGCGGAAAGCCGGGAGGTCTATGAGGACATCGTCTCCCTGATCAACAATTTTAAGCAGTACTTCCTGTCCTACGGTGAGCCGGTCTACGAGAATCCTTCCCCGGGCAACAAGGCGGGCGGCATCAGCACGCTGGAGGACAAATCGCTCGGCTGCACCCAAAAGGCGGGAACCGCTCCCGTCGTCGATGTGCTGCAATACGGGGAAAAGCTGCGCAAAAAAGGCCTCAGCCTGCTGCAAGCCCCGGGCAATGACCTCGTCGCTTCCTCGGCCTTGGCGGCCGCCGATTGCCAGCTCGTCCTGTTTACGACCGGGCGCGGAACGCCTTTCGGCAGCTTCGTGCCGACCGTCAAGGTCGCGACAAACAACGAGTTGTACAACAACAAAAAGCACTGGATGGACTTCAACGCAGGACCGCTGCTGGAAACTCCCATGTCCGAAGTGCTGGAGCAATTTATCGAATACATCATAGCCGTCGCCAGCGGACAAAAAACGCGGAACGAACAAAACGAAGTACGCGAGCTCGCGATCTTTAAAACCGGCGTGACGTTGTGATCACGGGCGGGGCCAGGGGCTGGGCCGGACAGGGCGCTGGGCCGGGTGGGGGCTGGACTTGATACAGGATTGGGAAGCCCGTCCGGGGAGGCCTGGACCCGAACGGTCCGGTGATCCCGTCGCGAAGCCTGGCCTTGCCCTGATCTCAGCCAAAGTCTCGCCTTGGGCCCGGCCCATAGCAGTAAAGCAAATTAGCTGTAAAATATGCAGCTAATTTAAGGATATTCTTCATTTCCTAAACTTTAGATGTAAAATCTGCAGTTAATTCGCCGCTATCTCTCACTTTTCATGCATTTGGAGTAAATTACCTGCATGTTTTACAGCTATTCAATCATTCGGTTCAATAAGTGCTAAATTACCTGTATGTTTTACAGCTAATGTTCGAAACGTCATTAATTTATTAACTTTAAAAAGGAGCCTACCCCATGTTTCTGAATGATGACTTCTTGCTTTCCACCGAGACTGCCCGAACCCTGTTTCATAAACATGCGAACCACATGCCGATCATCGACTATCACTGCCATCTCGATCCAAAGGAAATTTACGAGAACCAGCCTTTCAAAAATATCACTGAAGCCTGGCTGTACGGAGATCACTATAAATGGCGCCTGATGCGCGCGAACGGCGTGCCGGAATCCCATATCACCGGAGATGCTTCGGACTACGATAAATTCCTCGCTTGGGCCCGGACGGTTCCCAAGACGATCGGAAATCCGCTATTCAGTTGGACGCATCTGGAACTACGTCGTTTCTTCGGCGTCAACGAACTGCTGAATGAACAGTCGGCCCCGCAAATTTGGAAGTCCGTGAACGAAAAGCTTGCGGGTGAGCCGTTCAAGCGGCGCAACATCATCAAAAACGCAAACGTAAAGCTAGTATGTACGACGGACGATCCCGCGGATTCCCTGGAATATCACCGGTTGCTGAAAGAAGAAGAACAGGGCTTCTCCGTCCTGCCGACCTTCCGTCCCGACAAGGCACTAAACATCGACGCGCCCGGTTTCCCGGATTGGCTGAAACGCCTGGAAGCGGCGTCCGGTCGGACGATTGCTTCATATAACGATCTGGTAGAGGCACTTCGCTCCAGAGTCGATTACTTCCATGACCACGGCTGCCGCCTGTCCGACCATGCGCTCGATATTTTGCGTTACAAGGCCGGCGATGTCTCGGAGTTGGAAGATATTTTCCGGAAAAGAACAACCGGAGAAGTGCTGACACAAGAGGAAGTCACGGTTTATCGTACAGAGCTTTTGACCGCCCTCATCGGCATGTACCGTGAAAAAGACTGGACAATGCAATTGCATCTCCATGCCTACAGAAACAACAATACTCCGATGTTCAATAAACTGGGACCGGATACCGGGTATGACGCCTTGAATGACCTGCCGATTACCGCCTCTCTTTCACAGCTGCTGGACCGGGCCGAATGCGGAGCGGGTCTGCCGAAGACGATTCTGTACTCCTTGAATCCCAAGGATTATCCATCCCTGCTTACCCTGATGGGCTGTTACCAGAAGGAAACTCCGGGCAAGCTGCAGCTCGGCTCGGGCTGGTGGTATAACGATACCCGCAGCGGTATGCGCCAGCAATTAACGTTGTTTGCCGAGCATAGTCTGCTCGCGGGCTTTGTGGGGATGCTCACCGATTCGCGCAGCTTTCTCTCATACACGCGCCATGAGTATTTCCGCCGGGTCTTATGCGAACTGATCGGGGAATGGGTTCAGCGCGGGGAAGCGCCTGACGACGAGGACCTGCTCGGCGGCATGGTTGAGGATATCGCATACAACAATGCCGCAAGCTACTTCGGGTTCGATATGAAATGAACTAAAAATACAGGGCAGGCAAGGATAAAATGATTCCGAAGAAGAAGCTGAAGCGTTCTGCAAGAAATCGGGAGGGATTACGAGATGTCATGTACTTTGTTTATAGCGGGAGACTCTACTGCGGCGATCAAAGGGGCCGCCGAAAAACCGATGACGGGCTGGGGTGAGCATCTTCAGGCGTATTTCGGTCCTTCTCTCCGCATCGACAACAGGGCCGTGAACGGGCGGAGTACTAAATCTTTTCTGGCCGAGCGCAGGCTTGAAGCGATCGAAAAAGAGTTCCAGGCGGGAGACTACCTCTTCATCCAGTTCGGCCACAACGACGGCAAACAGGAAGATCCTTTGCGTTATGCCGACCCGGAAAGAGAATTCCGCGCTAACCTGGAGCGGTTTATCGAATCCGCCCGCCGGAAGGGCGGGACGCCCGTCCTGCTGACCTCGGTCAGCCGGCGGCGCTTCCTGGCGGATGGGAGCCCCGACCCTGATGCGGTGGGCGCTTATCCCGAGGCCATTCGCCAGGTTGCGGCTGGCACCGCAACCCCGTTGCTGGACATATTTGCGGCTTCACAACAGCTTTACCGCGCACTCGGGATCGAGGGCACACGCCATCTTTTTATGCATTTGCCGGAGCAGGCCCATCCGAATTATCCTGAAGGGATCAGCGATGACACTCATTTCTCGGATGTCGGCGCCCGTCATATCGCCAGGCTGGTAGCCCAAGCGGTTCATCAATGCGCTACCCTTCAAGAATTGAGACAACATCTTATAAGAACGACAGAAGGTTATCTCCCTGGAAAGGTGGCGATGCCGGAATGAATTTAAAAAACGACGCGGCAATAGACAACTCAATAATCGAGGCGCTTCCCCCGCTCAATCTTGGCGTACGTGCCCATGATTTCGGGCGGGTACCGCTGGACCTGCTCATCAAGAAAATCCAGGAGCATTCTTTTTCGAACATCCAGTTTGCCGTCAAAAAGTCGTTTCCCGACAGCGTGAGAAGCCTGTCCGAACTAAGTCCCGGTGCCGCCTCCTACTTTGGAGGCGCGTTCCGGCGAGCAGGCATTCACCTGGCGGTGCTCGGCTGCTACGTCAATATCGTCGCTACCGATCCCGCAAAACGGGGGGAGGCGCTGAACGGCTTCGTCACTCATTTGCGTTTGGCGAGAGACTTTGGCGCCAGTCTGGTAGGTACGGAGACCGGCAGCGTCGGGGATGGCTATACGCCCGATAATTTTACGGAAGAAGCGTTTCGGCAGGTTGTTGCCTCCGTTAAGATCATGGTTGCCGAAGCCGAGCGTTTTGGAGTCACTGTCGGCATCGAGGCAGGGCAGAACCATCCGCTCCATTCGGCCCCACTGGCCCGCAGGCTGCTCGACGAGGTGCCGTCTAACAACCTTCAGGTCATTCTCGATTGCGCAAACTTGATGTCCCCGGAGAACTATACGGATCAGGACCGCATTATTGAGGAGGCTTTTGAGCTTCTGGGCAACCGAATTGCTGTCGTTCATCTTAAGGATTTCACAATAAAACAGGGACGAATTCACATCGTCCCTGTGGGTCAGGGGCTGCTGCATTTTCGCCCCATACTAAGCTATATGAAATATCAACGCCCCCATATCCACGGGATTCTCGAAAGTACGCCCGAACCGGATATGAAGGACAGCATTGCCTTCCTGCAGCAATTATACGCTGAAGTATAACCTGGCTTGCAGCTTGAGAGCAGGCCTATAAAATAGTCGTCAGCAAGGCAGATAGCCTACTTGGCGGACTCCGTCCCGGCTAGCTGCTCTAACGCCCGCTGGGCAAGGCGCATGAAGAACTCCGCGCTGACCGGCAATGCGCCTTCATCCAGCGTAAAGGCGGGATGATGCCATTCCTGCGTGCCGGCGGTGCCCATGAAGACGAATAGTCCGGGCACCGTTTGCTGGTATACGGCGAAGTCTTCGCCGGCCGAGGACAACTGGGGCACGACCGGGTTGTGTCCCAACTCGGAGGCAACGCTCCAGGCCAAGTCGGCCAGGGCATCATCGTTGGCGATCGGCGGCGGCCCTTCGACCCAGCGCACCTTGGCGGTCGCGCCGAAGGCGGCGGCCACGGTCTCCGCGATGGCGGCGAATCGCTCCATCACGCGCTTCCGCGTCCCCAGATTAAAGGTGCGGAGCGTGCCCTCCATCACCGCTTGCTGTGGGATGACGTTCCACACCGTACCGCCCTGGATCCGGGTGACGCTCACGACCGCACTTTGCAGCGGACTAACGTTGCGGCTGACGATCGATTGCAGCGCCGTCACGATATGCGCGGCGGCGAGAATCGGGTCTACGCCTGCATCGGGCACGGCCGCGTGGGTGCCCACGCCGTCCACTTCAACCACAAACCCGTCCGCGGCCGCCATAAGCGGGCCGCCCTTGATCCCGATCGTGCCCACCGGCAGATCGGGTTTGTTGTGCATACCGAACACGGCCTGCACTCCCTCCAGCGCACCGCTCGCGACAACCAGCTTCGCTCCCGTCGCAATCTCCTCCGCGGGCTGGAACAACAGCCGGACCGTGCCCTGCAGCTCCGCTTCCCGCTCCTTCAGCAGCAAGGCCGCTCCGATCAGCGCCGCCGTATGGAAATCATGCCCGCAGGCATGCATTTTCCCGGGAATCGTGGAAGCGAAGGGCACACCACTCTGCTCCTCGATCGGCAGCGCATCGATGTCGGCGCGCAGCGCGATCACCGGCCCGCCCTGAAGCCCTCCGATCTCGGCGATCAATCCGGTCTGCAGCGGAAATTCCGTAGCAATCCGGATATCCGCTTCCTCCAGCCGTTCCCGGATATACCGGGTCGTGTTATTTTCTTCATTCGCTAACTCAGGGTGGCGATGAAGGTGACGCCGCATTTCAATCATTTGATCACCTATTTGCTCAAGCTGCTCTTTCCATGCTCCGGCTCCATTATGCATCTTCAAACCCATCCCCTCGGTCTCTTTTGTATGAAATTTATGATAAACCTATGGAGGGAGTTGAGCAAGCCACCGCGACGTGGGATCAGGCCGGGATTGTGCTGCAGAATAGCCATCCATTTTTTCACCTCCTACTTATAACACGATCGACAAATGAAAAATATCTCGCAAAATGAACAGCACCCGAAACAATTTCGGGTGCTGTTCTGACCGGCAGAATTAGAACAAATTAAATAGCAGCTTCAGTGATGTGGTCCGCCGCTCCGGCTAAATGATGGATCGTCCGCAAATAGCTGACCGTCCGGTTTAAGGAGTGCATAATAACGGAATGGGTCTCGGCTGTGTTATTCGGCAAATAGCGGACCCCGCTGAGCAGATCGCCCGAGGTTACGCCGGTGGCGACGAACAGCACGCTGCCCCGGCCCACCATCTCGTCCATGCCTAGCAGCTGCTGCGGATCGCTCAGGCCCATCCGCCGGCAGCGCTCCGCTTCCTCGGGATTCCCCGGCAACAGCCGTCCCTGCATCTCACCGCCGAGGCAGCGGAGAGCCGCTGCGGCCAGCACGCCTTCCGGAGCGCCGCCGGAGCCGACATAGAGATCGACTTCGCTCTCGACGGCAGCCTCGATGGCTCCCATTACATCTCCGTGGCTCAGCAGCTTGATCCGGACGCCGGCTTGTCTAAGCGCCGATATCATGTCCCGGTGCCGCTCACGATCCAGGATCGAGACCGTCATCTCGGATAACGGCTTGCTTAAAATGTCTGACGCTTTGGTGAGCGTAACTTCGATCGGATCGTCCAGGGACAACCGCCCCGCCAGTGCAGGTCCGACGGCCAGCTTCGCCATATAGATATCCGGCGCATGCAGCAGATGACCTTGCGGGGCAGCCGCAATGACGGAAATGGCATTGTTCAGCCCATTCGCCACCGTCTCCGTCCCTTCCAGAGGGTCCACGGCAATATCGACCTTCGGCCCCCGACGGTTTCCAACCTTCTCACCGATATAAAGCATCGGCGCTTCATCCATTTCCCCTTCCCCGATCACGACGGTGCCATCCATATCCACGGAAGAAATCAAGCTCCGAATCGCCACCGTTGCGGCTTCGTCCGCACTGTGCTTGTCGCCCCTTCCCGTCCAGCAAGCCGCATCCAGGGCGGCCGCCTCCGTAATTCTTGCCAGCTCCAAAGCGATATGACGTTCCATATGGATCCCTCCCGTTTATTATCTATAGCTGCTTCATAATCAAGCCTGCGGTTTCTTCAATCGCCTTATCCGTCACATCAATCACCGGACAGCCAAGCGAAGCAAACAGAGACTGCGCATATTTCAGTTCATCTTGTACCCGTTCCAGTGAGGCATACGGGGCATCGTCGGGCAGTCCCATCGACTTTAGACGCTCCGACCTGATTTTGACCAGATGCGTAGGGTCGATCGTCAGGCCGATGATTTTGCCGGCGCTTATTTCCTTCAGTTGCGTGGGCGGCGTCAACTCAGGCACCACCGGATAGTTCATTACTTTTAAGCCTTTATGGGCCAAAAATATCGACAGCGGCGTTTTAGACGCTCTTGAGACCCCGAGCAGCACCAGATCGGCTTTCAGGATAGCCCCGACGTCTTTGCCTTCGTCATTGTTGACCGCAAACTCCACCGCCTCCACGCGGCGAAAATAATCCTCGTCCAGCCGGTGCAGCAGGCCGGGAGTCCGTTTCGGCGTATCATTGAACGTATCTATAAAAGCCTGCATCATCGGTCCCATAATATCCACGGCCCGGACGTTAAGACGAACGGCTTCCTCCCGTATGACCTCCCGCAGTTCAGGCTGGACCAAAGTATAGGCAACAAAGCCGCCGCGTCCCGCTACTTCCTCCATGATTGCGCTAAGCTCATCTTCAGAGCGGACGTTCATCATGCGTTTGATTTCCGTATTCGGCAGTTCGAACTGGCGAAGCGTGGCCCGGACGACCGCATCGGCGGTTTCGCCGACCGAGTCCGAGCAGATTGCTATGAAGTGAGCTTGCTCCTGGTTCATTCCATTCCTCCCGTTATTCCTCTGCTAACGTTTCGAGCAACATTTTGATGATGTTCGTTTTGGAAATGCGTCCGACCACGTTCCATTCCCCTTCTCCCCCGGAAGGAGCGGGAACTACAACAGGCAGGCTGTCGATCTGATGGGCGATAATAATCCGCGCGGCCTCCAGAACGGTGTCCTCCGGCGAAACGGTAATGACATTGGCCCGGCGGGTCATAATGAAGCTTACCGGCATCGTAGAAGCCGACGCATTTCCGAGCGTGACCTTTAACAAATCCTTGCGGGACACGATCCCCGCCAGCCTTCCCTCTTCATCCGTGACGATCAGATGCCCGACATTTTCCAGAAAAAGAGTTACGACCGCATCATGGATCGTCGTCGTTTCCCGAACGACCACGGGAACGCTATGAACGTCACCGACCTTCATGTCCAGCAGCCGGATTTTATTTTCATTTTCAGATATAGCCCGCTTTCCGAGAAAATACCCTACCTTCGGCTTGGCATCGATATAGTCGAGCATCACCAGGACCGACAAATCCGAACGAATGGTCGGACGGGTTAAATTCAGCATCTCGGCGATCTGTTCCCCGGTGATGGGCGCATGTTTTTTCACGATATCCACGATTTCCAATTGACGGGATGTCAGTTTAATAGTGATCCCTCCGTATTTCGTATATGCCCGCTCTGCCGAGCGGAACGAGGTGCCTCCTTCCGCTGGAAATGTTTTCTGAATATATAGTACGTCATATATAATTATTTTTCAATATATAATACGCACTATATTTTAATTGTGATGGTTTACTTGGATCGTACCGGGGACATAGTGACATCAATTAACACAAAAAAAGCCTGCTGGTCGCAGACTCTTTTGTACTAAGTTATTAATCTTTCGACTCGATCGCTTCCTTTATAATCGTCCTCTCTTCTTCCGTTACTTGATCCATTTGCTCCTTAAGTAGCGCTAGCTGACCCGCGATAGATTGGTCGGATTCAATAATCCCGGCAATATTTTTATCCCATAGCACTTTAAGCTCTGCGTCGAGAGGTGTTGGATATATTCCCTTATTGAATTGCGCATAGCTTTTAGCCATACTCTTCGGATCTTGTCCGCCAAGGTAGCTCTCTTTACCCGAATCATCGGCCGTTTTCGTCAACAATACTACAGTCTGAACGTATTTCCATGCTTCCGATTTATGCTCGCTGTCTTTGGTAATAGAGATCATTGCCCCATCCCGATAGCCGTATAAACGAAACGGCAGCTTTGAAACGCGCCATAACCCCGCCTGATCCGGAGCCCAGTTCTTTAGTGAATCCGTTGTCCATGGCCCCCCGTGCAGCATCGCCAGCTGTCCGTCACGAAGCGCCTGCTCACCTGAAGGATCCCATATGGAACTTCGAAGCGCAAGTCCGTTCCGGCGAATCTCACGCGCTACATAAATCGCATCCTGAAAAGTCTGATTATCCCAGGCGAACTCAAGATTACGATCGAGAATGCTGGAAGACATCGCAGCAACCTCTATAGGGTCCGTATAATGCTGAAAAAGAAAAATCCCTTTTTCCTTCAGCTTGATGGCCATATCTACCCAGTTCTGCGGTTCGCTTAAATATTCGGCCAATTTGTCCGGATTTGCAGGGAAGCCATTCTCTTCAAGTAAATCAGCACGATAGTACGTAAAGGCCGTCGATAACTCAATGGGCAAAGCGATCAGCTTATCCATCTTCACGTCCGAAAACTGGGGAAGCATATCAGCCGGGATTTGTTGCTCGAATTTGCCAACTTGATTCCCTTGTTCCCGAAGGTCGCTCAAAATATCAAGACCGTTCAGCTTCCCTGCCATGGAACTATCGAGAAAAACCACATCGGGCGACTCGCTGGTTCCATAAGCCTTGATTAATGCATCCGCAATATCTTCATATTTTAATCGTACGGTTTTCACCTTTATTTGAGGATAAAGCTTCAAAAATTGCCGGTCCGTTTCGGTAGTATCATAATAAGTCCAAACAAGCAGTTCATCCTTTTTCCCATGAGTGTCCTTGGATTGTTGCGAATCCTCAGTATCGAGGGAAACGGGTGTCAGCTCCGTCAAATAACTGCTGCATGCCGTCATTACGAACAGCATTGTCAGGATGGTCAGCCTCCAGAATCTAATCACGCCTCACTATCTCCTTGTCCATTACTTTCCCAGACCAATGCAGTTCCGGACTGTTTGGCCAGGTACATGGCCTGATCCGCAAGCCTTAACAATTGATCCGGATTATCACTGTCTTTGGGATAGGATGCAATCCCGATACTCGTTTGCGGCAAAAGCTTGAGATCTTGAATTCGCAGCGGTGTCTTGAACAGCTCCAGGATCTGTTCAGCTGTCTGTAGTACAAGCATCGGATCCGCTGTCGGAAGAACGACGACGAATTCGTCTCCCCCGAGACGACATACTTGATCGGCCCCTGCCGCAGTAGTTAATAAACCGGCGACATGCTGCAGCAGCCTATCCCCTACTTCATGTCCGTATGTATCGTTGATCTCTTTGAATTTATTCAAATCCATAAACATTACCGTAACCGCTGGTGAACGTTCCTCAATTAACCGCTTCAACTTCTTATGGAAATAGAGGCGATTCGGGATTTTTGTCAGAGCGTCCGTAAATGCTAGTTTCTGAAATTCCTGCTCAGACTTCCTGATCTGCTGCGCCTGCTCCGTTAGAACCTTGTTCATTCGTATAGCTTCGGCGAACATCTCCTTGAGCCTGACCGCCATCTTCTGAAAGTTCCTATACAGCTTATCGAACTCCACAATATGACTTTCGGCGCTATAACTCTCAAAGGTCGCCGCTATTTTATCAGGCAGGCCGGTCGTTTCGTGAGTGAGTTTAATCAATATCTGGACGATCAGCTTACTGAACCAATATACAACGAGCAGCACGACCAGAATAAACGCAATGATGAGTCCAAACTCTATCGCATAAATGCTATATACCTCATACAAAAAATGAGAGGCGGGAACCCTTACATTGATGTTGTATTCCAGGTCCTCATTCATAGGAATGCTATACCAATAAAATCCGCCGCTCCACATAGACAACTCGGTAAAATATCTGTTGTCAGGCAGCGTCAAATATAAATTGGAATTGTACCGGAATAAGTTGATTTTCTCAGGAAGATTACTAACTGAAGTATGTGCGGCAATGTCCTTGGAGCTGGCTGCCAAGACGTCACCGCCAGGATTACTTATAACGACTTCAACAGCTCCGGACGTAACATTGTTGACGATCGCCCTCAGCTTGCCTAACTGGATCATATCCCGAAGTTCCAATGCGCGATAATCCGCCTTGCTCCAACTGCTAACCTGCTCCTGGACACTGCTGGCCGTAGATTGTGTCAACTGCAATGCACGTAAATTAACGACATGATTCTGTGAGATTCCCGTCATAATCATAAAGCAGACAAAGGGAAGAATCAGGCCGCTAATCGAAAGATGGACGAAAATTTGTTGAAGGGGAATTTTCTTGTTCCTCTTCTTAATTTTCAATCGGCGTATAAAAGGAAGATAGGTTGTCAGCACCTCTGCCATCAAAGCGTTCGAGGATCCATTCACGCTTGATTTGGCAAGGAGTAGAAGCAACTGCGTATGCGATTGAAACAGATGAACGTACAAGGATAAGAAGAGAAACAGTGCGCTTGTTATGAACCAGAAGAGCAGGTCATACACAAATACAGAACCTTTGCGAAGCCTGAAGGCGAGCGCAATGAACAGGATCTCGGCAAAGACAATTACGGAGTCAAAGACGGACAGCTCCAGCAGAAAATAATTACTGCAGGCAGTAAGAAATGCTATTAGAATTGCCGCCGGGCTTCCGATAAGTATAAATGCCATGATAATAAAGAGGGTAGAAAAGTGAAATTTCATTCCATATAGCATAGGCAAAGATAGAAAATCGCCCAGCAAGCTAAAAATCAGCAGTAATATAGTGAGTGTCAGTCTGGCTTGCAGACGATGGTTTGAGCCCCGCATAGTGTCGTTGCCTCCGCAAATGATACATTAACAAAAATAGAAACCTATCTCTAATAATACTTCCTTTATCGACAGTTACGAACATTTTTTTATACCTACTCTTGTCCGCCTTGATACTGGGTTTCATCCTGACGCACCTCGCGCCCCGCTGCCTTGGCTTGCTCAAGCAATTCGGTTGCATCATCCAGAGGTTTATAACCGATGAGTTCCTCCAGATAATCAATATTGTATTAATTGTCGCTGTTCGCGGAGGTGCCGTATAAATTCAAATAGTTAATCTCTGCGTCCGCCTCAATGCAGAATAAAATCAATCCAACAACGAAAGGCCCCGCCGCTTCATGTCTAGAAGGGAGAGACCTTGTAGTTAATTTAACCTCGGTGGAGGTTGCCCAGGATTAGGCTCGTGTTTGATTTAGCACTTCTTATCCTTCCACGATATCAGCCCGAAGATCGGATGCAATTTCGACCATGAGGGGCACGATTTCCTGATGGGAGATAGCTACATACAGATCACCCATATAGTGTCTGAATGGAATAAGGTCTTCTCCGTGTTTCCACATAAAGAAATCCCCTTTTATAGACATGGTGCTCTCCTCACCTTTTACAGTCAGCACCGTCTGATAAGTGAAATCCGCCTTGGAAGAAAAATATTGCTGGCATTCCTCCAATGAAATCTCTTGCCCGCTTGAGTCTGGTTGCATGGATCTCGTAATTCGAAAGCGTTGATTCATAAGTATCCTCCAAAAAAATGACCTTGTATTCCCCATTACCTTAATCGTTAAGCTTGTCTCTGTCAATGAAGGCTGTTTAGTTTAAGACGTCATTCATAAACCTCTCCAGCCCGGACACATCGGTAATATTCCGGTTGCACTTGGCGCTGTCGATGCACATATAATTTCCGACCCGCCCGAAATGATCCAGGGCCGATCCGGATTTGACTTTCGTCTGTGCGGTAACAAAGGCGATCTCCTCATGCTTGTTGCAGAGGCAGCAGACCCCTTTCTTGTTCGTCGGACTGAAGCGTCCTTCTACGCCCGCCATCTTCCCGTCTAAGTTGTAGACGATAAAGAGTTTATTGCTTGAAATATCGGTCCATCCGATATAGGTCAGAAACCGGAAATCGAGCTCGGCCAGCGGCGGAAGCTTCAACTTTTTAACTTTTCGGAAAAGCTTCTTCAACTGTTGTTCGGTTACCTTTTCGAGGGGCGTAACGTACTCCTCCAGCTCGCTTAGATAAGCTTGGAATTCCTCCGAACGGTTCAATGCCGGAATCCGATCGAAGAATCGCTTCTGCTCCTCCGTCGCAGACGGGAACATCTCCATAACTCGGGTCCAAGTGGTGTGGCGGGTAGCAGCTATTACTTTCTGGTCGGCTGTGGTCTTAATATTGTTATCGAGACGCCCCACCAGGCGTTTGATTAGATTATATTCATGGTTTCTCATAAATGGCGTTAGCATTTGTTCTCCTCCTCATTCCAGCAAAAAAATCACCTAACCCTTATTTTAAAGTGTGAATGAAGTCATTCCTATGTAAACAACAACTTAGAATCGATTAAGACAGAAAAACACTGATGAAGAATAACTTCATCAGTGTCCGTCGTTACTATTTTGCTGAATAGACAATTTTCTTAATCGTTTCCATGGACAGAAAATAGTCCTGAGCAAGCTGCTCAATCTTGATATTATTCTTGAAATCGTGTCTTATGGCGGCATTCCGGCGATCTAGCCATTGTCTGCTGCCGCTCCTGCTTCCCCAAGGCTTATATTCCATCTCCGGTTTTGGAATGTAGATGGTTTCCCCCTGGATATATTGTTGAATTTCTGTGATCAGCTTTTCGGGCAATACTTTTTTGGCGTTCGTATATTTCAACTTGCTTCACTCCTTATTAAGAATAAATAAGGCGCAAAGCCAACTATTAGAAAAGCTTATTTAGCGTTAGAAAAAGTTTGACCCCATGCAAAGTAACGCTTCTCCAATAATGGCTCTGCATGAGTGAAAGAAGTCACAGACAATCCTAACGGATTCTCCATCAGTAACGCACCCCCTTTACTTTTCCAGTATACCATAGGGGTCAATGCATTTTCTCGTCTCCTTGTTGCAGCATTTCTGCCAAGTAAGGGTTCAAAAATATCCCCGAAGGATCAAGTTCTTGGCGAAGTCGGTGAAATGCATCCCACTTCGGATAGATCGAACGGAGCTGGTCCGCAGTCATCGTGTGCATCTTGCCCCAGTGAGGTCTTCCGCCATGCTGCCTGCAGATCTCCTCCACTTTGGCAAAATAGTCAGCGTACTCCATCCCCCGATACATATGTACGGCGATATAGGCGGAATCGCGTCCATTCGCGGGGCTAAGCCACAAATTATCTCCCTGAACATAGCGGCATTCGATGGGAAAATGAACGGCGAACTGGTGACAATCTACCATTTCGCGTATTTCCTCAAGTACGATTCGCATGCGGTCAGCCGGTACGCTGTACTCTAATTCGTTAAACCGAACGAGCCGCGGCGTCGCGAAAATACGGTGACTATACCCCACTTCCTGTACATCCGGCACGCTGGCCGCCGATAATCGGCTTACCGGTTTACAAAGGCGCGGGATGAGCCTGCAGCACTCCGACAATACCCAGAACAGTACATTTTCCATCAGCAGGACTTTCCAATAACTCCACCGGCTCGGCGGCCCGGGAACCTCATTCGTCTTATTTGTCAGCTTGATTTGAGCGACGTCCGTATAAGGGAACCAATAAAACTCGAAATGACGGTTCTCCTTTTTGAATAGATCAAGCTGTTCAAGGCATTGGGAGAATGATATTTTGCGGCTTGTATACCGGAGCGCATACGAAGGCACAACACGCAGCTTCACTTTCACGATAATCCCGAACATCCCTAATGAAACCTGCACCGCCCGAAAAAGCTCTTCGTCCTGCTCGGCCGAACATTCGAGAATATCCCCTTTCGCCGTAACCACCGTCATGCCTACCGCTTGTGTTGCGAGGCTCCCAAGCCGCTCGCCCGTACCATGCGTTCCTGTACTGATCGCTCCTGCAATGGATTGTGCATTAATATCGCCCAGATTCTCTTGCGCCACCCCAAAAGCATGAAGTTCTTCCCCGAGTCGGTCCAGTTTCGTGCCGCCCCATACTTCAGCGATACCCTTCTCTGAATCAACAGCAATCACGCCCTGCAATTGATCCAAAGAGACCAATACATCATCGGTCTGAACGAGCCTCGTAAAAGAATGTCTGGTTCCCACGACACGAAGTTTGCGTCCTTCGGAGGCACTGGCCTTTACAACCTCGACTACCTCATCGATGCTGGCCGGATATACGATGCTTCTCGGCAGTGCGCGTACTAATCCTGACCAATTGCGCCATTCCTTCGTATTACGTTCCTTCAAATTTATAGATAACATAGCCCGTCCCCACGATATGTCGTTGTCTCGCCAACGATACCGTTATTTGAAATGTAATAGAGGTGCTTGAATCTTTCGCATAACTCCCCTGCTTTGCTATGACGCATAAAGATCGGATCGCCTAGTTCCAGCTTTTCCGGCCCGTTGTAGCGAATCGGCGTCTGGACTTCGCCTGCTCCTTCCATCGCAAGGAGTGCCGCACCTTGCGGCAGATAGGGTCGTGGCAGTTTATCGTTGCCTGCAGCACCTGATGCCGTGTACCCTCCGCCTAAACAGGTGTAGAGATCACTGCGCGGCTGGCGCACGATTTCGATCGCGTACCCTGCGGCGGGAAGCAAAGAGAAGTCCCGGTAGTGGTCAAACAGACCGGGTGAATAGAAGCCCGAACCGGCCGTAACCTCGGTGACAACGGACTCCTTGCTGCTTGTATGCAGACTACCCGTGCCGCCTGCATTCACGAACCGCAGCGGAGGAAGGCCCATTCGCTCAATCGCCGCGATCAGTTCCGCCCGCCGGTCTGCGGCCTCACGGATCGAGCGGCGCTTAAGGAACCGTACGATGGCGTTCTTCAGCGCCTGCCTCGGCACCCGGTCGCCTAAGCCTGCAACCTGCGCTTCGTAACCCATGAGCCCCTCGAGCACGACGTGTCTCGATTGTACGATGCGCTGGATAAGGTCCAGCGCCGCAGCTGTGGAGCGTATAGGCGAACGCCATACGCCGAAATGCAGCCCAGGGACATCGATCGACAAATCGATGTCCACACAGAGCGGCAGCACCACGCCGTACTTGGCGGCTGCCGCTTCCGCCTGCTCGACATGACTCTCGCAGTCGACCATCAGCGTGATGCTGCAACCACCCTCACGCTGATGCATGGCGACGGACGCCAGCAGACTCTCGTCCACCGCCGGATAACCCAGCAGCAAGTCCGTGAACCCTTGCTGCGCCAAATAAACTGCTTCCGGCACGGTGAAGCACATGATGCCCTGAAACCGGGCATTGGCCTTCAGAATCCGCCGGAGCACATCAACCGAACGGATCGATTTGCTCGCAATGCGGATTTTCTTCCAGTTTGCCCGCTGAAGAATGCTCTGAATATTCTGCTGCAGCATATCCAGATCAACGAAGGCAAAAGGCATCGGAAGCCCGCTGCAAACTTCTTTATAGTACCGATAATCGCGCAGTTACTTCGACCTCCCTTCTTTCTATAGTAGATACGCCATTTTCTTGTACTATTAATATTCTGATTAACAGAGGGATAGTCCATGATTTCCGGGGCCTTCAGAGGATGGAGACTTCTTGATCGAAAAAAAGAAACTCCCCTTTGCGGTTCCAAATGGAATCACAAAGGGGAGCTCTTGATGGCTATTCATTTGAATTCAAAGATACTGGCGTTCACCGGTCCTCGGTTTATAAATTCTCCCAACGCGAGCTGATAAACAAAATGTAAATGCGTCTCCAGACAATTTTCAGAATCATGTATACCGGAATGACTACCAGCATCCCGATAATGCCAAACCAATTTCCGCTTCCCAAAACAAGGAGGATCGTCGTTACCGGATGAATATCCAGCTTCTTCCCGAAAACATACGGTGAGATCACATTATCCTGAATTTGCTGTGCCACTAAAATTATTACCAGTGCCCAAATACCGGTAGATGGAGACTCAATTAAACCGATAATAACAATCGGGACTGATGAAATGATAGCGCCAAACATGGGGATAAAGTTGAGTATAACCGCAATCAAAGTCAATAAAAGTGCGTAAGGAAGTCCTATGATAATAAATCCGATAAACATAAGAACTCCTAATGCTAAATTGACAATGACCCTCCCGATAATATAATCATTTAATGCTTTGTCCATATCTCTGGTTACGCGAAACACGGTTCTCCGGTATCGAAGAGGAAAAAGTTTGGCTAGACCTCGCTTGAAGCGATGCCCCTCCTTTAGCATGTAATAAAGCAAAATCGGAAAAGTAAATAAAACGATAGCAAATTGGGACAGAAAAGAAATAAAACTGGATAAATAATTGCTTAGAAAAGCGATTCCTTTGCTTAAATAATCAGTCAGATTAGCAAGCAAGTTCGAATCAGAAGGAAGGATCTTCGAAAGAAATGAATCCTCCCCCAGATTTTTAATTTGGAGATCAAGCTTAACCAAAAAGTTCGGAATGTTTTGCACTAAATTAAACAACTGATCGCCAAGGAGCGGCCAGACCCCTGCAATAAATCCAATAGTCAATATCACCAAGACAACATAAAGTATAAGGATCGCTAAAGACCGTTTAATTTTATATCTTTCCATGTAAGCAACTACTGGCCGAAGCAGATAATAAAAGAATCCCGCAAGCAGCAAAGGGATTAAGATCGCCCCTATGACTGCTTGCATCGGTAAGAAAAAGGGTTTTACAAGAGAAAATAAATAAACGATGGCCAGCATAATCAGAACAAACTTCCCACCGCGCGTCCATTTATCCAGCAAGTTCATCTTCATTCACACCTAACTATATTAATTGTACATGCCAAATATTATAGTATAAACCTTACTGCTTATAAAGTTTGGCTGACTTCGAAAAAAAACTCATCTCCATGGGTGAGACAAGCTTGGGTTCCGGCTCCCCCATCCCTTTCTCCAACAACTCGTTCCCCGGACTTTCATCCGAACAATCCCGGCGGTATTTCCCTTCTTCCAGCTTCATGTCGATAAAATCGACGACCTGCTGCAGTGAGGCGATTTGGCTGACAATACTCTCGCGGTGGCTCTTTAAGAGTTCCACCAGTTCGGGATATTCCGCAGGATCGGTATCGACGGAGACCGTCAAAAAAGGCCGCATTTCCTCTAGCGGCATCCCCGTTTTTTTGAGACATGCGATCAGCCGGATCGTATCGATGCTCTCCTGTCGATAGATGCGGTGCCCGTTGTCCTTCCGCTCTGCACGGGGCAAGAGCGCGATCTTTTCGTAATAACGGATCGTATCCTCAGTAATTCCGGTTTGCTCGGCGGTTTGTTTTATCGTAAAGGTTTGCTTTTCCTTCATTTTGTACCCTCCGTAAATTGCATATTGTGCATTATACATCTTGGAGCTGGCTCCAAGTCAAGTCTCTTGTTCTTAGGAAAAAACTTTGTTTTTTGCGCCTTGACTTGGAGTCGACTTCAAGTTATAGACTTTGCTCTATCAAATAAATATTCCGAAACAGGAGGAAATGCATAATGAATATAAACCCGCGAGAACATACCGCATTGATTACAGGCGCCAACGCCGGGATCGGTTTGGAATTAACCCGGAAATTGCTGTCGGAAGACTGGCAAGTGATTGCATTGAACCGTTCCGGTTTTCCCGAGGACGATATGAGCATCCAAAATGCAATCAAGAAGGGATCGCTGCGAATTTATACAACAGAGGACCTTGCCGACTATGCCAGCCTGAAACGTACTTTGGGAGAAATCAAAGGCAAGGAGCGTCGGATCGATATTCTGTTCAATAACGCCGGAGGATCCTTTCCCGAGCTAAGCTATTCGAAACAAGGCCGCGAGAAGCATTTTGAGCTGTTGACGGTCGTTCCGTATATTATTCTGAAGGAGTTGAAAGAACTTCTAAACAACGGCAGTTTAAAAACGGTAATCAACACCTCATCCTCCGCGCAAAAATTTACGAAAGAGTTTTCGATCGATATCCTGGAACGTCCCAAAACCTTCCGCAAGCTAATTGGCCCTTACGCCACATCAAAGCTGGCTCTTTCGCTCTGGACTCACGCCATCGTGCCGGAACTTGCCAAGGATGACATCCTGATCCGCAGCGTTGACCCCGGCGGCAACAATACGTTAAGAAAAGGGAAAACATCCGGATTACCCTTCCCGGTTGGCATATTAATGAAGCTATTTTTCCCACCTCCTACTCGCGGCGCTGACAGACTGTATGAGGGAGCACTCGGGGAACACCGGAATAAGACCGGCGTGTATTTGGTGAAAGGTCAAGTTGTGGAATTAAAATTTATAGACCAGGCGCGGAATGTATTGGACAGGATTCAAGCGATTTATGAACAGGAATTTCTTCGTTCCGAATAAAAATAACGCCCTGGCGAAAGAGCCTTATCTTCTCCGCCAACGCGTCACTCAGATGATTAGTGTATATTTTTCTTTCTGAAACTGCCGCCCTTAACCTCGGCTACATCATATACGACCACAAACGCATTCGGGTCGAGTTCATGAATAATTTGTTTAATCTTGCTGTCTTCCAGACGGTTAATGACACAGGTGATTTCTTTGTATTGTTCATTGGAATAGCCGCCGTAAGCATCCGTATAGGTTGAACTGCGCCCTAACCGGTCGCGGATCGTTTCCACCATTTTTTCGGGTTGAGTGGTAATGATCTTGAAGGTCTTCGACCCGCTCAAGCCTTCTTCAACAATATGTATAACTTTGGATGCGATAAAATAAGCGAGTGCCGAAAGTATAGCTCCCTGCAATCCAAATACAGTCGAAACAACTACGAAGACAAAAGCATTCAAGAATAAAATTAAGTCACTTGTCCCAAAAGGAAGCTTCCGTGACAGCAATACAGCTAACATATCGATCCCGTCTAAGGCTCCGCCATTTCTCAAGGCCAAACCCATTCCGAAACCGATGATAATTCCGCCAACAACGGTAACTAAGAGTGTGTCCCCCTCAATAATGGTCGGTACATGGTGCATAAGAACTGTGCCGACCGCTAACGAGGCAATCCCGAGAATGGAATAGAAAGCGAAGCTTTTACCAATTTGCTTATAACCCAGCCAGACAAAAGGGATATTAATTACGGCAATCAGCAGCCCTAATGGTAATCCAAACAGCTCAGAACCGACGATACTTAAGCCGGTCACCCCACCATCCGATACATTATTGGGTATCAACACGGATTCCAGGCCATATGCCGCTACAAAAGCTCCTATAATAATCAATAATCCTCTTGAGATGATTCTTAGAATCCTTGAGTTTCGCTTGCTCGTTTTATTCATCTAACTCCCCTTTTCAGAATTAATGTACCATACACAATGATCGCTTAATAAAAGCTGATAAAAAACAGTCTATAATATTTTTCACAAAAAAGGCAAATGGGGAGCCCGTTTATAAACTCGAATAATTCCATATCGTAACAATCAGCTCAATAAAAAAAGCAACCGACATCCGGTTGCTGGGTACTTACATTATCATGTCCTATGTTAATAATTTAATTAAATTGCCAGCAGCTTAAACTTAGATTTCCATATTGGTAGCTGCGGTGAAGAAGCTCCGCTTTACGGTTGGCATCGCCCGTTCCCATGGCTAAGAGAAGCGGTATGAAGTGCTCATTTGTCGGTACGGCAGCATGGGCGTTAGGAGCTAATTCACGGTATTGAAACAGCGATTCCATATCCCATGATTCGATTTTACTCTGAAGCCAGGTATCAAACTGCTCCGCCCACTCGTCAACTCCTTGGGAACGCCAGTTTAATCGTCCTAAGTTATGAACGGTTCCCCCGCTGCCAATGATCAGAACATCCTGCTCGCGAAGCTCCGCAAGCGCCTTGCCGATTTGATATTGCTGTTCATTAGGCAGATGACGATTGACGGACAATGCAATAACAGGAATATCTGCATCCGGGTACAGTAGTTTGAGAACTGACCAAGCCCCGTGATCCAAACCTCGTTTTTCATTTCGAACATTCCCAATACCATGCTTTGTAAACAACAATTGAATTTGCTCCACTAGTTTGAGGTCGCTTTTAGCCGGATAAGTCATCCGGTAAAGCTCATCTTGGAACCCGCCAAAATCATAAATGGTTTCATAGGTTTCAGCGGCGCTAACCGTCTGTACCGGTTCCTCCCAATGTGCGGAGAATAGGACAATCGCTTTCGGTCTTGGCGTATCTTTCTTAAAATGCTTCAGAAGATTTGTATATTTATTATCCTCAAGGACGATGGATGGTGCACCGTGCGCAAAAAAATAGGATGGCAGCATGTTTACACTCACTCCTTAATATAATTCCGGATCATCTTGACCATCCTCATCTTGCAGGGACTGGATTACGCTTGTTAGAAATAAGACGGTCGATGGAGAGCGGCGACTCTGCAATGATTAGATGCAGTAAAACCAAAATAAATCCGAGATCCAATTCATATCCGGCCATGTTGCCATTGCCGAGAAGTCCGGCCGACAGCTTCGCTGTTACAATTGCTCCGATGAGCGTGGCAACAAGCAAAACCGAAACATAGCGAGTAAACAACCCCACAATCAACATGATCCCGCCGACAAGTTCAATCACCGCTACGACATATGCCAAAAATCCCGGTATACCCATGGAGCTAAACCAAGCCTCTACGTTACTAAGTCCCATTTGAAACTTGTCTACACCGTGGAATACGAATATAATGCCCAGCACCACTCGCATAATTAACGAAACTATATTTGATTTTGTCATTCGTTATTCTCCTCCTTGAATATTAGTAATAGGAATATAATTTCTATATCAGTAATTTAACGCGAGTCACATTGACTTGTCAATAAAAAAATTGATAATATAAAATTAACTTTTGTATTACAAATATTCTTGAGGTGAGATCTGATGGATATCGGCTCTACAATACGGGCGATTCGGAAGCGAAAAAATATTACCATCGCTCAAATATGCGAAACAACCGGCCTGTCCCAAGGCTTTATGAGTCAGGTGGAGACAAATAAAACCTCCCCGTCCATCTCGACCTTAGAAAGTATAGCCCAAGCTTTGAAAGTGCCGCTGGCGTATTTACTTTTAAAGAAGGAAGAGCGGATGCGGATTGTTCGGAAAGATGAGCGGACTATCACAACAAGCGGCCCAGAGAACTTAAAGGTCGAGCATTTAAGCTCGACAAAGAATGGGAGAATGATGCTTGTGGAATTCCCCATTGGTGCTTCGACGGGTGTCGCTCCCCATGCGCATGAAGGGGAAGAAGTTCATGTTGTCATTAAAGGAAGAATATACGCAGAACAAGGGGAAGACGGAGCTGAATTTGAAGAAGGCGATTCCTTTAGCTGGAACGCATGTACTCCCCATTTAGTACGAAATATTGGTGAGGACACGGCAATCGTATTGATTTCCATCTACACTGAACATGAAATCGGACAGGACCTCATCTAAGAGGAAGCCCTCAATCGAGCCATGCTGGCTGATGAGGGCTTTTCGCAATTGAGGAATTTCTCCGCGGTGGCATGGTCTTTTCCTTATAATGAAGACGGGTAGTTCCGATTGCTGGGAAAGAATCTTTCATTCTGTTAAAACACTTGGCTCCCTAGATAAAATAAAGACCGAGCATGGCTCGGTCCGACACTAGATTGTATTGTACTTTCAACAAATATTTATTTCTTCTTATAAAACTCATGATACAGCTTCATGAGCGCTCTTTTCTCGATCCGCGACACATAGCTCCGGCTGATGCCGAGCTCTTTGGCGATTTCGCGCTGGGTCCGTTCTTCTCCCCCATGTTCCAGCCCGAACCGCCCCTTGATGACTTCCTGCTCCCGCTCATCCAAAATATCAAGATTCCGGTAAA
Organism: Paenibacillus sp. Marseille-P2973; assembly: GCF_018101095.1. Lineage (NCBI taxonomy): Bacteria > Bacillati > Bacillota > Bacilli > Caryophanales > Paenibacillaceae > Paenibacillus > Paenibacillus sp. Marseille-P2973. The sequence goes on from NZ_JAGQEH010000001.1 coordinate 606,722, forward strand.
TCTTGCTCTTCTCCATTTTGAGTTGTACCCGGTCCACGACATCGTCCGCTTCCGTACCCAAGATATCGATCAGGGTAATCTCGTTGCCTTCCTTATCCGTTCCGATCGGGTCGTGAAGCGATACGTCTTTCCGAGTCTTCTTTAGCGACCTTAAGTGCATAAGTATTTCGTTCTCGATACAACGGGCCGCAAACGTGGCCAGCTTCGTGCCTTTGTTCGGCCGGAAGCTCTCAATCGCTTTGATCAGACCGATCGTCCCGATCGAGATCAGGTCTTCGAGGTCCTCGCCGGTGTTGTCGAATTTCTTGACGATATGAGCCACCAGCCGCAGGTTATGTTCGATAAGCAAATTGCGGGACACCGCGTCACCCTCGGCCATCCGCTGCAAATGCTTCGTTTCCTCCTCTTCCGTCAACGGTTGGGGAAACGCGTTGTTTTTCACATAAGATACGAGCAAAGTCAGCTGTTTGATGAATAAAGCAATGGCAGTAAACAATCCGGGCATAGAAGACACCTCCTGCTGAATCACTAGAGCAACCTAAGCATTCCTTCCGGGTCACTTCAATTGTATGTAGGTAGGCGCCCATCTGTGCCTGTACGGGAAACAAAAAGGACAGCAAACGCTGCTGTCCCGATTCACCTTGCCAATAACAGATTGATTATCTCTAGACCGAATATTTTAGCAAGGACAAGCATGAAAAGCCGTAATCAAGCCTCTACCTTATTCGCGGGAAAATGTGTTGCTTCCACCGTATACTTCCGCGAGTATCGTTAGGTTGAAGTGAAAAAGCCATCAGCTAACGGACACGCGAGACCTTATTTCGATGAATTTGGCCACTTTATATTTCTAACGGACTCCACGGACCTTATTTAGCAAAAATAGGCTTGATACTAGTTGTTTTGATACTAATAGCGGCTCTCCTGACCGTTAGATTAGAAAAAAGCATATTTTCGTGCAAATAAGGAACCTCATGTCCGTTAGAGTCTATATGTTCGGATTTGCCCATTTTGATTCAGTGCGCTAACACTTGGTCAGTACAATTGGCTTGGATGGTTATCCCTTCTAGGTCAGATAAGGACTGAAACCCACCTTCGGCTTCCAATCTTAGGGTGGGTTTTACTTTTTCTTGTTGTTATTAACTGCCACACGCGAAAAAGCACCCCCGGAAATCTTCCGGGGGTGCTTGCCATCTTTTGCAATTCATTAATCCAAAATCTCGTCGATTTTGCTCAACTCTTCGGCGGTGAACGAAGGGCTGCTTAGCGCGCCGACCGCATCTTCGATTTGGCTCACCTTGCTGGCGCCGATCAGCGCCGAGGTCACTTTGCCGCCGCGCAATACCCAGGCCAAAGCCATTTGCGACAGTTTTTGTCCTCTCTCGGCGGCCAGATCGTTTAACTGCCGTACCTTCGCGATCCGTTCCTCGTTCAAATCCTCGGGACGCAGGAAAACGCTAGGGCCGGCGGCCCGGGAATCCTTTGCGATCCCGTTCAGGTAGCGGTCGGTCAGGATGCCTTTTTCCAGCGGAGAGAACACGATTGAACCGATACCCTCTTCCGCCAGGACGTCCTGCAAGCCCTCCTCGATCCAGCGGTTCATCAAAGAATAGTTCGGCTGATGAATGACCGCCGGCGTCCCGAGCCGCTTCAGGATTTGTGAAGCCTCCCGCGTCTGCTCCGGGTTGTAGTTGGAGAGTCCAACATACAGGGCTTTTCCTTGACGCACGATCAGATCAAGCGCGGCCATCGTTTCTTCCAGCGGTGTGTCCGGATCCGGACGGTGATGGTAAAAAGTATCGACATATTCCAGACCCATCCGCTTCAGGCTTTGATCCAAGCTGGATACTAAATATTTTTTTGAGCCCCATTCGCCGTAGGGTCCCGGCCACATGTAATATCCCGCTTTGGTCGAGACGATCATCTCGTCGCGGTATGGACGGAAGTCCTCGCGCAGCAACCGGCCGAACGTCTCCTCTGCCGATCCCGGCGGCGGTCCGTAGTTGTTCGCCAGATCAAAATGGGTAATCCCCAAGTCGAAAGCTCTTCGTACCATGGCGCGCCCGTTTTCGTGCACGTCGATGCCTCCGAAGTTATGCCACAAGCCCAGCGAGATAGCAGGTAGCTTTAATCCGCTCCGCCCTGAACGGTTATATGTCATAGTTTCATATCTATTATCCATTGCTTGATACATGAATGCTTGCCCTCCTAAAGTAGATATGGCTCCAATATAATACACATGAAGCAGCATACCTATATCAGAAAGGATGTTAAATATGGCATGATGTCTTATTTCATGATTGATCCCGATATTCGGAGGGCGAAACGCCGACCGATTTTTTGAACATTTTGGAGAACAACAGCGCATCCTGATATCCGACCGAACGTGCGACCTCACCGATTGAGTATTGGCCTGCTCTCAACAGCCCGCAGGCTTTATCCATCCGGTAATGGAGCAAGTATTGCTGCGGCGGCAAACCGGTTGCCTGTTTAAACAGGGATGACAAGTACCTGCGATCCAACCCCACGATTGCGGCCAACTGGCCGACGGTAACTTCCTCACTGTAATGCCCATGCAGGAAATCGAGGCAGCGGTGAATATAAGAATCCCTGGCTTGATCCCGCGCCGAAACGGGCGGCCCAGAAGCCGGAGCAAGCTCCACCAGCATACTCAAGAATTCGTGCAGCAGCGCCTGCAGACGCAAATCCCGGGTCGCGGAATTATCCTCCGCTTCGTTCAGCAATTCGTACAGCTGCGGCATAAACCTCGTGTCCATCGAAAATACGGGGTTTTCCGGGCTCAGCCGGGTCCGGCTTAAAATATCGGCCGCTTGGTCGCCGTAAAAACCGATCCAGGAATACGTCCATGGATCGGCTTCGTCAGCCTGATAAAAAATGACCCGTTCCGGATAAGCGAGAAACGCTTGTCCGGCAGTCAATTCATGCGTGATTCCTTCGGCGCTTACGACACCTTTTCCCGCATGAATAAAATGAATTTTATAAATATCGCGAACCCCGGGACCGAAGGAATGGAGCGGGGCGCAGCGTTCTTTTCCCCAATAGCTTAAATAAAGTTCAGGGCTTTCGCGAAACGGGCGATCCGGATTATGATGAAATATCGCCGGCATGAAGTAACACCTTCCCATAGCAGTATTCGCTGCTATTGTATCACATGAACCCGGATCCATATCTTTATTTCATTATGCCGACGACCTTAACTCGTAACCTTGTCGCATTCTCAGGATGATAAGCGAGCGGGGTTTCCTCCACTTCGACCAACTCGATCGTACCTGGGTCCGCTCCGGCCAAGACGGCTTGTTGTACCGCCTTTTCCTCGGCATCCTTCAACGAAGCCTCGCGCGGTTCCCGCGAATAAATATAGATCTGCTCGTATTGCCCGCTGATTTGGGCGATCGAGGCGCCGATCGCATTAGCCACACTGCCGTTTTCCGGTTTGATCATGCTCGCTACCCCGCGAATGGAATCCGGGATAATGATGCTGCCACCGCCGACGAGAACGAGCTGAATGTCTTCGGACGATGTCTTCATTTTATCGATGGCTTGCTCGACGATGGCCGAAATTTCGGCTTGCGCAGCTTTGGCGAAGTCTTCATCGATGTGGGACACCAAGCTTTTGTCCCCTACATCAGCAAGTCCCAGCCGGACGGCGATGTCCGTGGCCGTTAGTGTACTTCCTCCAAACACGAGCGCTTCTTCGCTAATCTTGTACCCTACGCTGTCAGGTCCAACCATAATCTTACCGTTGTCAGCCACGCGAACAATGCTGCCCCCGCCTAGTCCGACGGAGATAATGTCCGGCATTCTGAAATTGGTTCGGATATCCCCGACTTCGACCGCAACCGACGACTCTCTTGGAAATCCGTCTTGCAGCACCCCGATATCCGAAGTTGTTCCACCGACGTCAAGCACCATCGTATCTTTGATCTGCGCCAAATAAGAGGCGCCGCGGATGCTGTTCGTCGGACCGCAAGCAATCGTGAGGATCGGAAATTGTTTTGCGTAGTCGATGGACATTAAAGTACCGTCGTTCTGACATAAATACACGGCCGCATCCGTAATTCCTTCTTCCTCCAACGCATGAATAAACCCTTGTGTCGTTGTCTCAATCACCTTGCATAACGCCGCATTCAAGATCGTCGCATTCTCACGTTCAATAAGTCCGACCGAACCGATCAGAGAAGAGCAGGAAACCGGGAACTCCTCTCCATATACCTCATGAACAAGATCTCGGACACTCAGCTCTTGGTCATTCTTAATGGAAGAGAATACGCCGATAACCGCGATGGACTCAACCTTTCCCCGCCATTCTCCCAATAGCGCCCGAATTTCATCCTCATCGACTTCGCCGAGAACTTGTCCGTCGTATTCATAGCCGCCCCGAACCAATGCGTAATTCCCCGACAGCTTCTCGACCATGTCCTGCGGCCAAGCCGTGTACGGAACGACGGAAGCCGTTGCGGGATAGCCCAAACGAATGACGCCGACTTTCGCCAGCTTTTTGCGTTCCACAATCGCGTTGGTGCATTGCGTAGTGCCGAGCATGGCATGCGTAATTAAGGTTTTATCGATTTTCGATTCCTGCAGCAAATTCCACAATGAGGTTTCAATCCCTGTCTTGATGTCCAGACTGGTTGGAGATTTCACGGCGTGAATCAATTGATGCCGCTCATCCAAAATTATGGCGTCCGTATTCGTACCGCCCACATCGATCCCGATTCTATACATGATCAGCCACCGCCTTTTTTACCAATTGTTCAATCGGAACATAATCGTAATCGTATCCAAAGTATCTCGGCCCCGCGGTTTGAATTCCTTTGTCCGTTCTCCATTTTTCATGGGCAGGGAGCCCGATCACCCGCACGCGTTTGCCGTATTTCAAGCTCTCGGTCGTCACGGGCAGCAATGTTTCATAATCGACCAGGCAGAGTAAGTCCGGGGTCATCCCAACTACCTGACCGTCCCGTTCCGCAACGAGATTTTCATTTTGAAAATGAACCTGCATATGGCCGCCTTTATGGGCTTCGATGCCCTCCAGATTCATTTTTCCGAGGTTGAAGCCTCCCTTGGTTTCCCGGATCACATCGACGATTTTCCCCTGGAACAGCTCATAGCCGGATACCAAGCTTAACAGTTCTTGCAGTTTTTCCTTCGCATCCCGATGTTTCGAGGAAATAATCTCCCCGATTTGTTCGGACAAGGTAACGATATGATGAACCCCGCTTTTCTTCATTTGAGCCCCTGTCGTCGGGTACAAGCTAACCAAAGCGCTGGCCCCCATTTCGACCGTGGCTACACGAGCTAAGCGTTCCGTCCATTTGTTATCGATCGTTTCGAAAATGCCGATGTTTCCCTTTTCATCCGTAATCGCCATCGGGGTTGCCGAAATGCCGTCCAGGTTGAACGTCACCATCTGAAGCTCGGGAAAAGCTCTGCCCATCCCGTCGCAATCGACCAGCGGCAAACCAAGCTGCGCCGCAACGACGATCGGAATCATGGAATTGACGCCGCCCGCTTCCATCGGGTAGGTGCCTGCAATTTTATCTTTGCCCAAGTACTGGGCCAGCTTTTGAAATACCTTCACAAACTCGCTTCCGTTCGGAAATTTCTCCGTTGATACGGAAGGCGCACCCATCATGGCCGCCGGAATAAAAAAGTCCTCGTCGCCGATTTCGTCGACCGAAACCAATTTGACCGGCCCGTTCTTCTCAATGGCGGAGATGGCCATCAGTTTGCCGATATAAGGGTCTCCGCCGCCGCCCGTTCCCAGGAACGCGGCTCCGATTGCAATATTTTCAATAGCAGCTTTATCTAGATATCTCATTGATTTTCCTCCAATAGGACAGTTTTTGAAGCCGTTAAACGATAGCCCGCGATATACAGGACAAATGAAATGACAATGCCGAGCAAGGGTTGATTGGATACTTGAGGCAAGCCCGGGAATAAAGACAAAATGACGGGAGTACAAGCGATGACCGAACCGACGAGCCAGGAATAGACGCCCAAGCGATTCACACCCTCCGTCTCCTTCCAACTGCGCTTATCTCCCTTATTCATCACCCAGTACGATGCGATCATGACACCCGCAACCGGTGGGACCATCGCCGACAAGATAGACATCACAGGTGTGAAGTAATCCAATATGCCGATGACCGCCAGCACGGTTCCGATTAGCCCGGCAACCCCTACGGCCCATTTTTCCTTTTCCTTGGATACGTTAAAGACATTGATTAAGGCGAAGCCGCCCGAAATGGCATTGACCATATTGGTCTTCCATGCCGCCAGTATAAGAACGACACCGCCGATAAACGGAGTAGCGATATTCAAAAAGACAGCCGTAACATCATTCGTTTGGTAGGCCAGTGTCAAAACGGACCCTACACTGATCATAAGGACGCCTGCCGGTATAATTCCGAAGATCGCCGCTTTCCACACATCGGAACGCTTCCCGGAAAATTGCGAATAATCACCGGCAATGACCGCGCCGAGCGCAAAAGAACCCATCGTTACCGCAAGACCGTCCATAAAGCCCATCTTCTGCTCGGGCCTGTAGCTTGAAATAAGCTGCACAGTTTCTCCGTTTATCGCCTGAATCAGACCGTATACGCAAAGGACGACCAGCAGCGGAACGGCAACATAGCTTAGAACACGTAACACTTTTATTCCGTACATGGCAGATACAACCATGACCAGGCCGCTGATTAAGGAAGCTACAGGAACAGGCATCGCGATATCAAGCTCCGCTAACAAATTCGCCAGCGCCGCCCCGCACACATTGGCCTGAATCCCAAACCAGCCAAGACAGGCAATGGTCAGAATGATGGAAAGAATGGTACGTGATCCTTTTTTACCGAATACCTGACTCGCCACTTGAACGGTGGTCTTTCCTAGATCCGTGCTTTGGATTCCCTGTAAAATCATGATAGCAACGATAATGCCATACCCGATCAACGCAACTGTTAATGTCTTGGATAAGCTCATTCCAGTGATCAGCGTGTTCCCTACCAAAAGCCCCGGTATACTGATCATCGCTCCGGCCCAAACGATCCCCAGTGTAAACCAAGACTGAGTTTTCTCTTTATTGCCCATAACTCCTGTCCCCCCAATCTTGATCAATAACTAAAAACGATTGTTCTTATTGTAAAAGAACCGGGGAGGACCGTCTTTTTCGGAAATAAAAATAAAAATCCGAATTTTTGTCGTTTGGACAAAGACTCGGATTTAGCAGGTTTAGCTGTTTATTAACCGGTAGATCATGCAAGCCAGATACACATCGTAAAATTCGGAGTTCTTCGTGATATCGTATCCCAGCAGCTCGCTGATTTTTTTGACGCGGTATTTTACTGTATTTTTGTGAACGAATAAGAGTTGGCTGCATTCATCAAAGCTCCCCTTCGCATCCAGCAGGAACGTCATCAAGGTTCTGACGGATTCCGGATCCTCCAGCACAGGAGCAATTACGGACATCCACTCCTCCACAACCTCCTCGCCCTGCACGCTCAAATCCACGGCCCGCTTCATGGAGCGAATTTCCGCCGCCGTAAACCATTTTCGCTCATGGTAAATGAGATGAATCTGCTTCCTGACCTGATTCACAAGCTGATACATCCGCCGCACGTCCGTCGTGTTTCTCATCCTTGGTGCGTATACCATTTCGGATATCGAAGACAAGAAGCTCGTCGTCTCCATATACTCTTCGGCAATTTCGATTTCATTGAATTTGTACGAACCGTTGCCCAACAGAACAACAATGCAGTAGTCGATCGTCTGGATGACGGCCGTTTGATAATATTTGGAGAGATGTTCCGCCAGGTCCTCCCGGATGTCTTTTTCCTCCGATAAATCCTCGAAGTAGACGAGCCACATCATCTGAACCGCCGCAACATCGATATGAAGCAGATGGGCAAGCCTCCGCATCTTCTCGCTCTCATCGTTGAGGATCGCTTTGACCAGAGCGTATTCGCTGACCTCGTTATGCTTGTCTCCCCAAAGATTGACGGCCACTTGCACGACCTCGCCGATTTTATCTATGGTTTTTACCGGCAGCTTCGCATTTTCTTTAATGACAAACAGGTACAGAGGCTCTCCATTCTTCTGGCGGATGATTTGATGACCGATAAAACAAGCGGAATCGTTGTTCTCTCCCCGTGCCCGGCCGTCGATATAATGAGGCGCGTATCCCCGAATGAGGCTCACCACGTCCAAGGTCGAGTTGCGCGGCCACATGACTTGATTGGCAATGTTCAGCTGCGTATTCGTCAGTACGAGATTGGCCTTCAGCCGGTCGGACAACAATTTCAGCATAATTTCCACACTGCGCGAATGCTCCGGCAGGAACGATACTTTCTCCAGCGTTTCATTCACAAAATTATCGTTGATCGTCTGATTGTCGAGCACAATCGCTTCCATCACTTCATAAATCACTTCATTATAACGAAGCGAGATATCGTTCTCTGGCATGCAGATGATGATAAAATTGTGCGATTCGGCTAATTGCAGCACTTCCTCCGGGATTTTCGGAACGATGATTCCTACATAATACAGGATCAGTCCCACTTCGCCGAGATCGATCAAGTACTGGATCGTCTCGCACTGTTTCTCCACGCTGTCCTTAATCGTGTATAAGGAACTGATTACAATCTCTTCCGCATACCATTCCTCCTGAACGGTTTGAACGATTTTGGAAGAAAAATCGGCGTTCGACACCTCCAATACGGATAAGGAGGAGACGATGCGATGCAGGCTACTCTTTCCGGCCAGCACCTTGGCCCCTCGAAATGAAGGCAATTGCAGCATATCTTTAACGGTTACCCCATGTTGTTCACCACTTTTTCTTGTTCAGTGATTATTGAAGCTATTCCTAAATTTTAAAGTGAATGGGGATGAAAAGCCAATCGAATAAAAAAAGGCTGCCTTATCCGTGGATTTCCCGATTTCGCGCTATGATATAATGATGGCAGCCTAAAAAGGAGGAGTACGTTTGACGACGATTCATTATGTTGAAAGCAATACGTCACACGCCGGTAATTTTGTGGTCGACGTGCCGGTGGGCTATCACTGGCTGCTTGTTCTCACCAAAACCCCGGCTCAATTCTGGGTCGACGGAGAGCTCAAGACGTATCCCGCACATTGCGCCGTCATCTACCGTCCGAACCAAAAAGTCTATTACCGTTCCAGCGTTGACCAGTTCGTCAATGATTGGATTCGCTTCGAGACCAACGAGCCTTACATAGCGGAATCGCCGCTGCCGACAGGTGTACCTTTCGCCTTGATCGATCCGGAATATTGCGGCAAGCTGTTTGAATTACTGGTCATCGAACACAACAATCAACGGGACTATAAACATTCTTCCCTCGACTGCTTGCTCCGTACGCTGTTCAACAAGCTGCTTGAATCCTATTTCCACGGCGGCGAGCTTACGCCGCAATACCACAATCTATTGAGGCTGCGGACCGCGATTCAGAACCATCCCGGCGATGACTGGTCGGTCTCGAAAATGGCGGAGTACCTTCAGATCAGTACGGGCTATTTACAGAACATTTACAAGAAAACCTTCGGCGTTTCCTGCATGGATGACGTCATCAACCACCGTATCCGTATAGCCAAAGAATACTTGATTCATAACACGCAATCGATCGCCGAAATTTCTTCCCGTTGCGGATATCAAAATGTCGAACACTTCAGCAGGCAGTTCAAACAAATCACGGGCCACACGCCAAGAAATTTTCAGAAGCTTAACAGTGCTCTTTCTTAAAATATTGCTTTACAAGAAACTTCATCATTTCGCTAGGTTCCTCTTCGAGATATTCGGCCCGGTCCGCAAACAGCATTCCATAAGGAGTCTCGGGCATGAGGGGGTTCCAATGAGGAAGCTCCTCTCCGGTGGAATCTATTCCATTCGGGTTTCCTGAAGCAATGAAGTTCACCCAGTAGTTGCACATTTGTCGAGCCAAATCATAGTGTTTGCCGACAAACGGTCTCCAGCATTTGGCGAGCGTCTCAAAGAAAAACCAGAGATCCACGGAATGGAAAGTACCGGGGTTATCCCAGCCTGGGATGTCCGCATCGAAATTATAATAATACAACGGAGTGTTGGCGCCGCTATCGGCATTAGCCTGTGCGGCTAAGCGGATGGCATACTCGATGCCGCTCACCGAGGCTCTCTTCTTGGCCTCCTCAATGTCGACTGACTGACCGCCGCACAATTTCAGGAATTCTTCGGCATCGTTGCCGAACATATCTGCGGCCATCCTCTCGAGCTCACCCTGCGTTTCGACATTCGGGACGCTGAAAAACTCGGAGGAGGTATGGCCGAACATGACCGGCACCATCCAGCGTTTATTTTGCAGGAAGCAATCAAACGGGTTGCCAACGTTAAATCCCCCGTCTTCCACGGTTCCCCAAAAGCCCTGGTATTCCACCGCTTTGTCCCGCAGATAGGTTCCATCCAGCCGCCGCGCTTCCTCAAGCGTGGAGACGCCGAGATATTCAAAAAATGTGACGCCCGCCCGTTCCGCTTCTCCCAACTCTGTCCAAAAATCAGGCATGCCTTTATTAGGATAAAGGGACGTAAATACTCCGCTTTGAACAATGGCTCGCTGAAAGAGACCTTCGTTCTGAGGAGATGCAAGCTGGCTCAAGACACTCCAGCCCCCCGCCGACTGTCCGCCGATCGTTATATTGTCCGGGTCCCCGCCAAATGCCTCAATATTGCGCTTGACCCATCTGGTAGCCGCCTGCTGATCGAGATGGCCGAAGTTAGCGGGAGCGTCCGGCGCTTCCGCCGTGATTTCCGGGTGGGCTAAAAAACCGAATACGTTCAAACGATAATTGATCGTTACCACCACGACTCCTCTTCGCGCTATCCGTTCGCCGTCAAACTCCATTTCCGCCGTATGGCCGACCTGGAGCCCGCCGCCGAAATACCAGACATACACCGGCAGCTTCTCATCGACGCTATTGGCCGGCGTCCACACGTTAAGATACAAGCAATCCTCATCCATCACGATATCCGGTTCTACGGCCCACTCCCGGGTATAAATGTTGTTATCGTCAATCTCTTGTCTTACCTGCAAGGAAATCGGTGCGAATTCATATGCTTTAAGCACGCCTTCCCAATTTTCTACCGGCTGGGGGGCACGCCATCGGTTCTTTCCTACCGGCGGAGCTGCAAACGGAATCCCCTTAAAGCTTGTAATCCGGGGATCCGCTGCCGGCAGTCCCTGAACCATCCCATTTTCGACTTTTGCGACTCGAAGCATAACCAACGCCTCCTATTCTATTCCGGCCGTTCCCGGCGATTCAGAAAATTATAAGATGTGCCCCCGCTGAAAACAATGATGCATCCTCACTTGTAATTGATTTATTCTAATATTCATTAAATTTATAAATGCCAAATGGCTATTTATTAATAACGTTTATTCTATTTTCACTTGGGATATCAAACTTGATCTTTCCTATTCTATTCTAAAAATAATTTGTTGACATTTATTCCTTTGGACGTTACGATTCACGCGAAAGCACAAATAAAACAAGCAATACGATATCATTGCAGCTGAATAGTATGATTGGGAGTTGATACCGGATGAAGCTACAAGGAGTTAACCCTTATCTGCCGTCATGGGAATACATCCCTGACGGGGAACCGCATGTTTTTGAGGACAGAGTCTACGTATACGGATCGCATGATCGTTTTAACGGACATGTATTTTGTCTGAACGATTATGTTTGTTGGTCGGCACCAGCGGACAATCTGGGGGACTGGCGGTACGAAGGCGTGATATATAAGAAAAGTGATGATCCGCTCAATCCGGACGGCCATATGTGTCTTTATGCCCCCGATGTCACCCGCGGCCCTGACGGACGTTATTACCTTTATTACGTTCTGGACAAGGTGTCCGTCGTCTCGGTCGCCGTCTGTGACACCCCGGCCGGCAAGTATGAGTTCTACGGTTATGTGCGGTATTCCGACGGTACGCGTTTAGGTGAACGGGAGGGAGACGAACCGCAATTCGACCCGGGCGTCTTGACGGAAGGAGATCTCACTTATCTGTATACCGGGTTCTGTGCGATCGGTGACCGGTCGCGTCATGGCTCGATGGCTACAGTACTCGGACCGGATATGCTCACCATCTCCGAAGATCCGGTATTCGTTGCTCCTAGCGAACCGTACGGCAAAGGAACCGGCTTCGAAGGACATGAATTCTTCGAGGCGCCTTCCATCCGAAAGCACGGAGATACCTACTATTTCGTTTATTCTTCGATCGTCATGCACGAATTGTGCTATGCGACCAGTCTTTATCCAACGAGTGGTTTTGAGTACCGCGGCGTCATCGTCAGCAACAATGATCTGCATATCGATACCTATAAACCGGCGGATAAGCCTATGTTCTATGGGGGAAACAATCATGGCGGTATGGTGGAGACGGGCGGACAGTGGTACATCTTCTATCACCGGCATACAAACGGAACAAGCTTCAGCCGTCAGGGCTGTATCGAGCCGATCGCTATCCTTGAAGACGGCACCATACCGCAAGTGGAGATTACAACGAGCGGACCGAATGGCGGCCCGCTGGAAGGGCGAGGCGAGTACCCGGCTTACCTGGCCTGCCATCTGTTTACGGCGGCTGCGGATGAGCGGTATACGGGCTCGCATGGCGCCTGGATGGACGGCCGATTCCCGAAGATCACGCAGGACGGGAAGGACGGGGACGAGGAAGTCGGTTATATCGCCAATATGCAGGATTCCGCAACGGCGGGGTTCAAGTATTTTCATTGCGAAAATGTGCGGAGCATGAAGATCGAAGTCCGAGGCTATGCCCGAGGAAGCTTCGAGGTCAAGACGGCATGGGACGGTCCGCCGCTTGGCTCGATTCCGGTGGATTTCACGAATGTATGGACGACGTATGAAGCCGATATCGCCATTCCGGACGGAGTTCACGCCCTCTATTTCACTTATAAGGGAATCGGCAACGCGAGTCTGGCTTCGTTCACACTGGAATAACGAGCGAGCGTTTCACATTTGGCTTCGTCTTCTGCTTACCCCAGATCCTCTTACTTGGTTGTAAATAATATTAAAAAGACGGCAGCCGGACTAAGATCCGACTGCCGTTTGCATTTATCGTAAATTGAATTATTCAGCATGATGCCATCCGCCTCATGAATGAGTCGTTATCTTGTATGCTGTCCCAGCGGAAATCTTGAAGGTGATTTCATTTCCTTCCGTTCCGGCATCGACCCTCGTTCCCGCATCGGTCTCAACGACAAGCCTTCGCGAATCGTCTTTCCGAATCCGGCATATTCCTCTGTGTTCAGAACGTATTACCGCCTGGCTCAGCTTGCCTTCAACCCATTTCATATCGACTTCGAACCCGCCGCGTGCACGCAGCCCTTTGACTGATCCGTCCCCCCATGCCTTCGGTAGCGATGGCAGTAGATCAATGACGCCTTCGTGGCTCTGGAGCAGCATCTCCGCGATGCCTGCGGTACCTCCGAAATTACCGTCAATTTGGAACGGCGGATGGTTATCGAGCAGGTTGGGAAGCGTCGAGTGGCGTAAGAGCGCCATGAAGTTCCCATATGCTTCATCGCTGTCGCGCAGCCGCGCCCATAGATTGATGATCCAAGCACGGCTCCACCCTGTGTGACCGCCGCCGCTAGCAAGCCGGCGCTCGAGCGTTATCCGGGCCGCCGTCGCCAATTCGGGCGTTCCGTAAGGTGTAATACGGGAACCGGGATGCAGGGCAAATAGATGCGAAATATGTCTGTGTCCCGGTTCTTCTTCCTCGTAATCCTCCAACCATTCCTGTAGCTGTCCATAACGTCCGATCTTCGGTTCCGGCAGCCTCGACCTTGCTTCGGCAAGCAGATCCCGGAAATCATCGTCGATGCCGAGCAGCATCGAAGCTTCGATACATGCCCCGAATAATTCATCGATAATCTGACTATCCATCGAAGGCGCAATGCACAACGTGCCCGTCTCCCCGTTCGGCAAGCGGTAAACGTTCTCGGGCGAGACGGAAGGCATGGTGACAAGTTTCCCATCCGCCGTCTCCGTCATGTAGTCGATAAAGAAATCCGCGGATTCCTTCATCGTCTCATACGCTTTCTCGAGGAATGACCGATCAAGATTGTAGGCGTAATGCTCCCACAGGTGAAGACAAAGCCAAGCCGCACCCATCGGCCAAACCGTAGCAGGCATGTAAATGTCCTGCGGTGCCGTATCGCCCCACAAGTCGGTATTGTGATGTGCTACAAACCCGCGGCAACCGTACATCCGGCGTGCCGTCTCACGACCGTTTGGCCTCATCCGCTCAAGCAGATCAAAGAGCGGTTCATGGCATTCGGACAAGTTGCAGCTCTCTGCCGGCCAGTAGTTCATCTGCGCGTTGATATTGATCGTATATTTCGAATCCCACGGAGGCGTGAAATGCTCGTTCCAGATGCCTTGCAAATTGGCGGGGAGCGAGCCGGGCCGACTGCTTGCGATCAGCAGGTATCGGCCATAATGGAAATATAACGCTGTTAAACCATTGTCTTCAGAACCTCCCCGCACCGCGGCGAGCCGTTCGTCTGTAGGCAAAGCGGCTGCAGCGGATCCTTCTCCATTCCCAAGCCGGAGCTCGACCCGTCCGAAGAGACTGCTGTTGTCAGCAATATGTCTTTCCCGCAACTCGGCATATCCGCGGGTACGAGCCGACCGAATCGTCTCCCGGCACACCGCTTCCGTATTATCATGCCTATAGGTGGTCGCAGCCGCGATAAAAATAACGGCTTCATCCGCATCCTCTACTACAAGAAACTCGCCGATTGACCGGATGTGTCCCCCTTTTGTTTGAACGCCGATCATCGAACAGACATTAATTCCATCCGCCCCACCGAGGCCCGCCTTCATAACGAGCAGGCCGTCCGGCTCGGTCCGCAAGCTGTCAAGAAAACGCTGATGCCCGCGCGTGAAGCGCAGCCTGAACGAAACGGCGTTGCTGTGGTCGGCAGATAATCGGACGGCGATGACACCGTCCGGATAACTGGCGAAATGTTCGCGCTCATGCCGTTCGCCGCGCCATTGGTAGCTGACGGTAGCCGTTCCGTTCTTTAGATCAAGCTCTCGCCGATAGTCCGACACTTCCGCTTCCTCATGTCCGATCTCAATCCATAGATCACCGAGCGGCTCGTAATGGCGTTGGCATTCCGGCGTTCCGGATAACGCCATCGCAGCGAGCCTTTCCGCTTGAGACAATCGTCCGTCCGCAAGCAGCCGCCGAACCTCTGCCAGATGCTCCAGCGCGTCTGGGTTGTTACGGTCCATCGGGCCTCCGGACCAAATGGAATCTTCGTTAAGTTGAAGGCGCTCTTCCACAGTTCTGCCAAAGATCATGCCGCCGAGTCGGCCGCTGCCGATCGGCAGGGCTTCGTCCCAGTTCTCCGCAGGCCGTTGATACCATAATTGCAATGAATCAGTCATCTAATTCATGCCTTCCTTCCTTAATCAATGTTCTGAATCCATACCGTAGCGGAAATAATCGAAGTCCACAAACCCTCCCGCTTCCTTCGTCGCATAGTTGTATAAGCCGATCCGGCAGCCCATAAAATGATCCAGCGTATATTTAAGCTGCAGCGGGCGGCCGATGGTTTCCCACCGGTGGCCGTCCGAAGAATAGTGAAACTCGGCCGTATCCGCACTATCCTCGAAGTCAAACTTGATTTTAAGATAGATTATGTCTCCTTCGTAACGAATACGCTCGACCGTGGTTTCAGCGCCGTCTCCGGAAGCAGCAGTCATTGCAACGTACCGGCTGCCGTCTTCCTCCATTTGCACGCCGACGGTGCCAAAATCATGCTGTAAGGCAACCAGCCCGGCACGATCACCCGGCTTCATTCCGGTAATGTCAACCGTCGTCATCGCCGTGCAGCGCGGTCCTTCCGTACGCTGCGTCAATGTGTTCCGGGCATATTCAACGCTTTGCGCCGGACGCCCCGTAATTAACCGAAGGTGCCCTTGACGCGACGTCACCGACCATAACAGGTTGTCGGGATTATGGTTCCATTGCCAGTTTAACGCCAGTTTATTCTCGTCATAGTCGAAGTCGTCGCTGATGACAAGCGGCTTCGGCAGCCTCTCCGGCAGGTCCGCCTCGAAGGACGACGGCACTTTGCCGTCGATTCCAAATACCGGCCAGTCATTCTCCCAATGTACAGGGACGACACAGGGGATCCGGCCTACAGCATCGTGATCCTGAAACAGAACAGCGTACCATTCTCCCGCCGGCGTATCGACGATACCTCCTTGCGCAACCCCTTTGTTGTGGTAGCCCATATCGTCATCCAGCACGACGCGATGCTCGTACGGTCCCAACAGTTCCCTTGAACGGTAGACAACCTGTCTGCGGCGGCAATTGCCGGTATTCGGCCATTCGATAAAGAACAGATAATAAAATCCGTTCAGCTTATAGGCATGACAGCCCTCGGCTCGTAAACCGATCCCTTCACGCTCCGTCTCGAACAGTAACCGGTTAATACCGCCCGGCTTCAACGCCGTCGCGTCCGGTGTTAGCTCCGTGATATGGATATCGCCGTTACCGTAGAACACATAGACGCGGCCATCATCATCAAACAGCAAACCCGGATCATGATGGAGTCCGCCAAGTACGGATCTTTCCCAACGTCCGTGCTCGATATCGTTCGTCCGGTAAACGTAGAATCGGTCCATATCATTGCACGAGAAACATACGTAGTACATTCCTTTGTGGTAGCGCAGACTGGCAGCCCATGAGCCGTTACCGTATATGCCTTCTCCATCGAGTAAATGATGCGCGTCATGATCTTCAAGCATATCGAAGACATAGTTCACAAGCTCCCAATCCATTAAATTGTCCGACTTCATAATCGGGCAGCCTGGCATGGAATGCATGCTCGTGCTCACCATATAGAACGTCGTTCCTACGCGGATGACGCTGACGTCCGGTACATCGGCCCAAATGACCGGATTCGTAATCGTTGTTTTGACCATTGCTCCACTTGCCTCCTTCGTTGTCTTAAACATGCTCTATTTGAAAAGATGTTCCTTGATTGCCTGCCACTTTTGAAAGCGCACACAAAACTTATCATAGCTTTTTCGCCTTGGCCTAACAAGCCTCTTGCCAACTTATATTGAAAAGCGCAGCCCTCCTCTTCAGGAAGCCTGCGCTATTTGAAATTTTGGGCCGATCAAGACTTCATCCAAAGTCAGGCTGATCTACAAAAGAAACGACGGGCTCCTTTACGCCATGAAGTTCGAACACGATAATATCGTTCCCGCCTTCGCGAAGAAGCGGAGCCGGCACGTACAGCGTCTTAGTCGGTCCCTTATCCCAGTAACGGCCTAGGTTAAAGCCGTTGATGAAGGCCTGCCCTTTGCCCCATCCATCCAATCGCAAGAACGTATCCGCCGGCTCGTCAACATGCAGACTGCCCCGATAAAAGACGGGCTCAAGGCGTTCGTCGCAATCACCATCAGGAACAAACGACAAACCATTAAGATCGGTCAACGGCAAGGACCGAATAGTCCAATCATGCAAGAACTGATAGCCGAGCCTCACCCCGCATGTGATTCCTTTCGGATCACGGAGCTGAGGGCCGTAGTTTATGCGCCCCATATTTTCCACCAGAATATCGATCTGCAATCCCTCCGCCGGGACTTCCAAAGGTATCCCCTTCGGATTCCAACGTTCAACCGTACCGATATAGGCTCCGTTGGCGAAAATAAGCGCACGATCGCGTACTTCTTGCAGGATAAGCTCCCTTCCGCTGCTTGGTCCCGTGATCTTCGTTGAATATAAAATAAATCCATACGCCTGCCCAAGCTTCTCCATCGGTTCGGGACACGATCTGCGCACAGGATGAGACAATGCGTCCAACTGGGTGAACAATGGCGCACATTCTGTCATCCGTACCTTCCCGTAAGCCCGCGACTCAATCCCTGGAGGCAATTCCAGCGGCGGCAGATCTACGTATTTCTCGATAATTTTCCGGGCTGCGTAAAATTTACCCGTCGGCCTTCCGGATTCGTCCAGCAGCGTATCATAATCATAGCTGGTTACTAGAGGCTCATACTCATCGAACAGATTGGCCCCATTCATAAATCCAAAGTTCGTTCCGCCATGGAACATATAGAAATTGACAGAAGCGTCCAAAGCCAGCATCTCATCCAGCGTTTCCGCCACTTCAGCTGCGGGGCGGGTCTGATGCGGCTTCATCCAGCGGTCAAACCAACCGTTCCAGAATTCCATGCATACCAGCGGCCCCGCCGGCTGATATTCGCGAAGTTTGGCAAAGGATTCTTTGGCACGGGATCCGAAATTGACCGTGGCGAACACCCCGTCGATCATCCCGCCCTGAAGCATGCGATCTTCGGCTCCGTCCGAGGTAAACAGCAGTACATCCATGCCGCGGGCGATCATTCCTTCTTTCAAATAATTCAAGTAAGCTTTGTCGGTTCCATAGCTCCCGTATTCGTTCTCAACCTGAAGCGCGAGCACGGGGCCGCCCTGGGTGCTTAACAGAGGCCGCAAACGCGGAAGCAGTTCGTCAAAGTAAGCGTCAACCTTGGACAAATAAGGTTTATAATCGCAGCGGAGCTGCATGTTGTCATCCGCTAGCAGCCATGCGGGCAAGCCGCCGAATTCCCACTCGGCACAAATGAAGGGACTCGGCCGCAGGATCACATGCAAGCCCAGTTCCCCGGCTAGTCGAACGAAGGCTTCAATGTCAGCCAGACCTTCAAAATAAAAGCGGCCTTCCTCCGGTTCATGCAAATTCCAAGGAATATAGGTTTCTACCGTATTCAGTCCGCAAGCCTTCAGCTTCAACATACGATCCCGCCAATATTCCGGAACGATCCGGAAATAATGCAGAGCCCCGGAGAGAAGACGGAACGGCTGACCGTTCAACAGAAACTGGTCGCCCGATATGGATAAATTACTCATAGTTTCTTCTTCCTTTCTCCCTAAACCCCTGCGATCACGGAAGGGGTTGCGATCGTATGCCATAAATTCGCGCTGATCGCTCTTGGACCGTCTTCATCAACGAGACCGTCGAAGGTCAGGAGTTCCTCTTCCAATTCCGGAATCCGGTCCAGATCCCCTTCTACATAACGATGGATTCGACGAATGGCAGTTTGGATTCTCTGAAGCAAGCCTCCCATCCGCAGATCAAAGACATCAAGCCCGAATATCTTGTTTTCCTTCTCCCATTGGATCCGGTATTCGTCCATAAACCTTTCGGTCAAATCGGAAAGCAGCGGCAAAGTCACATCGGCAAAACGGGCCAGTGTCTCCGAATCTCCTCGGCGGTATGCATCCCTGATGCGTATTCCTGCTTCGCTCTTGACCTCAAGCAATCGGCATAAGCTTGCCTGGACGGAGAATAGGGGCTTCCAAGCCGGATTGCGCAATAACGCCGCTTCAAGTCTTTCCGCACTCAACCGGTAATGCTCCGTATATGCATCCGGTACAACATGGCGGTCGAACAACCCGTACATAATATCCTGATACAACAAATACTTTGCCGGATTGATGGAATTTCCTCCGGGTGCGGGGTTGCCTGGAACCAGATTAGCCGCGTCAAGGGTCATGAAGTCATCGTAATTGCCCTCTGTGCAAGTGGTGAATCTCTCCCGCATATAATCTTCCTCCGAACGTCCCGTGTAGCATAACTCTGCCCATAGTTGAAGGGATGGAAGTACCGAGAAGACGGAAGCCTCGGCGCCATTATCTCCCCAGGCTGTCACCAGCACGTCTTTAACGCCATATTTGATGCAGCTCTCATGTGCCAGCAGGCTGACCTTGCGGCTGAATTCGTTGTTCGGAGCAAAGCCCATCCACTTCCAGGCTCCGCCAGCAAACCCGATGTTGTCGCTGAGCTGCTTATGTTTACGAAGCATTCCGTCATAAATCTCCTGCTTTTCCGAGTAGTAATCCCAATAGACCAACGTAACATCTTCCGGAATCATCTCTATAATGTCGGGGCGAATCGGACTCTCCGTATCATAATACTCTCCCGAGCTTGCCAGACGGAAAAACATGTCGCTCCACATCATCGTATGGAAACCATATTTCCTGGCGATCTCCATCACTTTGCCGAAGTGTTTAAGCATCAACGTTGAACGATCATGGTAACCGTGCTTGTCGAGATATTTTCCCAGTCCCATCATATGTGCTTCATCCATACCGATATTGATTCGGCGGCTGCGGAAATTTACGGCCATGAAAGCAAACATACGATCGATCAAATCATAAGTCCCGGGCTCGTCGATCAGGAGAATATCCTGACAATCCACCAACGGTGCATGAGCCTGCCATTTCAAGGTTTGACCCAGATGGGCCAGCGTCTGAATGCAAGGAACCAGCTCTATGCCAAAAAGTGCAGCGTACTTGTCCATCTCCTGAATTTGTCCGCCGGTATATCTCCCTCTCATATAACCGAAGTAAGGATATTCCTTCAGCTCATACGTGTCTTCCGTATACAGTTGAACCGACGAATAACCCATGAGCGATAAACGGCGGATCAATTCCTTATATCCTTGATCGTTTAGAACAGCGTTGCGCGAGCAGTCCGCCATAAAGCCTAGCTGTTCATAGGCCTGCTGTTCCTTGATTTCAAACGTTTCTTCTCCTCGGCGTACGTGCTCGAGAAACCGGCTGATCCCCCGAATCAACTGATGCTCCTTCTCGAACTCGATAGTAGCCTGACCCGCGCCAAATGACACACGGATGCCTTTCCCTTGGTTCTTGCAATCCACTGGAATGCCTGCCTGATCCATTCGGATGCTCAGAATTTCCGCCACTTCGGAGACTGCCGACAACTGCTGTACACTTAATCCCTTCAAGTGAATTCCGGTTATCATCATCGCTTCCCTCCAAATTGTAGAAGGATGCGGCCATTCCCTGCCGCACCCTCTGTATGTTCGGGTTCTATACCCGATTACTCAATACCTTCTTCTTTGGCCTTCTCATTTACTTCCTCAATCATTTTATCGAGACCTTTTGCCTTATAATCCTTCAGAATACTATTCCACGAATCTTCAACCGATTCCTTGGAGAGCATGATTTTGAGCAAATCATCATGGTCAAGTACCGAGAATTTATCCTTTGTAGGCGTGGAGATATAAGTTAATAGAATATTGTAGTCCGGAACCTTTGTATTTTTCAAAATCCAGTCGATATAATCGACGGCTTCTTTTCGTATGGCTTCGTTAGCGATCGTCGGGTCGTCCATGTTGTATCTGTCCGAAGTTTCGTAAGCCACCAATTCCTTCAGGAATAAACGGGCCGGATACTTCTCGATCAAAGAACGCGTTTCGATCATTACTTTTTTGCCGTCCTCGATCTTGTAATCCTCGCCTTCGATGCCGTAGGTCAACAAATCTTTACCTTCCGGGGATAATACATAATCATAGAGTGCCATAATCCGGGCCATCTTTTTATCGTCGACCTTGTTGCTGAAGTAGCTTTCCGACCAGTAGGTTTTGAAAATAGCGTGTGAACGTTCTCCATCCGGACCGACGAGCGGCTTAAGTACCTTAACGCTCTGAGTGATATCTTGATCCGGGTAAGCGGACTTCCAACGTTTTTCATAAATTTCTTTATTGTAATTGATAAACCCGCCGCCGCTCAGGAGAGCTGCCGATTTACCCGCTACGAAGTTGTCATAGGAATCCGAAGGCTTCACTAGTGCGATATCGGGATCGATCAATCCTTTGTTATACATGTCTTTCATATTTTGAAGCGCCGGAAGCGTCTTCTTGGAGAAAATAGCCGGGATATACTTGTCATCCTCTTTGATCCATTTGAAATCGCTGCCGCTGCCATCGCTCGTGGCAACCGGGTTACCGTACAGCCAGAAGAAACCGCCCAGCATTTTGGTAGTAGTCGATGTCAAACCTGCAATATTCTTGCCTTCCGGATCCGCCTTGACGATGGCATCCAGCATGGCTTCAAACTCTTCCCATGTCTCAGGTTCTTTGGTGATGCCGGCTTTTTGGGCGAGGTCCCAACGATAGAGCACAACACGGTCCAACGCACTCCAGTCCACGCTTGGGAACATCCGGCGAGGAACGGTATAATGCTTGCCGTCAACGCTTAAGCCGCTAATGTCCGGAGCTTCGAAATATTTTGCAAGATTTGGATAGGGAGAGAGATCCGGAAGCGCCTTGACGACGCCCTGCTCAACCCATTTGCGCTGATATTGCGTGCCGACGGCGTCGATCGCGAAGATGTCAGGCAATTGGTCGGAGGCAGCCCACATTTGAATCTTCTGAGCATAGTCATCCCAAGTCGTATTGACCGGTTTTAAGGTAATATTGAATTTCTCCAGTATTTGTTGAACGATCTTATCTTTTTCAATGTTAGCAATTTCGACATCCGCGTCCCAGTAACCTACTGAAATGGTCATAGGGTCTTTGTAGGGATTATCTGTGGAAGAAGAGTTCGCAGAGCTTGAGCCTTCCCCATTCGCTGCCGTTTGCCCTTTGTCATTATTGCCTCCGCCGCAAGCTGCCAGCAGCGAAGCCATTAAGGTAATACACATTGCCAGCGTTAATATTTTCTTTCTACGCATGCTTGAAACCTCCCTTTAATTGTTTAGGATAATACTCTGTATTTGAATGTTCTTATCCTTTAATGGAGCCCACCATAATCCCTTTA
Source organism: Paenibacillus sp. Marseille-P2973 (assembly GCF_018101095.1). Classification (NCBI taxonomy): domain Bacteria; kingdom Bacillati; phylum Bacillota; class Bacilli; order Caryophanales; family Paenibacillaceae; genus Paenibacillus; species Paenibacillus sp. Marseille-P2973. Next base: position 629,416 of record NZ_JAGQEH010000001.1, read on the forward strand.
TTAAAGTGCTTCTGAAGAAACGGATAGACGGCAATGATAGGGATGCTAGACACCACAACAGCTGCCATTTGCAGTGCAGGCGTGTAAACCTTCGCAGTCTGCTGCTGTTCGGCCATGGTTTGTGCCATGAGACCGAGTAAGGAATTAGAAGTAATGAGCGTTTCCCGCAAATAAATTTGAAGCGGCGTTTTTGAAGCATCGCTGATAAAGATCAAAGCATACCACCATTCATTCCATCTTTCTACGGCATAGAACAGGGCAAATGTTGCCATAAACGGAGCAGAGATCGGAATAATAATTTTGAGCAGGATATACAGGTCGTTCGCTCCATCAAGCTTGGCCGACTCTTCCAGACTTTCGGGAATCGTGTTGAAATAATTTTTCATTATAATCAGGTAAAAGGTGTTCAGGCCCGCAGGTATAATCATAACGAAGATATTATTTACAAAGCCCAAATCCTTCACGATCAGATAAAACGGAATCAATCCGCCGTTAAAAAACATCGTGAACAAGATCAAACTAAGCATCGCGTTTCTGCCAGGCATTCCCCGTTTGGACAGGGCATAGGCTCCAGCCACAGAGATCGTCATGCTGAACAAGACTCCGAGCACGGTTACGATGACCGAATTTAAGATAGAAGTCCAAAACTTCATATCCTGAAGCAGCAATTTGTAAGCCGATAGATCGAACGATCGCGGGAAGATATAGAAGTCGCTTTTGCTGATCGCTTCAAACTTGGCAACCGAGATAATTAGAACGTTATAGAAGGGAAAAAAGGTAATGAGCGCTAGCAGCCCCAAAATCACGAAGGCACCAATATCAAAAGCACTCCACTTCTTTGTCTTTTTTTCCATTGTGTCAGTCAATTGTGTCTCCCCCTTACTTGCAAATTAGTACAGGCCTTCTTCCCCCATCTTCTTAGCGAAGGTATTGGCCGCCCATAAGAGCGCCAGGCTGATTACGGATTTAACCATACCTACAGCGGTCATATAACCGAAATCGCCGCCTACGGTGAATGAAGTTCTATAGATATACGTATCGATCGTGTCGGCCACTGAATATACCGGTGAGCTGTACAGGTTAAAGATCTGATCGAAGCTGGACCCTTGAGTCAGCAGTTGTCCAACTTGTAGAATCAGCAAGACGGCTACTGTGCTCTTAAGACCAGGCCATGCAATATTCAACAGCCTGCGGAAGCGGTTCGCGCCATCCACCTCGGCCGCTTCGAACAACTCAGGGTTAATTCCAGAAAGCGCTGCCAAGTAAATGATCGAGTCCCAACCAATCTCCCGCCAAACATGGGTGATGTACAGCACCGGCCTAAACGCGCCTTCATCCACGAGCGGGGAGCTCGGGTTTCCGCCGAACAACATAATGATCTGGTTATAGATCCCGTCCTTGCTTAAAATATTGATAACAATCCCCGCGAGTACAACCCAGGAAATGAAATGCGGGAAGGTCAGAATCGTCTGAAAGAATCTTCTGATCTTGGTCTTCGAAAATTCATATAACACAATGGCCAGAATGATAGGCATCGGAAAATGAATTAACAACTTCATTAAACTGATAATGACGGTATTCCAAAATGCTCTGCGAAACTCGGGGTCGGTCAGCAAGGTCTGAAAGTTCTCCAAGCCGACCCAGGGACTTCCCAAAATCCCCTTGCCGTAATGAAATGTTTTGAATGCCAGCGTAACACCGTACATAGGAGCATAGCTGAAGAGGGCATACCAGATTAATATCGGCAGCACCATGAGGTAGAAATACTTATACTGTAAAATCGTTTTGCCCAAGCTGCGCTTGGGAGTGCGGACGGTTACAGGTTCAGCCAATCTTCCCCCCACCTTTCTGTCTGAGATTGCAATGCGAGTAAGCGCTTTATATGATAAATTATAGGGGGAGAGGAATTTGTCGAGTATAGAGAATCCAACTCCATGCATGTGGATTTTTTATATTTCTTCGATTGGCCTTTCCGTGACCCTTAATATCCGACATAGTGAGCGTAAAATAATCCATACCCCCAAGGGCCTTCAATAGCTAGGATGAATCTAAGAACACCAGAGAGACAGGGGGATTGCCTATGCACTCCGTGATTATTGCAGATGATGAGAAGTGGATCGTAGAAGGAATTAAAGCAGGGGTGAATTGGAATAAATACGGCTTTGAAGTTATCGACGACGCCGAAAACGGGCAAGAAGCTCTCAACTTAATCCAATCGCTTCACCCTACTCTTGTATTGACGGATATCAAAATGCCCGTCATGAATGGACTGGAACTTATACAACGCGGCAAAGCCGTAGCGCCGGATACTATTTTTATCGTATTGAGCGGACATGCCGAGTTCGCTTATGCCCAAAAAGCGATGAATTACGGCACTTACGGATACTGCCTGAAACCCTTTGAAATCGAAGAAATTGAAGGAATTCTCAACCGGATAGCCCAACAGCTCAAATCCAAAACAGTTAAGGAACCCCCCGTTTCTAATCACACCTATGAACTGTATGAAGCCGTATGCTCAGGGGATCACGAGCAAATCACTCAATGGTTGGATGAGAAGCGAGTGCCCTTGTCCCGCTCTACGCCACACATCCCGATTGTTATCCAAGGGCTCGGTTCCCCCATCGAGGTCGGACCAACCTCTTCCCTGGTCTTTCCGATGAGTCGCCGGCGATATGGCTATCTATTGGAAGAGAGTCAATATGACACCTTCCTCCAGATCCTTGAGCAAGCGAACGCTGCACGAGAATGCGGCATCGGGATCGGCCCGCCAATATCGGACATCCACCAGTTGGACGCATCTTTGGAATCAGCCTCCCTGGCTGCCTTCAGCATGTTTGCAACAGGCAAGCCCGGATGTTATTTGGGGAATCAACCCGTGGAGAATCCGATCGACGAGAAGCTCAAGGAGATTTCTCAACTGCTTCAAAACAAAGACCGGCTAGGCTTCATAGCGGCTATGGAATCGATAAAGAAGTTATTCAGAGAGGGAATCTTCACCATAAAAGAAGCTTACCTGCTCTATACCTCGATCCTTTACTTATTTCCACGGGAAGGTGCCAGGGTGAGCGGCCGCTTTTTTGAAGGATATGAACAGCTCTACTACCGTTACGGCACAGCCGAAGCGATGATCGATGATCTGGTTCTGATGACGCTTGATACGTTCAGGGAGAGGTACGAGGCGGATACTTCGCAAATCTCAAACAAAAAAGTCAAAGAAATCTTGCTGTATATTCGCGACCATTTTAATCAAGAGATATCTATTCAGCATTTGGCTAATCATTTTTACTTAAGTCCCAATTACCTGTGCCAGTTATTTAAGAAAGAAGTCGGCGAGACTATTGTAGAGCATATTAGCCGCCTAAGGATTGAATGCGCTTGCAAGCTTCTGGTGGAGACCGATCTCTCCATCTATCAAATCGGGGAAAAATGCGGGTTTCATGATTACTTCTATTTTACGCGGATCTTCAAGCGGCATCTTAAAATGACGCCGACGCAATATAGGGACAAAAACCAATGAAAACAATTAAGAGACTATCTATCCGTACCCAGGTTCTGTTATTCGGATTGTTTATTATAGCTCTCATTCCCGTTATTATCTCGCGGGTCTATCAACTATCCAGCGAAACGATTATTAACCAGAATACGCAATACAATACGGAGCTGGTCTCGCTACTCAAAGAGCGGATTTCCGCCAACTACGCCAACATTTCATCCATGATGATGAACGTGGGATACGATTCGACCGTCCAGAAGTTTCTCCTGGAGAAGGATAAGCTCCGGGTCTATGACTTATCTCAAAAGGTAGAAGGGTTGCTGAGCATCGCCCGAAATATGAATACGGATATTCTGGATATTGTTGTGACGGGAAGTTCGAACACTCGAGTTTCTATCGCGGGGAGAACAAAATATGTGGAAGATCTCATGGATACAGCCGGAGATGACGGGATCGTTCAATATCGGGGTTATAGCCCTCCTGATAAAATCCTCGACAAGAGCAAGCTGCTCTTCGGGATGAATATCTTTGCTTCCGGGGATACGTCGAAATATGGGGAAAAGATCGGATATCTTGCCGTTATTATGGATATGAGAGCGATTCAGACTGAATTCTCGGAGTACCCCCGCCTGGCCGGAACCAGCTTTTTTATGATAGATGATAAAGGCGTAATTTACTCCAATAGCAACGAACCGGAAGCTATGTTGGAACCGATTCTTAACCGAGCCGCTTACGAAGACGGCAAGTCAACCGTCGAAACGATCAACGGGAAGAAATACGCCATTCAATCCTTTCAGTTGCCTGAAATATCGGGAAGAATCGTAACCGCAGTTCCTGTCCACAGTTTAATGAAGGAACTGGAGAAGTTGAAGAAGTTCAGCATTTGGCTGTTGGCCTTAACCCTGTTGGTCGTCTCCATCCCATACTCCGTGCTTGTGATGAATCTCTTGCGGCCGCTGTCCCGGCTGATGCGTTATATGAATCAGTTGAAGGCTGGAAGCCTGCAGGTGCTCAACAATAAGGTTGATCTTAGAGGCTATGCCGAGATGGAAATCATCTCCCGGCAGTTCAACGATATGACCACACGGATTCATGATTTGACGGGGCAATTAGTGGATGCTTCAACCCAGCTCTACCAGTCCGATTTGGAAAAGCAGCGGGCCGAATACTCTTATTTGCAGAGCCAGATCAACCCGCATTTCTTAAGCAACACTTTGGATACCATTAAAGGCGTTGCCATTGTAAAAGGAAACCGGGAGATCTTTGAAATGACCACCGCATTAAGCACCATGCTAAGATACAGCATCAAAGGCAAAGAGGAAGTAACTCTTGGTGAGGAACTCAAAATCGCGGAAGCTTGCGTGAAGATTTACCAGGGGAGGTTTCCGGGCAAGTTCACGTACACGCTGTTCTGTCCGCAGGAATGGCTTCATATTTCCGTACCAAAAATGATTCTTCAACCCATTATCGAAAATGCGCTGGCTCATGGACTTGAAGCTCAGGGCAGCGGAGTTTTGCTGATCTCGGTGGAGGCCAGCGAAGAGGGACTGCTGGAGATCGCGGTCGAAGATAATGGAGTGGGAATTCCAGCCGACAGGCTTGAACAGCTCACCAAACTGCTGGCGCAGAAAAATATAGAATCGGGCGATCATATCGGTCTTCTTAACGTGAATAACCGCCTGCATCTTAAATACGGAGATCCTTGCGGTGTCCGGCTCTACAGCCGGGAGGGAAGCGGAACGAAGACCGTGTTGATGCTTCCCGGAACTTTGATAGAACCGCAAGAATACGGTGCTTAGCAGAAAGTAGGGGGTGTCCCATCTGTCATCTATAGATGACAGATGGGACACCCCCTTTTTAAGCCCAAATAAAATGTATCATTTTAACCGCTATGCTTTATGACCGGAGGCGTCCGCGTACTCCTTGGCATGATAAGGTCCGCCCTCTTTCAGTACCGTCCGCATCGGATCAATATCGCAGTCCATGGAGCTCATCATCTCGTCATGCCATTCATTTAACAAATACACGGCCTCTTTGCAAATATCTCTGCGTTCTTCAGCGAGATTATGTTGTTCATAAAGGTCGTGCTTCAAATTGAACAACATTTCTTTCGGAAATCCATGATGTCCATCATGATAGGTACGCATATATAACCAATCCCCGAATCGGACGCTGCGCTGACACACATGGGCACATTGTGAAATGACAAGATAATCTCGCCCGGCGGACGGGATTTCCTCCGTAATAGCTTCGGCATAACTTTCTCCGTCCCAGGATGGAGCGGCTTCCAATTTCAGAAGACTCGCTAAGGTCGGCGGGAGATCCAGATGATAATGGAGGCCGTCATCCACGGCTCCCTTCCTGCCGCCCGGCCAGGAAACAATCATCGGAATACGGCAGGTCCCTTCATCCGCCGTGCCGTGTTCGGAATAAATCCCGAGCTCGCCCAGGTTCTCTCCGTGATCCGCACTGATAATGATAGCCGTATCTTCCATCACCCCAAGCTGCCTCAGCTTGGAGAATACTTGCCCGAGATGCTCGTCCAGATATTTAACCCCGGTATCATAGTTGTCGATAATAACCCGCAAATCGTCGTGCTGATCTATGCTCCGATGGTGACGGGCATGACGGTGATAGTGCGATTTGGCGAGCGCGTTCATGTCTTCAATGCTGTGCTGCCCCTTCTTGTTCCGGTGAAGCTCGAATACCTCTTCGGTGAGCCAGGCGGGCAAGGGGTCCTGTGCGAACGGATTGCCATAATCCTCGGGCGTACGATAAGGCGTATGCGGATCCCAAAAATTCAGATGCAGAAACCAATTCTCCGAGCTTCCGTTATCCTCAAGCCATTTAAGCGCTACGGGAAGCACCTGTTCCGCCGTCTCATGCCCTCTTCCGCCCACGTTGAACACCTCGTGAAAACCGGCGTTGAACGTCCAGGCGGAGTGCCGTTCGGAGAACGTGCTGATCGACGCGGTTTTCATGTCCGCTTGCCTTAATACAGCGGGAAGGCTCTCCATGCCCAGGCGGTCATTGAATTCCCGGCTTGCCCCTTCCCTGCGCATATCGGCAGCGGTACCGCCATGTCCTACAATTCCGTTATGAATGCCGAAACGCCCCGACATTAATGCGGAGCGGGATGGCAGACACGGAGCATCCGAGCAGTAATAATTGGTAAAGGTGACCCCTTCCTTAGCAATGGCATCGATGTTCGGGGACGTATTCCGATGGTAGCCGTAGCACCCCAGATGATCCGGGCGAAGCGAGTCCAAATCCAAATACAAGATTCTCATGATTGATTCCCTGCCTTTCTATTTATACTAAGATGAACTGATAAAATAGATAATGGGAAAGATTACGAATCGACATCGTGCTGATCAAATGCGATCCGCTCATGATAATAAGCGTAAATGAATCCGGCACATCCGGCTATGGAGAAGCGATGCTTGTTTTTGTAAATTTGATACTTTTTCGATACTCGGACGGTCCTTTGCCATACACGGTCTGAAATGCTTTACTGAAGTGCGAAGCGTCATAAAATCCGCATCTGCCGGAGATATGCTCCATCGTATAATCCGTACTCTCGAGCAGCTGCTTGGCATGCTGCAGCCGAAGCTTACGAAGCATTTGCATCGGCGTCAGCTTGTATATTTTCTGGAACGCCCTACTAAAGTAGACGGGATTCATATGATAAAGCTTGGCAAGCTCTTCTCTGGTAATCTCCTGATCCAGCCGGTCCTCCATGAATTGCAGCGCTTCGTTAAATCGGTCCGTAACGGCGGGATCACTAGAGGCGCGACGGCCTCCATGCTTGGTGCTTTCGACAATTTCATAAAGGAGATAAAAAACGAGCGAACCGACCTGAACGTTTCTTAATTCGTCTTCCTCCTGCAGCCATAAGCTCCGCAGTTCGTCGAACTTTCGCTCATACACGTCCCGGTCCCGTACTCGAATCACCTTGCCTAAAGGAAACAATTTGAAGAAGTCATCCCCGGCACCCACAGTAGCGTTGATATTAAACAAATAATGCACGCCATCTCTTTTAGAAATGACATTAAAAGGCTCATTGGGACGATGAATCATCACATCCCCGGCGGAAGCCACATATTCCCCTTCGGAGGATGTCGTCAACATCTCTCCCTTTTGTATATAAGAGACGGTATAACAAGACTGAACATAATCAAAAATGATTCGCGTCTTGTATTGAATTTTGATAACGTCCAGGACGTTTACACCAAACTGACTTTGAATGATAGAGGACATGAAACTCCCTCCTAAACAAGCTGCTGACAGCAGTTCTTGAACTTTTTCCCGCTTCCGCAAAGACAAGGTTCATTTCGGCCCGGGAGCGGTTGACCGCTGTTCCTGTACGCTTGTAACTGTTCCGTTTTGAGCCGGTTAGCAAGTATAGTCATCCTGTCGTACGCATGGGCGTAAAACATCCTATAGCTTTGGCAAAAATAATCCACCTCGGACCGGTCATTGACATCGAGCCAATTCCGGTTGCGGGGGCATCCTCCATGGCAAAAGCTGAGATATTCGCAGTTGCGGCATGCTTCATTTATCATCGGCTTCATTTGCAAAAAGTGTTCATAAGCAGGGCTGGCAAGCAATGATTCCAGGTCGCTTTGACCGATATTTCCTAACCTGTGCTCTTCGTCAATAAAGAAATCACAAGGGTAGGCATCCCCGTTCGTCTCAAGCACCATCATCTTCGGACAGTGCGAGCTGTGAACGCACAGCTCCGCCGGACGATGCAGCATGGCAAGTACCATATTCTCAAACATACGAATGGATATTTCCGGATTCCCCTCGTTGTACCACAAGTCAAAGGTGCGGCACAGAAACTCCCCATACTGTTCCGGCGTGATCCGGAAGACTCCGGGCATCCCGCTCTTTTGAGAAACAAAATCCATACAAGGGATGAACTGAATATATGTAAACCCCTGCTCTTTGTAAAAGGCCATCACTTCGTCCGGCTTCGTCACGTTATCTTCATGAATCACCGTCAAAATGTTATATTCCACACCCGCCTGCTGCAAATGACGTACCCCACGCATAACCAGGTCAAAGCTGCCTTTTCCTGATCCCGTTACACGGTGGGCATTATGGATATGCTCCGGTCCATCGAGGCTAATTCCGATCAGAAAGTTGTAACGTTTGAAAAATCGCGCCCAAGTCTCATTTATAAGCGTACCATTCGTTTGCAGCGCATTGCTTATCAGAGTATGAGGCGGCGCATACTTGGCCTGAAGCGAGACCACTTGTTCAAAATACGGATATCCGGCCAACAAGGGCTCTCCTCCCTGCCAGGAGAATGTAGCCTGTCCGGAGGACCGTTTCATATACTGAGAGATAAACCGATCCAGAAGTACCGGCTCCATCACTCGAACCGGTTGATGAGGAACCCCGCCGGCCGTACTGTAGTAACAATAATCACAGGCCAGATTGCAATCCTCGGAGACGGTTTTCCACATGACATGAAGATGTTGCGGCCTGGATGTTTGAATGCATGCGCTCATTGAGTTCTATCCCCCATTGTTATGCCTGTTTAATATGAGACAAAACAGAAACAGGTTCGCGTCCAACAACCAGACAACCGCCCTGCACATATCCTTCTTCGCGGCCCTGAAGCTCATGAATCAGGATAGAACGCCAATATTGAATTTTTTCCTGCAGCGACGGATCGTGAATTAGGTTGTGCAGTTCGCCGGGATCCTGAGTCAAATTGAAGAACTGTTCCTCCCCGGTTTGAGAGTACCATATATATTTCTCGCGCCCATCCGTAATCCACTGCGTGGACATGATGCCTTGGGTATGTTCCCCGTGCAGGTACTCACGCCAAGACTTTTCCCGGGGCTCCTTATCGCCGCGCGCTAAATCCCAGATGCTCTCCCCATCGACGGAACCGGGGATCTCGGCCGAAGCCGCATTCAATAAAGAAGGCATAATATCGCGCAATTCAATGATCTCGGACACGGCGGATCCTGAAGCCAAATCCAGGTGTCCTCCCGCATCATTTACGATAAATGGAATGTGGGCGCTCCCTTCATAAGGCAACGACTTTCTAAACAAATGATGGTCGCCCAGCAGCTCCCCATGATCCGAAGTAAACATGATGATCGTATTATTCCGTTCGCCGTATTCGCTCAACACTTGCAGAAAACGTCCGATTTGATGATCGATATGGGTAATTAACGCGTAATAAGCAGCCATAGCTGTTCTTAAGCGACGCTTGGGAACGATGCCCTTGGAAGTCACGGGATTAAACCCGTTCCCCTCCGGGTCTTCCTTCATGGCCCATTCCCCAATCACCGGATCGGGAAAATCGAGATCCTTGTACATATCCAGATAGGCTTGCGGCGGATCAAGAGGAGAATGAGGGCGCACGAACGACATCCACAGGAAAAACGGTTTGCCCGGATCTCTACGCCGCAAGAAATCGATCGATTGACTTACAGTCCAATTGGTAGGATGCAGGTGTTCCGGCAGAGCCCATGGCCTTGCAACTGTGGAAGCATTACAATCCAGTCCAAGGTCCAAGAGGTCCGCTCCCGGGACTTGTCCGCGCAGCCAAGGCAAGTAATCGTCCACTTCTTCGAAATGCTCTTGTAGGGGAGTATTCTGTTTATCGCGATTATAGTGCAGATAACCGTCATGCAGGACAACATTATGGAACCCAAGCAGACTCCGTGCCGGATAGACATGCATTTTACCGACACATTGCGTATGGTAACCCGATTTAGCCAGTTCTCCCGGTAATGTGTTCGGGTAATTCCACGGCACCCTCTCCTGGTAGCCGACTCGTCCGTGAGAGGTTTGCTTCATCCCCGTGAATATAGCTGCCCGGGCAGGCACACAGGTCGGCGTCGACGAATAAGCATGATCAAATCTCACACCGGTTCGGGCCAACTCATCCAGGTTAGGCGTCTCCACGACGGGATGCCCTAGTATACTTAAACAATCAAAGCGCATCTGGTCTACCGTAATCAGTAAAATGTTTGGACGTTTAGAACTCGTTCCTGATTCCATTTCAAAAGCCTCCTCTTGATGAAATACTAGACGATACAAGTTATAGCTTCAGTGAGTTTCCTCAACGGATTTACTTTATAACATCCGCTGCGCACCGAAACCCGATATTCCCTGAAGAGCTGTCCGGCGTATTCTTGCTTCGGGCCGCGATACGATAGCGGTTACAATAAGATTTATGGCATAAATAGGATCCGCCGCGCATCGACCTTGCCACACCGCTTGCCGGGCCTCGCGGATTTACGGAATCGGAAGACCGGTGATAGTCAGGCGCGAACCAATCCTCGCACCATTCCCATACATTTCCCGACATATTGTAAAGGCCATAACCGTTAGGCCGGTAGGATTTTACAGGAGCCGTGCCTGCATAACCGTCGCTGGCATGATTCTTGTCGGGGAATTTCCCTTGCCAAATATTGCATTGGTGTTCTCCGCCTTGCTTTAATTCGTCCCCCCAAGGATATCGTTTCTGGACAAGTCCTCCCCGGGCAGCATACTCCCACTCCGCTTCTGTCGGAAGACGCTTGCCGGCCCAGCGGCAATAAGCTTCGGCATCATTCCAGGACATATGAACAACCGGATGATCCAGCCGCTCCTTCACATGAGAATCGGGGCCTTCCGGGTGACGCCAGTCCGCTCCTTCTACGACCCACCACCAAGGGGTTTGAGTTGCCACTTGGGTAACCTTCTTGCCTGTTTCTTCGGAAACGAAAGAATGGAAGACGTAAGACCAGCCGAAACGCTCCGCTTCCGAAACGTAGTTGGTATCTTCTACAAAGAGCGCGAACTGCTCATTTGTAACCGCTGTCGCTTCTATATAGAAGGAAGAGACTGTCACTTCCCGAACCGGTCCCTCTCCATCCGACGGGAAGCCTTCCTTATCATCCGTCCCCATCAGAAATGGACCTCCCTCGATAAGAATCATACCCGATAAGTCTTTCTTCCCGGTCGATGCTTGGATCGATTTCTTCACTTGGGACGATCCATCGAGGGAACCATTGACCTTGACTTGATGACGACTGGCTGAGCAGCAAGCTTTAAAGTTATCTGCCATATTCAAATCTCCAATCTGCGATGATCCCTGCTCTAAGTGGATGTGAATACAATATCAGTGTTTTTTTGATTTCAGCTTCATTATAACACTTTTTTTCAAAACGAAATTAAGTTTTTATAGAATGATTCAATTACATATGAAAGAAGCCAGCCCCACCAAGGGCTGGCCTCCCAACTTACATTTAACCCTTTAAGGAGCAAACCACCGCAGCACAGGATATCCTGCGCCTTCCGTGATCACCCACACATTCGTAAAATCCCAGTTCACATAGGTTCCCTGGCTCTTCATATCTTCCGGAGTTTTCGGGTCGCCGCCGGCTACATTAGTAACACCAGTTGCGGCGCTATCGTAATAGCAGTCGGTAATGGTGCTTCCGGTGCCTCCTCCAGCGATTCCGCCTATAGAAGCATTTCCTTGCAACGGGCCTGCTGCGTAGCACTTTTCAACCAAGCCCCACGCTCTGCCGGCAATGCCTCCGGCATTGTTGTCCGCCTTTACTTCGCTTAACGAGTAAGCATTGCGGATGATACTGTTCGGCATCGCGTTTCCGATAAGACCGCCGGCATTCACATAGGACGCCTCCACACTGCCTCTTGAAGAGGAAGATTCAATGATCTTGCCGACTTCAAGCACGCCGGCTATGCCTCCGACATCAAAATTCCCCTTTAATGCTACATCTGTCTCGATATGTTTGGCATCTGCGGTAAGAATGCCTGCCACCCCGCCCGCTTTATCTGCGGTTGAAGTAATTCTGCCTTGAACGGAGACGTTTTCAATCTGACCCGCGAAGAAGTATCCGGCAAGACCGCCCGTTCGTGGAGCGGTCGTAGTGATATCCACATCGGTCAACTGCAAATTGCGAATTTTCGCACCTTGGGTTCTGCCGAACAATCCGGTTGGAATAGCCGCTGTGTTATTGATCTTCAACCCGCGGATCGCGTATCCGTTCCCGTCCAGTCCCCCCCGAAACTGCACGGAATCATCGCCGATCGGCACCCAGCCCGCACCTGAATTGTAAGGTGCGACATTCAGGTCGATATCTCTCGTCATTTTAAAATAGGAAGTTGAGAAATTCCGCAGCTTGTCCAATTGCTCCGCCTTGCTGATCAGATACGGATCCTCCGAAGTCCCTTTTCCTCCATCGAACGGGTGCGGTGCCAATTCAACATCCAAGGATTGCGAACCGCTTACGTTAGCGATGCGGATGATGAGACGGACCTGACCCGATTCATGGACTGCCAGGTCCATCGTTCGTTCTCCGTTTACAAAGGGTTCGACCTGACCCGAATAGATCGGAGCCGAAGAAGTCGTATTCAAATACACATAGACGACAACGTAACCAGTCAAAGCACGTCCTGCTGAATCCTTCGCCCCGGTAATCCGGAGTTGAAACCTCTCGCCTTCCGTCTTTACGCCTTCTTCAAGCAGCCGCACCTGAAAACAGGCTAAGGATGAAGGATCCTTCTTTTGCCAGGATAAAAAAGGATACCCACAGCCGTTGGTGATGGACCAGACGCTCTGGAAATCCCATCCCGTATAAGTCGAATACATGTTCATCGTATTTGTATTTGCAGGCACTCCCTTGCCCGTATCATTTTGACCCGATACCTCGCTGTCATAATAACTGTCCAGGACGTCAGTCTTTGCATCCGTCTTGCCTGCGAGCCCGCCCGTCACTTGGGTCGGATCGGCTGCAATCTTAACGGCGGCATAAGAGGATTGTATAATGCTCTCGATACTATTACCTACTAATCCGCCTGCTCCTTGATGATAATTCGAAGAACCGATAACCAGCTTCCCCAACGCATAATTATTGATCAATTTACTATTAATAATGCTTCCTGCCAAACCCCCGGCTGTGGAGCCGTGTTGGATCTGCATATCAAAATTAGCGTAGGATTTCTCTACTGAGCTCGGATTCGTTGTAAATCCGCTTAAGGTACCGGCCAAGCCTCCGATGCCGCTATAGTAATCATAGTCATCCGTGAGTATAGAGCCTTCCGCGTAGGAGTCGGTGATCGCTACGCTGAACCCGTTACCTACCAATCCGCCGATCCCGCCGTTTACACCAATAACTACGGAAGACGATGCCTTCGTAGCTGCCAAGCTCACGAGGGCGGATGAGCTATGAATCGAACCACCTGAAGCTCTGCCAACCAGCCCGCCAAAAACAGAAATTCCGCGAACTTCACCTTCTACGGAGCTGCCGGTGATAAGACTCTGATCCGCCTGACCGATCAGGCCTCCGATATAAATCGTACCCTCCACAAAGACATTCTTTAGATGGATATCGCTCAGACTGGCCTCATTAACATATCCGAACAACCCAAGCCAGTTCCGTTCAGCTTTGATATTCATATTTGAGATGGCATAACCGCCCCCGTCGAAAGAACCCTTGAAGGGATTAGCGTATTGAGTGTTGTTCCTGACGTTAATTTCACCGATAGGGGCCCAGCCTTCGCCTGAACTGTAGGAGGATAAATCGATATCGGCCACTTGTTTGAATGAAGCACTCATATAATAACGCACCTCATTCAAAAGCTCGGCGGAGCCGACCTGATAAGGATCCCTCGCCGTGCCGCTTCCCGCAAACGGAGCTTTAATCAGAATAGGCTGCGCTTCATAGCGAGGCAGACCGTCCGCCGTAATGTCGAGAACCAAATTCCCCACACCCCGGCCGTACAAATCTTCAAACACCGCCCGCCCATTTACTGAAGTAACCCTGCTGTTACCTACAAGATCCTGACCGCCCGAACTGGTACCGTTCACGGAGACCTTCACTTGGACTGCTGGATTCACAGCCAAATTATCATAGCGATCCAGCAAGTCGACAGCCAGATTCAAGAACAACATGCCCGACTTGGCGGTTCCTTCCGTCTCTTGCTTACTCACAAGCATGCGAGCAGGCTCCACGGCTGTCGGGGTGACATGCAGAACGGCTTCCGGATCGGCAACATCTTCCACATGAATGGTGAGCGTATGCGGTTCGGCTTTAAATAACGCGAGATTTACGTTTGCCTTCCCTTCATGGAAAGATACCTCAGACTCATGAGTGGTTTGCATCATTTGCTCCCCATTCCAGGTACCGAATCCATAGATGGAACCGCGGATAGGTCCGCTCAGGCTCAAAGTCACCTTCTTTATACCGCTAAAGCTTGTATCGAGACTTCCATCCGCACGCTTAACAATAAGATCGAGCGTGTTGGATGCCCCTGCGGACGGAGCGAAATTGGCTATTTCAGCCGTCACCGTCTTGGCCTCTCCCATCTGGGGATTCAGCACCACATCAACCAGTATGGAAACAGTTAGACCTTTATAAGAAGCTTCCACCTTTGTGGATCCTTCCCCAGCCGCTTCGATCACGCCATTGCTTCTGACAGTTGCCACCTTCGTATCCAGCGAGCGCCAAGACGCTTCACTGACAATGTCGCTGGACGTACCGTCACTCCATACGGCGGTCAACTGAATCGGGGCTTGCTCCCCAAAAGCAGTCAACAAGACCCTTTTCGGCTGGTATACCAATTCCGTCACGGTCGGAGTTTCCGGCGGTATGATCTCGCCGGTTACCCGGACGGGGATTTCTCTCCGAAGTCCTCCATAGCTCGCTTCAATTACCGTAAGACCATCTTCCACAGCGGTGATTAACCCGGTCTCGCTTACCGTGACGATGCCCGGATTTCGGGAGTTCCACTTCGCGGAACTTGTAACGTCCGTCATGTTCCCGTTACTCCATTGTGCGCTTAGTTTCAGTTGCAACGCATCTCCGGGTTGCGTAAGCAAGACCGTTTCCGGTTCGTACACCAAAGCAGTAACGGTTGCGGGCTGATTTCCTTCCCCTGAGTTTCCTCCTCCGGAAGAACCCGAACCGGAGCTGAAGCTACCTGCACTAGTTACGCACAAAGCATGGTTAATCCCCGATACACAGCTCACGCGATCCGGCTTTCGGTCAAACTTAATGCCTTCCGCCTTTATTTCCGCATTCGCTATTCTTCCCTGTCCACTAAATTCAACCGGACCGCCGATTCTCGCAACATCCACCCCGGTATCGGCCAGAAGCGAAATACGGGTGTTACGCGCCTCACCAGCAATGTCGAGCAATCCGATCCGTCCGGATTCCAGTTCAAGGATCGCTCCCAAGGAATGAACGGCGACCGTTTCAAAATGCCCGCGGAGCCGGACCAAGCTGTTCAGGATCAAATCCTTTGGCATCCGAACTTCCTTGAAGCCGGGACCCGTCAGATCATGTTCTTCCAATATCGCACTGGACAGAATATTTGCTTGTCCGACGGTTGTAGTTCCTGTAGCCAAAACCCGCACGGCTTTTCCGTTCTTTTTATGAACGGCCAGTTCCGGAATCTCGCTATCCTGAAGGACGATGCTGTTCTCCCCGCCGCCTTGGATAATAACTTTTCCTGTTACTACAACGCCCCGAAGTTCCGCCTCGCCTTCTCCAAGCTGCTCCGTGATCGTCAGATCACCGGCGATCGTCATGTTCTGCAAGACGACTCCGCTGGAACCGACAGTCACGCTGCCCCCCACATTCTGACGCCCTGTATCCGGACCATAGACGCCGCTTGTCATATAGCGGGTTTCCCGGGGTGGCCAGGATTCTCCTTGGATAAAACGCCCCAGAATCACGATGGCCTCAGCTCGAGTCAAGGATTTCTGCGCCTGAAAACTGCCATCCGGATACCCTTGCATCCAGCTCTCGTTTACCGCAGTCTTGATTGCGCCTTGACTCCATGCAGGAATCGAGTCCGTAAATGTGATCGAGGCATCGTTATTTCCATCCTCAGACAGACCGGCAACACGCGCCAGCATGACCGCCATTTCCTGACGGCTGACTTCCCGGCCCGATCTTAACGTCCCGTCATCATATCCGCTCATGTATCCGGCCGCAACCGCCGTTGAAAGAGGACCCCAATCCCAGCTTCCCTGATGCATGTCGCGATATCCTGTCAAATCGGCACCCAGATCACCCGGAATTCCGAGCGCCCGATTGATCAATGCAGCTGCTTCGGCGCGCGTCACCGCCCGGTCCGGCTGAAAGGTTCCGTCCGGATACCCGTTTGCCCAGCCGCTTGACACCCCGTCCTGAATTTGTTGCCCGGCCCAATGCTTGTCCGTATCCGGGAAGGCCAGCGCCTTGTCTCCAGGTCCAAGGTGGCTAAATAGCATAACCAGAACCCCGCACAAGAGGAAAACTCTTTTTGCGCCAAGATTCGTCAAGCGTCTATCATTCTTAAGAAATATGTCTAACTCCCTCCTTCTGCGTTAATATATTTAATTTTAAAGTTTTTAAATAGTAAAAAAACCCCCTAAAAATATATACAAATCCCCGCATTCTTGCTTCGATATCAGGAAATTGTCTATATTTTTGTGGGGGTTTTCACCCGAATGACTATTCTTGATCCAGCCAGCCCAGTCTGTAAGCCGTCAGTACCGCATCCTTGCGCTTGTTTACCTCCAGCTTTGTAAAAATTCTTTGAATATACGTATTGACCGTTCCCGTGCTTACACCGAGCGAAGCTGCAATTTCCTTACTGGAGCAGCTTCTCGACACTCCGCGAAGAACCTCCCGCTCCATAGCGCTGAGAGGGTTCCGGCCTATATCCGAAGCCTGGCCGCCAGCAGAAGACTGCGCTTCAAAAGCAAATAAAATCTGGTCAATATATCGGACGGAAACCTGTCTCTCCTCCGTTTTGTAATCATGCCTCGTTTGCCGGTAATGCTCCGCGATTCTTCGAAGATCCTCCCCTTCATCAATATAAATTCTGAGGTGACCTTCCGCTCCCGACAAAAGAACCGCTTTTCCGAAAGTTCTCGACGCCAGAGTTGCCTTGTTTTGCTTTGCGTAAAGGAGTGCCAACAGGACATGGCTCTCAAGCTGTTCCATTAACCGCCCTTGCTCCGCGGATTGCTTCTGAATTCGTTTCAGCAAGGCGCGAGCCTCGCCATCCTGTTCGATTGAGATCAGCGCCCGCGCATAAACCAGCGCGCAGAGCATTTCATTACAACCGCGAAGCTCCGCGGGAGGTTTCGGATAATCCTTCAGATACCTTGCTCCCGCGTCTGCTTCACCTTCTGGCGACTGAAGCTGAAGTTTTGTTTCGCATGCGTCCAATATCGGCATCCAATATTGGCTTTCCTTGCCCTTTAGGCGCTGACTAATATCGCGTATTCCCTGGACCGCCTGATGGAACCGGTTCCTGCCATAATCAATGCGGCTTTGTACAATCGCCGCCGGAACCATTAACGCGGGTTGCTCCAGCTCCTCCCCGATTGAAATGGCAAGCTCGGCAAACGTCTCCGATTCCCGCAGCCGATTCCGTTCATAGAGAAGCTCTGCGTACCCGATCGCATAATAAGCTGTGTTATAACATCGGATGTTTTGCCATCGGGCCATGATCGGATCGAAACCTTTTTCCGCCTGTTGCAGATACCCGGTGATTCCCGGAAAGCTTCTTAACCTGGAGAAATGATGCATCTCATAGTCAATGTAAGTGAAGATTTCATCCGTCGGCGAAAAGCCAATATCCAGATAATCATTTAAATGATAAGCAAGGCCTTCCATATCCCCTTTGAAAATGCATACGTAAGCACGCATGACTTTAATCACGCGCATGGAATACTCCCGTTTGTTTGCGCTTAGCCCTCCTTCGCCGGAAGCGATCCTTCGCTCCACCGAATCAAGCTGTTCCAGCGTACGGGCCGGATCCTGCTCGCTTGCGGCAAAGAAGAGAAACGATAAATACAGCTTCGGCCGGGTTTGAATGATCTCCTCCGGAATTCTGGAGAAGAAGCTACGAAGCGTCCAGGCCTCTTGCAGGATAAACTGGTTAAACAACACTTCAAGTAATCGTCCCGCTTCATCATAACATTCGCCTTTTAGATAGTGCTCCATCGCTTCCATCGGATAATGGCTGTCCTCGAGCCAGCGGCCCGTTATTCGCTGAAGTGACCGCCATAATCGGGCATCCTCCCGATGCAGCATATCGCGCAGTTTTTGGGCTATAAGCGGGTGATACTTATACCATGTTCCGTTGGCGTCGCTCACTCGCTGAAAGAACAAATTCTCCCGCTCCAACTCTGCTAGCAGCCCGGCGGTTTGATCGGTTCCCGCCAATTCCTTGCAGAGCTCCTCGTTAATCCGCTCAGGGATCGACGTGCGGAGTAAAAAGGCAACGGCGTCCTGAGATAATCTGAGCATCACCTTATCCATCATCCGGCTGCAAACGGTAATATGGTCTGCCTTAGAGTCTAACTGAAGTTCTGTTTGGTTCGGCATTGCTTCGGATGATTGTTCTTCGGACCAACCGGAGGTTCCAAGCATTCTTAGTCCAAGGGCCCAGCCTTCCGTCTGCACCATCAAATTTTCCAGCTGCTGATTAGAAATTCGAAGCTTCAGCGAATGGCAAAACCGTCTTGCTTCTGCCGGGGTAAATGCCAGACTAGGCCAAGCGATCCGGTACATCGCACTTTTAGGCAGCTTCAACTTCACCTCGATGCGGCTGACAAGCACCAAATGAAGATGGGGAGGCATATTCTTAATCCATTCCGTCAGCATGCTATGAATTTCGTCCATTTCGATGACATGATAGTTGTCCAACACGAGTGTTACCGGTGCCGACAGCTTGGAAAACTCATTAATGAGCTCGCTCAATGCCCGTCCTGGCTGCTGCATGAATTGCTCGATAAATCGTTCGGTCAACCCGGCATCAAGACCAGGGGTAACCCGTTGCAGCGCGGCTATAACCTGGAGCCAGAAACGTAGCAGATGATTGTCCGCTTCCTCCAGCGTGATGCTGGCGACCGGAGAAGAATGGCTTCCTGCCCACCCGCTGATCAACGTTGTTTTCCCCGAGCCCGGAGGTCCTACAATAACGGTCAGACGCCGTTGGTGAGCTCCATGCAATTTTTTGTCCAGCCTCGTCCTCTTGACATAACCTTCCGGGAGTTCAGGTAGTTCGAATTTCGAAGGAACGATCATGAAATCGAGCCAATGGCGATGTACGGATGGATCGTTAAACATTGAATGCATCTCTCCTAAATCATGCCGCATTATACTACTATTTTACTACAAAACAATCCCTTTTCCAGGAGTATTCCCTCTCATCCTTTCGGTTCTGATTCAACGAGAATAAGTGCCTTTAAGCGCAATTGTAATTTTATACACTGTACGAACCCTCCCAAATCCATTACAATACATCAGTATTCATTCCGGTATCGGCGGAATGAGAAGCAAATGATCTTCTGGAGGCTTTGACTGAACTATGCAAAACGCATCATCTACACACGTAAAAATCATGACGGCCGATCCTAGCGGAATCGGCCTGTTTGGACTGGCAATCGTAACGTTGGTCGCCTCTTCCCAAAAGCTAGGAATCACAGACGGTTTGAGCTACGCCATTCCTTGGGCGATTTTCCTCGGAGCGTTCGCCCAGCTGTTCGCCAGCATTCAAGATGCCAAACATAACAACACATTCGGTATGACCGCATTTGGCGCGTACGCCTTCTTCTGGTTTGCTATGGGTACCAGCTGGCTGATCAAGCTTGGCGTATTGGGCCCGGAGCTGGCAGCAGGCGTGGACGGCAAGCAGCTCGGCTTTGCGTTTGCCGGATATCTCATATTTACGCTATTTATGACCATCGGCGCTATGGAGACGCATAAGGTCCTGTTCTTCATTTTCGTCTTGATCGACCTGTTGTTCCTTGGCCTTTCCTTCGATGCATTCGGGATCGCCCCGGAGTTGTTTCATAGTCTGGCGGCTTATGCAGAAATGGGCATCGGCCTGCTCTCGCTCTACGGCGCCGGTGCAGCGGTACTGAACGTTCACTTTGGCCGGGTATTTTTGCCGGTAGGCCGCCCCTTTGGCATTTTCAAAGCACGGGACTAAGCCGCAATACAAAAAAACAAAGCCGCCTAAGCGCTCCGATACGCGCAATTAGGCGGCTTTGTTATTAATTCACCTTATATAAAATCAATTATTCTTCCTGATCTGCCGATAATTCCTTCAAATACTCAACCTCTCTCATCGCATCATACACTTCAAGAACTTCAATTGTGGCCTGTAATTCATTTTCGCTAATAGAAATGTCGACATCTTTCTCTTCACCTTCGATTGTAATCTCGAGATCACCTGACTTTATTCCGCGTCTGACTACCCACAACTGAGTCGAGTCCAATATGAAATTGTATCTTTCATTCACTTTTTCTCCTCTCGATTCCTCGATCAGGTAATAAGGCTCAACGGGTATGTCAAATACGACCTTATGCATTTTAAGTCTGATATTTTTCATATTCAACTTTTTATCGCCAACGTAACTTACTCCTCCATAAATTCCGTGCGACGATCCGTTCCCGACAATTAACAACTGAAAAGAGTCCTTTGTTATTTTCTCCGCCGAAGGGTGAATGTACAAGGTGCTGCCGCTATCCTTATCTAATATTGCAATCAAATTGGATTTAAGCATCTCCAGTTCTTTTTCCTTTTCCGGCAGTTCTTTCTCTGCCGTACGCTTCGTTCTGGAAATGAGTTCGTCCAGTGCTGCGAATACGGCCTTTTCCTCCTTCGTTTTTCCGGAAATATTTCCTCCCTCTTCAAAATAGTCTTTGATCGTTTCAATTCCAACAGTTTTTTTTTCGGATGTTAAGTGATTCACTAGTAAAGAAAACCCGGTCACCATCGTTAAAAAACAGATGAATAAGATCATTTTTCGTTTGAATATGAGAATCACCTTCCATAAAATAACCGACCAGGGGCAAGGCTCCTGGTCGGTTAAAATGATGACAATGTTAAATTTCCCTTGAAATACAATTTATACCACACCTTATTATAAGTCAAGAATTACTCACTTCGAAATATTAATGCAAACAGTCAATAAAAAACAAGGGATATCCTTCAGGTCAAATTATGACCTTCTGAGATACCCCTACATTTCACATAACTACTTGCTCTATTCTATCCTTAGCATCTTAGCTCCTGAAACTTAATGTGCCGGGATGCCTTCTTTGGCATTCTCAGGCGCAGCTTCAGCTGGCGCCGCTTGGTTCGTAGTGCGAAGCGGGAGCTCCTTCAGGAAGAAGACCAATATGAAAGCTACGACCAAGACAAGCGTACCTGTCAAGAATACATGGGACAGCGTATCGCCGAGCGCATCGCGGATTCCCGCGATCATTTGCGTGAACAAAGGCTTGATATCGGCTGGAAGACTAGCCTGCGTTTGTTCGATCAACGGCTTATTCATCAGCGTTTGCGGGTTCGCAAATGCCGTCAGTTGCTTCGCCATTTCCGGATCTATTTTGCTCATGTCCGGAGCGCTGGACGAGGTCATTGCGCTCTTCAGGTTACTGGTCAGGCTGTTGGACATAACCGTACCCATGACGGCAATACCGATCGTACCCCCGAGGTTACGGAACAATTGCGTGGAAGCTGTTACAACCCCGAGCTCTTTATGCGGAACCGCATTTTGTGTTGCCAGCGAAAATACCGGCATACCCAATCCAAGGCCGATCCCGAAGATGATCATAGCCACGACGGCCATCCAGACGCTGTTCATAAATACCATTACCGCCATACCCAGAATCATGATCGGCACACCGATCAGGGCAAAACGTTTGTACTTGCCTTGTTTTGCAATGAGTTGACCTGTTATTGCACTTGTAACGACCATGAAAATACTCATAGGCATCGTTACATAACCGGCATAAGTCGGCGAAATACCCATTACGCCTTGAACGAAGAACGAAATGTAGATCATCGCGCCCATCAAGCCGAAGTTCATAATAAAACCGATTAAGTTAGAAACGGTAACTACGCCGTTCTTAAACAGATGCATAGGCAAAATCGGATTTTTTGCTTTCAATTCTACGAATACAAAAATAATTGCGGATATTACAGTTGCAGCGAGAAGTCCGAGAATTTGGACGGAACCCCAATCGTACTGCGTACCTGCCCACGAAAACGCCAGCAGCAGCGGAACGATCGTCGTAGTCATGAACAGGGAACCGAGATAATCGATACTTTCGCCAGGCTTGCGTTCCATTTTCGGGAACAACGTCAGAATCATAATGAAAGCGACGATACCGAGCGGCAAGAAGATCCAGAACAACCAGTGCCAATCCATATTGTCGACCAGATATCCGCCAAGCGTTGGGCCCAGAACACTGGAGAAACCGAAGATTGCGGTCATAAGACCCATCCATTTGCCGCGTTCACGCGGAGCAAACAGGTCGCCTACGGCAGTAAAAGCCGTCGATTGAATAATACCGGCGCCAATCCCTTGGATCCCGCGGTAAGTAATGAATTGGAATACATCGGAAGAAGTACCTGTAAGGAACGCCCCTATCATAAACAACAGGATCCCT
Source organism: Paenibacillus sp. Marseille-P2973 (assembly GCF_018101095.1). NCBI lineage: Bacteria > Bacillati > Bacillota > Bacilli > Caryophanales > Paenibacillaceae > Paenibacillus > Paenibacillus sp. Marseille-P2973. The sequence continues at coordinate 652,357 of NZ_JAGQEH010000001.1, forward strand.
AGCAATATAAAAGGCTTACGCCCAAACATATCGGACAATTTACCGACAAGTACGGTTGCGATCGTGGAAGTCAGCAAATAAATATTGATTGTCCAGGTGTAATAATCCATGCCATCAAGGATAGCAATGATCCGCGGCATCGCGGTACTGACAATCGTCTGGTTGATTGCCGCAAAGAACATGGCTGCCATAACGGCGATCATGATCGACACTTTGCGTTTTAATGACAAATGCTCCATTTTTCTATCTCCACCTCTGTGTTTTTATTTTTCTAAGTTGTCAAGCATAGCCGTAAAAATGCGCTTCAAATGCTTAATATCTTCATCCCCAAGCGTATTAAAAATGGTTTGGGTCGCCTCCTCATGATTTTCGGTAATCTCTTGGAGGAGATTCGTTCCTTTTTCGGTAATCGTAATAAAAACGACCCTGCGGTCCTTGACTGCCCGTTCTCTCTCGACATACCCTTCAGCCAGCAGGCGATCGGTAATACCTGTGATAGCAGCTGAGGTTAATCCTAACGTATCCGCCAATTGTGAAACCTTCTGAGGTCCGGTCCGGTTCAGAAAATGCAGCATTTTAAATTGAGGAAAGCTTAGATTGTATTCCGCGCCAAGCTTGTTCCACTTCTGCGAAAATCCTTTGAGCAAGGCTCCGAACATCGTGGTTACTTCAAGCAGCATTTCTCTTTGTACCAACTTGTTTCCCTCCATAACTCCTTTTTTTCGATTGCACCTCGCTTGCTGAATTTATGTTAAAATTTTAGTTAAACTACTGAAATAATTATAACTAAATTATTAAAGCATTTACTAATATACAAGGATCGGAAGCACTAGTCAAGAGCCAAGCTGTAAGGTATTTATTGCATTTTCAAATGAAAAGGCTTACCCGAATGAGATAAATTCGGGAAAGCCTTTTCTCTAAATTAGAGTCCGTGTTATATAATCATAGAATAGAAGATTACCTGGAAGATTAACTTCATATCAAAGGAGTGAGCTCATGACACCTGAATCGCCAAACCGTTTCGTCTCACGACTCCGGCATTTTACCATCCTCAGCGTTTCCATATTGACGCTTGTGACGGCCGGAGGTATCGCCCAAAACACTAACGCGGCCGCTTCCGAAGCATTGGTTCATCCCTATGGAATCGAAGAATCCGTAACCAAACAGAACAAGCTGCCTAAGGGCTTTGTCTATCTGGACGAGATCATTCCGGACGCCCAGTATGATATCCGGTATTTTAGCGATAATAACTTTATCGGGGGGCCGGTCAAAGGTTATGAAGCGCCGCTTGCCATCCTGTCGTCCAAAGCTGCCAAAGCATTAAAGAAAGCGAACGATGAACTGGACAAGCAGGGTTACCGCCTCAAAATCATCGACGCCTACCGTCCGCAAAAAGCCGTAAACCACTTCATCTCCTGGTCAAAGGATCGCGACGACACCTTGATGAAGGATGCCTTCTACCCCGATGTGGACAAGAAGAACCTGTTCAAGCTCGGCTATCTATCCAGCAAATCCGGACATTCCCGGGGCAGTACGGTCGATTTGACGCTCGTTTACAAAAGAACCGGTGAAGAAGTCGATATGGGGAGCCGGGTTGATTTTCTCGGTGAAATTTCCAGTCATGGCACCAAGCTGATTACCAAAGAACAGCGCAAGAACCGGTACATTCTCAAAACCGCCATGGTGAATCAGGGCTTCAAGCCTTACACTAAGGAATGGTGGCATTATACGCTGAAAAATGAGCCGTACCCTTCCACTTACTTCAACTTTAATGTAGAATAATGACCTTTAGCTTCTTTGCGGCGGAAACAGCGCATCATAAGCGGGACAAGGTTGTTCGTCAAGGAATTCCCTTAAAGGTTCGGGCATTTCCTCATATAAGTGTTTGAGCGAGGTCCCTTTGTAAATGTTCCCGATAATGACCGGATGACACAGTTCCGAAATCAGGATGTCTCCGTTGCCGTGCAGATGGAGCTGTTTTTTGCCTTCAATGCAATGGGGAAAATAAACGCCCGGCTGCTCCGCAAATCCAAGCTCGTCCATGAAACGGTCCATGCAAGTAAAATAAAGCGTCATATCCTCTTTCTTCCGGGCAATCAGATCATTTACCGCTTTCTTTAAGGCTTCCCTCGCGGCAATCGATCTCCAGCCGGTATGATTCATAACGATGCTGTTCTGAATTTCGTGCGTACGTACTCCGAGTTGATATACACGGTCGCTGATCTCGTCCATATGGCCCTCGGTTTCTTTGAATAGCAGCGTTTCAAGCACGGTATCCAGCCCGGCTGCCGTGCAAAGCTTAATATTGTTGACTATTTTATGATAGACGCTTGGTTTAATACGATAATAATCGCTAAATTGCTCCGCCGTTACGAAATTAAAAGAAATATGAATGTTCGTTAGTCCCGCATCGGCCAATCTCCGAATTCGCCCCTCATTCAGAAGACTTGCGTTGGTGTTCAATTGCGTATGAATTCCCCGCGACGAGCAGTAATCGACTACTTCCACGCAGTCTTCGTATTTCAGGGTTACCTCTCCGCCGGATAAGCGCACTCTTTTTAAACCCGGCAATTCCTCAAGCAGATTAATGATTTGTTTCGCATCGATGCTATTTCCGTCGTTACGGTTATAAGCACAGCAATACTCGCACCGAAAATTGCAGTTCGAGGTTACGCCAACTTCCAGTCCCTCCAACTCATACGTATCCGGCTTCTCCAATTCCAAAGCCTTATATGTCATTATTCCACTCCCTCCGGCTATTTACCGCCCCAAAGAGGGGGCGTGTCAACAATTGCGATTATAATGGCGGCCGTAAAATAAAAATATGAGATAATCCTCTTTTTGCGCAAAACTTGATTTAGATCAAGGTTCGGAACGTCTTTCACGGGTACTATAAAACCAAGGAGGGATTACAGTGGATAAACAATCGCTTGGCACACTTCAAGATTTTCAACAGGATAAATTCACGAAACGGATCGCTTTTAAAAAAGGGGAGAGCGTCGTTTTCGTTTTAAACTTCATGCCGGGACAAGAGCTCCCGACCCATAAACATCCCGGAACGGATGTATACATTCTTGCACTCGAAGGGAACGGGACGGTAACGGTGGATGAAGTCCCGTCCGAACTTCTTAAAGGGGACATCATCCATCTCCATGGCGACGAAGCGTTCTCGTATGCTAATCATGGCGAGGCTCCCGCTTCCTTATATGTCATACTTACCAAAATTCCGGAGCCACGCTATGCCGAAAATATTTAAGTGCTAATATGAACGAACAACGGCGGTATAGGGAGCTTCCCCATACCGCCGTTATTTATGGCTTCATTGCCGTTTCCTTACCCGCTGTTACGCACGCCGGTCCTAATAACGATCCGATTCGTGGCCCATATCCTCCGACTTCTTCAACGCCTCATCCGCGGCCGCCGTGCTGACATGAGAATTTCCTTCCCGCTTGATTCGTTCCAAACCGTCTTTTACCCGCTTGCCGTAGTCCGGGTCTGCCTGCGTGAAATGGCTGATCCAGGTTTCCTGGATCTCGGGCTTGCAAATTTTCAGGTTGTTCACCAGATTGGAAATCAACTCATCCCGTTCTACATCATCGAAAGACCGATAGGTTTGCCCCGCTTGTCCAAAGTCGTTAGTACGGTCAATTTTCTCTCTCACCAGTCTTGTATCATAATGCGGTTCGTGATCTCCGCTTACGGTTGGCCCTTATTCGTCATAACATTCCATGAGAAAAACCCGCCTCCCCATGCGGGGAAGCGGGTTTACTATGAATTGCCGCAAGTTCATGCAAATGAACCTATGCACGTATGCTACTTAAAATTTCAACCGGTAAATCGCCTTGTTCTCCAACCCTCGAATGAAAGGAGTCCAGTCCTCCGTATCCGGCGTCGTATTCAAGGCATCCTCTACCATTTGCAGCTTGGCGTCCATCGCATCGATAAAATGAAGCGCCACCGCTTCCGCCATCTGCGGCTGAACCGGGCTGCCCCATTCGCCAAGATTGTGATGCGACAGCACCAGATGCTGCAGTCCCAACACCTTCGGCGACTCCGTTCCGATGCCCAGCCGTACGGCGGCTTCGGTGATCCAGTTGGACGCCATCGAAATGTGTCCGACCAGCTTGCCTTGGACGCTATACTCGGACACGATGCCGAGCTGTGCCACCATCTCCTCCGGTTTGGCGATATCGTGCAAAATAATGCCCGCCTTCAATAAGTCTTCGTTCAGGAACGGCCGTTGCTTGCATATGAACTCGCCGAGCTCCAGCATCCTTACCATATGGTAGGCAAGACCGCCGAAGTACGCGTGATGATGGATCTTCGCCGCAGGAGCGTGTTCGAGCTTCTCCTCCACTTTTCCGACGCAAAATGTAACAATATCCTTGATTTCCTGATCTGAAATATCGGCAATAACTTGCTTTATCGTATGAATGAGTTCCGTAGATGAAATCGGAGCGGAGCGGATAAAATCCGTCAGTTTAACCCCGTCCTCCGGCTTCGCCGGGCGGATTTGCATGATTTTAACCTGCAATCGGTCACGATAGGTTTGAACAAGCCCCTTCACCTTCACAAGTCCCATCGGGAAAAAGGCTTCTTTATCGACCGAGGAGGCATCCCACAGCTTCGCCGGCAGTTCTCCGGTTCCGTCGGCCAACACGATATCGAGATAATCCTTCGGCGGCGTGGCATTGGTCTGTTTGACCTCTACCTCCTTAAGCAGATAAAAACCAACAAATTCATCTTGATTCACCAGTTGTCTAATCAAAGTCACGCTAGATTCCCCCACTAAAATGATAGTTTCATTATACTACGGGGAAAGAAGGATGGCATGTCATTTAGCGAGAACAAGGCTTAAGGATAAACCACCACATAATTGCCAACCTCATAATATTCCGCGTCCTCCGCCAGCTCGGGGGCATATTGATAGAACACTTCGGAAATGGCGTCCAACACTTCGTCTTCATCGAGATCCGTAGCCAGACGAAGCGATATCCATTCATCTCTTGCCTGAAGTCCTTCTACAAGCTTCGCCTTAAACTCCTGAAGCGACTTAACCTCCAGCCCATGGACGACATAATAATCATTCGCGTTACTTTTTCCCTTGAAATTTGAGAGCTCGCTGTCCAGCATATAATCCTTATCGAAATGAAAATTCAGCTTGGCGGCCTCCGCGTCATTTGCATTGTAGAGATAATAAGGCACTCCGGCATTCGTCGCTCCATTCGTGGCGTCGACGTTCAGCCACTCTTCCCCGATCTTAACCTTGTTCCAGGCATGGGGAACTTCGTCCAGCGTCCCGGTGACGATGATATTGTCGATACCGGCAAGGTCTCCAAGCATTTTGTATGCATAGGCATAGCTCATACAGACCCCTTGCTTCTCCACCATGACTCCATAGGCAGTATATGCATCGATAAATTCATCATCCACATATTCGAAGTCGTGCAATTCGGAATTATCATATGCATCGTCATCATACACCGCGTTTTCGTCCAGATAATTGTATAGGGCCAGCCGCTTCTCTTCCTCGGTCATTCCTGCTTTAAGAGTCGAAGCAATAATTTGCCGGGCTGCCTTCAGCGTTTTGAATTGCTTGTTTTTCATTGTTTTCTGAGAGTCATGATAAGTAATATGAAGAGTTTCACTAAAAGGGCTGTACCTGTAGTTTTTAACCCCCATGATCATCGGGTTTTGAAAATACACTTTATTCACCGTATCGTAAAGTAATTCCGTATCCTCGGTCTCAGGGAAAGCTCTAAGCGGAACTTTACGCTGCCCGTCAATCATGAACCTAGCAAGGTATTCTTCCAGCGCAGAATCCGCGTTTAGTTCCATTTCGTTAAGAATGTCCGAATCCGGAACCCGTTGCCGGTCCCATTTGTCGTTTGTTTTGTCCGCTTCCTTTCTTTTATCTTCGGCATGTCGTTCCTCCCAGCTCTTGATATCAGGGACACGGGAATTCCCGATTACCGGTGAACTCCGGAAGGCTTCCAATTCCTCCGGTGGCAGATTGGCCTGCCTGTCTTTCAGTTCTCCGATTTTCTTTTCGGTAATGTCCGTGATGTACAAGATGCCTCTAAGAGCTGTTCCCGAAATCCTGTAATAAACCCGAGTCCCGTAATCTTTCTCCCTCGGAGCTCTCAGTCTTGATGTATCGTACAAGATATCCCGCTTGGTCAAAGCACCGTCAATATACTCGACCTGAATGGCCGCAGGCAGATCTTCCGCATGTTCCAAGCTGAGCAAACGCTCAAGATCATCATCCTGTATCTTCTTGGGCAGTTGTGCGGACAGAGCATGCGTGTTTACGGGGTTGCTGAAGCTGGATTCCTTATCCCCAATAATTGCAGTCACATAATAATCGCCATTCACGATCCCGTTTTGGGAATAAATCTCTTCATTGTCCGATGCAAAAAATCCACCGTTCCCGTTTTGTCCAAAATCATCAAACTCAGTTTTCGATTCCATACCTATAAGGATGGGGTAGTTGCCCTCATATCCTTGTTCAGGTCCGGCATTCGGCAGATTTTCCTTTCCATCCTTCTCGTTTCCAAAAACATTATATATGTGGTAACTCTCGGCTCCGGGAACCGGTTTCCACATTAATTTTAACCGGCCATCTTTGCCAATTTTATAAGAAAGCTCAGGTACCGGCACCCCGGTATCCACCTCAAAAGGAATAATTAGCGGCTTATCCAGCTTCAAAGGCGAAGATGATTCCAGGTCATAATTGATCCGGATATAATAGGCTGAAGCGTTTCCCCATTGCTTTTCTCCTGCCTCGTAAGTGTATGAGGAACTCAGGACTCCGAATAACGGTGGAGAAACGGTAATGGTAGTGGGACCATAGGTATAATCTTCAAGCTTAACCGGAGAATCTATTTTGCTTTGCGGCTGGGCGGCCGGATCGGTATGGACGGATATGATGTCTCCAAGCGGGATATTTTTACTGAACTTGGATTCGAACCGGATACGAAAGACTTCATCCGCCGACACCTTGCTAAGTGCCCCGGGACCTTGGATCTCTGTTATTGAAGCGTTGTATCGAGACTTTAAATCCGCTACCGTTAAATTCCCCGTAATCGGAGCAACGGCCTGCTCCGCCCGCTCTTCGCGCTGCTGCTCCTGTTCACTCTGCTGCTCCTGTCCTCCTGTACCATCTTCCGGCGCAAGTTCATATTCCGTTTCAAAAAAAGGCTTGAGCACCCCGGCAGCATCGGTGACGATATCTTCGGCCATCCGGTCGGCCCACTGACAACCGGTCAGAGAAAAACAGAAGGCCAAGATAAGCATCACTTTTCTCAAATTGATCATTTTGCTCCGCTTCCTCCGATCATTAGCGCTGTCAGAGATATTATACATAGGAAGGGAAATACTGTATATAATTAGAACATCTATACTGCACGGTTCATGCTAAAACCCCCGGGCCTAATCACCCGGGGGTTTTGCTTTACAACAGATTTATCTGCCTGCAGCTTCCAATGCCACTTTGACGGCATCGACCACTTTGCCCGACAACGCTTTAACCGCATCGGTATCTCCGAATGCGGCCGGACGGTATGCGTATTTATGCATAACCCCGGTCGTCGGCGTTTCAAATTCCTGCTTCACGAACAACTCATCCGCCGACAATTTGTCGGCAGCTTTGATTTTGCCGTTCGCATCCAGATAGAATACTTCCATTTTAAACGGTACGTTCTTCTCTACCGTAACCATGACATACACCGATTTGTCGGCATTTGTACCGGCAAAGATTCCGTTGGCGTACGCCGTTTTATAGGATTCGGCAATCTCAGCCTTTTTGTACGCCCGATCCACCGCTGCACTGAATGCCTTGCTGCTGCTGGTTGCGCCGGATACGGCATCCACTTCGGCTGCGTTTTCCCGGGTAACGGCGAGGAGATAGTTGCTCTCGAGGATCGGAATCGCTCTTACTACATCCGCGTACGCCGATGCGCCCCGATCCTGGAGATCGACGCCCACACGGAACAAGTCGATACCGACAATGTTTCCGTTCCGGAGCGTAACGTCCGCACGGTTAGTTCCCTTATCATACGCATCGCCGTATGCGGTGAACTTGCCATCTTTATAATTGCCCTGAACCTTGGAAGCATTTTGCAACGCATCCGCAAATGCCGCTTTGGCTGCGGCGGACACTACCTCTTGGCCTGGGATCAAAGCAAGATTATTTCCCTTCTTGATCAGGCCTTCGCTTAAAGTGGCGATCGTCGTCTTTTGCCCTTCCGTCAAGTTCTCTTCTTTGATCAGCTTGCCGTCTTTATCGAACAGGTGAATCGTTACTTTGGTTACTTTGTCGCCTTGGAAATCGGCCAGCACCAATGCTTGGGACCGGTTATCCACGCCGGCAAACGTGCCTTCAAAATACTTGTGGCCGTCAGGGGTTTTAAGTGCCTTTTCAAAGGCTCTTTCCACGGCTTCGTTCCAGCTGTGGCTGCTTTCCGTCGCACCGGAAATGGCGTCGGTATCGCTGTAATTATCAATGTAAGAACCGTTGGCAAGCAGCTTGGCAACCATAGGCGCATTCGCCTTAACCACTTCGGCATAAGCGGTTTCTCCGCGGTCGATCAGATTGGAGCCCAATCTGTACAGCTTCACGTCAACCAGCTTGCCGTTGCGGATGTACACGTCCGCTCTCTCCACCCCTTTGTCCCGGGCGGCTCCGTAAGCGGAATAAAAACCGTCTACATATTTTGAATCGTTGTTAATCTTCGCGTTTTGTTCTGCGTCCCAGAAAGCTTGAATCGCAGCTTTAAAGTCTGCTTCCAGACCTTTAGGCGCTACGGCGTTAGTTCCGCGATAGAGCAGTTCGCTTGCGATAAGGTACACTGTTTTTGCCTGTTCGGGAGTCATCGCGGCTTCTTCCACCGCTTCTCCTTTCTCATTTAAAGGGTATACTTTCACGCCAAGCAGTTTTGTTTTATCGTATTTGGCAAATACCATATATTTACCTGCAGGGTCAACACCCATATGCTCTCCTGCAAAATAAACCTCGCCCGCAGGCTTCTCTGCCTGTGCTCTTGCAAACGCGCGATCGACCGCCAGCTTCCAACCGTTGCTGGAACGCGTTGCGCCGGAAACGACGTCAACCTCAGCCGCTTGTTCCCGTGTCTTGCCTCGGAAGCTGGTCTCCATCGGCTCATAAGCCTGCCAAAGCCCGCTGTAATTGATCCGAACATCCCGGTCGATCAGCTTCGGACTCGTTCTCAGAAGCTCCACATCGGCGACCTTTCCGTCCTTGATCGTAACCTTCGCACCTTCCGTTCCTTTCGAATAGGCATCCCCATAGGTTACATAAACGCCGTCTTGATATGGATTTTTAACTGTTTCTACAGCCGCGGGGGTTTTAGCCTCTGTCTTGGCTGCATCCTTTACCGCCGGAGTAGTCGTTTTGCTGGCAGCCGGCTTGGTTGTGGTCGTCTTCGTTGTGGTCGGCTTAGTTGTAGTTTTGGTTTCCTTCTTCGTTGTCGGTTTGGTTTCCGGTTTTGTCGTCTTGGCAGGGGTTGATTCCTTGGCCGGCGCCGTCTCGGCTTCCGAGGCGGCGGATACAACGTCGATGTTCGAGATCTTGATCGGAGACAAGTCAACGGTCATGACCAGCGAAGACAACACCATCGTTGCGCAAACTGTTAAAGCAACTATCTTCTTCAAACGCAATCCTCTCCTTTTAAATAATTCAAATTATGTACCGTTCTGTGTTGCCAATTAATCCGAACTGGCTCGCCCCTTCCTTTTCAAGCCTTCCTCCGTCTGTCGAGCACCTTACTTGAAATCGAGTGAATTATTTCACATTAATAAGCATCGTAATATGCTCCTCCAAGCGGTTTCGATTTATGATACTGAATATCCCTCGTCCATAGCTGTACCTAAAATCACAAGGTGCGCAACATAAATCACTTTTCTTGTTAAAACATGTGATTTAAAAGCTTTCACACAGGCAAAAGGCAGCCCCTTATCTCTAAGGAAGCTGCCTTGCCCATCCGATCATTCTCATATCTTTTAATCCGTTTACTCCAGATTTCCAATCGCTATCCAAGTAATAAAGCCATAATTGATATGACTTTCCTTAATCTTCGTTACTTCGAGCACCGCCATTTCCGGTGTCTGTTCTTTCAAAGTAACGTAATAGGCCGGTTGATTGGTCATGGCGACAAGCACATATTGCGAGTTTGAAAATGGCTGTTCGAACATCACCGTAACTTCCACGGACATTTCATTCTTGATCACCATGAACGCGCACATTCCGAACTGCTGCATCGCCGGCTGATCGGTCAAAGTTTGTACGGGTGTAATAGCCAAATGTTCCGGTTTAACGGATTGATGACCCAGCGCTGCAGCATTCACGGCTCCCGGCTGCAAGTGCTCGGCACCGATGGAGCCCGGCTGCAGGCTATCCCCGCTAATCCCTTCTTCCGGCAGCAATCCGTCACGCTGTAAGTCGGATGACAAGTGCCACGCTGTCACCGCGCCCGGTTCAATATGGAGCGATTGTACGGCGGCCTCGGTAAGATGTTCTCCCTCGACGACTCCCTCGCTTAAATGCTGCGACCCAATCACGCCGCTGCCCAAATGCGAGGCAAGTACCGCTCCGCTCGCCAGGTGCTGGCCGGATATGGCATTCATTTGTATATGATCCGGTCCGACGGACCGATAGCTCAGCACCTCGGAATTCACGGCTCCCGGCTGCAGATGCCCCGTGCCGATCGATTCCGGCCGTAGGTCGGATCCGCTGATCCCACCCTCCGGCAGCAATCCGCCTTGCCGCAGATCCGCCGATAAATGCTCCGAAGTCACCGAGTCCAATCCGATTTGACCGGATCCCACGGCGCCTTCCGCGAGATGCCTTGCCTCGATCACGCTGTTTGCCAAATGCTGAGGCTGAACCGCTCCGTTGCTTATATGATGCTCCAGCACCGCACCTTTCGTTAAATGCTGACCATATACGGCGTTCAATTGCAGATGATCCGGTCCTACGGACTGATTGCCCAAAACTTTGGCATCCACGGAAGATGCCTGCAAATGTTTCCGGCCGATGGAGCCTGGCTGCAGATTCGCTCCGCCGATCCCTTCTTCCGGCAGCAGTCCTTCCCGCTGCAAGTCGGCAGATAGATGCTCGGTCGTTACGACACCCGGAGCAATATGAAGAGACTGCACCGCGGCTTCCGCAAGATGCGACCCTTGCACGGTCTCTGCGGACAAATGTTCCGGCTGAATTGCTCCTTTATCGATATGCTGCCCGAGCACCGCGCCTAGCGCTAAATGCTGGCTTGATACCGCATTTCCCTGCAAATGTTCGGCCCCCACCGAGCCTTCGCCCAGTACCTCGGCATCTACGGCACCCGCTTGTAAATGCTGACGGCCGATGGCTTGCGCTTGCAGATCCGCTCCGCTGATCCCTTCTTCCGGCAGCAACCCTGTACGCTGCAATTCAAAAGACAGATGCTCGGTCGCTACTGTACTCGGCGCGATATGAAGAGACTGCACCGCGGCTTCCGCAAGATGCAAGCCTTCCACAGACCCTGCGGACAAATGTCCCGGCTGAATTGCTCCTTTATCGATATGCTGCCCGAGCACCGCGCCTAGCGCTAAATGCTGGCTGGATACCGCATTTCCCTGTAAATGTTCGGCTCCCACCGAGCCTCCGCTCAGTACCTCGGCATCTACGGCACCCGCTTGTAAATGCTGACGACCGATGGCTTCCGCTTGCAAATCCGCTCCGCCGATCCCATCTTCCGGCAGCAATCCTTCGCGCTGCAACTTGAAAGATAAATGCTGGGTCGTTACAGAACTCGGCGCGATATGAAGAGACTGCACTGCGGCTTCCGTGAGATGTGATGCTTCCACGGCCTCTGCGGACAGATGTTCCGGCCGAATTGCTCCCTTGCCGATGTGTTGTTCGAGCACCGCTCCTGCCGCCAAATGCCGGCTGGATACCGCATTTGCCTGCAAATGTCCGGCGCTTACGGAGTCGTCGCTCAGTACCACAGCATCCACGGCTCCCGCTTGTAAATGCTGGCGGCCGATGGCTTGCGCTTGCATATCTGCTCCGCTGATCCCATCTTCCGGCAACAATCCTTCGCGCTGCAATTTGAAAGACAGATGCTGGGTCGTTACAGCGCTCGGCGCGATATGAAGAGACTGCACCGCGGCTTCCGCAAGATGCGACCCTTCCACGGCCTCTGCGGACAGATGTTGCGGCTGGATGGCTCCTTTGCCAATATGATGTGCGAGCACGGTGCCTGGCGTTAAATGCCGGCTGGATACCGCATTCGCCTGCAAATGTTCGGCGCTAACTGATTGATTACTCAGTTTTTCGGCATCTACGGCTCCCGCTTGTAAATGCTGACGGCCAATAGCTTCCGTTTGCAAATCAGCTCCGCTGATCCCCTCTTTCGGCAGCAGTCCTTCTTGCTGTAATTCGAAAGATAGGTGCTGGGTCGTTACGACACCCGGAGCGATATGAAGAGACTGCACTGCGGCTTCCGTGAGATGCGAGCCTTCCACGGACCCTGCGGACAGATGTTGCGGCTGAATTTCCCCCTTACCGATATGCTGTCTGAGCACTGCACCTGGCGCCAAATGCCGGCTGGATACCGCATTTGCCTGCAAATGTTCGGCTCCCACGGATTGATCGCCAAGTACCTCGGCATCTACGGCTTTCGCTTGTAAATGCTGGCGGCCGATAGCTTCCGCTTGCAGATCCGCTCCGCCGATTCCCTCTTCCGGCAGCAGTCCGTTCCGGCGTAAGTCGGCGGACAGATGCCGGGACGTTACCGCGTTCTGTCCGATATGGCCGGATTGTACCGCATCTTCTGCGATATGGCTTCCTTGAACGCTGCCGCTGGCCAGATGCCGGGACTGAACATTGCCTGCCGCCAAATGCTGGCTTTGAACCGCTTCATCCGTAAGGTGATAACATTGCACCGACTGCAGTTTAAGATGCAATGCGCCTACCGATTCGCTTTGCAGCACTTCGCCGTCCACTACACCCTTCTGAAAATGCTGGCGGCGAATTGAGCCGGGTTGGAGATCCGCTCCCCCGATTCCTGCTTCCGGCAGCAACCCGTCCTTCTGGAGCTCCGGTGACAAATGTTCAAGCGTTACAGCATTCAGCCCAATATGGCGGCTTTCAATGACCTGATCGCCGATAAGGCTTCCACTCACACTGCCCGCTGCTATATGGCGGGCATCCAACGTCGCTTCTGCCAGATGCTGACCCCGAATCGCGGAATCGGCTACATGTTGGCTCTGTACGGCTTGCGGCTGAATATGGGCGGAGCCAATTGATTTTTCCTTCAGAACATCGGCATCTACGATTCCCTTCTGCAAATGGGCACGCTGGATCGAAGCCGGTTGAAGATCTGCGCCGCCAATTCCATCTAACGGCAATAATCCTTCCTTTTTCAAGGCGTCAGACAGGTGCTCTCTATTTATCGTTTCCGCCAATATATGACGGGAATCCACCGCCCCGGTCGAAAGATGCACCCCTTCCACGCTGTTCCCACCCAAATGACGGGATTGAACCGAGCCTGCCGCCAATTTATCAGAGGACACCGCCTCATTCTGAAGCGAGCGTTCCGAGACAGCTTCGGTAGCAAGGTGCGGCTCCTGGATCGCGCCGAACCTCACTTGTTCCGCTCCGACCGAGTCTGGAGCGAGATGCCGGTTCTCCACAGCGTTGTCGGCTACACTTTCGGACTGGACCGCGCCGACAGAAAAATGCCGGGATTCCAGGGAACCATCCGCAATTTTGGGCCCGCTGATGCTGCCTTCGGCCAGCTTGGGTGCGGTTACCGCCAGATCATTTAATTTGTCGGTAGTGACGCTCTCCGGCGACAGCTTCAGAGAAGTAACGGCATGGTCTTGCAAATGCCACGAAAAGATAGAACCGTTACTGAGATGCTCCTCCCGGATCAAACCTGTCTGAAGGAGGCTGCTGTCTATGCTGTTCTCAGCCAAATGCACACGGGAGACGGATCCCGGCAGGATATGCCTCGAGGAAATTTGCTCCGAACCTACGACAGTTCCGGTCACCGAGCCGGGAGCAAGCTTACTTTCCGTGATCGAGCCGTCGGCGATTTTGGTATTCGTTACACTGCTGTTTTGCAGCTGCCTTTCGCTGACCGCTCCTGGCGCTATGTGGCTCTCCAGAATTGACGACCCTGCAATTTTCTCCCTGGATACGGATCCCCTTGCCAAATGCCGATCTTGAATCGCTTCTGCGGCAATTTGTTCTCCCCCCACCGAGCCTGGGACCAAATGATAGGAGGTTACGGATTCTAGTGCCAGCTGGGGCCCTTGAACGGCAGATTTGGCAAGATGGCGGGTCTGCACCGCTTCATCGGCGATTTTGTTCGGCAAAATACTCTGATCGGCGATTTTGGACGAAGTAATAGCTTGATCCACTACCTTAGAGGTGCCCACGGATTGATCGGACAGCTTTGTGGACAGGATGCTTTTATTCGCCAGATGCTTTCCATGAATTTCACCGCTGCCAATCTGTTCCTCACCGATGCTCCCGGGCTTCATATGGAATGATTCCACCGAGCCGGGGGCGAGGTGACGGGCCTGAATGATCTGGTCCTCCAGATGATGGGAATTTATAATTCCATCGCGGAGTTGTTCGCCACTAACACTTAACATAGCCAGGTGTTCATTGCTGATCATCCCCGGAGCCAGGTGGCGGACGGTGATGGCATTCTCAGCCAGATGCCTGCTCTCCACTGCTCCTTCCTGCAGTTTGGCCGCTGTAATCGCTCCGTCCCGGACTTTAGTTGACGTAACGGAGAACTCCCCTAATTTCGACGTGTCCACCGCTCCGTTTTCCAGGTGAATCGACCGGATCGCCGAGCTCCGGATTTTGTCTGAAGTTACGGCTTGATCCTGGAGCAGATCCGTAGTAACGATCCACTCGCTTAAATGACGACTCTGGATCGCTCCGTCCGCGAGCTTGCTTCCGTCAATAATTCCGTCCGCCAGCTTATGGCTGGTGATGCTGCCATCCTCCAGTTTGTTCCCGCCGATCGAGCGGTCCCGGACATTCCTACCCTCCACGGCTCCGTCGACCAGATGGTCGCCCCGAACGGACAAGGGAGCTATTTTGGAGGCTACGATAGCTCCGTCTGCGATTTTGCTGCCGAGCACCGCATGGTCGGCGATCCAGGCCGATCCGATGGCCCCCAACTTTATTTTGCCGGAATCGATCGTATAAGGTGCGATCTTATCCCCGGTAACGGCAGCGTCCGTCAGATCGGCCGTATAAATTATGCCGCCGTTGGATTCAGGAGACTGTTTCTCTTCAAGAATGGATTCCAGTTCCTGCAAATGCTTCTGCTGCGACGGATTAAGCTCCCCGGGGGTTTTACTCAATTGTTCATCAAAAGCATCGATTTCAACATCGTTTGTAAGATCGTTTGTAAGATCGCTTGTAACATCGTTTGTAACATCAATTTCAACTTCGTCTTCAGCTTCATTCACAATTTCCTTCAAAGTTTTGTCCGTGAATTCCCCTACAAGGAACTCATCCTCGATTACTTCCAAAACGGGAAGGGAGTGATGGAGCTTTAACTCCTTTTCCAGGTCAGATGTAAACCCGGACTTTCCTTTTTCCAGCAAGGTCAACTCGTTTATTTCCGGATTATCCACGTAATAGAGCGTCTTTTTGGGTCTGCTCGGTTTCGTGGTTCTGTTTCGCTTTTTCAGAGCCGTCCTCTCCTTTGCCACAAGATAATCATCTTTGGCATCATATGCGGCGGAATGGGCCCTTGTCACAGCTTCTCTAAGGCACCGCAAAAAAGCAACGGGGTTTCTTCGCGATACTGTCCTTATTCCACAAATTCGCTGGGAGAAATTCTGATTATTTCAAAAAAAAGACCGGCCCTCCGCTGCTCTCGCAGCCTACGGACCGATCCCTGCATTTCTGTATTATTGCTCTCTTACCCACACCGTCATTTCGCCTTCACCGCGATTGGCCCAGGCATAATAAGGAATAAACTTGAGGGTTGCCTGCTTCATCCCAAGCGCCGGCTCCGGACTATACAAACCGCCGCTCCATTCTTCATCCCGCAGCCGCAGGCCCTCGGCGCTTATTGCTACGACGCCGCCAAGAAGCTCCTCTTCCTTCGCCGCCTTCAGCTCCGCATCCCGCGGCAGCACGACCTCGTGCAAGTCCGGCCCGTTATCCGCCTGTTCCAGGCAATAGACGAGCGGTCCTCTTTGCAGCGCAACCTTCCCCGCATTGGCGCGGACCGAAGGATGGCTGTGCATGCGGAGTACCGGCATTTCCAGACGAAGCTCCAGCACATCACCGGACTGCCACTCCCGCTCGATTCGTGCATAACCGTTCACTACCGTGTTATCGCCCAGCGGATACGCCGAGCCGTTCAGCAGAAGCGATGCCTGTTTGCACCAGCCCGGAATCCGTACGGCCAAAGTAAACTTTTCACCGGCCTGTTCCGGGAACACTTCCAGCTTAATCTCGCCATCCCACGGATAATTCGAAGCCTGTTTCAACGTAACCTTGCTCTCTCCAAGCTCAAGCGCCGCTTCCCCGCCAATATAGAGATGCGTATAAATGGTGCCCTCTTGTACCGTATAGATATACTCTCCCAAAGAAGCCAGTAGCCGTGCCACGTTAGGCGGACAGCATGCGCAGCCGAACCATTCCTGGCGCACCGGCTTGACATGGTCGTATTTGTGGTTTGCTCCGCCGCAAGCCTTCGGATCGACCTCCAGTGGATTAACGTAGAAGAAATGCTTGCCGTCTCTGGACATGCCGCCTACTACCGTGTTGTACAGTGCTCTTTCCATCACGTCGGCAAATTGCGACTCGGGAGCGAGCTTCAACATCCGTTGGGCAAAGAAGATCAAACCGATCGAAGCGCAAGTCTCCGCATACACCGTGTCGTTCGGCAGATCGTAATCGAAGGAGAAGGCTTCTCCCTGCGGCATGGAGCCTACGCCGCCCGTAATGTACATTTGCCGGGAAACGATGTTGTCCCACAGCTTGCGGCAGGCCGCCAGCAAGGATTCATCTCCCGTTTCGGCCGCCACGTCCGCCATCCCCGTCAGCATATAAAGCAGGCGGACCGCATGGCCGATCGCCGTCTCCTGCTCCCTCACCGGCAGGTGCGACTGGTTGTATTCCAGATCGATCGCCTCATTGCCTGACGGCCAATGGGTTTTCCCGCCGCGTTCATCCAACTGAATTTGATAAAAACTCGGCTTTTGCCCCCGTTGATCCAGAAAATAACGACTGAGCCGCAAATATCGTTCATTTCCGGTCACCTGATACAGCTTGACCAACGCCAGCTCAATTTCCTGGTGTCCGTCATACCCTGCCAGTTTCCCAGGCTCGGTTCCGAACACGGAATCAATGTGATCGGCGAACCGGCTTACAACGTCCAGCAGCTTTCTTTTTCCTGTAGCCCGGTAATAAGCCACAGCCGCCTCGATCATATGTCCCGCACAATACAACTCATGGCATTCCGCCAAGTTGGTCCATCTTTGACCGGGTTCTTTGAGCGTGAAATACGTGTTTAGGTAGCCGTCCTCATGCTGGGCCTGTTCGATAATGTCGATCAACCCGTCCGCGATTTCCTCCAATGCCGGATCCGGCTGCGATTCTAGCAAGTAAGCTACCGCTTCAAGCCATTTGGCGATATCGCTGTCCTGGAACACCATACCGTAAAAATCGCCTTGCTCCAGACCCGCCGCTATTTTAAAGTTGCGTACGGCTCCGCTTGGTTCCGCACCGCTCACCCGGTCGTTCAGCGCATCCCATTGATAAGGGACAACCACCTCGCGCACCAGTTTAATGTAATAATCCCAGAATTCATCTTGAATCTTCACTTGGTTTAAAGGCACTCTTGCAGAGTGAATACTTTGTTCAGCTCCCGTTCCGCACATAACTCAGAGGCCCTCCTTCTTTTGAAATATCATACTGACAAGATTCATTCTATCGTATATATTTAATAAATAATACAAATGAGAGCAACCTATTATTTATAATTTTTCACACAAAGTGATGGTGAAGACAAACGTGATCAAAGCTGCTGAAATCGTCCATATCCCGGCTCCCCCGGCTCCTTATTTCCTGGAGTGCGGATATGCCGTTTATAATGCCGGTGATCAGCATCCCAACCGCAGTAATATCGGCGTTTTTGATTTGCTGTTTATCGAGAGCGGCACTATGTATATCGGCGAGGAAGACCGTCAATGGGAGCTGGGACCGGGGAAATCGTTATTGCTTCTGCCGGACCGGTACCATTATGCCGTAAAGCCTTGCGAAGACCGGTGTACCTTTTACTGGCTTCATTTTCACACAATTTGCTCCTGGCAGGAAACCCCGTCCGAAATCCCGGCCGCGTTCCAGCCCGAAGAGCACTCCCGGACTTTCAAAACGTCGCCTTACACCATCCAGCTTCCTAAAATGTGGACTCTTCCTTACCCTGCCCAGACCTATCAGCTGATGGACCGGCTGCGTCAATACTCGGCAGAACGCCAATCCAGCGCGTATTGGTCCCAGCAGCAATCCTTCGAAGAACTGCTGCGCATGATGGACCTGCGCCAGTTGGAGCAAACCACTTCCCCCGTGGTTACCTTAGCCGAGCAAACGGAGGCTTATATCAGAAACAACTATCGGTCCGAGTTGACGAGCCAAAGCTTTTCAGAGGCGCTGCATTTTCACTATAACTATATTACGCGGTGCATGAAGCAGATCTACGGCATGACGCCGAATGACTATTTGCTGCATTACCGGCTGGAACAGGCAAAGCTGCTGCTGCTCAAAACGGAATGGCCGGTGGCGGAAATTGCCAAGGAGGTCGGCTTCAGGAACGCCCCTTATTTCTCTAACCGGTTCACCTTAAAAAACGGCTGTTCCCCTCAGCAATTCCGAAAACAATATTCCAGGTAGGAGCAATTCATTTTACACAAAAAAGCTGTTCCCCCCGCTCGTTACTCCGGGATCGGAACAGCTTTTAACTTTACGACAATATGACCGCCTAGCGGTATACGCTCATAGGCTGGTGGAACGGAACCTCACGATACATTTGCCCCAGCGTTTGCATTGTCTGTTCCGGAGCCGTCGCGACCGCATACCATCCTTTACGGGCCATGTAGCTCCATACTTCAAACGCCTGGTGAGAGCACATCCGGAACGCATCCTCCAAAAATACCCGCAATTGAACCGTCGAGCACTCGAACGTGGACCACGCATATTCTCGGCCAGCCCGTTTCAGCGTAAGCAAATAGGAAGTCGCGATGCCGCGGTCGTCCAGTTGGGACAGCTTAACT
This sequence comes from Paenibacillus sp. Marseille-P2973, assembly GCF_018101095.1. Classification (NCBI taxonomy): domain Bacteria; kingdom Bacillati; phylum Bacillota; class Bacilli; order Caryophanales; family Paenibacillaceae; genus Paenibacillus; species Paenibacillus sp. Marseille-P2973. The sequence goes on from NZ_JAGQEH010000001.1 coordinate 671,674, forward strand.
TGCGGCTGAATCGGCGTGTAAGCCGTCGGAGACGGAGCTGGCGAAGGAGCCGTAGCCGGATTCATGCTCAGCTGAGGCACGTTTAACTGGTCCCGGGAGCCTTGCATTTTTGACGCAAACTCTACCTTCATGTTGTAATCTTGAATATGCACGGCATAGTGGCGGGAGATCATATCCCGCAGTTCAGGATCCTGTGCCTGATTCAAAAACAAGGCCATACTTTGAATAGAGTTGGTGCAACTGAGCAGCAGTTCGTTCAATTCATGAGCTTCGTGGGCGCCTAATAGCAAAGTGCATTCTTCCTTTCGGTATATTAGGTTAATTTTCATTCCCACTTATTTTCTCTCTCTCCGCAGTTATTATCCCGGGTAACCTTCATAAGCAAAAAAAGGAACCCCGTATCCACGGAATTCCCCTTTTCATTCACAATCCATTCTTATCCTGTTTTACCGAGCTTGGTAATCGTCTTCTGCTTGAGAGATGCTTCGCCCTCTATAGCTTTCTCTACATATTCAAATTCCACGGCATCGTCGGAGTTCAACCCGTCCGCTGTCCCCTGAACACTTTCACTCAATTGAAAAGATTCCGGCACCCCGTTCATCATAATTTCGGCGGAGTGGCTGTCCTCGAGTCCTACCCAGGTTCCTTTTCCTTGTTTCGTATCGGAAGTTTGCTCCGAATCAGGCTGCTCCGCGCTTGAGTTACCTGCGTTGCCCGCATTCGTACCATTCTCGTCAGTTGGCGATGATGGATCTACATTGTTTCCGGAATTCCCGGCGTTTCCTGCGTTGCCGGAGTTTTCAACGTTCCCGGAATTTCCGGTGTTACCGGCGTTACCGTTGTTTTCGGCATTACCGGCGTTCCCCCCGCAAGCTGTAAGTGCAAGTGTTAGAACTGCTACCGCTGCAAAGGTCAGTATTTTTTTGTGTCTAGTCATAAGTAACACCTCCATAATAACGAACGAATGATTGCTCTGAAAAGTTACAGGTTCCGTTAATGTAGCCTGCATAATCCGCTATAAAGATCAGGGCATTCATTGTTAATATGGATTAACCGATGAAGCTGAGCCTAAAACAAAAACCGCCTAACCAGGCGGTTTTCTTCTAATTCTATACTTCGTTCGAGGTTTCCTCTGCAGTATCTTCCTGCACTCCCTTACGCGCTGCGGACATAAACAAAATGATCAGCACAAATGCGATCAGCGCCATGAACGGAATAGTGATAAATCCCCACCAGTTCAAGTAGTCGAAATTACACGGGATGCCTACCTTGCACGGAAGCAGCTTGGACATCGCCGGAATCTTTTGCTCGGCATAATGGTATATGGAGATGCAACCGCCGATCACACTGAGAGGAATGGCATAGATGGCTGCCGAACGGTCATTACGGTAAGCTGCGATCCCAAGCACAACTACTTGAGGGTACATGAAAATCCGCTGAAACCAGCACAATCTGCAGGGTTCATAATGCAACACTTCGCTTAAATACAGGCTGCCCAAGGTAGCTACTAACGAGACCAGCCAGGCTAGATAAACACCGTAATTTCTGAAAAAAGAGCGCATCCGCCGATCCTCTCCCCACATTATTTATTATTTGACGCGTTATCTATGGCTTGCTTGAACTCATCATAGTTTCCAAGATTGCCGGTAAACTCTACGCCGTTAATAAAGAATGTAGGGGTGCTGTCAATTTTGAGCTTGTCAGCTTTGTTGTAATGCTCGGTAACTTCGTTTATATACGTTTTATCCTCGATATCTTTCTGAAGCAAATCATAGTCGACAGGAAGATTGATCTCCTTCGCGAGCCCGACCAAATATTCAGCCGTAGCCCACTGGACCTTCTCCTCGCCTTGGTTGCCATAAATAGCGTCAAAATAAGTCCAGAAAGCGTCCTTGTTCTGATGATACACCGACTGCACGGCAAGCGCCGCCGTCGTTGAATCGGGTCCGATAAACGGAAGATTCATGAAATAGAACGCCACTTTCCCCTGCTCTATATAGTCATTAACCAGCTGCGGTTTGATGGTGTCGTTGGCTATTTTACAAGCCGGACATTTGAAATCCCCAAATTCCACGATTTTGACCGGAGCATCGCTTTGCCCAAGCACTGGCAAATTGTCGTAATCAAACGAGGCGGCTTTTACGACCGGCTTCGGATCCAAAGATAGGACGACAACAATGAGAATGAGCAGAACGCCCACGGTGGAGAACCAAATCAACCGTCTTTTCCGCTGCTGTTGCAACAATTTTTCCGCATTCGATTTTCGCTGAGCCAAGGCGTTTCCTTGTTTTTTCGGTGGCATGCAACCCCTTCTTTCCTCTTATAAAATAGTAACTTTGCTAGATCCTGCAACCATTCTAGTTACAAAATCAATTTTCGTCAAGTTAAGAGGAAAAGAGAGGAAATCCAAAAAAAATGGCGGTGTCAGGATCCAGTCCTTATGCCGCCATTTTCTTCATATTCCTATTATGCTATTAACGGTCCAAGAGGAACTACGCGTCGTTTCCGTCCGCTGTACCGATATCGCCTTCTGTCTCCTCGCCAGCCGTTTCCGCCGATTCGGCACCTGTTCCGGTATCCACTTCTTCCTCGACCACGCGTGGCAGCACGATGGAAGCCAGCAGTTCTTCCTCAGCACCGATGAGAGTAATCCCGCTTGGCAAACTTACATCTGCCGCAGTCAACTTATCGCCGGTTCCAAGCGAGCTAATATCGACTTCGATATTTGCCGGCAGATCATCCGGCAATCCCTCGACTTCCAGCTCTGTAGCTTGAACCTGCAAAACTCCACCCGCCTTTGTGCCTTCGGCAGTACCGGTTAAGTGCAACGGTACTTTTACGCGGATCGGTTTGTTCTTGGACACCTTCTGGAAATCGACATGCGCGACAACGCCTCTGCGCTGCTGGATCTCCTTGATCAGTGCCGGGTAAGTTTCCCCGCCCTCTACCTTAAGATCAAAAAACTCCGACCGGCCGGTCCGCGACACTTTTGCCAAATCCTTAGCGTCAACGTGAATCGGCAGACTCTCCGTTTGCGCTCCATATATAACTGCCGGAATCCGTCCGCCTTCTCTCAATTGCCGCAGCGACGCCCGGGTAAATTCTTCTCTTCGCGAAGCACTCAAACTTTGGTTCGTTGCCATATGCATCTACCTCCTGGAATTTGTGCCATATGACTATCTTACCCAATTCGAGGCCTTCTTTAACGACGCCGACATAAAAAGATGTCGGCGCTTCATCGCTTTTTTGATGAGAAAAAGAATGAATGGGGGTCGACAGACACCTGCTTGAGCTGTGATGGGACTTATCAATTAATGAACAGTTCCGTGCATGAGGTTAGTTAGATGGCTAGTCGATAATTGCTCTAGGTGAATGGTGGACAAGGTGATCGATTGGCTTGAGAAAGAACTTCGACGACGTGATGAGATATTAGTGGTGAGTTAATGAGGGAGGTGGGTGTGAAGAGTGAAGAGTGATGAGTGATGAGCAGAGTAGGTGTTGTTGTGTTGGGTGATGCATAATGAGAATGATGAGTTGGGTGATGAGTAGTGTGGAAGTTGGTGTTAGGTGATGAGCAATAGGGGCGAAATGAGGCGATGTTGAGTGATGCGTAACGGGGACACTGAGGTGCGCAGTATCTCTAACGGACATAGGAGGCCTTAACTAGCTGTTTTTAGCCTCCTGAGTAATCTAACGGACACAGGAGACCTTAATCGTCTGAATTTGTGCATTTTCTTCGATGTGTCGCACGAATAAGAGCTCTGGTGTCCGTTAGAATATTAAATCCACCTTTTCGGGAGGTTTAACGTCTCTCATGTCCGTTAGATTACGCAACTGCGACTATTTTGCACCAGAAAGCCCCGAAAACGTGGCTGGGTCGGTTGCTCAGGCAGCTCAGGCAGCTCAGGCTGGTCAGGCAGCTCAGGCAGCTCAGGCTGGTCGGTTACTCAGGCAGGTAGCTTAGGCAGCGCCAGTATTGTAGCAATGGGAACACAAAGGTGCGAGTTTCTCTAACGGACATAGGAGGCCTTAACTAGCTGTTTTTAGCCTCCTGAGTAATCTAACGGACACAGGAGACCTTAATCGTCTGAATATGTCCATCTTCTTTGATGTTCGGCACGAATAAGAGCTCTGGTGTCCGTTAGAAAAGTAAATCCTCGTTTTCAGGAGGTTTAACGGCTCTCATGTCCGTTAGAATTGGAAGCTGTTGCTACATTGCACCAGAAATCGCAGAAATCGAGGTTGCGTCGGCAGCGGGACAGCTCAGTCGCAGAGCCAAAGTAGTCAAGCAGACAGCTCAGTTAGCTTAGGCAACTCAGTCACGTAGGCAGCTCAGGCTGATCGTCTGCTCAGGTAGCTCAATCTCCCCGAATCGCCCAGGCAGCTCAGTCTGCTTAGACAGCTCAGTCTGCTTAAACCACCAACAACTAAAAAACCGGTGCCCAAAGGCACCGGAATAGGAAAAACCCAAAATGAAACCCAAAATGTTGGAAAAGAACCAAACCAGCTTATTGCCCGATCCCCCGAACCAGCTTCACGACTTGTTCAGCCGTTTGCTGCTCCAGTGCCTGTTCCGCCAAAGCCTTCATCTCCGCTTTGGAGAGCTTGGAAATTTGCGAACGGGCCGGAAGGATGGATGTCGCGCTCATGCTGAATTCATCAAGACCCAAGCCTAGCAGGAGCGGAATCGCCGTAGCGTCCCCTGCCATCTCCCCGCACATTCCGGCCCAACGGCCTTCTTTGTGGGCTGCATCGATTACCATCTTCACCAAGCGAAGAATCGCAGGGTTATACGGCTGATACAAATAGGAGACTCGTTCGTTCATCCGGTCGGCCGCCATCGTATATTGAATGAGATCGTTGGTTCCGATGCTGAAGAAATCGACTTCCTTGGCGAACTGGTCCGCAAGGACGGCGGTCGAAGGGATTTCGACCATAATGCCGAGCTGAATGGAGTCGGATACCGCGATCCCCTCAGCGACCAGCTTCTCCTGCTCTTCGAGCAGAAGCGCCTTGGCTTGCCGGAATTCATCAAGGGTAGCGATCATTGGGAACATAATCCGCAGATTACCGTAGGTACTCGCGCGAAGGAGCGCACGGAGCTGGGTCCGGAAAATATCCTTCCGGTCCAGGCAAAGCCGTACCGCGCGGAATCCGAGGAACGGATTCATCTCCTTCGGCAAATCGAGATACGGAAGCTCCTTGTCTCCGCCGATATCAAGCGTTCTGACGACGACGGGCTTGCCCTCCATCTTTTCCAGAACCGTCTTATAAGCGTTAAACTGGACTTCTTCCGAAGGCAGCTCCGTCCGCCCCATATAAAGGAATTCAGTACGGTACAAGCCTACGCCTTCGCCGCCGTTCTCCAGAACGCCGGTCACATCGTTCGGCGTACCTATATTAGCCGCCAGTTCGACATGAACACCGTCTTTCGAGACGGTCGGAACTTCCCGAAGCTTCTTCCACTCTTCGATCTGACGAAGGTGATTGTCCCGTTTGCTCTTGTACTCATCGATCACCTCTGCCGAAGGATTGACAATAACGGTTCCGTCAAGTCCGTCGACAATGATCATGTCACCGGAATTTACTTGGGATAATACGTCTTTCGTTCCCACTACAGCAGGAATCTCCAAAGAACGGGCCATAATGGCTGAATGGGATGTTCTTCCCCCGATATTTGTCGTAAAGCCCTTAACGTATTTACGGTTTAACTGAGCCGTATCCGAAGGGGTCAAATCCTCGGCAATGACGATGACCTCCTCACTGATATCAGCGGGATTCACATAGTTGAGACCAAGCAGGTGCGTCAGCACCCGTTTGGTCACGTCACGCATGTCGGCCGCGCGTTCCCGAAGGTACGCGCTCTTCATATTCTCGAACATGCTGATGAATTGCTTGGATGTTTCATCCAGTGCATATTCAGCTGTTGCATTTTCACTCGAGATTTTATCGCGAACCGGCGTCAAAAGCTCCGGATCGTTCAAAATCAACAGATGAGATTCGAAGATCTCCGCTTTTTTCTCCCCCAGCTCCTGAAGCGTGCGCTCTTTGATCGCTTCAAGCTCCTGCTGGGAGGTTGCCAGAGCTTCATCCAAACGGGCCAACTCGGCAGCCGGGTCGGCAGCATTTTTATTCTTCACCGTATAATCGGGATGCTCCAGTTTAAAAGCGGGGGCAATCGCTACCCCGGCCGATGCGGCAATGCCGTCGATCTTAAGCATTCACTTCGCCTAACCCTTCGTTAATCATCACATCCGTGAGCGCTTGAAGAGCCTCGGCCGCACTATCGCCTTCCACGATCAGCTTGATCGAGTCCCCTTTTTCCAAACCGAGGGAAAGAACGCCCAAAATCGATTTAAGCGTCACTTTTTTACCGTTTGCCTCTGCAAAAGCTTCTGAATCTTTAAATTTATTAGCGGTATTGACCAAAGCTGTTGCCGGGCGTGCATGGATACCGTCTTCATCTGTAATTCTGAAATTTTTTTCCATTTTAAATGCATCTCGCTTTCTTATTAAGAATTCTCCCTTTTATTTTAAGGGATTGTAATAACCAAATCCAATATCTGCCTTCACCCATGATGCTTTAGCGGATCGATATAATATCCTCTTCGCCTTTTTTCAATGTGCCGGATTTCTTCAACGTCACCGCTGAGCCTTCCGGAAGATTGGAGAAAATGATTGGCGAAATGATGGAAGGTGCATGCTCTTTCACATATTCCAGGTCCACTTCCATGATCGGCTGCCCCGCAGAGACCAGGTCTCCTTCATTAACCAGGACATTAAAGCCTTGACCCTTCAGTTTCACCGTATTGACTCCGATATGCACGAGCACTTCTTTGCCGCCATCGGACATGATGCCAACAGCGTGCTTACTCGGGAATACATTAAATACTTTACCGTAAACCGGAGAGCAAATCGTACCGTCATGCGGCAGAACCGCAAAACCGTCGCCGGTCATTTTTTCGGAAAATACGGGATCCGGTACTTGGGTGATATCCATAAGCTCGCCATTCACCGGCATCACGATATCCTCCTGGATGATCGCATCCCCGTCTTTGGCAGCCTCCTGCTCCACGACGGCTGGCTTTTGCTCTGCAGCATCAACCGTGGCATCTGCCCGTGTCTCAATTCTAGGCGTCTTTCCGCTCATAATATCAGCGATCTGTGATTTGATCGTATCCGAGCGTGTACCGAATATAGCCTGAATATTGTTACCCACTTCCAGAACTCCGGAGGCGCCCAGTTTCTTGAGGCGGTCTTTATCGACGTTTCCTTTGTCCTTCACTTCGACCCGCAAACGGGTAATGCAGGCATCCAGATGCGCGATGTTCGCATCTCCCCCAAGCGCGGTCAATATATTATGCGGAAGCTCGTCTTGAGTAACGCTTTTGCCTTGTTTCGAGTTATCCTCGTCGCCGGCCTCTGCATCTTCACGCCCCGGCGTTTTCAAATTGAACTTTCGGATAACGAACCGGAAGCCAAAATAGTAAATTACGGCGAGAATCAAGCCGACGATAATCACATACCACCAAGGGGTGCGTCCCGGTATAACCCCAAAGATCAGATAATCGATCAATCCGCCGGAAAATGTCATCCCGATTTTGACTCCAAGAATGTGCATGGTCATAAAAGACAAACCCGCAAAGACGCAGTGTACCGCAAAAAGTATCGGAGCTACGAACAAGAACGAGAACTCTAGCGGCTCCGTGATCCCCGTCAAAAACGAAGTCAGTGCCGCGGAACCCATAATGCCCGCCACATACTTTTTATGCTCGGGTTTGGCCTCATGATAAATGGCGAGTGCCGCAGCCGGCAGGCCGAACATCATGAACGGGAACTTCCCGGTCATAAACGTACCTGCGGTAAACGGAACGCCGTCGCGCAATTGGGCCATAAAAATTTGCTGATCGCCGCGTACCAGCTGTCCCGCACTGTTCACATATTCTCCGAACTCGAACCAGAACGGTGAATAGAAAATATGATGGAGACCGAACGGAATCAGCGCTCTCTCGACGACTCCGAAAATGAATGCGGACAAGGTCCGATTCTGCTCAAGCATAAAGTGGGAAGCGGAATTAAGTCCGGTCTGAATCGGCGGCCAGATCACCACCATGATCAAGCCGAGAATAACCGAGGTTGCCGCGGTCATAATTGGAACGAACCGTTTACCGGCAAAGAAGCCCAAATAGGAAGGCAACTCGATTTTGAAGAACCGGTTGTACATACTTGCCGCTAATATCCCGACGATAATCCCGCCGAAAACACCGGTAGCCAGCGTCGGAATCCCCAGTACATTGGCATACGCAGGGTCGGTACCTATCATGGACGGTACGACGCCGATCACCGAGCCCATCGTCACGTTCATGACGAGATAGCCGATAATCGCAGCGAGTCCTGCCACGCCCTCGCCTCCGGCCAAGCCGACAGCTACGCCGACTGCGAATAACAGAGCCAGGTTCGTAAAGACGATTTGCCCTGCATTCATCATTACAGTGGCAATGGCGTGTACGGTATGATTATCCAGAACGGGTACGAGATCAAGGAACTCGGGGCTGACCAGCATATTCCCGATCCCAAGAAGCAGACCGGCAGCAGGCAGCAGTGCTACAGGTAGCATTAGCGCTTTACCGACTCTTTGCAAGACGCCGAATAACCTCTTGAACATAAACATCCTCCTACGTGCAATCTTTGATGTACTAAACAACAAAAAAAGCATAAGCCAATAAAGTTTCCAACTGTACGCCTTATTTACGGTTATAATACCCCGCAAACCGGCGATACAATCAAAAAGCTTTTATCAACTCATGCCTGATCGAATCAGTCACACATTGTGATATATAGTGTTGTTTATCGCAAAGATTATAACAAACCTGCCAAGCAAGCGCAAGTTATGTCATTGGATATGAGGAGGAGCTACCCGGTGCAAATGCATCGTCAAATAACTGACCTCGGCCGGGTAAACGGGCTTGTTCAAGCGCTTTTCCATGATCATCGTTAGCTTCCCAGCAAGGGAATACAGCAAGGGATATTCCTGCTTTAACAGGGTATCCAGTTTCTCCACTTCGCCGACCTGCTCACCTCGACGGATGCGTTCAATCGCAAACCGCAAATGTGTAAGAAGGCGGGAATAGTCCAGCGAGTTTCGCAAAATCGTAAACTTGAGCTCTTCCTCAATGGCGGCGACAAGGTCCGCAATCAGTTGGGCATGCCCACGTACTTCGCTGATATGCCGATTCGTCATCGCACTGTTGATATGAAGGGCTACGAATCCGATTTCATCTTCCCCCAGGTCAACCCCCAATTTTCTATGAATCAGCTTGATTGCATACTCCGCCAATTCATATTCGACAGGATAGATCTCCTTGGTTTCATACAAAAACGGATTGTGGAAAGCGATATCCTGTTCAGCTCTCTTGATGGCAAAAGCGAGGTGATCCGTGAGCGCGATATGTATATGTTCATTCAGTTCAGTTTGTGTCTTGCGTGAAATATACATAATGATCTCGCCGATGATCTCGATCAATTGCTCATCTACCTGCGGAACGAGCTGTTTGTACTGCTCCTGTTCGTGCTGGTTGGTCAGAATGAACATCTTTTCTACCGATTCGAGAGGAATGGAATCGCCTGTTTTCCGGTTAAAACCAATGCCTTTACCGATCACGACAACTTCGCCGTGCTCGGGATGATGGGCAATGATGACGTTGTTATTCAACACTTTGGCCACTTGAAGGCTGTTCACAATTGCACCTCATTTTAACTGCATTATTCTGTTCTCCGGAACGCTTATGCCTATTATAATCCACGTCCCTTCTCCTTGCCAGACATTACTTCAAATAATACAAAAGCATCCCCAGGATTATAGAAAAGCATCCCTCCGGGTCGAAGGGATGCTTCATTTGTATATTATTTATTCTCTTACAAAGTGCCGAGCTTTACGGGGTTTCTTGCGAAGCGGCGCTTTCAAGCAGCACGGAAGCTTTGGCTGCCGGAGCGGGCTCCGCTGCAGGGGGCGAAATTTTACCTTTCGTTAAACCCTTGATAAGCTGATCCAGTTCGATGCCCGAAACGTTCTTGAGCATTTCCGGAGCGGTCGCCATCAGCTCTGTCACATAATTGCTGACCCGGGCGGCCCCTTCTCCTTTTCCGGTATCGACTACCGTCAACTTGTCGATCGATGAGATCGGAGTCGCGATTTTGCCGGCCAGTTCAGGCAGCATTTTCACGACGATATCGAGGATAGCCGCCTCGCCGAATTTCTGGAAGGCTTCGGCCAACTTTTCCTTCGCTTCCGCCTCCGCAAGACCCCGAAGCCGGATGATTTCCGCATCCGCCGTACCTTTGGCCCGCTCGGCATCCGCAATCGCAAGACCCTCGAGCCTTTTTTGCTCGGCGGAAGCTTTAGCCTGGGTTTCAATAGAGTACTGCACGGCGTCGGCTTCCCGCATTTTCCGCGCTTTATCCGCTTCAGCCGCCTGCTCCACCGCATACCGGTCAGCATCGGCTTTCTTCTTCACTTCCGCATCGTATTGCTTTTGACGAACCATAATCTCTTTATCCTGCAAATCGATTTCGCGCTCTTTGCGGACCAGTTCGACCTTCATCTGTTCCTCGACCATCGTTTGCTTAGCCCGCGCCTCCTGAATATGGTAAGCCTGATCGGCTTCCGCTTTGGCGGTGTCCTGTTCCTTCTTAAAGGAGGCTACCTTCAGTTCCTTCTCCTTGGAGGCTTCCGCGATATTCGTATCCCGCAAAAGTTCCGCCTTCTGTCCAGATTCCTCGGCCAGCGCTTTCTGAATCCGCGAATCCCTCAGAGCTTCCGCTTCGGCAATTTCAGCGTCCCGCTTGACCGCCGCAATTCGCGGTTTCCCGAGCGCCTCCAGATAACCATGCTTGTCGCGCACATCCTTAATCGTGAAGGAGACGATTTGCAGCCCCATTTTTTTAAGATCCCGTGCCGCAACACCTTGAACCTCTTGGGCAAACTTGTCACGGTTCCGGTATACCTCCTCTACCGTCATGGAACCGAGAATGGAACGCAGGTGGCCTTCCAGCACTTCCTGTGCTTCGCCTTTCAGTGATTCAATCGGCTTGCCCATGAATTGTTCGGCCGCAGTCGCCACGTCTTCCACCGAGCTGCCCACTTTTATGATCGCAACGCCATCCGCAGAAACGGGAACTCCTTGTTCGGTATATACCTCGGGTGTCATAACGTCCAGTTTGTGTGACAGCAAGGACATGAATTCGGCCTTCTGGAATATCGGCCAGATAAAGGCGCCGCCCCCGCGGACGATCTTGATCTTCCGTCCGGATTCATCATCGGAAATGTTACGGCTTCCCAGGAAGGATCCCGTTACGATCATCGCTTCATCCGGACTTACGGTTTTATAGCGCGTCCAAAACGCCAGACCCAGCACAATAATGACGGCAATGACAACAATAGGGATAAGCAAGAAATCAGGTACTGCTTCAAACAATTACACCAGCTCCTTTTTTTGTTCGGTTTCGTACAGCTCGGATACATGAACGACGCCATCCTTGGAATCCACGATCACAACCAGTGCTCCGGCGGGAATATTCCGCCGATCCCAACTGGCGGCCGTGTGTAACGTATTGCCAGCAACGAATTTGACCATAACCTCCCCAAAACCTTTGGAGGGAATTGGTACGGTCACTTCACCGAGCTTACCGGGAAGTTCGGTACTGGAATACCCGATTGAATTCTCGCTGTTCTCCATCGGCTTCACATAAGCAAAATAGATCAGCACTGAAAAACTAAGCGCGATCAAAACCGCCAGAGTAACAACACCGAAATTACCGATTCGGGTATAGCGGGTTAGCAAAATACCCGCACCTCCAAACGTGGTAATCGCGGAGGCCGTCACGACCGGCTTCAAGAAGTCCACCGAGAACACGTCAAATACCCCTTCCAGCCAGCTTCCGACAACATCTCCTAAAATGGCGCTGATTAACGCAAAGAGTGCGCCGCCTGCAAAACAGCTCCAGAACAAAACCTCCAAACCGTCCCCCCCTTTCTGCTCAAACCTTAACTCTTTATAATTGTTACGTTATTACTTCTGCATTGTTTCAATAATTTCCCTGCTTTGGACAGAAAAAAACCTCTCTTTTCACCAAAAGAGAGGTTTTATGACGAATAAGGCTTATACAAAAAGGTTGGATGAAGCAATCTCTTATAAAGAGCTTTGGTAAATTTCCATAACGTCCTGCTTATTAAGCAGTGCGAAATTGCCGAAGGATCCGAAACGAACCGCCTTGTCGGCCATGATCTCCAAGTTGCTGCCATCGATCTCATAATCAGCCAACCGGCTCGGCGCACCAATGGAATTCCAGAACGCGCGAAGGGCTTCAATCCCCTCCTCGGCAACAGCCTGATCGCTCTTGCCTTCCGGATTCACGTCAAACACGTTGATAGCCAAGCGTTTAAACCGGGCAATGTCATGATGCATGACATGCTTCATCCAGTTCGGGAACAGGATGGCGAGCCCGCCGCCATGCGGAATATCGTATACCGCGGACACCGCATGCTCGATGTTATGGGTGGCCCAGTCTCCCGACAATCCCATATTCAAAACGCCATTCAAGGCCATCGTTCCACAATAGAGAATCGTTTCGCGATATTCCGTGTTTTCCAGGTCTTCAATCAGTTTAGGGGCCGTTTCAATCACCGTACGAAGTACGGTTTCACAGAACCCGTCCTGGACAGGAGTGTTGGTGTCCTTATGAAAATAATGCTCAAACACATGCGACATGATATCGACCATACCGTATACGGTTTGATCTTTCGGCAAGGATACCGTATTTTCCGGCTCGAGAATCGAAAACGCAGGGTAAGCGAATTTACTGCCCCAGCCCAGCTTCTCCTTAGTCACTTCATTGGAAATAACCGAGTTCCCGTTCATTTCCGAACCGGTTGCCGCCATGGTCAGCACCGTACCCATTGGAAGCGCGTCTTTCGGCGCAGCCTTCCGTTCAGGGAAGTCCCACATATCGCCGTCATACTTGGCCCCGACAGCAATCGCCTTCGAACAGTCAAGCACGCTTCCGCCCCCGACGGCAAGCACCAGTTCGATGCCCTTCGTTTTACACAGCTCCACGCCGCGATGCACGGTGGACAATCGCGGATTCGGCTCCACACCGGACAGCTCGGTTACTTCCGCTCCGATTTCTTTCAGAATTGCTGTCACTTTGTCGTACAGCCCGCTGTGCTTAATGCTTCCGCCTCCATAGACCAACAATACCTTGCTTCCATGGCGGGGAACCTCTTGTTTTAATGCCTGCAATTGATCTTTGCCGAAAATCAGCTTAGTCGGATTATGAAATTGAAAACGATCCATGTTTCGTTCCCTCCTGATCGTGAAATAAGATGAACATGCCATCTTTGATTATACTGCCATTCAAGACGTGAAAACAAACGCCACGCCGGAACTATTAAGGCTTAAGTGGGAAATCTAATGTGTTTAGTGAGATTTAGGCGTTTAAGCCAATTAGGCGTTTATTGCGAATTAGATGAGTTAGATGATTAAGGTAGGTTTGGTGGGTTTGGCATTAATGAGATTTAGATGAAATTAGCGGTTTAGGCGGTTTAAGCAGTTTAGGCGATATAGCTTATTGTGTCACTGCACCCTCATTGGATTTTTTCCAACGAAATCTCCGATTTAGGTCAAAAATTCAGACGCGATTGGATTTTTTCCAATGACGAGAGTCTGTAAAATAATTTGTGTAAACTCCCAATTCTACTAAAATGGAAAGTAATAGAAAGGTTGGGGGAACACATGGGACTTTGGACAAAAGAGCAATTACGAGCTTTCATTAAGGAGAACAAACTGGTAACGGCTCAAGATGCACAGAACGCTTTGAAAGAGTTGTTTGCAGAGACCATTCAAGAGATGTTGGAGGCAGAACTCGATACACATCTTGGATATGAGAAGCATGAAGTTAAAGCCAAAGTAACACCCAATAGCCGGAATGGCAAGAGTAAAAAGACAGTGGTTAGCGAGTACGGTGAGCAAGAAATCATGGTCCCTCGGGATCGTTTGGGTGAGTTTGAGCCCTTGGTTATACAGAAACATCAGAAGAATGTGACCGGAATCGAAGATCAGATTATAGCTCTTTACGCTAAAGGTGTCAGCACTCGGGAGATTCAGGATCATCTCCAAAATCTGTACGGAATCGAAGTCTCGCCTACACTCATATCCAATGTTACGAACAAAATCGTACCTCTCATCAAGGAATGGCAAAATCGGCCACTTCAAGGTGTCTACGCGGTCATATACATGGACGCGATTCATTTTAAAGTGAAACAGGACGGAGCTATTGTAAATAAAGCTGCATACATGGTGATCGGAATTGATCTGGATGGGAATAAGGATGTGCTGGGTATGTGGATTGGCGAGAACGAATCCAGCAAGTTCTGGCTCAGCGTACTCAATGACCTTCGAAATCGAGGGGTCCAAGATATCCTTATTATCTGTGTGGACAACCTAAGTGGCTTCTCTGAAGCGATTGCAGCTTGCTATCCAAAGACCGAAATCCAAAAGTGTATCATTCACCAGATCCGTAATTCCACTCGCTACGTATCGTACAAAGATCTTAAGAAAGTCACCGCTGACTTGAAGCCGATTTACAAAGCAGCCACGGAAGAAGGCGCCCTGCTTGAACTGGATCGGTTCGAGGAAGTTTGGGGCACCAAGTATCCGCTCATTGTTCGCTCTTGGAGAAACAACTGGGGAGAGCTCTCAACGTTTTTCAAATACCCGCCGGAGATCCGCAAACTCATCTATACTACCAACATGATTGAAAGCTACCACCGGCAGCTTCGTAAAGTGACCAAAGGAAAAAGCATTTTCCCTACCGATGAAGCCTTGCTTAAAATGCTCTACCTAGCCACAATGGATGTTACTCGTAAATGGACAGGTCGTGTCCAAAATTGGGGGCAAATGCTACTCCAGCTATCCGTCTTCTTTCCGGATCGCATCAGTAACTATTTACGTTAGAAACGCCAAATCCCCCTCGGGGGATTTGCTTGACAATGAGTTTACACAAAAATCTTGACAGACCCAATGACGAGGCTGAAAAACACCCCAAATCCTCATTAAATCTGTTCTAATCACTTTTCTCATTGGATTTTCTCCAACCAAATCTGATTTTCAACAGATATTAGACTATATGATTGGATTTTATCTAATCGCGCACAGACTGGTAGGCGCATACCACAACACTTAACACTAACCAACTCCCTCACTACTCACTACTCACTACTCACTACTCACTAACTCACTACTCACTAACTCACTACTCACTAACTCACTACTCACTCCACAAACCAAATACCACATAGCACATAGCACATAGCACATAGCACATAGCACATAGCACATAGCACATAGCACATTCAACCTACCTCACTCCACATCCAAACTCCACATACCACCTACCATTTACCATCTACTTCATTCCACACTATCTACTTTAACAACTTAACTTCAACTCTTTCGCTCCATTAGCCACTACTAGGAAATATCGGGTTAGATCAGGGCAAGTTAGTTGGAAAAATCCAATTAAAACGGCTAGTATACGCGACTCTTCGCTGTTTCATTGGATATTTCCAATGAACATTCCTACAAATCGCTCAAAATGGCTCAAACAGAAGTTTTCTAATGGAAATATCCAATCAAACTATTTCAGCCTGCTTTTGTTGCATCTTCTCATTGGAAAAATCCAATGAGGCTCCTCTCCGCTTCGCTGCTACCGTCCGGTTGTGCTTTACCATACTGCGCAATCCGCAGGCCACCTGCCTCGTGTAAGGCCAACGCTAAGCCAACTTTAGGCCAACTTTACTTCAAAAAAAAAGCCGTCCCCCTTAGGAGGACAGCTCTTGATAACCCGCGGCGGCGACAAAGCGGCGGAACGCTTCGCGTCCGGCTTCGTCTACTTTAAAGACACCCGCGTGGCCTAAAATCTCCGCAAACTTGCGGCCTACTTCTTCTTTGAGCAGCGCATCGGCCTGCTCGCGCTCTAGCGTCATGCCGTGGCGAGACACCAGCTCCTTAATCCAATCGGCGTGAACCGCCAACGGGCTGTCGCCGGCCGGATCCGAAACGGTCCGCTCGTACAAAGCAGCGTCGCCGCTCAAAATACCCGCAATATCGGCCAGTTCCTGTTTCAGACGGCCCGGCAAAATCGCGAGGCCCATCACTTCGATCAAGCCGATATTTTCTTTTTTGATATGGTGCATTTCCCGGTGAGGGTGGAAGATTCCTTCGGGATGCTGCTCATTCGTGCGATTGTTGCGCAGTACAATATCGAATTCATATCCGCCGTCCGCGCTCCGCCGGACGATCGGCGTAACCGTGTTATGCGGCACAGGTTCACCGGAACCACCTTCGGTATTTTCGCTAAAGGCAAGCACTTCTGCATCAGAGTCGCTGTAGGCTTTCCATTGTTCATACAGATCGTTCGCTGCCTCCAGTAAAACTTCAGGATCCTGTCCCTTAAGCCGCAGCACCGACATTGGCCAGTGCACCATGCTCGCCGTTACTCCGCCAAATTCCGGATGGCTGAACACCGCTTCGATCGGCGCCTTCTCCAGCGGGAAGGTGTGACGTCCACCCTGGAAATGGTCATGCGTCAGAATGGAGCCGCCCACGATCGGCAAGTCCGCGTTGGACCCGATAAAGTAGTGCGGGAACCGCCCGGTAAAATCAAGCAGCCGCTTCAGAGTCAACTTGGTCAGCTTCATTGGCACATGATCATGGTGGAATACGATGCAATGCTCATTGTAATACACGTAAGGCGAGTATTGGAAAAACCATGGTTCCTCGTTCAGCTCGAGCGGAATGACGCGCAGATTTTGCCGGGCCGGATGGTTGATCCGCCCTGCGTAACCCACATTTTCCCGGCAGAGCTGGCACTTCGGATAAACCGGCGGCGGAAGCAGCTTCGCCATCGCGATTTCCTTCGGATTTTTTTCCGGCTTGGAGAGGTTAATCGTGATCTCCATATCACCGAAGGACGTCGGCTGGTTCCAATATATATTTTGTGCAACCCGCTCCATCCGGATATAGTTGCTGTCCACGGACAGCTTATAGAATTCGTCCGTAGCCGCCTGAATGCCGCCATTCTCTGCCGTTTGACGGAATTTAGCAATTGTTTCCGAAGGACGCGGCATTAAAAGTCCCATGATACGGGCGTCCAGCAAATCACGGAAAGTATCCGTATTTTCCGGAATCAGTCCGATTTCAACGCCATAGTCGATCAATACGTTTAGCGGTCCCTGTGGTCCGGTCAATACTTCCTCTCCGACTTCGCCTGCAAACGGCTCGTCAAATCCGAACAATTCCAGCAGCCGGTTCCGTGAATAATCGAGGTCCCACCAGTCGATCAACCCTTGCTGCAAAGCATAGTGAGTCAGCCGTTCTATAGCATACTGCGCTTCTTGTCTGTTTTGGTTAGCTTCAGCTTCCACTATTCTTCACTCCTTAGTTGTCACCGTAGCCGTCAGGATGATTGAGATGCCATTCCCAGGCGCTGCGGATAATATCGTCCAATTTGTTACGGGTAGGTTCCCAGCCGAGCACGGTTCTCGCTTTATCCGAAGAGGCGATCAAAATGGCAGGGTCGCCTTCCCGCCGCGGGCTAAGAACAACCGGGAAGTCGCGGCCTGTCACTTCTTTGACTTTGGCAATAACCTCTTTGACCGAGAAGCCTTGACCGTTTCCAAGATTGAACACGTTGCTGTCTCCGCCGCCGATCAAATAGTCAACCGCACGCATATGGGCATCGGCCAAATCGCCGACATGGATATAGTCGCGGACGCAAGTTCCGTCAGGCGTATTGTAGTCGTCACCGAACACCTTGATCGAATCACGTTGACCCAGCGCCGTTTGCAGGATCAGCGGAATCAAGTGACTTTCCGGATTGTGATCTTCGCCGATCCGCCCGCTCTCGTGAGCTCCTGCAGCATTAAAGTAACGGAGAGCTACGTATTTGATACCCAGCACCTTATCGAACCAAGACATCATCCGTTCCATCATCAGCTTGGTTTCCCCATACACATTAGTAGGCTGCGTAGGATCGGTCTCTTCAATCGGCACCTTATCCGGTTCGCCGTAGGTCGCCGCCGTGGAGGAGAAGACGATTTTCCGCACATTCGCGGCATCCATCGCTTCAAGCAGGCAGAGTGTTCCGTAAACGTTGTTGTCGTAGTATTTCACCGGATTTTGCATGCTTTCTCCGACCAGGGAGTTAGCGGCAAAATGAATTACGGCTTCAATCTCATTCTCGGCGAACAGTTTGGCGAGCAGCTCTTTGTCACGCAAATCCCCTTCATACAGCTTCCCGCCAAGCAGCGCCCCTCTATGCCCGGATTGCAGATTGTCGATAACTACAACTTCCTTGCCTTTGTCCAGCAGTTCCGCTACCGTATGGGAACCGATATATCCGGCTCCGCCAGTCACTAAAATCGCCATGTTCAGTTATCCCCTTTCACTTCATGGACTCCATTGCCGACGCCGCATACATAAAACTCGCCTTCCAGACCGGTACGTTCCTTATAAGCCGAGCCTACTTCGGATACAAAGCGGTCTACTGCATCTTCATGAACAAGGGATACCGTGCAGCCGCCAAATCCGGCTCCGGTCATCCGCGCGCCAAGCGTACCTTCAATCTTGCGTGCTTCCTCCACCATCACATCCAGCTCCATGCAGCTTACTTCATACAGATCGCGCAGGGAGTCGTGAGAGGCGTTCATCAGCGCACCAAAGGCAGTCAGGTCGTTTGCGCTCAGCGCATCTACCGATTTCAATACGCGGGCGTTTTCTTCCACCACATGGGCCGCGCGCCGGAGCAGCACTTCATCCGTGAACTTCCCTTTCATTTGTTCAAAACGTTCCGGCGACAGGTGAGCCAAATACTGAATCTGAGGTTCTTCCTCCTGAACGATGCGGAGAGCAGCGTCACACTGTTCCCGGCGCTCGTTATATTTGGAGTCCACCAGCCCTCTGCGCTTGTTCGTGTTGCCGATGACCAGCTTGTACGCTCCCGTCTTGAACGGCACCAATTTATACTCCAGCGTATCGCACATGAGCAGAATCGCATGATCCTGGGCCCCGTTCGATACGGCGAATTGGTCCATAATTCCGCTGTTTACGCCTACATAGAGGTTCTCCGCTTTTTGCGAAAGGACCGCGATTTCGACTTTATCCGTAGGTTGCCCTTCCATGGACAGCAGCGCGAAGGCAGTTACTACTTCAATGGAAGCCGAAGAGGAAAGGCCCGCCCCGTTCGGAATTTCACCATGGAACAGCAGATCATAACCGCTCGTGAGGGTAACGCTCTTTTTGCCAAGCTCCACGATTACGCCTACCGGATAATCAACCCACTCTTCCGTTTTGGCTTTGCCCAATTCATCCAGTTCGATTTCAGCAGTATAAGGCAAATTGGTTGATGCAAATGTAACTTTCTTATCGTTCCGTTTCCGGACGGCAACCGTGGTTCCGAATTCCAGAGCGGCCGGCAGCACATAACCGCCGTTGTAATCGATATGCTCGCCGATCAGATTGACCCGGCCCGGAGCATTGAAGATCCTTACGGTTTCTTCGCTCCCTCCGCAACGTGATATAAACAATTGTTCCATTTCCTGTTTTTTCATTTTACGTACACCCCATCTTCATGGAATCTTAAGTTCTACACTTAGTATAAAAAACAGCCTTGTTTTTGATAATGCATCTATGCGAGAATTATATGGATAAATGTGACCATCCTGCAGAAAGGAAGGCTCTCTTATGATTCATGAAACTTATAGCGCGGCTGCCAATCCGGAAATTAATGAGGTTAGCGACCTGCATGTGCTGTTTGCCGGGGAAAGCCAGACCCAGGCCGATCACCGTCTCGGCCCTAAAGTCTATGATTACTTTCTTCTTCATTTTGTTGAGGAAGGCAAAGGCAGCTTTCAAACCGAATTCGCCCATTACGATCTCAGTGAAGGCGATTGTTTCCTGATCCAGCCGGACCAGCTTGTCAGCTACGCTTCCGATACGGTCGCTCCTTGGCGTTACCGGTGGATTGCCTTTAATGGAGACAAAGCGCACCAACTCATCTCCCGGGCGGGCTTCACGCCCCATCTTCCGGTGTTCCAACCCGGCCCTGACAGCCGGATTCCCGGACTGCTGGAGACGGTCCTTCAAGCTTTTCGCAGTAAAAAGCCCAGCTCTCATCTGGCTTCGCTCGGATACCTGCATCTTATCATGGCAGATGCGGAGGAGACGCTTGTAAGGGAGTCCGCGCTTCCGGCGGGCGAGACAGGTGTGCAGCGTATCGTTAAACAAATGATCCACTACATGTCCAGCCAGTATGCGCATCCTTTATCGATTGAACAGATGTGTTCGAGCCTTGGGTATAACCGGGCCTATTTGTCCAGAATTTTCAAAAAAGAAACCGGGCTTACGCCCGTCACCTACCTGCTGAAGCTGAGAATCGACAAATCGCGTCAGTTGCTCCGCGAGCGGCCTGAATTGTCTATCGAGCAAATCGCTGCTTCCGTCGGCTTGGCGGACGCCTTGTATTTCTCCCGCCAATTCCGCCGATTCCACGGCGAGTCCCCCAGCGCGTACCGGAAAAACGCGTCAGGGCAGCCTCATCTAAAAAACACCCCTATCCATCCATGATGCCGGATAATAGGGGTGTGTCCCTTAATGCGCTTAATTATTGATGATCTCCATTCGTATTCAAAATCGTTTCGATGCGGGCCAGTTCCTCTTCGCTGAAGTCCAGCTTGCTGAGCGCCTGCACATTCTCCTCGATCTGACTGACACGGCTGGCACCGATCAGGGCGGAGGTCACTCTGCCGCCGCGCAGCACCCAAGCGAGCGCGAATTGTGCCAGACTTTGGCCGCGGGCCGCAGCCATTTGGTTCAACGCCCGGACTTTCCGCAGCGTTTCCGGCGTGATCTGTTCTTCTTTCAGAAACCCTGTGCCGCTCTTGGCCCGGGAATCGTCCGGAATGCCGTTCAGGTATTTGTTTGTGAGCAAGCCTTGAGCGAGAGGGCAGAAAGCAATGCTGCCTACACCGTTTTCTTCCAATACGTCCTGCAATCCGTTCTCGATCCAGCGTTCAAGCATGGAATAGCTTGGCTGATGAATGAGCAGCGGGGTCCCCAATTCTTTCAGGATAGCAACAGCCTCGGCGGTCTGTTCCGCAGAGTAGCTGGAAATCCCCACATACAGCGCTTTTCCCGAGCGCACGATATGATCCAGAGCCATCATGGTTTCCTCCAGCGGAGTCTCCGGATCGGGGCGATGCGAATAGAAAATATCCACATAATCAAGGCCCATCCGCTTCAGGCTTTGGTCCAGACTGGAGACCAGGTACTTGCGGGACCCCCATTCTCCGTATGGTCCAGGCCACATATAATAACCGGCTTTGGTGGAAACCACCATTTCATCCCGGTAAGGAGCGAAGTCTTTCTTTAAAACCTGTCCAAACATTTCTTCGGCCGAACCCGCAGGGGGCCCGTAATTATTAGCCAGGTCAAAATGAGTGATTCCAAGATCAAACGCACGCCGTAACATTTCACGTCCGTTTTCGAAGGTATCCACACCTCCGAAGTTATGCCACAATCCGAGCGAAATGGCCGGCAGCTTCAAGCCGGAACGTCCTACACGGTTATATTTCATAGTTTCATAGCGATCATCGCTGGCGGTATAGACCATCTTGTTTCCCAACCTTCCTGATGTGAAATGCCTTCGCAAAATATAATAGCTCGTTCAAATGCCTTTGGCAAGAAACCGTTTTCTTGCTTCTTATTTAAACAATTCGACTACTTAGAGCCCGCGAAGCTTCTCTCCGACGTCCTTCATCACATTCCCGATCGGATCCTTGATGTGAAGATCGGCTCTGTGATCGAAGGCCGTGCTGGAAGCATTGAGCAGAACGGTCCGTTCTCCCCGGAAATAGGTGATGAAGGATGCGGCAGGCTGAACTGTGAGCGAGGTTCCGCCGATCAACAGCAAGTCCGCTTCCGCTATGGACTTGACCGTCTCCCCGATGACCCGCTCGTCCAGGCTTTCTTCGTACAATACGACATCGGGCTTCACGACCCCGCCGCACGCTTTGCAGTGAGGAACAACCTCCGGACTACCCATCACCTCGTCCAAGCTATGGAAGCGGCCGCAGTCCATGCAAGAGTTGCGGTGTATCGAGCCATGAAGCTCCAGGACGTTCTTGCTGCCCGCCATTTGGTGCAGACCGTCTATATTTTGCGTCACGACGGCCTGGAGCTTGCCTTCCTTCTCCAAATCGGCCAGCAGGAAATGACTCGGATTCGGCCTTGCTTCCGGATGAATCATCTTTGTTTTGTAGAAATCAAAGAATACTTCCGGATGACGATCAAAGAAACTCCGGCTTAATATTTCCTCAGGGGAGTAAGGCGATTCCTTTTCCATTTGATAGATCCCTGCGGCGGAACGAAAATCGGGTATCCCGCTCTCCGTAGAGACGCCTGCTCCCCCAAAGAATACAATCCGCTTGCTTGCCTGAATCCATTCCGCCAAAATATCACTTTTCGACTGCGATATCCCTGCCATCGTATAAGTCCTCCTTCCGGCCCCTTTTATGGGGTCGCCTTCAACTCCGTATAATCGGTAATAATTTTGTCAGCATCAAGCAGATAGCTGGCTCCATCGCCGTCCGGCGCGATTCCGAGCCTCAGTGCCGCACCGGCCCGCACCCCCATCGCCATATCCGCATTGCTGTCTCCGATCACCACGCACTCCTCCGGGGTAATCCCCAGCTCGCGCATGGCCAAATAAGCCATCTCCGGATCAGGTTTCCCTTTAATCACCCTGTCCCGGCCGACCACGCTATCGAAATATTCCAGGATGCCGAGCCATTCCAGATGCTTCAAAGCCTCGGGTGTCGTGTCGGAAGTAACTACCCCGAGTCGTATTCCCGCAATGCGGCAGGAATCCAGGAAGCCGCCCAAACCAGGCATCGGGTGGGCGCTCTTCCGTTTTTCAACTTCTACCATTGCCGAAGCGCTGAATTGGCGGACTTGAACTACAGCTTCGTTCCATGGTACTCCGGCATTATAAAGCTGCCAGGCCAAGATCGCGGTGACTTCTTCTTCCGTCCCCATCGCAAGCGGGCCGGTTCTGTCATATCCTGCGGCACGTCCTGCCTTATCGTAATGTAAGCCCATCAGCCCTGTCGCAGAGACCGGCAACTTAGCTCCCAATACCGCAAGATGACCTTCCAGCAGCTTGGTCAGCGTCTCCGCCCAACCTCCCCAAAGCTCCATAAAATCGAGCAGGGTTCCGTCTTTATCGAACAAAATCCCCCGGCACGGAACCGGATGATCCCCGATATGTACAACTGGCACTCAAGCACCTCCAAGCATCGCCTAAAATCCTGAATTTTCTATATAGTATCCTCATTGTACCCCGTGCATAGCAAAGAGACAAAACCGCAATGGAGCAGGTTTCATCAGTTGGTCACAACTAAGACATCTGAGAGCGTTTTCTATTGTGATAATAATCACAAGGTTTCCCTTTCAAAGAGAGTATTTTTAAACAAGAGAACAATAATTCAAATTTTTAATATTCCAGCTGTTGCTCTGCTATTGCTTTACGGGTAGCGAAAGCTGCATGGGAAGGGGCTTAACGTCATGTCGGCAACACATTTAAATCAACGGGGTGAGACTTTTTTCCTCAACCTGCGCTTTCTGCTCATCGTATGCGTCTTTATCGGCAATGCGATAGAACCGCTAATTAGCCGGATGGATGGAATTCATTCGCTCTATATGTGGATTTTCACTTTTCATATGCCTCTGTTCGTATTTGTAACCGGGTATTTTGCCAAATCCAGCCTCACCGGGGAAGCCGGCCGCAAAGTACTGCTTCAGATCGGCATGCAGTATATTATTTTTCAAACCTTGTACTCCGTGCTTGATATAACCGTATTTCAAGTAAAAAATATTCACCATTCGTTCTTTGCACCCTACCTGCTTCTTTGGTTCCTGGCCAGCCATTTCTGCTGGCGTTTGGTCCTGCTTTCCTTACGCAAGTGTTCGCCGCTTCAACAGATTGCCATCTCGGTCCTTCTGGGCGTACTGGTCGGCTATCTGCAATTGGACGGAACCTGGCTCAGCTTTTCCCGGACCTTTGTGTTCCTCCCGTTCTTCATAGCGGGCTATCACTTTTCTTTTGCCGCTTTGGAGAAATTCCTTACACGTAAGGTTAGAGTCACCGGAATGATGCTGTCGGCAGGACTGTTCCTTGTGCTTTACCTGGGAGGCGGCAATCTGATTCCCGGCTGGTTATATGGAAACATGACTTATATGCAGCTCGATCATCACGAATGGTATGCCGGATTAATCCGACTGTCTTTGTACCTATTGCAGCTGTTTGCCGGGGCCATCTTCCTTTCCTTTGTTCCGGCAAAAGAGAGTCGGCTGACGGATTTCGGACGCAGAACGCTGTACGTCTTTTTACTTCACGGCTTGATTATCCGTCTGGCGGCGGCTTCTCCGCTCTATGACTATATTCATACGGGAGCGGCCACCCTCGGTCTGATTGCCGGAGCTGTGATCCTGACCGTATTGCTCAGCCAGCCGGCTGTCCGTAAATGGACCTCCCCGGCGATTGAACCGCCGGTTCAATGGGTAGTAGAATTGGAGCGTAGAGCTCTCGGACAATTCAATCATTAACAAATTTTGATATAAAATACACAAAAAGGACCATATAGGTCCTTTTTGCTTTTTTGCTTTTTATTTCGAATATTGGTTTCAAACTAACTGACCGTGGTAAATAAAGCATACGGAAGACAAAAACGACCTAAGGAGTTGATAAGCATGGCACGGAGCAAGGGTAAAATGAGCCGTGAGGAAGCAGGCCGTTTAGGAGGACAAGCCACCTCCAAAAACCACGGTAAGGAATTTTATCAGGAGATCGGCCAAAAGGGCGGAGAAGCAACCTCCCGCAACCATGACAAGGAATTCTACCAAGAGATTGGCCAAAAGGGCGGAGAAGCCACTTCGGAGAAGCATGACAAGGAGTTTTACCGCGAGATTGGCCGAAAAGGCGGAGAAGCCCGCAATAATAACAACAAATAATGGAAGCCGTGGTTATTTACCCGGTTTCCTTGCAGAAGAAGCTCCGGTAGCACCGGGGTTTCTTTTTTTCGTTGCTAGAAAAACCGGAATACATATGATAGACTTTAAAGAAAACCTTTAGCGGTGTAAAGTTCCAAAATCAATATATTCTTTTAGTGGGGTGAATCATCATGGCAGCAAAAAAAATGCGTTCAGACATGATCAAAAAAGGCTTCGACCGCGCTCCTCACCGCAGCTTACTGCGGGCCGCAGGCGTGAAGGAAGAAGATTTCGGCAAACCGTTTATCGCGGTGTGCAACTCGTATATCGATATCGTGCCAGGACACGTACATCTGCAGGAGTTCGGCAAAATCGTCAAAGAAGCAATTCGCGAAGCCGGCGGCGTACCGTTTGAGTTCAACACGATCGGTGTGGACGACGGAATCGCCATGGGCCACATCGGAATGCGTTATTCCCTGCCGAGCCGGGAAATTATCGCCGACTCCCTGGAAACCGTCGTTTCCGCACACTGGTTCGACGGCATGGTCTGCATCCCGAACTGCGACAAAATCACGCCGGGAATGATGATGGGCGCACTTCGCGTCAACATTCCGACCGTGTTTGTCAGCGGCGGACCGATGAAGGCCGGCGTAGACAGCAAAGGCCGCAAGCTTTCGCTTACTTCCGTATTTGAAGGCGTAGGCGCCCATCAAGCGGGACAAATCAGCGATGATGATCTGCTCGAGCTTGAACAATTCGGTTGTCCTACTTGCGGCTCCTGTTCCGGTATGTTCACGGCTAACTCCATGAACTGTCTGGCGGAAGCATTGGGCTTGGCTATGCCGGGTAACGGAACGATCCTGGCGGTGGCTGAAGAACGCCGCGATTTCGTAAGACAATCCGCACGTCAGTTGATGGAATTGATCAAGCTGGACCTCAAGCCGCGCGACATCGTAACCCAGGAATCGATCGACAACGCGTTTGCACTCGACATGGCTATGGGCGGCTCCACAAATACGGTGCTGCACACACTCGCCTTGGCGCAGGAAGCGGGGATCGATTATCCGCTGGAGCGCATTAATGAAGTAGCAAACCGCGTACCTCATATCGCCAAGCTTGCACCGGCCTCCGATCTTTTCATCGAGGACGTTCACCGCGCCGGCGGCGTAAGCGCCGTGCTGCATGAGCTGCTCAAGAAGCCGGGAGCCATTTATGGAGACCGCATCACCGTAACAGGCAAAACGATCGCCGAAAACGTGGAAGGCTGCGAGATTCTGGATCATAGCGTCATCCATCCGATCGATAAGCCGCATTCGGAAAAAGGCGGCTTGGCCATTCTGTACGGTAACCTGGCTCCGGAAGGTTCCGTCATCAAAGTCGGCGCCGTAGATCCTTCGGTCGGCGGCTATCATAAAGGCCCTGCCATCTGCTTCGATTCCCAGGAGCAAGCGCTTGAAGGCATCGCAAACGGCAAGGTGAAGGAAGGCAGCGTAGTGGTCATCCGCTATGAAGGACCAAAAGGCGGACCGGGTATGCCGGAAATGCTGGCTCCTACTTCCCAAATCGTCGGTATGGGCCTTGGAGCCAAAGTCGGCCTCATCACAGACGGACGCTTCTCCGGCGCTTCCCGCGGCATCAGCATCGGACATATTTCTCCGGAAGCAGCTGAAGGCGGACCGATCGCCTTTGTCGAAGATGGTGACATCATCGAATTGGATCTGAACAACCGGAAGATCGAACTGCATGTCGATGACGAAGAAATGGCACGCCGCCGCGCCAACTGGAAAGGCTTCGAGCCAAAAGTTAAAACCGGCTACCTTGCCCGTTATTCCAAGCTCGTTACTAACGCTAGCTCCGGCGGCGTATTGAAGATCTAATATTCATTTGATAATCAACATACATGAAGAAACCGTCCGGGCAGTTGCCGGACGGTTTCTTTTTTGTATCATGGATTTAAAAGTGCTATGGGCATGGAATCGTCGCGCTTAAAACCGCTTCTTCTTCCACTACTTCATTTTCCTGTTTCCCGGCCATCTTCCGATGAGAACCGTCTGTCAAATACTGTGTGACGAGATAATCCACAGGCATTACGATCAGCTTGGGAATCATATGCTCGGCGGACTGTTTTAACCGGGAGCCTCCATCCGGATGAATGACTCGAAGCAAAAATTTCAAGTACCATTGCGATGACTTGGCAAACCAGCCTTTCGGAAGATCGGTCACCGTAAAGCCGAACTGTTCAGGTCCGCGGTTAATCATGCTTACGCCGTACAGCGCTTTGACCTCATGCAATTCGTGATGGTCCACCACGATCTTTGCCAGCTTCGGCAATTCCTTCTCCATGCTGCGAACCATTTTGATGGCCAGCTGTACGGGAGACTTGGAGCGCGTACCTATTTCAAACAGCTTTTTATTGTCAAAATGCAGTTCCATGACCTTGTCTCCGCCGCGAAGCATGTTTCCTCCGATCATTTCAACAGGGTCCCCGTGATAAGGCCGGATTCGAAAATGCAAGAACGGATCTTCCTTGTTGGCCGTTTGAAGCTGGAACAACAGGTGGAATATTTTTTCCCAAAGCAACCACAAAAAAACAACGCATCGTTTGGCCCACGACAACCGCTTGGGACCGACCGGTGTAACCTTCCCGTCAGAACTCGCCAGATTCTTATTCCGCTTCACCGATTCGCTTGTCCGAATCAATTCATCTACCCGAATGCTTCTCAGATTTCTCTTCTCAGCCTCTTGCAGAATCCGGTCCAAAGCGATCAGCATTTCGCCCGGTGCGCCGCTGTTGGCTCCCAGCGTAGATCCGCAATCATGCAGCAGGAATACTTCTCCGCCCCGAAGCTTCTTCATCATCCGCTCGGTCAGGCGATCTGAGCCGATCCGTTCGCGCCAGTCACTGAACATCGCTGACCAGAGCACAATTTGCGTATTATCCCGCTTCGCGAAATCAAACAGGTTCACAATGCCCCATGGCGGACGATAGTAATTCGTTTTGAGCCCTGTTACTTCCTGAATGATGTTGCTTGTTTTCTGTATCTGTTTCTTGACGGCCGCAGGTCCCATCAGCCAGTTTGTCTTATGCACATAATTATGACTTCCGATCAAATGGCCTTCCTCATGCATCCGTTTAATCAAATCGGGATGTTTCTCCGCATTGGAACCGACAACGAAGAAGGTTGCCTTGGCATCATAACGCTTCAGCAAATCCAGCAATTTAGGGGTATAAACAGGATCTGGACCATCGTCAAAAGTAAGTGCAAATGTATCATCGCTCACCCCGCGTCTGAACACCCGAAAGCCAAATATGCGTGTAATCAGTCCAGGTATGAACGCATATAGCGATGAAATATAGAATAACCACAGCAGCAAAGTCTCCATGTCGCTTCTTCCCCACTTTTCTATGATCAATGACTTTGTCATGCCCTAAAGCATAGCATCCCCACTATTTTATCATACACAGCACGTGAGTAGGGTCATTTTTTTGGAAAAGAGTCTGGATGTTTTGCCAGGTCCGGCGCGACTATGATCCCTGTTCGGCCAGCATATCCATCGTTCTGCGGAACAAAACGGCAGCCTGATGTTCGGAACCGGTCGGACGATTTTGAACCAGTACGGCAACCGCATATTTCGGATTGGAAACGGGTCCGTACCCGATGAACCATTGATGGTTCATCGCCTTTCCGCCCTTTTTCGTCTGGGCGGTACCCGATTTGCCTGCCAGCGGCCACTTCGCTTGTGCTAAAGTGCGACCGGTTCCATCCGTGACGACCAGTCTCATCCACTCCCGCAGCAATCGGGCGGTCCGTGCAGATATTTGCCCTTGGTTCCCTCGGATGGTATGAACGGGAAAGTTGGCCATGACGGATTCATCCCTGTATCGAATTTGAGTGACTAAGCGGGGAGAGGTCACCTGACCGTCATGCAGCAGCGTAACTACCAGATTAGCCGCTTGGAGCGGCGTTACGGTAACATCGCGCTGACCAAGGGCGGTCTGAGCCAGTGCGCCTCCATCGACGACTCCGGCCGGGTTGAACACAGTCCCCTTCTCTTCCTGATCAAGCTGATGCAAATCATCTCCGCCCATAAAATGCGATTCATTCCATCCCACCTTCTGGTTCAAGCCCAGTTTGGCTGCTCCCCGGGCAACACTGTCTGCAGATAGACGCTCCCCCAAAGTAGCGAATACCACATTACAGGACCGGGCAAATCCCTGCTCCAGCGTAATGTGTCCGTGCCCTTCCTTTTTCCAACACGATAATCCGTATTTGCCGTAATGTCCGGAACAATGAAAAACTTCCCCAGGATGAGTCAAGCCTTCTTCGAGGGCCGCCGCAGCAATTACCGTTTTAAATATCGAGCCTGGAGCCGCGGCCTTCACAGCCCTGTTGCTCCAATTTCCTTCCTCCAAGTCGATATGGACCGGGTCAAAAAAGGGACGGGACACCATAGAGACAATATCGCCTTGTTTAGCGTCCAGCACGACAACGGCTCCTTCGCGCACATCCATTTGTTCAACGATCCATTCCAGCCTTTCTTGAATGCCGTTGTCGACGGTCGTCCGTACTTGAACCGGGTAATAGCGATTTGACGCCCCTTCCGCCCGAGTTCCGATTCCTGGCAAGGGGCGCTTTTTCCCGTCAACCGAATAATAGGCGCGCGTTCCTCCGGTTCCCCGCAAAAAGCGATCCAGCGTTCTTTCCAACCCCGAGGCGCCTACCTGCATAGTCAAAGGGAATAAGCGCGGGTTACCGATTTTCTTTATCGTGTCGGGTCGCTGAGCGACATATCCAAGCCATTGCTTTCCGGTTGTCCCACCTGGATACCGATCCATGAAGGGCAGCACTTCAAATCCATCGGTAGCTGCCACGGCCCAAGTCTCTACATACTCCGTTTTCTTATCTTGGCCACCTCGATCCCAGTGTTGAGGTACCTTCAAGCTGCTCCAGAGGGTTTTCAGTTCGTCCGAAGTTGTCCCGAGCCGATTAGCAAGAATATTCAGATGTTCCTTGTCCGGCAGCTCCGAGACCGGGAACAGAGTAGGTCTCCAACGGGTAAAGCCGGTCAGCGGTTGCCCGTTTCGATCCACGAATTGCCCGCGGCCCGGATCCAGAAGTATGCCTTCCTCACGCTGTCTGACTGCCAGTTCATTCATGGTTCTTCCCGATGCGGTTAAAGGTATATATGCTGAGGTCCACTGAATCCATGCTAATCTTGCCGCGAATAACACAGTAACCAAAGTGAAAGCCATTAAAATATAGAATATGCGTTTCTTGCGCAGTAATGACATCCCTTCCGCCCCCAACTTCTTTTATCCCATTATTTCCTGGGAAAAGCGGGTTCACACATCCGGCAATCTTGCCATCATCGCATTCTTAAGTCCAACTTGTGTAGATAACGACAAATAGAACCGCCGTGGCAGGACACCAAGGCGGTTCTAGGTAAATTATCTCTATTGTGTTATACCGTAAATTTGGACAAGGATTCTTTTAATCCGTTGGATACATTCTCAAGCTTATTTGACAACTGAACCAGTTGTTCTCCGACGGTCTGCTGCTCACTGCTGAGCGAGGCAACCTGTTCGGAAGTAGCCGAGGATTGTTGAGCAACGGCGCTGACATTTCCCATCGCCTCCGAGAGGACATTTTGAGAAGAGTTCAGCTCATCAATAGAAGACGTAACTGTGTCCAAATGGCGGATAAATCCACCCATTTGCTCTTGAACGGAAACGAAGATTTGGCTGGTTTCCTTAACGGAGCTGATCTGTTCCTGGAACAGCGGGCTCGCATCCGACAAAGCTTGAACCGTTTCATTCATCTCCTGTTGAATGTTGTCCGTAATTTGTCCGACCATCGTAATCGATTGCCGCGACTGATCAGCGAGCTGGCGGATTTCATCGGCGACCACCATAAATCCACGCCCAGCTGCACCGGCACGGGCAGCTTCAATTGTAGCGTTCAGAGACAGAATGTTGGTTTGCTGAGTAATGTTCTGCATGACGTCCAATACCTTCAGAACCGAATTCGTGCTTGCTTTCAGCGAATCGACTTTATCGGTCAAAGCGTTGATCATTTCAACGGTCATATTCGTTTTTGCCAGCAGCCCGTTCAAATATTCGGTACCCAATTGACTCGACTTCTCGACCTGGTGGGCAGAGTCTTCCATCTCTTTGTTAGCATGGATAACCCGCTCCATTTGCCGGGAAATATTCTCCGTCAGCGTGTTGCCGCGTTCAGCTTCGTTTGCAAGGCTTGTCGCACCGTTAGCTATCTCCTCTGTCGCAACTGCGATTTCCTTCGCCGAAAGCGCCGTTTTATTGGACGCATGAGTCAACTCGGAAGCCGTATCGAGTACGTCCTTAGCGGAGTTGTTCGTTTGTTTTACCAGTTCGGTGATATGCTCCATCATAAGGTTAAAGCTGCCGGTCAACTGACCGATTTCATCCTTGGCCTTCGTTTCCATACGCACGTTCAGGTTACCACGCGCGCCTTCTTCCATAAGGTTTCTCAAATTACCCAGCGGATGTGCAATCATGCGGACCATCCACATCGCAATAAGAATCGTGATGAGAGCTACTACGGCTGCAGAAATATATGTAGTCAGCAAAATACCGTTAGCATCCTTGACAAGTTCTGCGGTTGCAACCGTACCTACCAGCTTCCATCCTGACGTTTCCTGCGTATTGTAAACCGCGAGTACCGATTTGCCTTCCGAATTTTTAGTGAAAATGCTGTTGGTTGGGCCTTCGGCTTTACTCATGTCTATCCCCGTAGGTTTGCCCTCTTCGCCGTCTATCGAAGAACCGACTACCACATTATCCGGAGTCAACATTTGAATTTCGGAGCCCTTCCCGAGGTTCAATTCTTTTAAGTATTCATTCAGCACTTCCAGATTAATATCCGCTATGAGAACAAATCGTTTCATGCTGCTTACGCTTTGAACGGATCTTACAAGCCGGAATACGGAGGATCCTGAATTTTTCTCTTCCGGAACGTTCATCCACATAACTTTCGAGGTTTTGGCGACCTCATCAAACCAAGGTTGCGTACGTACCGATTCCAAGAACGTCAAGTTCGTGTTTCCGGAAATTACGTCATCTACGATATTGTCCGGAGAGATCATATAGACCGAAAGGATCCCCTTCGTATTGAAGGTCAGGCCATTCAGCCGCGTTCTCATTTTGTTGGTTACCGTAAAACGGTCATAATCCGAAATGTTGGATAGCGAAGCATCCATAATCGCAGATTGCATTTCGTCATCCAGGAACATTTGCTGAAGATTTTCTTCATACTTTTTAAGCACAATATCCAGTTTTTGTGAAGTTTGAACAATAGTTTGCAAGTTTGCGCTTTCAGCATTTTTCTGAATTGTGCCTTTAGCCATTTGGTAGGAAATAATACCAATCGTTAAAACGAAAAACATAATAGCAACAAAAAAGATTAAAAATAATCGGACACCAACCGATTTGCTGGGATTCATTTGGTTGGGGAGCATATTACTTAAAGATGATGCAGTTTTGTCCTTCAATCCCATGACAAAGGATTTCTTCCCACCTTCTTTTGCTGCCCCCAAGCCTTTTTTCTTGGTTTCCTTGTTGTTGCTCTCTTGGTTCTCCCTCTTCGGAACCAGACCCATTTCAATCACCCACCGCTCATAATAGTCGTCGCACCCTCAAATTAGGTTTGAGGTCATGCCTTTAATACCTGAAATTTCTTTCCATATACCTTACATCATTCGACATTAATTGACGACTTCCTCTTTAATATCGGCAGATTGCAGGGTTGAATTTAAATTTTTAGGTTAAAAAATTCAGCGAAACTCAAAAAAGGGCCTTTCGTCCTAAGCGAGCTTTTTGTGCAAACGTTTCTCCTAGTAAAGTCCCAAGAAAGCTGGGAAATTCAACCACTATCGCAGGACATCCCTTCTGTCTGAATCTTCTCGAATGGATGATTTTTCAAACTGAATTTATACATTTTCATATTAAAACAAAAACCCCTGCCAAGTTTTTGACTTGGTCAGGGGTGCTATTAACGGAGTCCTATTTCTTTTTGCGCATCATATCGAAGTAGGAAACAGGCTGGTCAACTTTGATTTTTACTTTTTGCAGCGGATGACGCGCCGCGTCCAGTTCATTGCCTTCTTCGTCCCAAATCTGTTCAACGACCTGTTTGAAGAATGTGCCGCCCGGTCCGAAGAACTCCACTACCTGTCCCGGTTTGAAATGGTTGCGTTGCTGGATAACCGCCATGCCGGTAGCCTCGTCATATTCCATGACCAGACCGGCAAAATCATAAGGAGCCGCTTTTTCCTCGGGCTCGTAAATGTGATCCTCATGATCCGGGGTATCATAGAAAAATCCGGTGTTCAACGGCCGGTTTGCCGCCTTGTTAATCTCCTCGACCCATTCGGGCTTCAAGACATAGTTGTCCGGGTCGGCCATATAGGAGTCAATCGCTTGCCGGTAAACATTGACCACAGTTGCGACATAGTGAATCGATTTCATTCGGCCTTCTATTTTGAAGCTGTCCACGCCTACATCAATCAAATCGGGAACATGTTCGATCATGCAAAGATCTTTGGAGCCCATAGTAAAAGCATTATCCTGTTCCTCAAACAACGGCAGTTGGGTCACGCCGAGTTGGAATTGTTGCAGCACCGGATCTCCCATAGCTTCCTCTTCCGAAATCCAGGCTGTCTCAGGACGGCTGTCCTCGAACAAATCGTACTTCCAGCGGCAAGACTGGCAGCAGCCGCCCCGGTTGGAGTCGCGGTCCGTAAAATGGTTGGACAGCACGCAGCGTCCGGAATAAGAGGAACACATCGCGCCATGGATGAATGCTTCGATTTCAACGTCGACATGTTTTTTGATCTCTTCGATTTCTTCAAGACTCGTCTCCCGGCCCAGAACTACCCGCGGCAAGCCTTCCTCTTTCCAAAACTTCACGGCCTGCCAATTTACCGTCGATTGCTGGGTGCTGAGATGGACTTCCAGTCCCGGTACCGCCCGGCGGGCAGTGTCGACGATGATCGGGTCCGCAACGATGACGGCGGAAATTCCCGCCTCATATAAATTGCGCAGGTATTCCTCGATCCCGTCCAGGTCCTCATTATGAGCATAGATATTGGTTGCTACGAATACTTTGGCGCCGTACTTTTTGGCAAACTCGACCCCTTCGCGCATTTCCTCAAAACTGAAGTTGTCGGCATTGGAACGAAGGCCGTATTTTTGTCCTCCGATATATACAGCATCCGCCCCGTAATGAATCGCAAATTTCAGTTTTTCGAGGTTCCCCGCTGGAGCGAGCAGCTCCGGTTTCTCTAACCGGTGCCGCTTCCCCGTATACTTCGGGCTGTGTTTCTCCGCTGTTTGCATCTTCGTTCACCTCTTAATGTTTATAAAAAGCATGCTACGCACGCCGTTTGATCTTCCGATCGCTGTTGCTGCCCGAATTATTTGATTTTATTAAATCAGACAAGGTAATAATTCGGCAGCAAAGGCGAACACTATTGTTTTTCCAGATTCAAACGTCCCGCTCCGCACAGATCAATTAATATACCTGTTCCTTGTAGAAGAAGCCGAAAGAGAGCTCACGCTCGGGATCCTGAACCCGGCGGATGCTTTCCATCCATTCCTCGTCAAACTCGTAATTCTCCGGGTCCTGAAAATAGGTATCGATCGCTTGGCGATAGATCCGGATCACCGTTTCGTTGTATGCGGACGGCTTGAACAAGGTTTCGATTTTAAAGCTGTCTACCCCCGA
Source organism: Paenibacillus sp. Marseille-P2973 (assembly GCF_018101095.1). Classification (NCBI taxonomy): domain Bacteria; kingdom Bacillati; phylum Bacillota; class Bacilli; order Caryophanales; family Paenibacillaceae; genus Paenibacillus; species Paenibacillus sp. Marseille-P2973. The sequence continues at coordinate 706,541 of NZ_JAGQEH010000001.1, forward strand.
AGCCATCAGCAGATGGAGGTCTTCCAAAATGCAAATATCATCGGAACTCATAATATGAGTCCCGTTTTCATCTTCGTAAATCGGGAACTTCTCATCAGGGCGTTCCGCTTCGACCAGGAATAAGCCGCGATCTTTGTCCAGGCTTCCGCCATCGACCGGCCGACCCTGATGCGTCATATAACTGTGAACCAGGCGCCGCTTGGAATGATAAATATTGGTCATCCCGTGAACTTGTACTTCCGAGTCAATGTTCAGCTCAGGCTGCATCTCTGTAATCTCGTCCATATTCAATTCGCGGGCGAGTACGACACGGCTCGCTCCTTTGGTACCCCAATAATTCGCTGTGGAATAATTCGTCGAAGTCATCTCGGCGTTCCAGTGAAGCGAAATTTGCGGGGCGATTTCCCGGACAGTCTGAAGTACGGCCGGATCGCCGAATTGAATTCCGTCGATGCCCGCCTTCGAGAGCTCGGTTACATAATGCCGAAGTTCTTCCAATTGTTCATTATGAAGCAGCTTATTGATACTAACGTAGACCTTGGCCTCACGCTCATGCGCGTATGCGACAGCCTCAGCAATGTCCGTCAATGCAAAATCGCCCGGCAAACGCATACCGTATTTCGCTTCTCCGATCAATACCGCATCTGCTCCCGCCGCGAGATAAGTCTCCAGTTCCTTCAAGGATCCGGCGGGAACGAGCAGTTCCGGTTTGTTACCCATGTTATCCACCTCAGTTATTCGGCCGCAGCCTTGCTTTTCTTGATGTTCTTCAAATGTTCATTATACGTTTTGGCAAACAGATGCTCTCCGCTGCCATCTTTTTTTGTCACATAAAAAAGATATTCCGAAGATTCCGGCTCAAGCGCCGCCTCAATCGATTTCAAACTAGGCGCCGCAATGGGACCCGGCGGAAGTCCTTCATAAAGATAAGTGTTGTACGGGCTGTCAACGCTTCGCAAATCGGAATTCATCAACCGTTCTTTAGGCTTACCCAATAAGTACTGTACCGTAGCGTCAATTTCCAGCTTCATTCCTTCAGCCAGACGATTGTAGATAACGCCGGCCACAAGCGAGCGTTCGTTATCCGCAACCACCTCGCGTTCTACCAGCGAAGCCACGGTCATAAGTTCATTCAAGCTCATTCCCCGCTGGGCCAGCTTCTCGCGGAAATCCGGAATTTCATCCAGCCGCTTGCTTGTTTCTTCAAACATCCGCTGTACGATGTCCGTCTCCGTGCTTCCTTTTTTCAGTTCATACGTTTCAGGGAACAAATAGCCCTCCAGCTTGAAAGTGAGCTGGTCACTATCCGAAAGATCCGCAAGCAATGCATTGCTTAATCCTGTTGCCTGTTTTGCCAGATCCAAAAATACTTCCTTATTCGCGATCCCTTGCTCAGCCAATTTGTCCGCCATCTGAGTCACGGTGAATCCCTCCGGAATCGTAAAGCGGATCATTTCAGCTTTCACTACGTCGCCGCTATTAAGCTTGGCGATAATCTCTTCATAAGTCGCGCCTGGGTTGAGCTCGTACACACCGGCTTGAAAACGGCTCCCCTCGGATTTCCATTTCAAATAGGAAAGGAATAAAAAGGAATTTTTAATCAGTCCTTGATCCTCTAAAATTTCGGCAATGCCGTTCGTTCCAGTTCTAGGCTCGATCGTAAATTTCACAGGCTGCTCCGATGCCTTTACGGGCTGCATTCCGTTATATACATACAACCCGCCGGCGGCACCGGCGATAACGATGATTAGAATGATCGAAATAAGCCATTTCAGCGCCCTCTTCAACCGCTCAACTCCTTTATAATCTTCGAATTAATGTGTTGCCCTATTGTCTAATTCGATGGTTTGTACCTCGGGAATTCCCGAAAAATATAGATTCTAAACAATCCAAAAAGAGCGGTTGTCCCGCTCTTCTCAGTCCGGTCTATATTACCATAGGTATGCCTTCCCGGTCTATTCCGGGAAGGTTAATTCATCATACAATTCAGAGACATTTTCCCATTCATCGTCATCATCAATGGTAACGAGTTCCAGGGAACCGTCCGCAGCAGTCAAAATTTTGAAAATCTCCGGCTCATCATCTTCATTACCGTTCTCCGAACGAAGAACAGCATAGGAAGCGCCGGCTACATCGAATTCTTTCTCGACGTTGTAATAAGATACCTTGCCCTGGTCATCCTGCAATTCAACTACAGGACCAAAAGCGTCGGTGACACGGGAAGTCCAGATCACCTGATCCGCTGAATAATCAGTCACGGTCATCCTCCCCGTCGAACTCGTCGATCAGCGTATTAAACGTCTCTTCAACGATTTCCCACTCTTCGTCGCTCTCAATAGTGTATAGCTTCAGGTCATCTCCGTCTTCTTCGTAACGGAATGCGTATACTTCTTCGCTCTCTTCATCTTCACTCTCAGCGGAATCCAGAGGAACGACCATCATATACTTGGCGTCCGAACCGTCGACTTCGAATTTCATAATGACTTCGAATTCTTCTTCGTTGCCCTCTTCGTCGGGAATATAAATAATTTCCGGTTCTTCTTCATTGCCGATACGATCTTTAGACATGTGCGATCACCCTCACCTTTGACTCTTAGAGTCCAAATAATTTTGCAAAATCAAGCTTGCGGCCATCTTATCAACGACCCCTTTGCGCTTTTTCCGACTGACATCCGCTTCGATCAGAGTCCGATGTGCGGATACCGTGGTCAAACGCTCATCCCATAAATGAACGGGAATCTGAAGAATCGTCTTCAGTTCCTCGGCAAAGGCAATACAAATCTCACCGCGGGGTCCGATGGTACCGTTCATGTTCTTCGGCAGCCCTACAACGACTTCCTCCACACCATGCTCCGATACCAATTCCGAGATGCGGTCAAGATCGCCGCCTTCATGTCGACGTTCGATCACCGTCAAACCCTGGGCGGTCCAGCCGAAAGCATCGCTAACGGCCACACCGATCCGCCGGTCCCCATAATCCAAACCCAATATTTTCATCCTATCTCCTAACGGTGGCCGGCAAGATAATATCTGACCAGCTCTTCAATCAGTTCGTCGCGCTCTTTCTTGCGAACCATGCTTCTCGCATTATTGTGGCGCGGAATATATGCCGGGTCCCCGGACAACAAGTAACCTACAATCTGGTTAATCGGGTTGTAGTCCTTCTCCTGGAGCGCCTCGTAAACCGCAAGTAGAATTTCCTGCGCAGACGCTTCCCGCTCATCGCCCGTGACGTTGAACTTGACGGTTTTATCCATGGAGTCCATGATGACACCTCGCTTCTTCAGACCTGCGGAAATCCCGCAGCTGATTTCGTCTTTATCTATCATTACTATATCATACCATGGGCCCCATAAGGAAATTTTCAACAACGACTTTTGATCACGAAGTGAATTCACAGGTGTTATTCGACATCGAATCTTGAATTCTGTCCGGCCCTTCCGTTGCTCACGTAGGACTTTCCTACGCTCCGCTACTCAGTGCCTGCCTTCATCCAACCTTCTCGGTGCTAAAAAGTCGTCGACTTTTCAGCACGAAGTGAATTCACAGGTGCTATTCGACATCGAATCTTGAATTCGGCCGGGCCCCCGTTGCTCATGTAGGGTTTTCCTACACTCCGCTACTCGGTCCCTAATCTTCATTCAACCTTCTCGGTGCTGAAAAGCCGCTGTCTTTTGATCGCGAAGTGAAATCCGGATGCATATTCGACTTCGAATCTTGAATTCGGCCTGGGCCTACGCCTGCGAAGCGATCCATTGCTCCGGCAGCTTGAGCGCCTCTTCCAGCTTGGTGACATCCTTGCCTCCGGCCTGAGCCATATCCGGGCGTCCCCCGCCGCCGCCGCCGCAAACCGCAGCGACTTCTTTGACAAGCTTGCCGGCATGAAGGCCTCGTTTCACTTCATCCTGCGGTACAACCACGACGAAGTTTACTTTGTCATCCATGGCAGCTCCAAGCACAAGCACGGTATCCGGCAGCTTCACCTTCAATTCGTCGGCAAGTCCGCGCAACGCATCCATACTGCCTGCTTGAACGTTTGCGGACAGGAGCTTGGTTTGACCCACAACGACAACTTTATCTGTCAGTTCTCCAGCTTCAATGGAGCTAAGTTTACTTTGCAGCGATTCATTCTCGCGGCCCAAATCTTTAAGCTGCTGATACAAAGCCTCGATCCGCTTAGGGACATCGTTCAAATTAGACTTCAGCAATCCTGCCGATTGCTTCAGAAGATCCAATTGTCCGTCCATGAACATATACGCTCCGCGACCGGTTACCGCTTCGATCCGTCGTACGCCCGAGCCGATCCCGCTTTCGCTCACCAGCTTGAACAGACCGATTTCCGACGTATTGTTTACATGGCAGCCGCCGCACAGCTCAAGGCTGTAACCGCCGACTTGAACGACCCGGACGACATCGCCGTATTTTTCGCCAAAGAGCGCCATAGCCCCCATAGCCTTTGCTTCATCAATCGGCTTCAATTCAATCAGGACATTCAGAGAATTCCAGATTTGCTCGTTGACCCGGCGCTCGATCTCCACCAGCTCCTCCGGCGAAATGCTGCCCAGATGGGAGAAGTCGAAACGAAGACGCTGAGGTTCAACCAGGGAACCCGCTTGATTGACATGCTCGCCCAGCGTTTCTTTTAACGCCTTATGAAGCAAATGGGTTGCTGTATGGTTCTTCACGATGTCCCGGCGCATTTCCCCGTTGACCTCTGCGGTTGCTTCCGAACCGGTACGCAGTTCGCCGGAAGTCACCGTAACCTGATGAACATGCTGGCCGTGCGGAGCTTTGAACAAGCCCTGTACCGACGCCGTGCCGGAGCCGCTGCGGATGGTTCCTTGGTCGCTGACCTGGCCGCCGCTTTCGGCATAGAATGGCGTCTTCGCCAAAATGATCTGCCCCGACTGGCCGGATGCGAGCGAATCGACAAATTGGTCGTCCGAAATAATCGCTACGATTTCAGTCACCGCATCAAGCTCATTATATCCAATGAATTCCGTTTTAGTCGTGAAATCCGAAAGGACGCCGCCCTGAACCTTCATGCTTCCGCTATCGTGACGGGCAGCCCGTGCGCGCTCGCGTTGTTCTTCCATCGCCGCTTCGAACCCTTCGCGGTCAACGCCAAGTCCTTGTTCGGCTGCGAAATCTTCCGTCAAATCCAGCGGGAAGCCGTACGTATCGTACAATTTAAACGCATCCGCGCCGCTGATCAGGTTGCGTCCGGCCGCTTTAGCTTCGGCGCTGACGTCGGCCAGGATAGCCAGACCGTCGCTGAGCGTTTCATGGAAACGTTCTTCCTCCGAGCGGATAACCTTCTCGATAAATTCACGCTTCGTAACGACATCCGTATAGTAGCTGCCCATGATTTCGCCAACCGTGTCCACCAGGTTGTACATAAAAGGTTTGTCCAGCCCAATCATTTTCCCGTAACGTACCGCACGGCGGAGCAATCTGCGGATAACATAACCGCGACCTTCGTTGGAAGGAAGCACGCCGTCCGCTACCGCAAAGGCGACCGTACGAATATGGTCGGCGATGACTTTGAACGCTACATCCGTTTCCTCTTTAACTCCATAAGTCACGCCTGCCAGCGAAGCCGTCTTGGCAATGATCGGCTGGAACAAGTCGGTGTCAAAGTTGGAATTGACGTCCTGCAGAATGGAAGCAAACCGTTCCAAACCGGCGCCGGTATCGATATTTTTGTTGGGAAGCGGAGTATAGCTGCCGTCTTTGTTGTGATTAAATTGGGAGAAAACAAGATTCCAGACTTCCAGGAAGCGCTCGTTCTCCCCGCCAGGGAAGCATTCGGGATCGGACAGATCGCCGTAAGCGTCTCCGCGGTCATAGAAAATTTCCGTGCACGGTCCGCATGGACCTTCGCCGATGTCCCAGAAGTTATCTTCCAGTTTAATGATGCGTTCGGCCGGAAGGCCGACTTTTTCATTCCACAGTTTGAAGGCCTCTTCATCCTCCGGATAAACGGTGACCGACAAGCGTTCCGGATCAAATCCGATCCAGTCTTTTCCGGTCAAGAATTCCCAAGCCCAGGTAATCGCTTCTTCTTTGAAGTAATCACCGATCGAGAAATTGCCCAGCATTTCAAAGAACGTATGGTGCCGGCGCGTCTTGCCGACATTCTCGATGTCGTTGGTGCGGATACACTTCTGAGAATTGGTCAAACGCGGGTTTTCCGGTTTTACGCGGCCGTCAAAATAGGCTTTGAGCGGCGCCATACCGGCATTGATCCACAACAGGGACGGATCGTTATGCGGAACGAGCGAGGCGCTTGGCTCGACCTTATGTCCTTTACTGGCAAAAAACTGCAGCCATTTGGAGCGAATTTCACTTGCTTTCATCTATTTTCCTCCTAAAGTTTATGATCTATAGTTCATGTTTGCGGTTAGGCAAACAAAGAAAAAACGCCCCTGAAAATCAGGGACGATTGTCTCGCGGTACCACCCTGGTTATCGTCTCCCCGTGAATTCTGTCCTAATAAGGAGGCGATCGCCTTGTACGGTCCTGTAACGGGGACCATCCGGTGAGTTTTTGGCTCACACTCGGAAAACAGCGCTTCTGTCCGGCGATATTTCGGGTTCTTTCAGCCATCGTCGGAGAAACGGCCTTAAGGCCGCATCACCAGCGAAGGAACGCCTTCTCTGGGAAAATCAACATCGGACATACTTCTTTTCGTCAACGATTTCGTTTATGAATGTCAAATTCGTTCAAATAAATCATTCTAAGTATATAAGGCGGCACCACTGATGTCAATGCGCTACATCCCTGCGGTTACACCGTTTTTCGTCTTACATAATACGCATAAAAATGCTGGATGACGACCTTGCCCACGGCAAAGAGCGGAACGGCAAGCACGAGTCCCGGAATTCCGCCGATCTCGCCGCCGACCAGAAGCGCAAAAATGATCAGCATCGGGTGCAAATGAAGGGTCTTTCCGACGACTTGCGGAGAAATGACGTTGCTCTCAATGAGCTGGCAGATCATGTTGACGAGGAAAACCATCAGCACCATTTTCCACGAGATTGTCGTCGCCATAATCATTGCGGGAGCCGCCCCCAAAAAAGGCCCGAGATAAGGGATAATATTGCACACGGCAACAACCCCCGCAAGCAGCAAGGCAAAGGGCATCCCGATGATCATATATCCGATATAAGCGAGCACGCCGATGATCACGCACACTAAGAGCTGACCGCGCACATAATTACCGAGCGCCTCATCGATTTCCTTAAGCAGCGTTACGATGGATTTGCGGCGGGATCTCGGTAAATACCTCAATATAAGCCGTTCGAAGGCTTCGAAATCCTTTAGCATATAGAAAATGAGAAACGGAACGATAAAAGCATTGAATACGACGCCGATCGTTGTTCCGATATTGTTCAAAAAGGTAGAGATGGAAGCGGCCATCCGCTGCTCAAATTGAAAGAACCAATTGTTCATTCCCATTCTGATACTTCCCGGGAGAATGCTGTTATCCCAGCGGGTCATCAGTTGCTGAGTGTGTAAAGTGAGTTCCGGCAAATGTTCCCCGAGCTCCTCCAGCTGTTCGACAAACATCGGGATGACATTCATCAAAATAACCGACAGGCTTGTTAAGAATACCGCGTATATGAGAAGCACGGCCACCGTGCGTGGGACTTTCCGTCCGCCCAGCATCTTGACGATAGGATTAAGCACATAAGAGATGATGATCGCGATGATAAAAGGGGAAAGAATGGCTTTCAAGAAACCGTAAACTACGGCAAACATCGGCCGGAGCAGCCATACGAAATAAAGAATGACGAGTCCCAGCAGCATCCAAACCCCATAGCGGAACAATTTGCTTTTATTGAACGGCTCCACTTCAATTACCCCCTCCCGTAGCTCGGAGTCGGACCAGCTATGAAGAAAGTATATGCCCGGGAGGACAAAAATAATCGTGAGCAACAGAGAAAACCGCCGGATAAACCAACAAGAGGCTGTGCACAAAGCAAAATCGCTCCGGCACAACCTCTTATCATCCTCATATTCAATCAAATCAAAAACTGCTAGGACAGATGCATTTGGGGAAATTCCTGAGGAACCTCTTCACCAAAAAACAAATCATCCAAAGAGCTGAGTGTTCCATCTTCTTCTACTTGATAGACCGACATCTTCTCTCCGTTTACCGTCAATTCGATAAAGCAGCCCCAGCAATAAAATTGGTGGGAGCCGATTTTGCCGATATCCTTGGAACTGCAGTTTGGACATTTCATCATCACATTATCACCTATCCGTTAACAGAATTCACAGTGTTCTCCAGCCGCTGCTCACTGTTTGGAGGCACCATGATCGCATTTTCGCCTTTGGTCATTCCGGGTGCAAAAGGCAGCACTTTTCGCCCTTCCATCAGATCGGAGAAAAACCCGTCACTGACTTCTATTCCTGTAATTGTGTTTCCCAATTCATGGTCAAAATAAACATCGGTTACATGCCCTATCAAAATTCCGTCCTCGGTAAGGATCGGAAGTTCCTTCAATTTGCCGCTACCCGAGTTAAAGGTAAGCTGTATATTCTCGGCTTCCTCTTTTTGGATCGCCTGTTGATTGCGAATCATCACGGCATCTTCACCGTAAGCAACGATATCTTCCCAGAGCACGACCTTAATTGTGGAGGAAAACATAGCTTTGCCCTCCAATTGAATGCCCGTAATACTCCAGGTCTCATCGAGCAGGAAATCGAAAACCTTCCCGATTTGTTTGCCGTCTTCCACGTCGAACACGGCCAAGCCTACCATCTCCTGAAGTTTCATGCTCTTGGGTCCTCCTACTGTGGCAATCTCCTGATCCCTAAAAAACGAAACAACCTCCTCCCGAAAAAACTGCAAAAGACGCCCATTATCTTCTTTTACGAAGACGCTCTAATATGGTTCCAATTTTTTCGGCGGTATGTTCCATTTCTTCACTAGTATTACCCAAACCAAAGCTGAAACGAATCGCAGAACGTAAAAAATTTTGCGGCAAATTCATGGCTTCAAGCACATGCGACGGTTCTAATGAACCGGAAGAGCACGCCGAACCGCTGGCAACGGCAATTCCCTCCATATCGAGATTCATCAACATCGTCTCCGTATCGCACTCAGGGAAGCTGATATTGAGGATATGCGGGAGTCGCTGCGAAGGGTGGCAGTTGACATGAAAACGCTCCTCGCCAACCACTCTCTTCAGTCCGGAGATCAAAACTCCGCGAAGCTCTTCATCATGAGCAGCCCGCTGCGGAAGCTGAGCTGCAGCCAGTTCCGCCGCTTTCGCGAACCCTGCGATGCCCGCCATATTCTCGGTTCCGGCACGACGTTTGCGCTCCTGCAGTCCTCCATAAAGAATGGGCTCTATGGACAATTCCCGGCGGATATATAATGCGCCCACTCCTTGAGGACCATTAATTTTGTGCGAGGAGAAGCTCATTAAATCGACCGGAAGCTCGTTGCAGTTGATCGGTACAGCACCAAGCGCCTGAACGGCATCCACATGAAAAACGATATCTCTTGCCGAAGTGAGCTCACCGATTTCGGCGATAGGCTGAATCGTGCCGATCTCGTTGTTTCCGTACATCACGCTAACCAGAATCGTATCCGGCCGGATGGCTGCTTCGACCTGCTCGGAATGAACTTGTCCATAACGGTCGACAGGTAAATATGTAACATCAAACCCTTGTTTTTCCAGCCGATGGCAAGCATGAAGAACGGCATGATGCTCGATCGCAGTCGTAATGATATGACGTCCGCGATCCTGCCGGGCCTCTGCCGTCCCGAACAACGCGAGGTTGTCGCTCTCGGTTCCGCCGCCCGTAAACACCACTTCATCAGAACGGCATCCGATAAACCGGGCCAGGCTGTCCCGTGAACCGTTGACCAGTCTTTTAGCAGCCCGTCCGAAAGAATGAACACTCGACGCATTGCCGTACTGGCGCCGCATGACGTCCAGCATTGTTTCCGCAACATCCGGGTGCACCGGCGTTGAAGCTGCATGGTCCAAGTATATGTTTTTCATTAGGCATCACCTTAACTTATTTTGAGGTTATTTAAACGAAATTACCGTCCCGAAAGCGACGGTACTCGTGTTGGCTCATCTATGTTATGCGTATTATGGTAAAATGTAAAGAAATTTTGCAATTTCAACGCTTTTTCATATTAATCGTATTCCCTTTTTTTGTACAGCTTAATACTGTGGACTCTCATCCCCCAAGCGGATCGCATTCGGTTTGCAAATAAATAATAGAGGCTCCTCCCGGAACCTCTATCTTGGTAGTAAGATTATATGTTAGACGCTGTGGATTTAAATGTAAAACATGTAATTTTCCTTTGCGCCCTGTTCCTCGAAGGTAATCATATTCTCGAGGGTTGTCGAATCCAGCACTTCGGCAATGCTATCGCGAATCCGCAGCCATAAATCGCGTTTGGCCGGATCATCTTCTTCCGTAAAATCGACCGGCGAAATCGGCCCCTCCAATACGCGGATAATATCACCGGCAGTGATTTCGCTTGCCTCTCGGGACAAAATGTAACCGCCATATGCCCCGCGGACGCTTTTAACCAGCCCGGCATTGCGCAGCGGCGCGATCAATTGCTCAAGATAATGCTCGGACAATTGGTTCTTTTCGGCAATGCTTTTTAGGGAAGTCGGACCTTCGCCAAATTTAGCGGCCAACTCCATCATAATGGTCAGGCCATAGCGTCCTTTTGTGGAAATCTTCAAAGAAGCCACCTCTTTCAATTTTCAAATAATCTTTATATAATTGAACTTTGATCAATTAGAATAGTATTACTACCTATTCCTATCTCTAACCTTTGTTTATCGTAACATATCCGCCTCGGTTTGGAAAACAGCCCACAGCACGAAAACTGAATTTTGTTTACACAAAGTTTACACATGCTTAACTGAGCCGGATCGATGGTACTGCACCTTCAAGCGCGGGATCGAACGAATCCCTTCCTATTATGCTAAAATAACGTTGGGCCCATGATTGGCCGAAGGAGTGATCATATGAACAAACCCGTTAATGAAACACGCGTCGTCGTCGGTATGTCCGGCGGAGTCGATTCCTCCGTCACCGCTCTCCTGCTGAAGCAGCAGGGGTACGACGTGATCGGCATTTTTATGAAAAACTGGGACGATACCGATGAATTCGGCTACTGCACGGCGGAAGCGGATGCCGAGGATGTGCGCCGCGTATGCGAGCAAATCGATATCCCGTACTATACCGTCAATTTTGAAAAAGAATACTTCGATAAAGTATTTGCCTATTTCCTGGAGGAATATAAGCGGGGCCGTACGCCAAATCCGGATGTGATGTGCAACCGGGAAATTAAATTCGGCGAATTTTTGAACAAGGCTCTGGATCTTGGCGCCGATTATGTAGCCACCGGGCATTATGCCCGCGTCGTCGAAGAAGCCGGAACTTACAAGCTGCTCCGGGGCGTTGATAACAATAAAGACCAAACCTATTTCTTGAATGCCTTGAACCAGGATCAGCTGTCCAAAGCCATGTTTCCGATCGGACATCTTCCCAAGCCGGAGGTTCGCCGGATTGCTGAAGAAGCGGGCCTATATACGGCCAAGAAAAAAGACAGCACCGGCGTTTGCTTCATCGGGGAACGCAACTTCCGCGAATTCCTCAGCCACTATCTACCCGCCAAATCGGGAAATATGGTCGATATCGTCACCGGCGAAGTCAAAGGCCAGCATGACGGCCTGATGTACTACACGCTCGGTCAACGGCAAGGCCTCGGCATCGGCGGATCGGGCAACGGCGAACCGTGGTTCGTAGCCGAAAAAGACCTGGAACAAAACATCCTGTACGTCGTCCAAGGCGATAAGCATCCAAGCATGTATTCCACCGGCTTGACCGCTTCGGACGTCAACTGGATCGCCGGCGAAGACAAGCTGCCGCAAGGCCCGTTCAAATGCACCGCCAAATTCCGTTATCGCCAGCCGGATCAGGGCGTAACCGTGACGGCGCAGGAAGACGGCACTCTATCCGTGCAATTTGACGGACCACAAAAGGCGATCACGCCTGGACAAGCCGTTGTCTTCTATGACGGCGAAGTCTGCCTCGGCGGCGGAATCATCGAAGCGCCGGAGAAACTTCCGGTTCCTGAGCTTGGCCGACATCGGTAAGTTTAAGACTAAGCATTACGAAAAAGCACCTGCGCTTTCCGGCGTTATATTGCCGGAAAGCGCAGGTGCTTCTTTTTTGATGAGTTAAAAAGCTTGGTTTAACTGGATAACCTCCAGTTAATTATCGGGAGTCGGCGATTACGCTACATTAGCTGGATAACCTCCAGTTAATTACCGGGAAACCGGCGATTGCTTCTGCTTTAGCTGTAAAAACTACAGCTAATTATCGAGAAATCCGTGAATGCGCCACTTTAAATGTAAAACCTGCAGTTAATTCGGCCAATTACGCTGCACTCTTCGGAAAACCTCCAAAATAGATGTAGTTTTTGCTGTTAAATACTGCAAATCAGGTTATAACGGCTAATTAGTTGTAGAAAATGCAGTTAATTATCGGAGTCGGCGATTACGCTGCATTAGCTGTAAAACCTCCAGCTAATTATTGAGAAATCCGTGAATGCGCCACATTAGCTGTAAAACCTGCAGTTAATTCGGCCAAATACGCTGCACTCTATGGAAAACCTCCGAAATAGATGTAGTTTTTGCTGTTAAATACTGCGAATCACGGAATAACGGCTAATTAGCTGTAGAAAATGCAGTTAATTATCGGAGTCGGCGATTAAGCTACATTAGCTGTAAAAACTACAGCTAATTATCGAGAAATCCGTGAATGCGCCACTTTAAATGTAAAACCTGCAGTTAATTCGGCCAATTACGCTGCACTCTTCGGAAAACCTCCAAAATAGATGTAGTTTTTGCTGTTAAATACTGCAAATCAGGTTATAACGGCTAATTAGTTGTAGAAAATGCAGTTAATTATCGGAGTCGGCGATTACGCTGCATTAGCTGTAAAACCTCCAGCTAATTATTGAGAAATCCGTGAATGCGCCACATTAGCTGTAAAACCTGCAGTTAATTCGGCCAAATACGCTGCACTCTATGGAAAACCTCCGAAATAGATGTAGTTTTTGCTGTTAAATACTGCGAATCACGGAATAACGGCTAATTAGCTGTAGAAAATGCAGTTAATTATCGGAGTCGGCGATTAAGCTACATTAGCTGTAAAAACTACAGCTAATTATCGAGAAATCCGTGAATGCGCCACATTAGCTGTAAAACCTACATTTAATTCGGCCAATTACACTGCACTCTTCGGAAAACCTCCGAAATAGATGTAGTTTTTGCTGTTAAATACTGCGAATCACGGAATAACAGCTAATTAGTTGTAGAAAATGCAGTTAATTATCGGAGTCGGCGATTACGCTGCATTAGCTGTAAAACCTCCAGCTAATTACCGGAGTCGGCGATTGCGCTGCTTTAGCTGGATAACCTCTAATTATTACCGGGAAATCGTGATTGACAATTAATTAGCTGCAGAAAATCCAGTTATTTTGCATCCATTCAAATCAACCGCACCATTCCCTGCTCTGGTTGCCACATATCGGGCTAATCCCCTCTACGCCGCAGCTCCTGATTGTGACGGATTTTGCTCTCATTGCCCTGCTCGGTCGCTTGGTAGAACGTCCGGCCGGCCAAATTCGGCGGCAGGTAGTCCTGCTTCACATAATGGCCGGGGAAATTATGTGGGTATTTGTAGCCGGTGTGCCCGAGCTTGACCGCCCCTTTATAATGGGCGTCCCGCAAATGCAGCGGCACCTCGGCGGATTTGACCTCGTCCATCGCCGACATCGCATTCGAAATCGCCGTGACCACGGCGTTCGATTTGGGGCTCTCAACGGCGAACAGAATCGCCTGGGCGATGTTTAGCTTCGCTTCAGGCCAGCCGTTGTTGCGGTAAGCTTCCAAGGCGCTTACCGCCTGTACCATGGCCTGCGGGTTTGCAAGCCCGATGTCCTCGCTCGCGGCGGCGATCAGCCGCCGAAGGAACGTCATCGGGTCCATGCCCAGTTTCTCTACCGCGTAGAGAAACCAGAACAACGCGGCATCGCTGGAGCCGCGGATGCTCTTGTGAAATGCGGAGAGGACGTCGTACTGCGTCGACTCATCCGCTTTGACCAGCGGGCGGCGGATCGACTCTTCCGCCACCTCCAGCGTAATGCGGACGGTGCCGTCCGTTTCCGGCGGCGTCGTCATCGCGGCCAGCTCCAGCGCGTTCAGGGCCCGGCGGATATCGCCGTTGGCCATCTCGGCGATGTGCTGGAGCGCCTCGTCCGAGGCCTCGAGCTTCATGAAGCCGAGGCCTTTGTCCCGATCGCTCAGCGCACGGCGCATCGCGATCAGCGAATGCTCCTTCGTCAGCGGCTCCAGCTGAAAGAGCGTCGAACGGCTCAGCAAGGCCCCGTTGACATAGTGGAACGGATTTTCCGTCGTCGCGCCGATAAAGATGATCGTTCCCTTCTCCACCGCCGGAAGCAGGGCGTCCTGCCGCGAACTATTGAAACGGTGTACTTCATCGAGGAATAGGATCGTTTTCGTGCCGTAAAACGATTTATCGTTCTGCGCTTTTTCGATAACCTCGCGAACATCCTTTACGGAAGCGTCGACCGCATTGAGGCGTACGAATTCCGCCTGGGTATGATTCGATATAATATGCGCAAGCGTCGTTTTTCCACAGCCCGGAGGTCCATACAGCAGAATCGAAGAAATCTGGTCCGCTTCAATCGCCCGCCGCAGCAATTTTCCGGGCCCGATGATGCTTTCCTGCCCTATATATTCGTCCAGGGTTGTCGGCCGCATCCGGTCCGCCAGCAGCCGTCCGGAGGGATCGTTTTCCCGGGAGTAAGAGAATAAGTCCATCATTTCACTTCCTTGAATCTTTGATTAACCACTGTTTACTATTCTAGCACATGCCTGGTAAAAAACATTTATAAACGTTCTTTAGCTTCCTTCCCAAACGGATATATGAGTTAATATAGATGTCGGGCCGACGAATCACTGGAAAGGGGGCTGATCGAAGTGATTTCAGTGAATGAGGTGGTTTCCGCGTAACGCGGAAGCCGTACAACGAGGGGCTTTTAGCCCCTCTTATTTCCGTTTGGAATACTCTGTGTTAAAATATACGCAAATACAATGCCGAAAGGGGGATTTACGACCATGTACACTCAATTATTCCAACTAACACCGTTAACAACAGAACGGATCAAGGAGGATCATGATCGTGAACTACAAAAATGGGAAGGATGTGCTTCCCCCTAGGCTGCTGAAGGAGCTTCAAGATTACATTCAAGGCGAACTGCTCTATATCCCCAAACCGGACTGCTCGAGAGCGCTCTGGGGGGAACTCAGTGGAACCCGCACATCAATGGCAAAAAGAAACGAAGAAATCTTCCGGCTATACCGTACCGGACATTCAGTCAGCGATCTGGCGGAAAGGTTTTTTCTGTCCGATGAAAGCATCCGCAAAATCGTATGTAAAATGCGCTCTTCTCTCAGAGAAGCGGCGGCAGTTACCGAATAAGCCAATTCAACTGTATAAACCTAGAGGCCGACCCGTTTTCAGTATACGGGCGGCCTCTATTGATTTGGGAAGCGATAAGGATAAGAGTTTTTAGCGTCCTGTAGGAGAAGTGACCCACGATAGGTATAATATACATAAAGACCTATAACGACTAAGGAACTTTTACTAAACCGAGGTGACCGGATGATGCCGAGTAATCACAATGAACCAAGCCCGCAACACAGCCCCGCGGATATGACCACTGGCTCTAAACGCTGTGCGCGCTGCGGCGAAAACAAACCGCTATCCGATTTCCTCAGAAGGACAGGCAAACGCTCCGTCAAAGGCTCTCGGCGCGGCACCTGCCGCAGCTGCCGGGCCCAGTTGAAGAGCCTGGAACAGACCGCAGTCATTGCGGCTGATCCGCGGTCCATCACAGATCATGCCGAACGAAATCCGGTCCACCGGATCCCGCCGGTCGCCGCTTCCCCCAAAAATTCGAAACGCACGATTCCCGCACCGCTTCCGGTAGAAGGCCCGGACGCGTCCGTATTGCGTCCGAACCGCCAGGGCAAAATCCGTATGCGCGGGCGCACGGATAAGGGTAGCCGCTGGCATCAGGAGATCGACCTGGAACTGGCCGTCACCCTGGTGCAGGAGCATGCCGCAGTCGTCGTGAACCGGAATACGATCCGGCGGCTCTACAGCAACAAGGCCTTTCGCCGCTACATTCTGGCACGGGACCGCCATACTTGCTTTTTCTGCGGCAACTACGGCGATACAATCGATCATCTGCTACCTAGAGCGAAGGGCGGTCATACTACACCCGTAAACTGCGTCTGCGCCTGCAATGAATGCAACCAGAGCAAAGCCGATCGCAACCTGGAGGATTTTATCGGGGACAGTTAAAACGACCCTTATATTACTCCCCTGTCACCGACAAATCTACGGGATCCGGAACGTAGTCCGGTAACTCGTTTCCATGCATCAACCATAACTCATGCAATGCCCGGGTGCAGCCTACGTATAGAAGGCGCGCATCCTTCGGCCCATAGTGCTCCCGATCTACATCCGTCACGATGACGGCATCGAATTCCAGTCCCTTGGACAGGTAAACTGGCAGAACGGAAATACCGCCCGCATACTGTCTCTGATCCCCGCCGATCAAATTGGCGGTAGTGCCTGCTTCATTCAAATAAACATGCAAGTGCTCCGCTTCCTCCATCGTCCGGGTCAGCAAGGCTACCGTGCGATGGCTGCCCATCATGACTTGCCTCAAAGCGTCCGATATGGCGGTTAAACGTCCGTCTCCCGCGGCCGGTCTTAACCGGACCGGTTCCCCGCTGCGGAACACCGGCACCGCCAGCAAATCCGTTTCAACGCCCCGCTTCAAAATTTCATTCGCAAAATCAATGATCTCCATTGTCGACCGGTAACTTCTCGTTAAAGCAAAATAAGCCGTTTCCTCCGGCGCGAACAGCGCCTGCATTTCTTCCCAGCTCCGGACTCCTTTATAGTAATGGATCCCTTGTGACAAATCGCCCAAGATGGTGAAAGAATGACCCTTTACGAACCTGTCGAGCACCGCCACCTGCAAAGGGCTGAAATCCTGCGCTTCATCGATCACCACATGGTCGAAGGTCAGCTTACTCTCAATTTCATGGACCCGCGAGTGCAAATAAAGCAATGCCGCGAGATCCTCCTCTTTGATGATCCCTTTTTTCAAATAGGTGTTGGTTTCTTTAAGAATGGGCGTCGGAATGCTCAAAATCTCGGCATCGGCATCGGCATCATTTTCACCGGAAGGCTGACCCTTCGCGGCGGACGCCGATTGAAACAGACCTTTGTACAAGGCCACGGCCTCCAGCTCCGGCCACTTCTTGGCGTAGGCCTTTTCCCGTTGCTGCGCCTTCTTCTTCCGCTCCTTTAAAGCCGCCGCGGAGGGAGACTTTTTCAATTCCATCTCCACCCACCGGTGAATCCGGGCCAGCACTCGTTCTTTGCGCCGCGCAACCGGGTAATGCTTGTATTCCCCGTCGAACCAATCGATGATTGTGTTTCGGGACAGTCTTGCCCCATCCCACGGCTCAAAATCCGTATCGGGTACACAGCCCGATTCCACACGGGTCAAATAACTTTCCAGAATCGACTTAAAAGCGACGGCTCCCTTAAATCGACCTGGCAGGTCACTGTCGTTCCATGCGCCTTCGCGCAAATCACCGGCATCAAACCAGCGGGCCAGCGTTTCCGAGCCATCCGCCGGAGCCTGATCCAATCCCAGTACTCTGGCCGCCCAGTCGCCGAAAGTGCTTTGCTGAATATCGCCGACACCGAGTTCCGGAAGAACTTCCGAAATATAATCGATAAACATATGGTTGGGAGCAAAGATAACCATCCGCTCCGCTTTAATTTGTTCCTTGTACTGGTACAGCAAAAAGGCAAGCCTATGCAGCGCTACCGTTGTTTTTCCGCTGCCGGCCACGCCTTGAATGATCAACGCGGTATTGCGGGCGGCACGGATGATCAGGTCCTGCTCCGCCTGAATCGTGGAAACAATGTCACGGAGGCGGTTGTCTTTGTTCTCGCCGAGACGGTAGACCAGGAATTCATCGGACACGGCCGGCCCTTCGCTGTCTTTGTTATAGGTATCTACTACGCGCTCCAGAATCCCCTTGCGAATGACAATGTTCCGCTTCAAGTATACGAGCCCCTCGATCAGGCCTTCCGGAGCATCATACGAAGCCGAATCACCGCCCGTAAAGGAATAAAACAAACTGGCGACCGGAGCGCGCCAATCGATGACGACCGGTTTTCCGCCGTCTTGATCCCCGACGCCCACTTTCCCGATATAAAGGGGCTGCGCTTCCTTGCCCTGCTCCTCAAAATCCAGCCGTCCAAAATACGGCTCGCGGATCGAGCGTTCTAGCTGCTGCCGGTGGGATTCCCTGCCCGCTTCCAGCACCTGCTCGGTGAAGTCATGCCCTGTATAGACGGGAATGCTCCTGAGCGCCTTCAGCTGGCTGTCAATATCACGGAGAGTACGATCCAGCCGATCTTTCTCTTCTTGATAGGCACTTTGAAAATGTTCCACTTTCAGTTACCTCCTAAGGTTAGTATTCCGTCTGCTCTCCGGCATTCTGTTTCCGAAGTCAAAAGGAGTTATAGTATAGCATTCGTACCTAAAAAAAGCGAATAACAATAAGACGCAGATCCGATACATGATCGAGTCTGCGTCTTAAGTTAAATCGGCTGTTTCCGGTACCTTCCTCAGGTTTCGAACCCTAGAGGAATCAACCCTTGGCTTCTCCCACTTCAAGCAGTTCTTTTACGGCCACGCTGACCATAATGAGCCCTACGACAGGTGGAACGAATGAATTGCTAGCCGGCGGCTGTTTGGCTTTGCGAATCTTGGCCCCTTCCGGTGCAATTTTTTCCGTTACGTCTGCCCGCGGTTTAACCGGCGGCTCCGTGGAGAACACGACCTTGACGCCTTTTTTGATGCCGTCTTCCCGCAGCTTGGTACGGATCACGCGGGCCATCGGGTCCATATGGGTCTTGGAAATGTCAGTGACCTGAAACTTGGTCGGGTCCATCTTATTGGCCGCTCCCATACTGGAGAGGATAGGAATACCGCGCTTGCGGCATTCCTTGATCAGATGGATTTTGTATATGATCGTATCCGAGGCATCCAGGACATAGTCGATGTCGTATTTGAACAATTCTTCATACGTTTCTTCCGTATAAAACATGTTCAAAGCGATGGTCTCGCATTCCGGATTGATCAGCTTCACCCGTTCGCACATCAGATCCGCCTTTTTCTGGCCGATCGTCGTCGTCAAGGCGTGAATCTGCCGGTTAATATTGGTGATATCAACCACGTCTTTATCGATCAGAATAATCCGTCCGATTCCGGTTCTGGCCAGTCCTTCGACCGCCATCGCGCCGACGCCCCCGATTCCAAGCACCGCCACAGTACTATTTTTCAGGATATCCAGGCCTTCAGCTCCGATAGCGAGCTCAGTCCGTGAAAATTGATGAAGCATTGTCTGCTAACCTCCCATTAACCCTCAACGATAAATTCAACCCCCTGTAAACCCGCTAATTGCTTCTTAATATACAGATGATTGTCCTGTTTGTCATAATACCATCCAGAACTCCGCTCCTCAAGATGCTTCATTTCATGAACCTCCGAAACCTGGCTCACAGACTTTGGAATAAAGGAGAGATGATGAGTCGTAAATAGTATGGATTTATCGGCTTGCCGCAATCCGCAGACCTCGAAGGCAGCATGGATGGTGAAGCGTCGATCTGTTCCTTTCTGTTCCGTATGAATTCGAATCAAATTATAAGTGCCCTGAAGATGTTGATCGCTAATCCCATCATCCTCGTACAGAGCGAAAGTATTATCGGTCCCCTGAGCATATAAATGAATATCAAGCTCCTTCCAATTTGCCTGACCCGTATGCTGAACAAGTTGAGCTTGGGGTAGGATAGCTCCAGCACGGACGAATAGCGGCAAAACATCCAGCGGCGCATAGGTGATGATATGCGTGCTCCCCTCATACCGCGTTCCGGTCCAATAGTCGAACCAGATGCCTTCAGGCAAGTAAACCACCCTATGTTGTTTGCCCGGCTCATAAATAGGCGCTACCAACAAATCCTTTCCGAATAAAAACTGATCGGACAGATGATACGTATTGCGATCCTTAGGGTACTCCAGCACTAATGGACGCATAATAGGAAGCCCTATGCACGTTGATTCATAAAAAAGAGAATAGAGATAGGGAAGCATCCGGTATCTTAATTCAATATACTTCCGGCAAATCTCTTCGACCTCATCATTAAAGGTCCATGGCTCCTGGTTACGTGTATCGATTGCACTATGGTTTCTACAGAACGGAGTGAATACGCCAAGCTGGGTCCATCTGGCTAGCAGCTCTCCTGACGCATGGTGCATAAACCCGCCGATGTCCGCTCCGCTAAAAGCCACCCCGGAAAGCCCGAGATTCAGTCCCATCGACATCGACATTCTCATATGGTCCCAATAGCTCCGGTTATCTCCCGTCCATACTGCGGCATATCGCTGAATGCCGGCGTACCCTGCTCTTGTCAGCACGAACGGTCTTTCTCCTTGCAGCAGCTTCGCCATTCCTTCATAGGTTGCCTGACTCATGAGCAAGCCGTAAACGTTGTGCATCTCTCCGTGTGTTTTGGGATTACCGTCATTACCGTGAATCACATCTTCATCCATTGTTTTCGTAGGAGAATTAAAGACGCTTGGCTCATTCATATCGTTCCATATCCCGCTGATTCCGTAATCCACATAAAATCGATGAAGCGCTCCCCACCACTCACGAGTTCCTTCCTCCGTAAAATCAGGGAAGACGCTTGGGCCCGGCCATACGTCGCCGACATACTCTTTTCCAGCAGGAGTTTGACAAAAACGTCCCGCTTCAAGTCCCTGCTCATAAATCTCGTACCCATGCTGAACTTTAACGCCAGGGTCGACAATAGGCACGATGCGGAATCCCAGTTCCTTCAATTCCCTCATCATCCCTGCCGGATCCGAAAAGCGCTCCTTATCAAACGTGAACACTTTGTATTCATCCATATAGTGAATATCGAGATAAATAACGTCGCAAGGAATTTTTTTGAACCTGAAATGATGTGCGAGCCGGATCACTTCCCCCTGATTCATATAGCTAAATCTCGATTGCTGATAGCCTAGAGACCATAAGGGTGGAAGCGGCATTTTTCCGGTTAGTGCCGAATAATTCGCAACGACATCCTTTAGCTGCGGACCCGCGATGAGGTACAATTCCATGTCCCCGTTGACCGTTTCAACAAAATAGCGATCCGCCTCTTCGCGTAAATCTATCACCGTTTTTCCCGGATTATCGATAAACAATCCAAACGTATTGTCGGAAGTATGGTGAATCAGAAGCGGAATCGATTGATATAGAGACTCCATATCCGGCACATGCGGGTCGAACACATCGGAATTCCACATCGTATACCTTTCTCCGCGTTTATTTAAATATCCCGTAGTTTCGCCAAGTCCATATATCATCGCATCATCATCCATACTCCCCTGACACCGCAACCTAGTCTCCGAGCAGGACAACAGGTAGGACCCGCATGGCTTCCCTTGAGAAGTTTCCACCTTGAAAGATAAGGCAGCTATATCTACAACGAGGACAATATTCCCTCCGTAAAGTTCCAATTCATTATCCAACTCAATAACATGCCAGCCTCCAAGAGGTTCAAAGGGTAACACTCCCATTGAAGGCTCCAGTTGAGCACTTTTTCTCTCTAGTGAACAGGATATTTTAACTATATCCGGCGTCACCAGCTTTACGGTAAGATTTCCATGCTCTCCATGGATCATGACATATTTGTCCTTCCATTCATACCCTTTATACGGACCAATATCACGGTAAATCGAGACAGATTCACTCTCTATCTGATCCGGGTGAATTTTCTCACTCGTTTGCATGATTTTCACCACTCCTCTATTTCTATTTGGCAGTACAGTTCGCAGGTAAAACTCAATTTTTGTATAAAATATGAAAACCATAGGGACCGAGCTCAGCTATAAAATCACCTTTATAAGGCCGATCACTCACAAATCTGTCCCCACTCCCCGACACTTCCGCTTCCATCCACACGCCATCAGGTAGAGTAACGGTCACTGCGCTTGGCGAAGAAGAGGCATTCATCGCAATGATAAGATGATCTTCTCCTTCCTGGCGTTCATAAACGAGTACCGGCGAGTCCTTATCGGCTGATTGAATTCGAAAAACCCCTGTAACCAGCGCAGGATGAGTTTTACGCAGCTGAATGCACTTCTTATAAAAGGCAAACAAATTTCTATCCTGATGTTCTTCCTCCCAGATCATACACTTCCGGTTATCCGGATCAAATTCTCCGTCCAAACCAATTTCATCACCGTAATAAATACTGGGCGCCCCGATAAAAGTAAACTGGAAAGCCACCGCAAGTTTCATTTTCGCTTTGTCATTCCCGCACAAGGTCAGCAACCGAACCGTATCATGCGTATCCAAATGATTAAATGAAGCTTCGTTCACCTGCTGCGGATATCTGGCTAAATACCTCCCCAATTTTGACGCAAAGGCGTGCGCATCTCCATGCTGAAATACAAAGAAATCGAGAATCGCGTTGGAAACCGGGTAATTCATTACTGCGTGGAACTGATCTCCTTGCAGAAACTTCATTCCGTCATGCCATACCTCGCCTAAAATATAAGCATCCGGTTTGACTTCTTTTACCGCTTTCGCGAATTCTCTCCAAAAGGCATGATCCGCCTCATTAGCAACATCCAATCGCCATCCGTCCATATCTGTCTCTTGTATCCAATAACGGCCTACCTGAAGAAAATAATCGCGCACTTCCGGATTAGCGGTATTCAGTTTAGGCATCGTCTTCTCAAAAGCAAATGTCTTGTAAGTTGGAATGCCGTCTACTACTTGAAACGGCCATTCCTGAATGTGAAACCAGCCGTAATACGGAGAGTCAGGACCTTTTTTCACAACATCTTGAAACTGTGGCCACGTAACGCCGGAATGGTTGAATACTCCGTCCAAAATGACGCGAATCCCCCGTTCATGGCAGGAGCGCACTAATTCTTTCAGGGTTTCTTTTGTTCCGAAATGGGGATCAATTCTCATGTAGTCCTGTGTATCGTATTTATGATTGGCCGGCGCCTCAAATATAGGGTTAAAATAGATCGCTGTAATCCCTAATTCGGCTAAATAATCCAGGTGTTGAATGACCCCTTGCAAATCGCCGCCGAAGAAATTGCGGTATTCCGGTTTGCCTCCCCACGGAAGCGTTCCTTCCGGATCATTGGACGTATCGCCATTAGCAAAACGTTCCGGGAAGATCTGATAAAATATGGCGTTTTTCGCCCAGTCCGGCGGACATTGCAAATCGACCGGGTGCAAGTAAGGGAATTCAAAACAGCCTAAATGCTCTTTCGGCATCTGCAAATCAAATTCATTTTCACTGAACCAAATCCGCTCCTCCCCCTTTGTTAAAAGAAAGCAATAGGCCAGTCTGCCATAAGGCGGTTCTACTTCAGCCTGCCAATAGTCATAAAGCTCGTCATACGCCAGGAGTTCCATTGGTTTATACTGCATCTCTCCCCACGGCTTGCACTTGTCCCCATAAAGCACGTCAACTTTATCGATATCCGCTCTTTTCGTGCGAATGCGCATATGAACCGAGCGTTCATTATATCCGTAAACCCAACAATCGTTTGATCGGTGATAAACAGCCTCTAATAGCATTTTCTTTTCTCAACTCCCATTGATTTGTAGTTTGACTTGCCGATATTTGCGAATTAACCCTTATCCGCTCCCGCCATGAGTCCTTCAACCAAATAACGTTGCAAGAATACAAACAATAAGGTCAGCGGTACAGCCACCAGTACGCAGCCTGCTGCAAACAACGTAAATTCCGTTGCGGACCTGCCTTGTACTATGCGGAACAAGCCTACGGCCAGCGTCTGATTTTCGGGTGTACTGAGCACCATGTTTGCAAAAATAAAATCGACAAATCCGCCGCTGAAGGAAGTCAACGCAATGTAGACCAGCATCGGCTTGGATAGCGGAAGAATGATGCGCCGAAATACGGTTAAATGTCCCGCCCCGTCTATTTTTGCCGCATCCACCAAGCTCTGCGGAATCGTATCGAAGTAACTTTTAACGTATAGATATCCCATCGGCGCCCCGGCGGAATAGACCAGAATTAACGATAGATGAGTATCCAGTAATTGCAGCTGCATTAACAAAATATATACAGCAATCATGCTCATAAAGCCCGGAAACATTCCTATCACAAGCAGGCCCAACATTAATTTTTTGCGGCCTTTAAAGCGAAACCGCGAGAACACATAGCCTGTAATCGTTACCAGGACCGTGCTGAAAATCATTGTAAAGAAAGCAACCTTGAACGTATTCAGAAACCACTGTCCAAAGGGGTACTTATCGAACAATTCCCGATAATGCTCCAGCGTGAACGCGGACGGAATCAAAGTCTCGCTGTACAAGGCATTGCCCGGACGGACGGAGGACATAACGACCCATAATGCCGGGTATACGCAGGCAATACCGAGAAGGATCAGCCCCAGGTAACAGAATAGATTGCCCATACTGAATTTGCGCTTTGAGGTTATCATCTGTAGTCATCCTCCTCCTTGAATGCTTTGGTACGACGGACATTGGTAACGGCGAAGGACGCAACAATGATGAAAATAAAAATACCGATAATCGAGGCGAAATTGTATTTGCCGCTGTCCATGGTCAATTTGTAAAGCCAGGTTATCAAAATATCTGTACTGCCTGCAGATTGGTAGTTCGGATTAGCAGGGTTACCATTCGTCAGGAGGTAGATCAAATTAAAGTTGTTGATGTTGCCGGCAAATGACATGACGAGGAGCGGTCCGAAAGAAAGCATGACGGACGGAAAAGTAATGTTGCCGAATTGCTGCACGGGTGTGGCTCCGTCAATTTCCGCAGCTTCATATAAATCCTTCGATATCGTCGATAAGATACCGATAACCATCAGCATCGTGATAGGGAAACCAATCCAGATATTAACGATAATAACCGTAAACTTGGCCCAGAACGGATCGGTTAGCCACGGTAAGCCGCCAAGTCCAAAATATGCTAGATATTGATTGATCGGCCCGAATTGTCCATTGAACATATTTCGCATGATCAACAAGGAAATGAACTGGGGGATCGCATAAGGAATAATAAAAAGCGTCCGCCAAAAACCTTTAAATCGTATACCTTTCTTCTGCACCATCAGAGCAGCAGCAAAACCGCCCGCAAATGTAGTCAAGGTCGCGCATATTGTCCAAACAAGCGTCCAGAACGCGACTCCAAAGAAAGTCTGGTTCCATGCTTTAATCGTAAAAATATCCTTAAACCCATCCAGCCCAACCCAGCTTACGAGCTTGGCCGGAGGCAAATAATTCGGTGCGGAATAATTCGTAAATGCGAGCAAAACCATGAAAAATATGGGCATCACAGTAAAGAAAATAACGAGCAGGACAGGAAGGGATATAATCATTTGGGGGAATTTAACCCCGCCAAGATATTGAAGGGTGTCCGAAAAACGCGGCACCGCTAAACCTTGTTCACGCATACTTCCAACCTTGTAAGCATCCTTAACATTTGCTATATAAATTGCAAGCCAAATGAACAGGGCTAAAATAATGATAATGCCTTCGATCATCAGAAAGATCGAATGATCCCCGCGAACATTGACGTAAAGCTTGCCCACTTTCTCAAGATGGTCCGCCTGCTCACCCAGTGTCACTAAGCCCCAAATAGCTTTAGGTGCTGCCATAGCCACTGTGATACCTAGTAAATGAACAATAAAGAGCAGCAGCCCTTTAATCATTTGCCGATTATATAGTTGACCAAACCCCATACCGATGAGCGATAATACGGCCGCCCACTTTCGATGCTGGTTCATTGTCAATCATCTCCCGAAGATAAATATAAAATGGGCGACGTCATCCGTCAGAAAGAACGGACGACGTCAAGGTGCTCGAGCAAGAAACCTAAAGAATTAACATTACTTCTTCAGAGTTTCTATGCCTTGCTTTATGCTTTCCACCGCATTGTCTAGCGTGGTTTTCACATCCTCGCCTTTCCAAATCAGCTCAAGCGCATTAGCGATAGGAGGCCATACTTGCTGCATTTCAAAAATGGAAGGCATGGCAATGGAATGCTCAAACTGTTGAATTGCCCCGCTTACCATTTCGTTTTCTTTTATTGCCGGTTCATTCTCCATCCCTTTACGAGCAGGAATAAATCCAGTCATCTCAAAGTTTTTCAGAAGTGCTTCCTGCGATGTTACGTACCGGGCGAACAATTTTGCCGCATTAGGATATTTGCTGTAAGCACTCACGTAATAAGCCTTCACGCCAGCAAAAGTATCCGGCTGTTGTCCATTAGGAAACTTAGGCAAAGGAACCATGCCTACTTCAAAGGGAAGACTGGAGAAGTTGCCGATATTCCATACGCCATCCAGATTAATCGCCAGCTTGCCTTCCTGAAACAATCCGGTTTTCACATCGGTCGTTGCATCAGCAGCCTCCATCGGTAAAATTTCACGCATAGCCTGAAAGTATTTCATCCCTTCCACGGATCCTTCGTTATTCAGACCGATATCGTCAGGGTTCGTGTTGTCGTTGCCAAAAATATAGCCGTTAAAGCCGGAGATGAACGGATAAGCAAAGTAGAAATTGTTGAGTTGCATCATGAAACCGTATTTCTTCTTGGCCGGATCGTTATACTTTTTGGAGAAGCTGATAATGTTGTCCCAACTGCTCAAATCATTTTCAGTGACCAGCTCTTTGTTATAGAACAAAGCATACGTCTCCATGTTCCTTGGATATCCGTATAAAATGCCGTCTTTCGTTACCGCATTCACCGCTGTTTCCTGAAACTCGGCCCGTGTCTCCTCCTCAAAGTAATCGTTAGGGAGCACAAAGCCACCTGCAACAGCTTCACTCAAATTGTCATGCGGCAGGACCAAAACGTCAGCAGCCAATCCCGCAGGTCCGTCCGTTTTCATCTTTTGCATTTGTTCCGGCGCCCCCTGCTCTTGAACCTCTACCGGAATGTTGTACTTCTCTGTAAATTCCTTAGCTATTTCTTTCAAAAAAGGAGTTCCGTCATTTCCATCCCAAATGATGAGCTTTGCGCCGGATTCCGGAGTCAGTTGATCATTTGCACCTGAACCATCGGTCCCGGTGTTAGTTCCAACGTTAGTACCGTTTGTTTGTTCAGCTTGTTGCGCCCCGTTAGACTTCGTATTTTGGGATGAACACGCCACTGTAGTCGTAAATACCAGCATCAACACACACCATAAAGTCATCATTTTTCTAAAATTCATATGCATTGCAAACCACCCTCCTAAATTATTAAGCGCTTACATCCTGTAAACTAAAACATTTAACCTGATCCATTATTTATGTAGCTCTTCTCTAATAAAGAGTTTAGCTATTACATCACCTCCTTTATCGCATTTTTGATTAAACGTTTAATCATACTTTAAAAAAATATAGCATGATTGCTTTTCGTGCAAAAAGCTATATTTCTTTAAATGAGGTGCTGCTTTGTCTAACGGCCAAGCTAACCGGAATCTTTACGGACCTCTTATCTGTACTGAGCCCGGTTCCATTAATTTGATCCAGTAACATAGTTACCGCGATCTGACCCTTAGCTACAATATCCTGCCTAATGGTAGTTAAAGAAGGAATCATATACTGAGAATAAAAAATATCATCGAATCCAACAACCGACAAATCCGCAGGTACTGATAAACCGATGTCATGCAATCCTCGGATCAAACCGATTGCCGATACGTCGGAAAAGGCAAACATAGCACTGATCTTACTCTTATAGCTGCCTATCCTCTGCGCTACATGATATCCTCCCTGAATGGAAGGAGCTTCCTCAAAGGTCAGTTCGGGATCTTCCGGAATCCCTGATTCCCTTAATGCTCTCAAGTAACCTTGATGGCGGAAATAGTTGACCCCTCCTTCCTCCAATTTCCCTGTCAGCACACCGATGACTTTATGTCCCAGCCCGATCAAATGCTTGGTCCCTAAATATCCTCCTGCTTCATCATCAAGATCTATCTGATGGAAGTCAGGATTCGACAGATGGCTGTCCAAAAACACGCACGGTATGTTAAGAGACAGCAGCTTCTGAAATGCTGCCGTGTGCTCGAATACACCAACTACGATAAGACCATCCAGATGCCGCTGCTTCACAAACGAGAAATCTTCATTCTCGTCAATCCCCAGAAGAATGACCTGTACCTCATGATGCCTCGCCCCGCCCTCTACCCCTCGGACAAGCTCCCAATAGAACGGATTATCCTGAAGCATCCCTTTCTCCAAGAAAGGAACAACGATGGCAATCAGATGAGATTTCATGTCCTTCAGACTTCGTGCTGATGCACTGGGTACAAATTGCAGCTCCTGAATAATTTTATTTACTTTACTTACCGTATTTGGCGAGACTCTGCCTTTACCGTTAATCACATTGGACACCGTCGCAATTGAAACGTTTGCAATACGTGCGATGTCTTTGATAGACACTTTGTTATTCATTAGAAATCCAACCTTAGTTTATTGGTTAAACGTTACATCAACTACAGTTTGATTAAAACATCATCTCGTTGCTTTTGTCAATCCTATTTATTCAAAGATAAAAAAGAAGCCCCCTGAATTGGGGAGCCTCTTTATTGATCATCCAGTTATTTTTTCTCTTCAACCGGCTTCTTGGCCACTTTGATATGCAGTTGCTCCAGCTGAGGCACGTCCACTTCGGACGGTGCGTTCATGAGCAGGTCGGTCGCGCTCGCCGTTTTAGGGAAAGCGATCGTCTCGCGCAAGTTAGAGCGTCCTGCCAGCAGCATAACCAGACGGTCGAAGCCGAATGCGATTCCGCCGTGCGGAGGTGTCCCGTACTCGAAGGCATCCATCAGATAGCCGAACTTGTCCTGAGCTTCTTCCTGAGAAAGGCCGATAGCCTTGAACATTTTTTCTTGAATATCACGCTTGTAGATCCGCATGGAGCCGCCGCCCACTTCATAACCGTTCAACACGAGGTCATAAGCTTGAGCAAGAATTTGTCCAGGATCGGTATCGAACAATTCCAAGTCTTCTTCGCGTGGACGGGTGAACGGATGATGTTCGGCCACATAGCGTTTTTGATCTTCATCCCAGCCCAAGAGCGGGAAGTCGACAACCCACGCGAATTTGTACACGTTATCGTCGATAAGCCCCAGTTGACGGCCGATCTTCAAACGAAGCGCACCGAGAACGTCGGCTACCACTTTTTTGTTATCCGCAGAGAAGAGCAGCAGGTCGCCTTCTTCGGCGCCAGTACGTTCTTTAATAGCTTCGATTTCTTGCTCTGTAAAGAATTTGACGATAGGACCCTTGAATTCGCCTTCCTTCACTTGAATCCAGGCTAATCCTTTCGCTCCGTAACGGGCCGCATATGGGCCGAGATCGTCGATTTCTTTACGGCTCCATGTTCCGCAGCCTTTAGCGTTCAAAACTTTAACTTCTCCGCCCTTTTCAACCACCGAAGCAAATACTTTCACTCCGCTGGAAGCCACCAGATCGCTCACGTTGACAAGCTCCAGGCCGAAGCGCAGGTCCGGTTTGTCGGAGCCGTATTTCCCGATAGCATCCGCATAGCTTAGACGTTGGAACGGAGTAGGAATATCGACGCCTTTCGTTTCCTTGAACAGGCGAACGACCAGTTGTTCCATCATGTCCAATAGCTCGTCCCGGCTAAGGAATGACGTCTCAATGTCGACTTGCGTGAATTCAGGTTGACGATCCGCACGCAGATCCTCGTCCCGGAAGCAGCGGGCGATTTGATAATAGCGCTCGACACCGCTCACCATCAGAAGCTGCTTGTACAGCTGAGGGGATTGCGGCAGTGCGAAAAATTCGCCGGCATGTACGCGGCTAGGCACGAGATAATCGCGTGCGCCTTCCGGAGAGCTCTTCGTCAGGATCGGAGTTTCTACCTCAATAAATCCTTCACCGTCCAGGAAATCGCGGAATACTTTAGCCGCTTTGGAACGAAGCCACAGCGTTTTTTGCATTTCCGGACGACGCAGGTCCAGGTAACGGTATTTCAAGCGAAGCGACTCGTCCACTTCAACGCCGTCTTCGATAAAGAATGGAGGCGTTTTGGCTGCATTCAGCACTTCGATTTCCGTAATTTGCACTTCGATTTCGCCAGTCGGCAAGTTCGGGTTGACGGTTTCGGCATCTCTTTTGACTACTTTTCCGCTGACGGCAAGCACGTATTCGCTGCGCACTTTATCGGCGATTTGCAGCGCTTCTCCGGAATAAGCGGGATTGAAAACGATCTGTACGATGCCGCTGCGATCGCGCAGGTCGATGAACAGGACGCCTCCCAGGTCGCGGCGGGTTTGAACCCAGCCGTTAAGCGTTACGGTTTCTCCGATGTTCGCGGTGCTTAATGTGCCGCATTGATGAGTACGTTTCATGTCAGTGCAAAACTCCTTCAAAAATATATTTTTTATAAAGTTTTTAAACTTTGATTACTTCAATTCATTGACCAGCTCTGAGAGCTTCACAGTGCGCTGTTCACCGGTCTCCATCGATTTCAGCGCAATATCCCCGCGCTCCAGTTCATCATCGCCCAGAATGGCCGTGTAGCGCGCCTGCATGCGGTCTGCCGATTTCATCTGTGCTTTCATTTTGCGGCCGAGATAATCCCGCTCCGCCGAAAAGCCGGCCTGACGCAATTTGAACAGCTGCGTCGTAATCTCTTTATCCGCCGCTTCCCCAAGGGCTACGAGATATACGTCAAGCGGCTTGACGCCGCTGAGCCCGATCTCCTGCTTCTCAAGGATAAGCGCGATCCGCTCCATACCGAGCGCCATACCGATCCCGGGCTGATCGGGTCCTCCGACTTCAGCCACCAGACCGTTATAGCGGCCGCCTCCGCCGATTGTATCGATAGCGCCGATGCCCTGGGCTTTATATTCAAACGCGGTATGCGTGTAATAATCCAGGCCGCGCACCAGCCGATGGTTGATCACATAATCCACTTCCATGGCGCTTAGCAGTTCCTGAACCTTGGCAAAGTGCGAAGTGCACTCCTCATCAAGACTGTCCAGGATCGACGGAGCATCGCCGAACTTATCCTGATCAACCTTGCAATCGAGCACCCGCAGGGGATTGCGTTCCATCCGTGACTGGCAATCCTTGCACAGGCTTTCCTTCATCGGAGTCAGGAAGGCCAGGAGCTTCTCGCGGTATGCCTCGCGGCTGGCCGGGTTGCCAACCGAGTTAATCTCCACTTTTACGTCCTGCAGGCCAAGCTCTCGGCAGTACTGAAATCCTAAAGCTACGACTTCAGCATCAATAGCCGGATCCGTGGCTCCGAACGCCTCAACCCCGAACTGGTGAAACTGGCGTTGGCGCCCGGCTTGAGGACGCTCATACCGGAACATCGGTCCGATGTAATAAAGCTTCGTCACATCAGGTTCGCCGTAAAGTTTATTCTCCACATAAGAACGAACGACGCCGGCTGTTCCTTCGGGACGAAGTGTCATCCACCGCTCCCCTTTATCCTGGAAGCTATACATTTCTTTTTCTACAATATCCGTCGTTTCGCCCACACCGCGCTCAAACAGCGAAGTCTGTTCAAAAATCGGTGTCCGGATTTCCCGGTAATTAAAGCGCCGGCACAGATCGCGGGCCTTTTCCTCGATCAGCTGCCACTTCTCGACAGTGCCCGGCAGCAGATCCTGCGTACCCGTAGGTTTCTGAAACGCCATTATCCATTCCTCCATCTTCTGCTAAAAAAATAAAAAACTCCCGTTCCTGTTTAATTACAACAGGGACGAGAGATTGGTTTTCCAATTTACCCGTGGTGCCACCCACATTCCGAATACTCCTTACTTATATCACAGGGCTCAATCTTCCGATCACATTCGCCTGATATGAAGTATTCGCTTTAAAGCGGTGTAACGCCCGCATGCGCCGTACGTCTACTATGCCTTGAAGAAATGATCCATGTCATTATTTCACGCATTTCGCCGCCGGTTCTCGAGGAAGTCTTTCGTTCAATCATCACCGGAATCCTTCCAGCCGGCCTTATCGGGTGCAATTCAGAATGAATGGCCAATCCGTCAAGGCAGGGATTCCTCTCTGCGGGTGTGGGGCTGAAGTACTTTGTCCCGTCGTTGAATCAGTATGAAACTGTATATTTCCTGATTTTAAGGAATTACAGTAACAAAGTCAAGTACGGACAAAGAAAAAAACCTGCACCAACGGGGCACAGGTCCAAAGGTATTATATTAAAAAGGGGGTCATGCTGTTATTATAAACAGGCTATGTTAAAGGAACATGAAACGAATATTACAGTTGTATTACAAACTCAAATTTTTAATCCAAATGTTCGACAAACGCGCCCCGGCTGCGCAGCTTATGGACGATGTCATCATAATCGGTTTCTTTAACCTTTGCGGTTAATACATATTTCAAATTGCTGAAATCATCGTCACTGAAGTGGTTCGCATCAATTACAGGATCTAACTCCGAATCAAAATCGGGCCGATCTCTTTCGGTATCGACACGCTCTCCGTTAATCCGGCCGTCGTCGGAATCATCGTCACCCATAGCAACTACAGGAATGACTCCCTGAGCGCTTACCGTCCCAGGAATTCCTACGGCTCCGTAGGTTCCCCCTGTATTGGTAGTAGTACTGTTAAGGGGAAGCAACGGAACGAGAATATTGTGGCTTCTGCCGATCGAATGATCCAGCGAGCTGACTTCAACCTGCTCCATTTCAAATGGAAGCAGGCTGGTCCTTGCGCCCTCCGCCTGATCCTCACTCATAAAATACGCTTGAATATGCTTGGCCATTTCGATCTCTCCTTTTCAACCGCATAATGGTTTGCCGTCCCGGACTTGTCATCTATAAGATCCGGTTAGACCGGTTACAGCTTCTTCAACAGTTCCCGCACAAAGGCTGGTTCGTCCTTCGGCGTTCGTGAGGTAACATAATTGCCGTCAACAATAACTTCCTCGTCGCGGAATTCCGCGCCGGCGTTCACGATATCATCTTGCAGAGGGGGATAACAGGTTACGGTTCTTCCCTTCAGCAGGTCCGCGCTGATCAGGATCTGCGGCCCGTGGCAAATCGCGGCAATCGGTTTGCCCGCGGCATTGGCCTGAGTCACGAAATCAAGAATTCCTTGATCAAGCCGCAAATTTTCCGGCGAAGATCCGCCCGGAATAACAACCGCGTCGTACTCTTCGGCCTTCACCTCGGAAATGCCCTTGTCCGCTGTATATTCAGCTTTTCCCTGTTTGCCTTTTAAAGTTTCTCCGGCCTTAAGCCCGATAATATCGGCCTGATGTCCGGCTTTTTTCACCTCGTCATAGGGTACCTGCATTTCCGAGTCTTCAAATTGGTTCGCTAGCAAAAAAGCAACTTTACTCATAAGTAACATTCTCCTCTCGGATGTGTCCTTCGCTTGTTATTACCCGAATGGCTTCGCTTTATAACAAACCGGATTGCTGTGGCAGTAAACCTTAACATTGATATTTCGATCAAAAAAACCGCCCCAATGTAAGGGCGGTAATTGAACTATCGAATCACTGTTCTGCTAATTGC
The DNA here is from genome assembly GCF_018101095.1 of Paenibacillus sp. Marseille-P2973. Lineage (NCBI taxonomy): Bacteria > Bacillati > Bacillota > Bacilli > Caryophanales > Paenibacillaceae > Paenibacillus > Paenibacillus sp. Marseille-P2973. Next base: position 740,311 of record NZ_JAGQEH010000001.1, read on the forward strand.
TTTATTTTATCTAAAGTCTCTTCCCAGTTTTTGTCCGAGTGCTCATACATCGTAGGTGTCGAAAAGTTACGGTGCGTTAAATGAATTGTTGTACTATCGTGATTATCAATTAATTGGAACGCAATAATCGAGTAATTTTCCGGAGTGTCCGGAGTTCCTGAGAACCCGCTCCAATAATCATAAGAAAAAGTGTCAGCTTCCTTGAATTTCAATACATGCCCCTTATCGGTAAAGTCTTGTCCGTCCCATGAAAATGAAAATGTGATCGGACTGCCTTCTCTCCAATCCGTTTCAATATGTACACCTAACCAATCTTTAATGTAATCAGGATCAGTTAATACGTTCCACACAACCTTATTACTTGCATTAATATCTCTGGTTTTTTCAATAATGAAGTCCAACTTACTCCTCCTCTCCGAAATTTCATTGTTATCCAAACTATAGAACAAACGTTCGTAATTGTCAAATATAAACAACGAAGTTTAATTCAGCCATAAAAAAAGAACCGGGCATAACTCGCCCGATCCTTTCCTATTCCAGAGACTTAGCTTCCTGGCCGCGGAATATACTCGCCGGAAGGTTTGATCTCCCGGACGGTCTGTAATTCCTCACCCTGCGCAGAGCGTACCAGAGCGAGCGCTTCGCTGCGCTCCCCGGCGGCCATGAGCGGAAGCCCTTGCCAAACCCTTGGCTTTATAGATTGACGCATTGAGATCGGTAACCCCTTTTACGGACAATTTCACTGTACATTCACAGGTTGTCCCATAAAAGAATCCTTTATCCCAACCATCTTCTTCAAAATCATTGAAAAGGGTGGTCCAAAATAAGGGTAACCGGTCCCCAGTTCGTGAAGTCCACATCCATATCGGCCCCGAACTGTCCGGTCTCGACGACCAATCCCTTCTGACGGAGCAAATCGTTAAACTTCTCGTACAGCGGTTCCGCGATTTCCGGTTTCGCCGCCGTCGTAAAGCTCGGTCGTTTGCCTTTCCGGCAATCCCCGTAGAGCGTAAATTGCGATACCGATAAAATGGCCCCGCCAATGTCCGTCACACTGAGATTCATTTTGCCATCCTCATCCTCAAAAATGCGGAGCCCGGCGATTTTATCTGCGAGATAAGCCGCATCCTTCTCACAATCCTCATGAGTGATGCCCACCAGCAGGAGAAGGCCTTGCCCGATGGATCCGATCGTCTCACCCGAAACATCCACCTTTGCCCGCTTGCAGCGTTGAACTACGATTTTCATGTTGCGTACTCCTGTTCCTTATTGCATAATCCGGTGGACGGTGTAAACATCTTTCACCCGTTTGATTTTCTCGACGACGGATTGCAGATGGTCCGTATTCCGGATTAGAATCGTCATATGGACGAGCGCCATTTTGTTTTTGTCCGACCGTCCGGAAACGGCCGAAATATTCGTCTTGCTCTCCGATACGGCCTGCAGCACTTCGTTAAGGAAATTCCGGCGATCATGTCCCGTAATTTCAATATCGACGCTGTAATTTGCCTCGATGGCGTTCTCCCATTCCACGTCGATAACGCGTGCAGCTTCTTCATCGTCATTTCCGTTAGGAATGTTCGGGCAATCGCTGCGATGCACGGAGACGCCACGTCCGCGTGTAATATAGCCTACGATATCGTCGCCGGGAACCGGGTTGCAGCATCTGGCAAAACGGACGAGCAGGTTATCGATCCCCTTGACCACGACTCCGTTTGTCGGCCGAGGTCTACGCTCTTCCGGTGCTTTTACTTCCTTCACTTCCGAGGTAAGCTCGATCGAGCTGCTCTCTTCCTGCTCTTTGCGAAGCTTCTCTGTCAGCTTAGTGGTGATCTGGGCGGCGGTGATGCCGCCGAATCCTACGGCCGACAACATATCGTCGATATCGTTGAAGGCAAATTTCTTACAGGCCTCCATTAGCTTGTCGTCCGACATCCAGGCGGAAGGCTCAATTCCGGCCCGCTTCAATTCGCGTTCGATCGCTTCGCGGCCTTTTTCGACGTTCTCCTCGCGTTTCTCCTTTTTGAACCACTGCTTGATTTTGCTTCGCGCATGGGAAGATTGCGCAATTTTGAGCCAATCCTGGCTCGGTCCGTAGGAATGCTTGGATGTGAGGATTTCTACGATATCCCCGGTCTTTAACCGATGGTCCAGCGGTACGATCCGGCCGTTGACCTTGGCGCCGATCGTGCGGTTGCCGACCTCGGTATGAATCCGGTAAGCAAAGTCCAGCGGAACCGATCCCGAAGGTAATTCGATCACTTCGCCGGAAGGCGTAAATACAAATACCAAATCGGTAAAAAAGTCCATTTTGAGCGATTCAACAAATTCCGAAGCATCCTTCGCTTCGTGCTGAAGCTCCAGAATCTCGTTGAAAAACGTCATCTTCTTCTCAGGGCCGCCGGTTTCCGGACCTTCCTTATAAGCCCAGTGCGCGGCGATCCCGTATTCCGCCGTCCGGTGCATCTCCCAGGTACGGATCTGCACTTCAGTCGGCTCGCCGTTGGGCCCTACGACGGTCGTATGCAGCGACTGGTACATGTTCGCCTTCGGCATTGCGATATAATCCTTAAATCTCCCCGGCATCGGTTTCCATAATGTATGGATGATGCCTAAGGTTGCGTAACAATCTTTGATATTGTCGACGATAATCCGAATTGCAAGCAGGTCATAAATTTCATTGAACTGCTTGTTTTTGGTGGTCATCTTTTTATAGACGCTATAAATATGCTTGGGACGTCCCGACAAGTCGGCCTCAACGCTCATCTCATCCAGCTTCTCGGATATGCGTGAGATTACGCTTTCGATGTACTCCTCGCGTTCCGCCCTTTTTTTCCGCATCAAATTGGCGATCCGGTAATATTGCTGCGGATTCAAATACCTTAGCGCAATATCTTCCATTTCCCATTTGATCGCCGAAATCCCGAGCCGGTTCGCAATCGGACAAAATATCTCCAGCGTTTCATACGCGATGCGCCGCTGGCTCTCTTCGGATTGATATTTCAACGTGCGCATGTTGTGCAGACGGTCTGCAAGCTTAATGACAATCACTCGGATGTCCTGCGCCATGGCGATGAACATTTTCCGGTAGTTCTCATTTTGCTGCTCTTCCTTGGATCGGAATTTGATCCGCTCCAGCTTCGTCAGCCCGTCGACAAGCATGGCGCAATCATGGCCGAAATGCTCCTCGATCTCCTTCAGGGATACGGTAGTGTCCTCAACTACATCATGAAGCAGAGCTGCAATAATGGACAAACTGTCCATCTGCATATTGACGACAATTTCCGCCACCGCCAAAGGATGAAGAATATATGGTTCTCCGGATTTGCGCACTTGTCCGTGATGAGCCTGCTCCGCAAAATCGTATGCCTCACGGATGCGCTCCAAATCCGGTTCTTTTATATAGGCCGACGCCTTTTCAAGTAATCGCTCTATGCCCATTGAATCCTGCTCGATTCCTTTCTATATCCCCAATTTTGATTTCCTATAATTATGACTCTTGCGTTCTCTTCCGTCAACTCTCGGACACTTTGCCGCCAAAAAATAGTCAGAGACCGTATAATCCTTACTTTTTCTTAACTCCTCGCCGGCGTATGCTAAAGAATCATTTAGGAGAATCTGTAGAATAACCTTCTAGAGGTTGTTCAAAAAGTCATCTTTCCATGACGAAGCAGATCACGAAACGGATTCGACGTCGAATCTTGAATTCAGCCGGGCCTTCCGTTGCTCACGTACCCCATGTACGCTCCGCTACTCATGCCCTAGCTTCATCCGACCTAAAGCGTTTTGTAAAAAACGCACTTCGAAAGCATACGCTTTGGTCCTGAAAACCTGACTTTTTGAACTCGCACTTAGGCAAAATAAATTTTGTGTTGAAAAATGTCGCCATTCTCATTAATCTATTAAGGATAGTTTTCATTATGTACGAAAAATAGAGGAGTGACCCTGTTGCAACGTGAAATTCAAGTTAATGAAAAAGTTCCTTTCGGACCCGGTGTTTTGCTGAGTGTGCAACACCTGTTCGCCATGTTCGGCAGCACCGTGCTTGTACCGAACCTGTTCGGCGTCGATCCCGGCATGATTTTGCTGATGAACGGCATCGGAACCCTGCTTTACATCTTCATCTGTAAAGGGAAAATCCCAGCTTATCTTGGTTCCAGCTTTGCCTTCATCTCTCCGGTGTCTCTGGTCTTGGCGTCTTATCCGGGCAACGGCTACTCGCTGGCACTGGGTGCCTTCATTGTGACCGGCGTGATCTTCATGCTCGTCGGATTGCTCGTCAAATATGCAGGAACTTCCTGGATCGACGTCGTCTTTCCTCCAGCTGCGATGGGTGCCATCGTTGCCCTGATCGGTCTGGAACTCATTCCGGTGGCCGCAGGCATGGCAGGCTGGATTTCGAAAAATCCAGGCGAAGCATGGTCTCCGAACTCTACTTACATCACGCTCTCGCTGGTTACCTTGGGTGTCACGGTTCTAGGCGCGGTCCTATTCCGTGGCTTTCCAAAAATCATCCACATTCTGATCGGAATCGTCGTTGGTTATGTTCTCGCTTATTTTATGGGCGAAGTGAATACTGCTGCGATTGCCCAAGCCAAGTGGTTCTCGCTTCCGACTGTAACTACGCCGCAATGGAACATTTCCGCCATCATCACGATCATCCCCGTGGCTCTGGTCGTCATCGTGGAACATATCGGGCATTTGCTCGTTACGAGCAATATCGTAGGCAAAGATTTGTCCAAAGACCCCGGTCTTCACCGCTCACTGCTTGGTAACGGTATTTCAACCATCTTGTCCGGCTTCGTAGGTTCGACACCAAATACAACCTATGGTGAAAATATCGGTGTCATGGCCCTGACGAAAGTGTATTCCATCTTCGTTATCGGCGGCGCAGCCATCTTCGCGATCCTGCTCTCTTTCTCGGGTAAATTCTCTGCGATCATCGCCTTCATCCCCGAGCCTGTTATGGGCGGCGTCTCCCTGCTGCTGTTCGGCGTAATCGCAGCTTCCGGTCTGCGGATCTTCGTAGAGCAAAAAGTCGATTTCTCCAAGCCGACGAACATGCTGCTTGCAACCGTCGTTCTCGTCATCGGCCTTAGCGGTACGAAGCTGACAATGGGCACTGTGGAGCTGAAGGGAATGGCTTTAGCCACAATCGTCGGAATTCTGCTTAGCTTGTTCTTCAAACTGATTCAGGTGCTTGGCTGGTCCAACGACAAGGATGAGGAAAAAGCGGCTCATTAAGCCTAAGGCTCAATGCGTAAAAGCCTCCATATCACCAAGGTGATATGGAGGCTTTTTTATTACATTTATTGAGGCTTCCTTTTTAGTAATCGTAATGAACGAGGGAAAAGACTTCAATATCCGGCAGCTTCGCGCGTCCGTTCAATTCGCCGAGCTCGATCAGGAAGGCCGTTCCGACTACATTTCCCCCAAGCTGGCGGACAAGATCGACGGAAGTAGAGATCGTACCGCCCGTGGCGAGAAGATCGTCGGCAATGAGGACGTTTTGCCCCGGTTTGATGGCATCGCTGTGCATGGCGAGCCGATCTTTACCGTACTCAAGGTCGTAGCCGACCTCGATAGTCTCATAAGGAAGCTTGCCGCTCTTGCGGATCGGGACGAATCCTACACCGAGTGCATAAGCAAGCGGTGCTCCTACTACGAAGCCGCGGGCCTCGGGTCCTGCGATCAGATCGATCTTCAGATTAGAAACAAGTTGCTTCAATTCATCGATCGCCAGCCGGTATTTCTCACCGTCGTTCAGCAAAGTTGTAATATCCTTGAAGCTGATGCCCGGTTGCGGGAAATCCGGAATGACCCGGATATAGTCTTTGAAATCCAATAAAATCTCCTCCTAGAAAATATGCGAATTGCTATGAATGTATAGATTTATGAAGCCCCTTGTATATGGGTTTGCATCCATTCGGTAATCTGCGGAACCGGTGCATGCAGCAAAATATGCTCCATTTCCGCCAGCAGTCCCAGTTCCCGATATCTCGTCGAAGACTCGAGCGGTCGCTTGGGCGGTGACGCGGCTACAGTTACTATGCCCGAAGTCCGCTCAATAAAGCCAAGTTCCTCAAAAACGTCCAAGGTTAGGCCAAGCATTCGTCCGGATAACTTCGTACGTGCCTTCAAAGCGGCAACCAGTTCGTCTTCCCGGTGTCCCTCCGGCGCAAGCTTTCTCAGAAGGGCATATACCCCTTTGAACTGCTCGCGAGAAGGCGGCTCAAGCATTTCTCGAACCGGAGTTTTCGGATGAAGCAGAAACACTCTCTCCAAATTTCCGAACAAGGCCAGCATGCTGTTCCATTCCACAGGCATCTCCGGCAGCTCCAAAATAAACAGCGTGCCTATTCCCTCCGCTCCCGCCTTTTCTGATTCAGAGTTAGCCGGACTTGCACCGACTACCCTATCATATACCCAAAGCGAGCATCCGTTCAAATCATTTCCGTTCAGTTGCGGCGAACCTGAATTCACCATGACGGCAGCGGTTCCCGGTCCGAAAGAAGTCCATTTGGCCAAGGTCTCTTTCAATTCATCCAATTTGGCCACCGGGTTACGGAAGCCCCTGTAATCGTAAACTTGCAAATGGGTAACCGCGAGATCCTGGATCATCAGCTGCGGTTTTCGCGAGCCGTTCCATTCATTGATCCCCGCTTCCGCCACAATATCAATTTCCGATTCCTCCGAAAGCAGGAAGGCGAGCTCTCCCTTTCCAAAAGCAACCGCTTCAACTGTCTTGCCGTTCTGGTCGAGCGTCAAACGTAAATGCTTGCCATCCTTGCCCATCTGCCGGCATTCCAGCAATTTTGCCCCGCGGATCAGTAACCGCGGACACGGATTTGCCATGCCAAACGGGGCCAGCAGCTCCAACTGCTCGATGATCGGGAGGGTGATCTCTTGAAGAGAACATTCCAGATCATTTTGCATAACCGGGATAAAATGCTCGGGACGGAGAGCCCCGGAAGCAAAGTCGTTCAGCCGCTTGTCGAACTCGGCCAGCCGCTCCCGCGGCAGGGACATGCCGGCTGCAGCGGTATGACCGCCGAAATGATCCAGCAAATCGGCGCAATGCGTCAATGCCTCATATATGTCCAGACCAGGAATCGAGCGAGCCGAGCCTTTGCATTCACCGGTCTCGGGGTTGATACCGAGTACCAGCGTCGGTCGATAGTAACGCTCGAGGATTTTGGAGGCCACGATACCGACAACGCCGACATTCCACCCTTCTCCGGCTACAACGATCACATCGGGAAGGCGTCCTTCGGCTGCTTTGGTCTCCAGATCAACCAGCGCCTCCTGGACGATGTCCTCCACCAGCCCCTGCCGCTGTTTGTTCAAGATGTCCAGGTCCAGAGCCGCCAGTTCTGCCTCCTCCCGATCGTGGGTTGTCAGCAATTCAACCGCCCGGCCGGCATGGCTCATTCTGCCGCTGGCATTGATACGCGGTGCGAGACCGAACGCCACGTTCGTCGCCGTCACCTCGCCCGATTTCCAACCGGCGGTTTTAAGCAAAGCCGTCATGCCGGGAAAGGCGGAAGTCGCCATGGATTGCAGCCCATAGCGAACAAGCACTCTATTCTCACCAACCAGGGGCATTAAATCCGCTATCGTACCGAGAGCGGCAAGCTCTGTCCATTCGGGTGGAATCTCCTCCCCCAGCAGCGCTACGGCCAATTTGTAAGCAACCCCCACTCCAGCCAAACCTTTAAACGGATAAGGACAATGGGCAAGCTTTGGATTAATGAGTGCATAAGCGTCAGGAAGTACAGGCGGAGGCTCATGATGGTCGGTCACGATGACATCCATTCCGACGCTTGTGGCGTAGGCTATTTGCTCAACAGCGCTGATCCCCGTATCGACCGTGACGACCAGCGTAATTCCTCGCTCCTTGGCTTGCTCCAGAGCGTGAATATGTAGTCCGTAACCCTCTTTGGACCGATGGGGAATGTAATATTCATAGTCGGCGTTCAAATGCCGCATAAGATGGATCATCAACGCCGTAGAGGAGACTCCGTCAGCGTCATAATCTCCGTAAATCAAAATTCGTTCATTACGATCAAGCGCTTGCCTGATCCGTGGAACCGCCTCATTCATACCGCTGAGGAGAAACGGATCATGCAGGTCTTCCATGGTCCCCTTTAAGAAGCGCAAGGCCTCCTGCGGGTTATCCAGACCGCGTGAAGCCATCAGAGAGGCTACCAGCGGCGGGATGTCCAGTTGCCGTGCAAGCAGATCGGCAGCTTCCCTGTCGCAAGAGAGCGTATTCCATTGATACTTCGGTTGAAGCAAAATTTCACCTTCTTTCTCAGCCGTCCCTGCAGGCTATTGAATTAAAGTCGGCAGGTCATCGCCGGGCCCTTCATTATTGCTCTTATAAGGATAACCGGGATCATAGGGCAAAACCTGAATACTGACATCGCTAACATGAGAAAACCGGTTCATCAGCAGTACCTTGGCCCGGTTCGCAATATCATTCGCTTCCATCACAGTAATCCGCGGATTTACGCTTATTCGCGCGGTAATAGTTACATAATGGCCGTTCTCCTGAGCTTTCAGCTCCTCTACAGTGATGACGCCATGCACCCGTTGAACGGTTTCAATAAATCGTGTGGCGTCTTCCTCCTGCATCTCTGAAATCAATGAGCCGTAAACGGAGCCGCGCACCATAAGATAAACCCGCCAAAGGACCATCCACGCTACGAATAGCGCTGCAGCCGGATCCAGATAGAGCAATGCCGGCAACTCCATTGCCTGCCCGGTCATGGTTCCGAATACGCCGATCAGCACGGCAACGGAGGAATACCAGGAGTAACGATGGGCTTCGATGAGAAATTGCGTATGCTCGCCCGGTTGTTTTCGGGATTGACGGTATTGAAATTGAAACAAAGCTTCCTTCAAGGCAATAGAGATCACAATAGCGACACCGGCCAAATACCCCGGAGGTACGAGGTCCCCTTTTGACACGGCAGCGATTGATGAAATCCCCATCTGAAAACTTCCCATCAACAAAAAAACAGACAGAATAATAACCAGCAGCGGTTCCCCTGCCCTGCTTGGTGCATTGACAGACTGCACTATTCTTTTTTTTGGCCGTCTGTGGAGTTTAAATTTATCCGAGACCATGGCAGCGGCATCCGAAGCCGAATAAAGAGCATCGGCCAGCAATGCCCGGCTGTCGAACAGCAGGCCTACCACTCCTTTGAAAGCGGCTAAGACAATATGATTGGCAATCCCGAGCCATGCTGCAGAATCAGCTGGAGCGGCTTGTTCGCGTCGCATATGAATCCTCCTGAAGCACTCAATAGATAGAACAGAACGGTAAAGCCGCGTCAATTTCGACGCGGCTCTATCATACCAAATTTAAGGCAAAATGGTCCTTTTTTAATATTGATTATTAGGACGCTTTGGCCGGCTTATTTTTTTGTTTGCTCTTAAGAACGAACCACAACGGGCTGGCGATAAAGATGGTCGAATATGCGCCGAACAGAAGCCCGATAACCATAGCCAGCGAGAACATCCGAATGGATTCCCCACCTAGCAAGAACAAGAAGAACGCTGCGATAAAGACCGTCAAAGCGGTGTAAATAGACCGCATAATCGTCTGGGAAATACTTTTGTTCACCAGCTCGGCCAAATCGTGATTTGTTTTCAACTTACTGAACCGCAGGTTCTCACGGATCCGGTCAAATATAACGATCGTGTCATTAATGGAATAACCGATGATGGTCAAAACGGCAATAATGAAGGTCAGATCGACTTCGAAGCGGAATATGGAGAAGACCGCGACAACCAGGAAAGCGTCATGTAACAGTGAAACGATCGCCGCCACTGCGAAGCGCCATTCAAACCGGATGCTGACATAAATGATAATGCCAAGGCAGGAAATCAGGACGGCATAAATCGCATTTCTCGCCAATTCCTTCGCCATCTCCGGATCTACTGTATTGACTTCGAAGGAAGCCTTCTCGTCAAGCTTCGTAATTTCCGCTTTCAACTGGGACTCCTGATCCTCGTTAAGCACATTGGTGAAACGGATGGTCATGCGGTCCTCGCCCGGATTAACCGTTGTTCCATCATCAATGCCGAGTTTGTTGAGAATCGGATTTACCTGTTCTTCAGTCAGCTTATGGGAAGTCGTAATATCGACGTTGGAACCCGCCCGGAAGTCTACGCTGTAGTTCAATCCGAACAAGGACAGGCAGATGATCCCGACGATCGTCAATGCAATCGAAACCATGTAGCAATATTTGCTGATATGCACAAAGTTAAAGTTTTTTACGTTTTTATTAAAGCTCACTGATTTCACTCTCCTTTACACCGAAGTACTTCGGCTTCGACAATTTGCCTGCCTTAACCAGCAGGTTCAGAAGCCAACGGGAGAGGTAAACGTTCGTAGCGATACTGAGCACGATTTCCACGATCAGGACGAGCGCAAAGCCTTTGACGGCACCGGTCCCGAACCAGTACATGACAGCAGCAACGATAATGGTCGTAATATTCGAATCGAGTACGGTACGCAAAGAGTGCTTGTCCCCTGCTCTAACGGCGGACATGATGCTTTTGCCGGTTCGCATTTCTTCATGAATCCGTTCATTGGTAATGATATTGGCATCGACGGCCATCCCGATCCCGAGAATCAACGCCGCAATCCCTGGCAAGGTCAAGGTGAAATCAGCCCACACAAACACCAGGATGAGCAGCCAAGTATGAACGATCAGAGTAAATGCGGCAACCAGACCGGGAACCCGGTACATGCCGACCATAAACAGCAAAATGAATACCGAAGCAATCAAACCTGCTTCAATAGTCCGGTCAAGTGATTGCTTCCCGAGTGTAGCGCCGACGCTCTGCGAATATTTCTCTGTCAATTTGAGCGGCAGAGCGCCCAGATTGATTTGATCGCGCAATTCTTTAGCTTCGTTCAGATCGCCGCCGACGCTGATCGAGGCGGTTCCATCCGTCAGGACGGCCTGTACCTCAGGGGCGGAGATCAATTCATCATTCATGTAGATCGCCAGCGGTTTGCCGAGCAAGCGCTTGGTCACTTCCGCAAACTTATCTTTACTCTTTACCTTAATGCTTACAAGGGGTTGATTCATCTGGTTAAATTCCAGCTTGGCCCCGTTTTCGGCAAAGTCGGTACCCACCATTTCAATTTTATTGTATTCGTCGGCCGATGTCTCCGTACCGTCTTTACTGCGGAATGTGAGTGAAGCGGGCTCCTTCATTTGCTTGCGGACTTCAGCTTCGTCCGTTACTCCCGCCAGTTTCAGACGGATACGGTTCGTTCCTTCGGTCGTAACCTCCGGTTCGCTGGTCCCCAATTTGTTCGCCCGTTCTTCAAGGCTTTGGGCTGTCTTAAGCAATGACTCCCTGGATACTTTAGCCCCGCCTTCCATCGGCGTTGCTTCATACAAAATCTCAAATCCGCCCTTTAAATCAAGGCCGAGATGCACATTGTTCAGCAGGCCGGGGGTAGACCAGACCATAATGCCGGCTGTGACTACCACGACGGTTATGAATGCTATAATTCTTTTCATCCCGTACTTACTTCCCCTTTCAATTTTCAATCTCTGTAAGTTTAAGAGGCAAGGCCCCCAGACTGATCAAATCGCGTATTTGTTTCGCATCTTCTAAATCTCCTCCAACGGAAATGGAGGCGCGACCATCGGTAAGAACACCCTGGATGATTGGCGCGGAAATCAATCTATCGTCCATAAAGATCGCCAGCGGCTGACCGAGCAATCGCTCCGTCACCTCCGCCAGTTTGTCCTTGCTCTTAAATTCGACGTTTACCATAGGCTCATTTACCTGGTTATAGACCAATTCGGTTTCTTCTTTAACGAGATCCGATCCGGTCATTTCAATGGCGTTGTATTCGTCGTCCGCCGTTTCACTCCCGTCTTTGCTTCGAAAAGTAAGAAACGCCGGTTCTCCCAGACTCCTTCGGACCTCGTCCTCGTCCGTTACATCCGCCAATCTGACGCGAATCCGCTTGTTACCGTCAACTCTGATTTCAGGCTTGCTTATTCCCAGAGCTTCGGCTCGTGCCTCAAGACTTTGAACCGTCGAGATCAGTGCGTCTTTGGTTACCTGAGCTCCGCCATCCATCGGCGTTGCTTCATACATAATCACGAAAGCCTCTTTGTGATCAAGCCCCGAATAATCCTTGTTTTGCGGTCCAGGGGTTGAGCAGGCTGTAATTGTTATGCTCATGATGACAACCAGGACGGTTATGGATGCGAAGATCCTTTTCATCCGATACTCGTTCCCCTTTCAATACTCAATATTCCTATTATAGCTATGCATGAAAAGACCGTCAATTTATCAAATATTGTCGTTTTGATTAACGGTACTGCATGAATACATCACAAAAAAGACCCCTTTCAATCGAAACGGGATCCACGGTATGCGGAAATCGTCATATAATTCATAAATTGGGTAGCTTTCAAAGAAAGGATGTCATTCACAAGCTGATATAAAGGCGGAAAACCGTTCTTCTCGTACTTCTGATTCACACACTCCCAAATGTCCGGTCCGGTTACCTGTTCGTAACCGATCAGCCGGAATTCCTCCGCTTTGCTTCGGCATAAACTTTCGATCGCCTCATTCAATTCCTTCTCGCCCATTACGTCCTCAGCCATCATGATGCCTCCTTCCCTCTCCCCGTCTATTTAACATTCTACCTTATTTTCTGTAATCCTGCATTGGGATCAAAAAGACAAGTCATGAATCGGGACAGGTCCGGCATATTCTTAGTAACAACTGTTGTTATTGTTGCCATTTCGCTTCTAATCGGGAGAGAGGGAACCACTTTGAATAAACAAACCTTTATCCAGGGCACCATGATTTTGCTGGCTGCGGGCATTGTCAATCGTATTCTAGGCTTTATCCCCAGGATTCTTCTGCCCCGAATCATCGGAGCGGAAGGCGTCGGGCTTTATCAGCTCGGTTATCCGTTTTTCCTGGTTCTCGTCACCATCATAGCCGGAGGCATTCCCTTGGCAGTAGCCAAGCTTGTTGCCGAAGCGGAATCGGCCGGAAACCCGGAACGCTCAAAAACCGTATTGCGGACGAGCCTGATATTTGCCATGGCAGCCGGCTTGCTGTTTACAGTCTTATGTATCCTGGGAGCGCCGTTGGCAAGCCGCTATATTCTTACTGATGCGCGCGTATATCAAACCTTTGTCGCGATGAGTCCCATGATCGCCATCGTGGCAGTATCCTCTGTTTATCGCGGTTATTTTCAGGGGAAACAGGACATGATTCCATCCGCGGCCTCTTCAATTATTGAGACGATAGCCAGAATCATCTGTGTACTATGGTTCTCCTATCTGCTGCTTCCGATGGGTATCGAATATGCAGCTGCCGGAGCCATGCTGGGCGTTGTAGCCGGAGAAATTGCCGGAATGGCAGTTCTGCTTCTGCAATACCGGCGCCTGAAATCGCGAGAAAAATCGCTTGCCGCCAAAGACCAACCATCCGAAGGCGCTGTGCCGAAGAAGGAAGCATTCGTGCCTATGCTTCGCAGAATCATGAGGATTGCAATTCCCGTAACCGGGGGTCGCTTGGTCGGTTCCATGTCCTATCTTCTGGAATCGATCACAACGGCCCAAAGTCTTGCCCTCGCGGGGATCGCAACCGCCATTGCGACCGCTCAGTACGGAGCGCTGCAGGGAATGATCATCCCGCTTCTATTACTGCCGGGAGCGCTGACTTCCTCCTTGGCCGTCTCACTCGTTCCGTCGCTTGCGGAAGCTCAGGCAAGGGGCGATATGAGGACCATTCACCTCCGTCTCCACCAGTCGATCCGGCTTGCGCTTGTGACCGGCGCACCATTTGCGGTAATTATGTATGTTTTGGCTGAACCCCTCTGCATGTTGATCTATAATAACAACGAAATTGCCGGAATGCTGAAAATTATGGCCCCGTTCGCTCTTTTCCTGTATGTTCAGGCACCGCTTCAAGCCGCCTTGCAGGCACTGGATAAACCCGGCCGGGCTTTGATCAATACCTTAATCGGAGCCATCGTAAAAATCGTTCTGATCCTATACTTAGCCTCCAATCCTTCTTTCGGGATATATGGAGCCATTCTGGCCATCATCGTCAACTTCGTCATCGTCACTTTACTGCATGGGTACAGTGTCGCCAGGACATTAAATTATCGCCTTCCGTTGCTGGATGTCATCAAGGTTTGCTGTGGAATGGTCATTATGGCCGGAGCGACAACCTATCTCAACAATCATTTTCAATTCAGCGACAGCCAGGGAATTCAGTTTTTGTGTGCCGCTTTTTTCTCTACTCTGCTGTATCTTGCCTTAGCCGGAATCACGGGTTTAATCGATCTGCATGACATCAAGCGTATGCCATTGATCCGCAATTGGTTTCGAGGATGATCAGCCGCTTGGAGTCATTTCTTGTCCTTTAGATTGACATATAGCCTTCCTTTATGATCAATAGAGCAAAAAAAGACATCTTTAAAATCATAAACTCCTTTGGATTGAATTTGATTTTTCAGCCAAAACCTGGTTTTTCCCATCTGTTTTAAATTATCGTCATCCACCTTGCCATCCAAAATCAGCGGTAAAGGAAGCGCCTCGTATTTTACTTTGGACACCAAAGAAGATAGGGCCGCTTCTCTTTTTTTGTTCATTTTGTTTTTGTCGCCGGAAGCGTTATCACTAGACTTATCCTTTGGCAAAACGCTCAGTTGGCCGCTTGTTTCCAGAACTGCGAATTCAACATCCGCAATATTGTCGATGTTTTGGGAACGAAGCTGCATAAGAAGGTCATCCAGATTATAACGCTGTTTTTTCATTTCCTTTTCGTTAATATCGCCATTACGAATAATTACGCTGGGCTTACCGTCAAACCATAGGCGTATCTTGCGAAAACGAAGCGAAAGGACGGCGATGCCGATTTGAATCAGCAGCAGAGTTAACATCGGTACCCAGCCTTCATATAGCGGGCGGTTCTGATCCTCCAAGGCAAAAACGGCTATTTCAGCGATCATGATGGATATGACGAGATCGAAAATGGATAATTGTCCGATTTCCCTTTTCCCCATAATCCTCATAACGGCGAATACCATCACATACATAATCACAGTACGAAAAACAACAGCTGATATGTGTGCCGCCACCTCTAATTCCCCCCCCTTGTGTCATTGCTCTTTAAAGTCAAGGATGTACCTGGTAGTCTGACCCCGGTCATTCGATTCCATGCCAAACAATATATTCCTAAAGATCTTCGGTTCCTGTCATATCCACCGATGCTTGACCATAAAATGGGGATATCAAGAACATGAATGGGGGACCTCTATATGCATTTCATTCGCCGTATGGTTTCTTTTAGACTTTCCCACCCTACTTTGTCCGGTCTATGGTACGCTTTTTTCTGGATGATGATTGGCGCCTTGGTCTTATCCTTACTTCTGCAGTCCAACGTTTTGGAGGAAGACGAGCTCAAGCTGTACACCTATATTGTTCATGGCGTATCACTGCTCGCCGGAGGATTGGTCTCGGGCAAACGGGCCGGACAAAAAGGGTTGTATCAGGGTTCGGTCACGGGTTTAATCTACGGAATCCTGTTGCTGCTCATCAGTTTTTTGGCCTTGGATCACTCGCTTGGATTAGGTGAGCTTGCCTTAATATTTCCCGCACTGCTTCTCGGAGCGATGGGCGGGGTGTTCGGGGTGAATTTGAACAAGAAGTAAAAGAACTGCAAACTTCTCCTTTCTCCTATATGTTAATCTGAAGGAAGATTTCAGGTTGGGTAAAGGAGGATTCCATTTTGCTTTTCCATTCCATGCAGACGATTACTTGGTTCACCCTATTGGTTCTTATCCTGTTTGTCTTGATCTGCTTCTTCCAAAATCCTTGGCATGCGGTCGTTGGCTTGGCCGGTGAATTGTTGAGATTGAGAAGATTTATGTGGATGTTCTTGCTGATGCTTGGGGTTTTGCTGCTAAACGGATACGAATTGGCATTGGAAAAAAAGTTACCTTACTCGGCGGACTTTACGCCGTGGATTTTCCGACTGGAAGGACATTTCGTGCAACAGGTTCAAAACTTGACTCACGCGCCATGGCTTACGGGGATTACTTCCTTTTTTTATCTTATCGTTTTTCAGTCTTTGATTCTGGCTTCACTCTTTATTTACGCCGGAGAAAAGAGAACCGTGTTCCTGCATGCGACCTGTTGTGCGGTAATTCTGAATTATCTGATCGCGATTCCATTCTATTTGCTGTTTCCGGTTAATGAAGTTTGGTCTTACCCGGCTTCAGGCGTTTCGTTTTATATGCTGGAGGCCTTTCCGGAGTTTGAAACCGTCTATCGTCCCCTTTCCGGGATTAACAACTGCTTTCCTAGCCTGCATACCTCCATCTCAGTCACCATGGCTATCCTTGCCGTACGCTCTGGTAACCGCCGATGGGGATTTTTCGCATCGATCAGCGCCGTTATTATCGTGTTCTCGATCTTTTATTTGGGAATTCACTGGCTCACAGATATGCTGGCCGGGTTGCTACTTGCGGGCGTATCTTCCACAATCGGCATCAACTGGGCCCAGCGCTGGAAAAGCAACTATAATCCCCGTTTCAATATTTCTGCATAATGGCAAAAAAGCCGCGAAAACCTCCGTGGAGGCTTTCGCGGCTTTCTTATTGCTAATTCGTATTCGTTTCTCTTAGCTTTCGGAAACTTTGTGGCTGATCGCACTGCGATCAAACGTCAGTTTCGTTACATCGTTGACGCGCAAGACTACGATATCGTCGGTAAGCTCCATAATCGTGCCGTGCAGGCCACCAATCGTAATGATCTTGTCGCCCTTTTGAAGCGCATTGAGCATATTATTGCGGGTTTGCTGTTTTTTCTTCTGCGGACGAATCAACAAGAAGTAAAACACGGCAAACATGATCACAAGGGGAATGATGAACGAAATCAGCTGATTGGTTCCGCCCGCCCCCGGGGCAGTTGCTAATGGAAACATTCCTTTTTCCTCCTTTCATTTTATAACGTGATTCATTAAAATCCTTTTTCGTTGCCAAACAGACCATACTGCTCAAAAAACTCATCCCGGAAGTCCAGCAGCCTGTCATCCATAATCGCCTGACGGACCTTGCCCATCAAATTGATCAGGAAGTGCAGGTTGTGGTATGTAGTCAACCGAAGACCGAACGTTTCGTCCGCCTTAATGAGATGGCGAAGATAAGCACGGGAATAGTTCCGGCAGGTATAGCAATCGCATTCCGGATCCAATGGCCCGAAATCCTTGGCATACTGAGCGTTTCGGACAACTAGTCTACCCTGACTCGTCATCGTGGTTCCATTACGGGCAATCCTTGTTGGCAAGACGCAATCAAACATATCGACTCCCCGAATCGCCCCTTCAATCAGGGCATCAGGAGAACCTACCCCCATCAGATAACGGGGCTTGTTTGTCGGCAACAGAGGAACCGTACATTCCAACATCTCATACATCAGATGTTTAGGCTCGCCCACACTCAGTCCACCAATAGCATACCCCGGAAAATCCAGGGAAGTCAAATCTCTGGCGCTCTGCTTGCGCAAATCTTCAAACATGCCGCCCTGAACGATTCCAAACAGGCCTTGATCATGCGGTCGGGCATGGCTTTTCAGGCAACGTTCCGCCCAGCGTGTGGTCCGTTCCATCGATTTTTTTACATAATCGTAATCGGCAGGATAGGGAGCGCATTCGTCAAAGGCCATCATAATATCCGGACCTAGGGCATTTTCAATTTCCATTACCACTTCCGGTGACAGAAACAGCTTGTCCCCGTTCAAATGAGAGCGGAAGTGAACACCTTCCTCCGTAATTTTGCGCATTTCGCTAAGCGAAAACACCTGAAACCCGCCGCTGTCGGTCAGAATGGCCCGGTCCCAGTTCATAAATTTATGGAGTCCGCCGGCTTCCTTGATAAGTTCATGTCCCGGACGCAGGAATAAGTGATACGTGTTGCTAAGAATGATCCGTGCACCCATGTCCTTCAGTTCTTCCGGACTCATCGTCTTGACGGTGGCTTGTGTCCCAACCGGCATAAAGACTGGCGTCTCGATCGTACCGTGCGGAGTGTGAACCCGGCCTAATCTGGCACCGGACTGTTTGCAGGTTTTGATGTGTTCGTAGGTAATCGCTGCCATTGTTATCATCCATCCTCTGTAGCCTTAATAAATAAACATAGCGTCGCCAAAACTGAAGAAACGGTATCTTTGTTCAATCGCTTCACGGTACGCCTTCAATATATTCTCCCGCCCCGCCAGCGCACTGACCAGCATTACGAGTGTTGATTTCGGGAGGTGGAAATTCGTGATTAGAGCATCCACCAATCCAAACTCATATCCCGGATAAATGAAGATCCCCGTCCATCCGCTGCTTTTGGCCACAGGACCGCCAGCGCATTTCTGTGCTACCGTCTCCAGTGTCCGCGCAGACGTTGTTCCCACCGCGATGACACGGCCGCCTCTGGCTTTGGTCTCATTCAGGATATCCGCCGTCTCTTGAGGAAGCACATAATACTCCTCGTGCATAACATGGTCTTCAACGCGATCAACGGACATCGGGCGAAAAGTACCCAATCCGACATGAAGTGTGACGAAGGCAATGTCAATCCCTTTCGCCTTGATCTCCTCCAGCAAAGACTCGGTAAAATGCAGACCGGCCGTTGGTGCCGCAGCTGAGCCTTCGTGTTTGGAGTAGACCGTCTGGTAACGTTCGCGATCATCCAGTTTCTCCTTAATGTAAGGAGGAAGCGGCATTTGACCCAAGCGATCAAGAATTTCATTAAAAATGCCTTGATAGGAGAATCGCAAAACTCGTCCGCCCATCTCCCCTTCCGATTCAACCGTTGCTTTTAATTCCTCACTAAAGACAATGACTGAGCCGGTTTTCAACTTTTTCCCGGGTTTGACCAGCGCTTCCCAAAGATCTCCACCCAAATTTTTGAGCAGAAGCACCTCGGCTTTTGCGCCAGTATCTTCTTTGATGCCGAACAACCTCGCGGGGATAACCCGGGTGTCATTCAACACCAGGGTATCACCGGGTTTCAGATATTCTACAATATCCGAAAAAATACGATGCTGTGTGCTTCCGTCTCTTTTATTTAACGTCAACAGCCGGGAAGCGCTCCGATCCGCAAGCGGAGTCTGGGCGATCAACTCTTCCGGCAGTTCAAAATCGTACAAATCAACATTCATATTTACGCCTTCATTCCTTGACAATTGTCACATTTTGATAGTAGTGTTGCAAGATTTGCCGATAATCATACCCGGCATCCGCCATACCTTTTGCCCCCCATTGGGACATTCCGATTCCATGGCCGTAGCCCTTGCCGACAAACAGAAACTCGTTGGTTTGGTCAATTACGCGTGCAGTGCCGTTACCGTCCATAACCACCATATTTCCTCCATCCCAGCTTTTCACACCGGATGAAGTCAGCAGCGGAGTACCCGAAGCGGCCGTGCCGCTTGACGTCGTGCCCCCTGCACTCTGTACAGTATACCTTCCGGTAGCGGCAATATCAAACAGCGTGCTGGGCAGTCCGTTCAAAGCCGAACGGAAAGCATCCGGATATTTAATATCCAGGATTTGTCCATTCGCCTTGATCTGGGTAACGCGTCCGGATGGCCCTCTTTGGGTGATTTCCAGATTCAATATCGGTGACGGTGCCTCTGTTGTCGTTTTGCCTTTTAGGGATTTCAACAATTCCGCGGAACTGAATGGCCCTCGAATCCAGGCATACGCACTCGATTCATCCACTTTATCAAGTACAATGGCTTGGTCTCCAGGATTCAACTTGGCTACAGGATCTACGTCCGACTGAATCATCGGAAGGGGCCGAACCATGACGGAAGTCGTCGTTACCGTTAATTTCTGTAATCCGGCAGCGGTCGTGCTTCCCAACGATGCCGTATTATCTTCGCGTACATAACCCGTCGCCCCGTTTGACAGTAGCACATGGTACCATGATTTTAGCGAAGCCTGTACGACCTCGTCTTCCTTGCTCGGCACGCTGGAATACACGGGGTTGTAACTGCCCCATGCTTCCGTAGAATCCGCGGTTACCCCGCCACTGTTGGAAGAAAAGATTCCTTCCACAATTCTCCCGTCAGCCATCATCACTTCCCCGCTCGTACTGTCTACGGCTTGAATAATGCTGTTCGCTTCTTTCTCAGCACCGTTATAAACCTGACTTAAGGTTGTATCTACTAGCCCGGCTATTTTGAATTTATTAAGGGCGGCATTATAAAGGGCATAACTGCGTGCAGCAACCGCCTGAGCCTTTAATGACTCCTGTGGCCAGGAGGAGGAAACCTCGGCTCCCACAACGGAATATAGGTATTGTTCCAATGATACTTCGTTCACAAGAGCGAGCTGTCCGCTATATCGGCTAATTTCGAAGTCACCACGATATTTTCGGGCGGATCGTTCAACCAATTGAAGCAAGGAATTATCGTCGTTGTCGCGGACTAGAAGAGCCTCATTTCCGCTGAGCTCATAATGCTCTATCGGGGATGGTGTATCTAAATTCAGCGTTACATCGTTGTGAATCAAAATCGATGTTCCCGTCTGTACGGCAGGTGCCCACGGTATTTGCGGGAAGACTTGAGCCAGCTGCCCCTGTATCGTCCCTAATTCGGCTTCATTGGACGCGCCACCGACCCAGACGGAATATTGCTGCGGTCCGGTCATAACGGCGGAGGCCTCTGTTCCTTGAGCGCTCAACGTATCAAGCACCGTATCTGCTTCGGCTTTGCTTCCATAACTCCCGGCAGAAACATAGAAATTCCCATGAACGGACGGTTTTTGACCTTTGATCCAGGACGAAATCGAGCCTGCGACTCTGTCTACGGCTTTCCCAGCTTCTGCTGCATTCGCATATGGTCCGGTATAAACGCGATAAATCGTTCCTCCGCTGCTGTTCTGCGCAAAGGCAACGGGCTTATCGGTCGTACCTTGCAGCTTCTTAATCACAGCCGCCACAGTCTTCCAATCCGAGCTTTCCAAAGCTTTGACTTTATAACCGTCTACGCTGAACCGGGCGGATTGTCCGGGAGCAAACTGAACCCAGTTCTCCGTTCCTGATTGTGGACCTGCTCCCCAAGCCGCATCCCCTTTGATCGTAACCGCAGGGATCGTTGATTTGTAAGTGCTGCCTAGATCCAAGTACATGGCTACCCGAACATGAGGGCCGATTCCTGAGTCGGCGGATGCCGGAAGCTGGATCGCACCGGCCAGAAGAAGTCCGGCCAGTATCCCTTTTCCCCACCTGCTCCACTTGAATTTGATTCCCGAATTAGTTCCTTTCACGCGGTGATTCCTCCTTCATGATGCCAAGCTTATATCCTTATTCGCTCATTATTTCTGTACATCGGGAAGCGGTAAACCCAAATGATTGTATGCCGCCGGCGTTACCATCCGCCCCCGTGGCGTCCGCTGTAAATAACCGATCTGCAGCAGATAGGGTTCATATACATCCTCGATCGTCTGGCTTTCTTCGCCGATCGTTGCCGCGATCGTGTCGAGTCCTACGGGGCCGCCCCGGAAACTCGTAATCATCGCGCGAAGCATCTTATGATCGATCAGATCCAGACCCATCGGATCCACCTGAAGCATCTGTAGCGCTTCTCTGGCGATTTCAGGGGTGATCATTCCGTCGCCCCGCACTTGGGCGTAATCTCTTACCCGCTTCAACAGACGATTGGCAATCCGCGGAGTCCCCCGGGATCGGAGCGCTACTTCATCCGCGGCATCCCCGATAATCTCAATTCCCAAAATATCGGCATTACGCGAAACGATAAAGCTAAGCTCGTCCTGCGTATAAAATTCAAGTCGGCTGACTACCCCGAAGCGGTCGCGCAGCGGAGCTGACAGCAGGCCTGCACGGGTCGTAGCGCCAACGAGTGTAAAAGGAGGCAGGTCCAGCCGGACGGAACGGGCGCTCGGCCCCTTGCCGATCATAATATCCAGCGCGAAATCCTCCATCGCCGGATAAAGAACTTCTTCCACTGTCCGGTGTAACCGATGGATTTCATCAATAAATAGGACGTCGCCCTCCTGAAGATTTGTCAATAAAGCGGCAAGATCGCCCGGCCGTTCAATCGCGGGACCCGACGTCGTCCGTAAATTCACACCAAGCTCGTTGGCGATAATGTTGGCGAGCGTCGTTTTACCGAGTCCAGGAGGTCCATAAAGTAGGACATGATCCAGCGCTTCTTTGCGCATTTTCGCGGCTTCGATATATATTTTCAAATTTTCTTTGATTTGGTTTTGCCCAATATACTCCGCCAAATAGCGGGGACGCAGGCTCAGATCGACGGCTTGGTCTTCCATCATCAAGTTCGCGGATATGATCCGGTCTTCCATCATCGCTTTCCAGCACCTCTTTCTTCCAGCCTGTTATCAACCTGCATATAGCAGCTTCAAGGCCTTTTTCATTACCGAATCAACGGCTTCATCCTGACTTACCTGATCCTTAAGCTTATTCCATACACGGTCCAATTCGGGATCGGTATATCCAAGCGCCTTCAAGCCTTCTCTCGCTTCAGGCCAGCCCGGGGTTCCGTCTTCGAAAGCGGCCGATGCAGCAGGTACCGGGTCGAATAGAGAAGCCATGCCTCCCATGCCCTCCAGCTTGTCCTTCAAGTCCAGGATCATGCGCTGCGCGGTCTTCTTCCCGATTCCCGGCAGCTTCGTCAGAAACGAAATATTCTCTTGATGGATCGCAGCCACCACCGTGTCCGGATTGCCGCCGCTCAATATCCCGAGCGCCACGCGCGGTCCGATTCCTGACACCTCGATCAGCTTGCGGAACAGCTTCTGTTCTTCCCGCGTTGGAAATCCGAACAGCAGAATAGCGTCATCACGGACGTGATGATGCGTGTAAACTGTGATCGTATCTTGATTTTTGGCAGCAAACGCATAAGGGTTCGGACAGAAAACGCGATACCCTATGCCTTGTACATCCAAGACGACATATTCATTTTCAAGGTGGGCAACCTGGCCCCGTAAAAAATCAATCATGATCGCAATACCTCATTCAGCTTGGAATTTAACGTACATGAGTGTGCATGGCAAATCGCTACGGCAAGCGCATCGGCCACGTCATCCGGTTTTGGGATCGCCTGAAGCTTCAGGAACATTTTCGTCATTTCCTGGACCTGCCTTTTCTCGGCCTTTCCATATCCGACGATCGCCTGCTTAACCTGCATCGGCGTATATTCCGCTATAGGGAGCCCCTTCTGCATCGCAGCCAGAACCATAACGCCCCGCGCCTGGCTAACCGACATGGCTGTCGTTACGTTACGATTAAAAAACAACTTCTCCAGCGCCACAGCATCCGGTTTGTATTTGTCGATGAGCTGCACCATGCCTTCATAGACATGCAGCAAACGTTCCTCTTCAGGCGTGTGTGCCTCCGTTTGAATGCATCCGTATTGAACGGGGACACATTTACTGCCCTGCTTATCAATAAATCCGAAACCTACAATCGCGATTCCGGGATCAATGCCCAATATCCGCAAAGTTCAACCTCTCCCCAACCTGCTCAAGTCTTCCGGACAACCTCTTTATTTCAGGAATCCGGGTTTATGTCCGAATAAGCGAACATATGTATTCACTTTATTATAACAAAAGATCGGGACGATTGAGGAAAAAGTTTGTAGAACTTACTTTGAAAACAACTCTGCCATTTCCGCCAAAGCTCAAGTAAACAGCAAAAAGAGGCGTTATTGAATAACGCCCCTACGTTTATACGCATTACTGTTTATTCTGTTGCATCGTTTTCTCCGATTCTTCAACTGCAAAATCGCTGAAAGTGGACAAAACACTGTTGTATTCCTCGACATCCTGAATTCTTATGCCGTTCTTCAATTGCTGCAGCACCTCAGTCGGAAGCGCACTTTCCATAGTTTCCACATCTAATTGAAAAAAGGTTCGGATGACCTTTTCCTGCTTTGGCGGCCCGTCAAAAAGACTCAGATTGCCTTCTTTGTCGATGCCCACATACCCATCGCGGTTGCAAATCTCGGATAATCCTTGAATATGCTCATCAAACCACACATCACCCCCAGGGCCCAGTCTTCCATCCCAAGTTGGGTGTTCCTTCGCCAATTGGGCAATTTCTGCCGGTCTCATGAGCCCCAAAACGGAGCGGTCTTCGCCGCATGTATATATTTTATTTAAATGAACAATTCGTACCTGCGCGGTTTCCCGAAGCTCCTCTAACCATTCTTGCTGGGAATCGTCCTGTGCTTGAACATCCCGGAGGGTGCCCAGTGTCTCTAGCGCAAGCGGTTCATTCGTCATCAACTTTTCCATTTGTTCGGACAGAAGCATGCCTATCCAAGCCATCAAAGCCACGAGAGCGCAAGCGCTGATTGTCCAAACGGCTCGTTTCATCCGTCTCCAACGTTTTCTGATTTGTTTTTTGGTATGAAAAATATTCACGACGATCCCCTTCTATCGGAGTTTTATGTATATTGTGACCTCGGAGGTCATGAAATATACAACAGAAGAGGAGGAACGGGGAACCGGGCTTCTTATATGCTCAGTTCAATCTTTTAATTCAGTTCATTAGTTTGTGGACAAATAAAAAAACAGCCATCTGCGATGACTGTTTCTGATCGGGACGACACGATTTGAACATGCGACCCCCTGGTCCCAAACCAGGTGCTCTACCAAGCTGAGCTACGTCCCGATATATGCCGGTGAAGGGACTCGAACCCCCACGGTTTCCCTCACGATTTTGAGTCGCGCGCGTCTGCCAATTCCGCCACACCGGCTTATGCAATTATAAAGAAAATGGCGCGCCCTAAGAGATTCGAACTCCTGACCTTTTGATTCGTAGTCAAACGCTCTATCCAGCTGAGCTAAGGGCGCGTATTATGGAGCGGACGACGGGAATCGAACCCGCGACCCTCGCCTTGGCAAGGCGATGCTCTACCGCTGAGCCACGTCCGCAAACAAGTAATAAGACTGGTGAGCCATGAAGGACTCGAACCTTCGACACCCTGATTAAAAGTCAGGTGCTCTACCAACTGAGCTAATGGCTCGCATATGCGAATCTAAGATGAAAATGGCGGAGCCGACGGGATTCGAACCCGCGGTCTCCTGCGTGACAGGCAGGCATGTTAGGCCTCTACACCACGGCTCCACACTAGTAAATCTTGATCCCTTAAAGGGATAATTGCGGGGGCAGGATTTGAACCTGCGGCCTTCGGGTTATGAGCCCGACGAGCTACCGGGCTGCTCCACCCCGCGTCAGTAAAAAAAGAATATTTACTTGTTAAAGTAAACTATGGTGGAGGCTGAGGGGATCGAACCCCCGACCCTCTGCTTGTAAGGCAGATGCTCTCCCAGCTGAGCTAAGCCTCCATATGTAATGCACTTATTAAGAATAATGGTGACCCGTAGGGGATTCGAACCCCTGTTACCTCCGTGAAAGGGAGGTGTCTTAACCCCTTGACCAACGGGCCATAATATGGCTCCCCGAACAGGACTCGAACCTGTGACAACTCGATTAACAGTCGAGTGCTCTACCAACTGAGCTATCAGGGAATATTTTGCTTGGCGGCGTCCTACTCTCCCAGGACCCTTCGGTCCAAGTACCATCGGCGCTGGAGGGCTTAACGGTCGTGTTCGGGATGGGTACGTGTGGAACCCCTCCGCCATCGCCACCAAACGGTTCAAGCATCTTAATCGCTTGAAAACTGGATACGAAACGTGAATTTGCATTAGAAATTTGGATAAGCCCTCGACCGATTAGTACCTGTCAGCTCCATACATTGCTGCACTTCCACCTCAGGCCTATCAACCTCGTGGTCTTCAAGGGGTCTTACTAATTGGGAAATCTCATCTTGAGGGGGGCTTCACGCTTAGATGCTTTCAGCGCTTATCCCGTCCGCACGTAGCTACCCAGCTATGCTCCTGGCGGAACAACTGGTGCACCAGCGGTGCGTCCATCCCGGT